>JBQMYD010000003.1:0-304137 GCA_052173655.1 Treponemataceae bacterium | reverse complement strand
TATCATTTCAACAACTCTTTTGTCAATATATTCTACGCTTTTTTTTATTTTTTTTGAGAATTTACAAGAGGTATAAAATGAATCAAATAATCTATAAAAGACACATATGATGCTATTAAACCTGCAACATATAAAGCGTAACCCACAAGTTTTAATACTTCAAAAGGCAATGGCACGGAAATACGCAAACAACACTCAAGAAACAAGGAAAAAAATCCTGCTGCAATATATAAAACTGTTTTTATTTTTCCACCCTTGCGAGCACCTATAGCAATTCCGTTTTTGGCAACTATAACACGCAAAAAAAGTATACCGAATTCACGATAAGCAAAAAGAAGCAATATAAAGGAAACTATATAACCGGATTTTACATAGCAGTAAAAAACAGAAAGGTGAAGAATCACATCTGCAAAAGGATCAAAAATTTTTCCAAAATCGCTGGTCAAATTTTGTTTTCTAGCAAAATAACCGTCCAAGAAATCTGTAAATTCCGCAAAAAGAATTAACGGAATTAATATACAAACAGAAACCAAATTACCTACTTGCCCCAATCCGAATAATTGCGGCATAAAATAAACAAAAATAAAAATCGGAGCGGCAGCAATTCGCACCGAAGTAAAAATATCGGCAGTTCTCACTTTCATGATTTAAATATAATGAGGATGGAGCGTTTTTACAAGTATTTTTTACAGAATATTTTCGATCGTGAATGAAAATTTTTCACTATATTTTACAAAAAGATTAAACTGGAAATTTTTAAACTGTTTTTTTATTGAAGCTACCATATAACGGTCAGTAACATCGGTAGTCATTTCATTTGGTTTTGATTCTTCCCCAACAATGCCCAATAAAAATAAATCAAATTTTGTAAGTCCGTAATCATAAGAAAGAGATTTAAAATCCCCTATAGAAATTCCTGTAATGGAATAAAAATATGGATGAGTAAAAATAAATCTGTGAGGGTCTATTGAAACTTTTTCTAAAAAAATTTCAATATTTTGTTCGGTTTCATAATTATTTGAAGGCAAGGCTTCCAACGAAAATTTTGCAAAAGGATGATTCACTTCAATAAATTCTTCAGAAACAGTAATTAATGCAGGTTCCGTATAAGAAAGACAAAATTTATTGATTGTGAAATATATTGAAAATTGATAAAGCCCTACAATAAAAAGCATAATCGGTAAAAGTATTTTAGGGGAAAAGCTTACCCCTATCGAAACAAAAAAAATTATTCCGTAATAAAGTAAATCGCGATAATTCATGGAAGAAAAACAGGTAGGAAAATCTGTAAAAATTAAGATTACAGAAAACGAAACTATTGCACACGTTAAAAAAATTATAAAAAAATTAAAGCGGGACTTTTTATGCCTAGACTTGATAAAAAAAGCTAGCAAACAAAAAAGGGAAACTCCCATAGATATCACAACAACAGCAGCACATACTCTGAAAATATACATTGTTATGAATAAGCCTTGAAATCTTGTACTACGGTTATACAGGATTTTATTTCAAAATTCGGCAATATCGAAGAAGCAATAACGACAGCTTTTTCTGCCGAAGCGGAAGAATCCGAAACTCCATGCAATTCTATACAATTTTCACTCATAATAGCATGCAAAAAATTGACAGAAACATTGTGTTTGAAAATTAATTCATTTACAAGATTTTGACAAATAAGCATACCGTCTATTATCTTACTTCCACTCTGTTCTTTTTCAGAAGTAACGATGACACCCGTAAGTGTTTCAAGTATATTTACGGCAGTTTTTTCATCAAGAATACCTGTATTCAATGTTACATGAAAAAGCGAAGCATTTTCACAAGAAATGTTGAAAAAGCTCTTATGAAAACCGGCTCTATTTGAATCACTTTCATTAATTCGTTGCATAGCCCGTTTTTCATCCCATTTAAACTCTTTCATTAAACGTTCTTTTCGGATATTTTCAGGTGCAACAAGGCGAACTGCAACAACATTTGGAACTTTTTCAAGAACAGCAAAAGCGCCACGTCCTATCAATACACGATTATTTTTTGAAGCTTCTTCAAGAATAGCAGTTTGAACGTAATCCAAATATATATCACGTTCTTTTACAAGAGAAGCAAAAAAACCGGGTTTTCTTTCGTCATATTTTTTTAATTTTTCAACGGGAAAACCCAGTTCCACTATGCGATCTTCTATTTTTTTTCGATCAATAAACTCATATCCCATTTTTTTTGCAAGAGCTTCCGCAATTTCATCTCCTAAAGCAGCTACCTGTCTTGAAATAGTTATTACAGCCATTCTTCCTCCAAAAATAGATATTCGTTTTTTTATTTATCTGTTTGTACTAAAAGAATTGTACTCAGCCTTAGGAGAATAAGTACCCTCGCGATATTCTCCGGAAATACTAGGTATTTCAACTTTCATACCCGGATGAATTAGATCAGGATTTGCAGGATCCGGCATTTTTGTTTTATTTGCACGATAGAGGTTTTCCCACAAAGTCGGATTATTGTAAACATAAGATCGTCCGGCAATATTCCAATAGCAATCTTTACTTTCAACCCAAGGACGAACAATATAAAACTGAGGAAGAGGGGTTATTTCTTTTATAGAATGAAAAGAATCTATTGCATCTTGTGCAGAAGCTGCAGCAACTTTGAAACTTTCTTTTTCAAAAGAAACTACTGCATTCTCAAGAGATTTAGAACCGGCAGAATATGCCATAGGAAAGTTTACGTCGCCACGAACTTTTAAAGCCCAAGCTTGCAAATACTTTGCATTATTAAGCTTCTTTTGTGCATCAGCCTTTGCAACCATCATTTCTATATATGCACGAGATTTGTCTGCATTTTCTTCTGACAAAGCTGTCAATTCCACTGCTTTATCATAATCTCCTTCATCAAAAGCTTCCTGTGCCTGTGCAGCATACATACGAGCTTTTCTTTGAAACTCATTATTCGTATAACTGTTTGCAAAACATATTCCAAAAGTAAAAATAAGAACAGCTGTAATTAAAATAATTTTTTTCATTATTCTGCCTCCACATTTGAGTCATCCGACTGTGCTTCAGCTTCGTCAGGAAGAGGTGCTATTTCATCTGCTTGAACAGCAAATTCATCTACCTGTGCAGTTTTTTGCTTTGCCCGCTCGATAGCCTGCTCTGCAAGAGCCCGCTTTGTAGAAATATCTTCATATAATGAAGAAAACAAATCAAAAGCTTTGCAATAAGATTCGTAGGAAGCTTCGTATGATTTGTTTACAAAAGCATCTTCAGCACTCATATATGCAAGTTGAGCACTGTCAAATTCCTTTTTACCTGCTTTATCTGCTTTTATCGCAAGTGCATTTTTACGAACCTCAACAACTTCTGCTTTTTTCTTTTCAGCTAAGTCCATATAAGCCTTATCTAAAACAGTTTTGAAAGCCGAATTTGCCTTTTTTGCCATAGCCAATTGTTCTTCTATCGGAGCTCCGGAATCAACAAGAGCTTTGTAATCTTCCAAAGCTTTTAGACCTTCTTCATATGAAGCCTGATCATAACCTTGAAATTCCTTTTGTTCGATTTTTTCTTTATTGCCTAAAGCTGAAAGAAATTCTTCATTTGCCAATCTTGCCATTTCCTCAGGGCTCATAGTACTCGTATCCTGTTCAACTTCCTCAGGAACAACATCTTCTACAGGAACTTCTTCACTTTCCTTATCGGGTTTTGACTTACACCCAAAAAATATCAGTGAAAAACAAAGTAAACTGCAAATTACAGTTAGCAATTTTTTTGACATTATATTCTCCTTAGCATGGTATAAAAAAAATATACCTTACGACACAGGATACATCATATTTCAAAGTAAAACAAGATTTTTCTTCATAAAAATGACTTTTACAATTATTTTGTGATTATCATTCTGTGGGTTTATAGATAAAGGTACCTATTATAAGGTAAAAAATAATGCTTTCGGGATTTAAAATAAAAAATGCCGGTGAAGAGAGTTGAACTCTTACACGGTTGCCCGCAACAGATTTTGAGTCTGTCGTGTCTACCATTCCACCACACCGGCTCGTTAAGTAGGGTAACATATCAAAATTTTTTTTTCAAGTAGGATATTTGACAAAAATTTTGAATAAATTTTTTATTTTTTACTAAAGTTAATTTTCCTATCTCCGAAGATAAAGTATTAGGACATGTTCAAAGTGAACACGAACCGACCAAATTTTGTACAAACTAATCATAGGGGAGACAAGATATGATTATTAATCACAACATGAGTGCTTTATTTGCAAACCGTCAACTCGGTATTACAAATGGTGCTACACAAAAAAACATGGAAAAGCTCTCATCAGGTTTACGAATCAATCGTGCTGGTGATGATGCTTCTGGTTTGGCTGTATCAGAAAAAATGAGGAGCCAAATTCGCGGTTTGAACCAAGCTTCATTAAACGCTCAAAATGGTATTTCTTTTATTCAAACAACTGAGGGTTTTTTGCAGGAAACAACAGACGTAATACAAAGAATTCGTGAGTTGGCAGTTCAAGCTTCAAACGGTATTTATACTGATGAAGATCGTATGCAGATTCAAGTTGAAGTAAGCCAGTTGGTAGCAGAAGTAGACAGAATTGCAAGTCATGCACAGTTCAACGGTATGAACATGCTCACAGGTCGTTTTGCAAGACCTACAGGAGACAACGATGTTACAGCTTCTATGTGGTTCCACATAGGTGCAAACATGGATCAGCGTACTGAAGTTTTCATTGGGACAATGACCTCCGCTTCTTTAAATCTTAAAAATTTGGGCAACGAAGAAATTATTTCTTTGGAATCTCCTGATGAAGCTAACCGTGCTATCGGAACTCTTGATGAAGCGTTGAAAAAGATAAACAAACAAAGAGCAGACCTCGGTGGTTATCAAAATCGTCTTGAATATACAATTCAAGGTCTTAACATCGGAGCTGAAAACCTCCAAGCTGCTGAAAGCCGAATTAGAGATGCTGATATGGCTTCTCAAATGGTTGAGTTTACAAAGAACCAAGTTCTTTCTCAGGCAGGAACGGCTATGTTGGCTCAGGCAAATCAGTCAACTCAGAGTGTGCTTAGTTTACTCCAGTAAATTTATAACCGGCAGTAAAGAAAAAAGCATTCGTTTTGAAACGAATGCTTTTTGTTTTTTAAAACATATTTTTTATTTTTCACCTTGTTCTACATATTTTTTTAACTGAACCAATGCAATCTTAGGGTTAGTTATTACCGATGGGCCGGAAACACAGCCTCCCTCGCAAGCCATAACTTCTACTATATTCGGTGTATCCGGAGTTTGAGGAATTGTTCCTGCCTGTATTTTTCCGTAATTTGCCAATTGCTTCATACCTGCCTTGTTAAGACCGTTAATAACGGCAGCTTTCATAATTTCAGGATTTTTAAGACGAATTCTTACAGCTTCCGCAACACCTCCACTTACAGCAAAATTTCTGCCACTGGAAGTAGGAATCTTTTTTGAAGTTACAGCTCCTACCTTGCCTATTTCAACTTCTTTGGCAATAAAGAAAGCTCCCATTTCTTCAACGGAAAGAACATAATCCACAAATTCATCATCCATACCTTCTCTTCGTTTTGCAAGACAAGGACCTATAAAGACTGAAATACAGTCAGGATCTTCAGCCTTTGCAAGCTCTGCTGTATAGTGCATTGGACTTCGAGTATCAGAAATACACGGACTAAGCTCCGGAACGTGAATATTCACGGCTCGCACGTAGGCAGGACAACATGAAGTAGTCATCATTTTATCCCCTTTTTCCATACGCTCAGTAAACTCGGCAGCTTCTTTATCTGCTGTAATATCTGCACCGATAGCTACTTCCCATACTTTTGAAAATCCGCAAGCCATTAAAGCCGCCTCAAGCTGTCCCGGTTCTAAACGAAATTGAGAAGCTATCGCAGGAGCATACATTGCAACAACTTTTTTTCCGTTCATTATGTGTTTTATTACATCAACCAATTGACTTTTGTCCATCATGGCTCCAAACGGACATTCTCTCATGCAGTTTCCGCAAAAAATACATTTTGAATAATCAACATGTTCTTTTCCGTCTTCACCCTTGGAAATTGCATTTACAGGACATGCTTCTTCACAAGGAACAGGAATTTTTATAATTGCATGATAAGGACAGTTTTGCATACACAGTCCGCAGTTTACGCATTTTTCCTCATCTATGTGAGCTCTTCCTCTTTCAATTGAAACAGCTTTTTTTCCGCAATTCATAATACAAGGACGGGCAAGACAAGATTGACATGCATTTGTTACCATATAATGTGTTTTTACACACGAATTACACGCTTCATTCAAAACCGTGAGCATAGGCCAAGTCGGTTTTTCTCGATTTAATGCCTCTTTCGCATAATCTGCAAGAGTTCTTTCTTCATCATAATCTTCAATACTGTGTCCTAAGCGAGCAATAATTCTTTGTCTAATAAGCTCTCTATCATGAAAAATACAACATCGTACCGGCTCACTATCACGAGGAACCATTTGCCTCGGAATAAAGTGAACTCCATCTTCCAAGTTGTTTGACAATTGGAGCTTTGCAATCCTTATAAGAATTTCTCTTTTTATGTGCGACGCATTATTATTGATGTTTAACATATACCTCGTTCCTGTGCTATTTTATTTACTTCTTCCAAAACTTCAGACAATGATGCATTAGGAATTAATTTTCCTTCAACGGAAACAAACGGACTTTTGCCGCATTGATTTCCCTTGCACGATCCCATACAGTTTCTTCCTTCGATATGGACAATTTCCTTTAAATCCTCATTAAGACTGTCCATTAACAAAAGCAGATCTGAACCGCCCATTACAAAACATGTCGTCCCCGTACAAATTTGAACCTCAATTTTTTCCATACGCTTTATTCTCCTTTTTAAAAATACTGAATATATACATCCTTTAGATATTCTTCTTCAAGAAGCCTTGCAATCCTTTTTACAACATTTCTGCGAATCTCAAGTTCTTCAGGCATATTAGGATCCTGATGAGCTTCATTAATTTTTGTTCCTACAACAAATTTTATTCTATCAGAATTTAAAAACATTTTTACGATTTGGGTTGCTCCGTTTTGTCTAAGAGTTTCCGGATGTTTTTCTTTTTCCAAGATTTGAGCAACCTTTCCTAAAGTAATAATACCCTCAGTTATCAAATCAACACCTTCCATTTTTGAAACAGGAGGAACGGAAGGATCTACACTCCCTAACTCTACAGAAATTTTTTTATTAAGTTCACGGGAAACGATATTAGCAGTTGTTCCTCCACATAACATTTTTTTCCCCTTAAATGAATCAAAAAGTCTTACAAAATCTTTATCTTTTTCAGGATCCATTGGAGGCCCTGTAAGCACAAGAAGATCTCTAGGTTCTCTAAAATAAATTACACCACAAGTTATATCATCTTTTGCAGAATAATCATCAAAACTAAGTGAATTATTTACAACCAAATAAGACAAATCTCTTGCACTTATAAGCGGATTTTCCCTGATTTTTTCACTTACAAATTTTTCAACTTCATTATATCCCAAGCCAAAAGGTGTAATACGAGTTCCCATTCCTGCTTGCGTAACACCATCAGAAAAGAAAATGAGCCTGTCGCCAGGTTTAGGTGCAAACGAAGAATAATAAAGTTTTTCTTCACGCTTTGGAGCTGTTTTTTTGTTTTTACGTTCTATTACGGTCATTTCTCGTAGGGGTTCTACCAAAGTTTGATTACGAACAAAAATATAAGGCGGATTATCATATTCTATGATACGCACATCAAAATTAGGCTCAATATCTACGATAGTAAATGTTGCATAACTTATTCCCCGTTCTTTACAAACAGGAAGAGTATTCATAATAATTTCTGCAGCACGTTTTATAGGAATGCTTGAAGCTACAAAATGAGTTGCCATAGTTGCGGTTAAAGTGGCAAGAACACCTGCTTTTATTCCTGAACCAAGTCCATCAGAAAGAGATGTAATTATATGCCCATCTGAATGATTTTTTTGCGAAATAAACATATCGCCGGGAGAAATTTGCTTATTTTTACAAATTTGGTAGTGTCCAACTTCTATGAATGTTTCCTTTCCGCTTTGAAAAACCGTCATTCCTCTTCTCCGTCAGAATAAGAATCGATAATTGAATTTAGTATCGATTCCGATTCGGCAGCATTTTCTCCCAATAAAAAAGCAATTTTTTGCACGGTAGATAGATTTTTGTCTATAACTTTTTTTGCCTGAGCAATTATTCTGCGCTTTTGAACTTGCGGAGCTGTTATATCCTCTATTACGCAACCGGCAATTTCTTCCTTTTCAATAGCAAAAACAGAAATATGAAAAATTTTTCTTCCGTTTTGAATTTCTTTTTCTATTACATCAGGGCCTTTTATTGCAAGCACCTGCAAAAAATATTTTGAAAAGTCGATTATTTTTTCCAAACTTGCCCCTTCAAGACCGGGCATAACTTCATACATTTCAAGAATATCGGAACCCATCATTGAAGCAAAATTATAGTTGCATTCTATAATTTTCAAATTTTTATCAGAAATAACAACACCGCTTGGAATGGCTTTTATCAAGCTGTTGGCTTTTTTTTGTGCAAGTGTTTTTATGTACGAAACACACATTGTTTTTTCCGCTTTTTGATTTAATACAGCTTCAGCAAATTGACGACAAGTATTATAACCGCAACTTGAACAATTTATTTCATCATTAATTGAAAATTTCCCTACGGAACGAAGTGTCTGTTGTATTTCTTCTTCACTGTGAATTTTGTATTCGATTTCGATTTTAGGGAGAGTTCCTGTAATTTTAGGTGATTTTTTTAAAAGTTGTTTGTTGAGAGTAGCTTCACTGTTTTGTGCATACTCAAGAACACTGACTCGCTTCATTGCCCCGCTTAAACTTGAATCGGTACCTGGTCCATTTATACAACCTCCGGAACATGACAAAAGTTCCATAAACAGCGGTTCAGAAAGATTTTCGACCCTAAAATTTTTTAAAGAATTTTTTATTTCTTCAATACCGCAAATTGTCATTGAATTTATTTTTTTTGTTTTACTGTATTTTTTAAAAGCTGCAATCATTCCTCCGTCAATTGGAAAAAGAGACCCTTTTGCAGATCTTTGCGGCACAAAAAAATCAGTTTCATCTGCCTGTAGCTCGGCAGGATTTATATGTTCAAGGGAAAACCAATTTCTAAGTACATTAAAAGTTAGTCCTAAATCTACGGAATCCCAAATATCTGCTTCTCTTTTTTTTGCAATGCAAGGGCCTATAAAAACAACTCCTATATCGTTTCCAAATTGTTCTTTTAAAAATCTTGAATGGGCTAACAAAGGACTTGCTCTATCCGTGATGTAAGGAGCAAAATTTTCCATATTTTGTTTTATAAACTTTACTACCGACGGACAAGCTGATGATAAAAATAACTTTTGTTTTATTTTCCCCTCAAAAGAATCTTCCATGTCGGCTGCAATTTGTGCACTTACAAAATCTGCTCCCAGTGCCGTTTCCGAAACTCCTGCAAAACCGAGCATTTTTAAAGCATGAATTATCTGTTCCGGTTTGTATTCTGAAAATTCTGAAACAAAAGAAGGAGCCAATGACACATATACTTTTTCTTTTTGTTTTAAAAATTGGCGAGTCCTATTTAAATCATCTCTAATATGTTTTGCCTTTGCAGGACAGTTAGTAACACACGTTCCGCACATCACACACTGCTCGGGAATAATCTTTGCATGTCCGCTTTCCACAAGGATCGCCTTTACAGGACAATGGCGAATGCACTTATAGCAATCTTGACATTCTGTCTGCTCTGTATAAATCGGATATAAAAAATTCATAAAATTAGTGCCCTAATTCTCCGGTCAGCAGATCAGAAAGACTTTCAGGAGCAATGCCGCAAAAAACCTTTCCATTAATTTTTATGTTAGGACCGTTTTTACATTGAGATTCACACAAGCAGCCCCGAACACAAACTTCATCTTGTAAATTATTTGATACGATAAAATTTTGGATAAACTCCGTATTTATATAATTTCCACGAGCAAAACATGAACTTCCCATACAAACCGTTATTTCTTTCATAGCCTAATCCTATCCTATATTGAAACAACACTAATATCAATAAAAAAATTTTTTTATAAATCAAGACAAAGTTTTTGTAGATTCGGATAGATAGCAGTACACATTTTTTCAAGTTCCGGATTTGGAGCTACCTTGTCCGGAATCATTACAACAGAAATTCCTGCCTTGTACGCACTCAAAATTCCATTTGGACTGTCTTCGATAGCAAGGCAATCTTCCGGTTTAAAACCTAAAAAATCTACAGCTTTAAGATAAATCTCAGGGTCAGGTTTACTGTGTTTAACCATATCTCCTGTTATGATTTTTTTAAAAAAATCAATCAGCCCTGCATTTTTTAGTTGACGAAAAACATGCTCGCTTCTTGTACTTGAAACAAGAACAAGTCGATAATCCGAACTCAAATATTCAAGACATTCTTTGGCAAAGTACATGTTACGGATTCCTTCTTCTGCTTCAATTTTTGTAAAAATTTCATGACTTCGTTCCATAAACGCATTAATTGTGGAATCCGCCTTGTCGGTATAAATTGATTTTAGAGTTTCTACGGTATCTTTACGGCTTTTTCCTCTACACAAAGCTGTAGTTTCAAACATATTTTCAAGCCCAAACTCTGAACCTGCAATTTCCCAACATCTGTCGCAGATTGTTTCCGTATCTAAAAGGACACCATCCATATCAAAAAAAATTCCGCGAATATTTGCAAACTTTGAAGACTTCATATGTTTCACTCCGTATAAATACAGATAAGAAAAGGAAACTGTCCAAAAACAAAAGTTTTTGGACAGCCCCATAAGTACATAAATACTTCTTTAGTTTCTAGAAAATTTTTTCTAAAAACTTTTTACTTTTTTTATTGATACTCTGCAACATCAATCCAAGAATTTAGGAATTCACGTTCTTCAGCATTTCCCTTTACTGTCTGAGAAGCTGCAACAATAGGCATCCATTTTTGAACATATTGCTTTGCCGTATCAGTTTTTTCACAGAACAAATCCAGATATTTTTTTGCTCCTTCGGTATCGCCGTTTAAGCAAAACAAAAGATAAGTTCTTGCAACGTCCGCAGAAGCATTTCCTTGCGTTGCATGAGACCAGTCAATAATGAACTTTTTCCCATCATCCGTAAGGATTATGTTTGAAGGGTTAAAGTCACCGTGACACAATTTATTGTGGTTAGGCACGCTTTCCAATCGAGTATGTAACTCATAACGTATAGTAGCAGACAAATCAGTTGCACTTATTTTTCGATTCATCTTGTCTTTCATCTTATTAAGTCCGTTGCATAGTTTTTTGTGCATTTCTATTTGCAGATCAACAAACATGTCAAGATATTCATCCTTCTTTGCAGGATTTTCTTCCATAAGCTGTGCAAGAGTTTTTCCCTCTATGTATTCTAAAACTATAGCCCATTTTCCATCAATAACCGTAACTTCAAGAATTTTAGGAATATTTAATCCTGTTTCTTCAACTCTGGCATGGTTAAGAGCTTCATTTAAAATGTCAGCTTTTGAAAAATTTTCATCGAAAACTTTAAAACATTTTCCGCCTTCACAATAAATCGTCTTGTTACTTCTTTTTGCTATAACTTTACCAAGATTCATTTTTTTTCTCCTTTTTCCCGTTTTATAATTCCGTCTTATACGGTTATTTTGTACTGTTTTTGGTTCCGTAATAAGCATTTAAATACATCTGCTTAATTTCAGTCATTAACGGATAGCGAGGATTTGCACCTGTACACTGATCATCAAAAGCTTGTTCAACCATTGCATCAAGTCTATCTAAGAAATCTTTTTCATCAACGTTGTAATCTTTTATTGTTGCTTTAATTCCAACTCGTGCTTTCAGATCATTTATAGCTTTAATCAATCTTTCAAGTTTTTCTGTATTGTTTTTTCCTCCCAAATTTAATGCATCAGCAACCTCTGCATAACGAGCAAGAGTATGTGGGTGATCATACTGTGAGAATGTTCCCATTTTTGCAGGAGCTTCTTCTGCATTAAAGCGAAGCACCTCTTCTATCATCAAAGCGTTTGCAACTCCATGCGGCAAGTGATGGAAAGCTCCAAGTTTGTGTGCCATAGAGTGGCAAACACCGAGGAATGCATTAGCAAAAGCCATACCTGCCATAGTAGCAGCATTCGCCATTTTTTCTCTGGCTTTTACATCTGTCAGACCATCATCGTAAGCTCTAGGCAAATATTCAAAAATAGTCTGCAAAGCTTGTTTTGCCAAACCGTCAGTGTAATCTGTTGCCATAACAGAAGCATAAGCCTCAAGTGCATGAGTTACAGCATCGATACCGGAAGAAGCTGTAAGACCTTTTGGAGCTGACATATGGAAATCTGCATCGATGATTGCCATGTTAGGCATTAACTGATAATCTGCAAGCGGATATTTAACTCCCGTTGTTTCATCGGTAATAACGGCAAAAGGAGTAACTTCGGAACCTGTTCCGGCGGAAGTAGGAATTGCAATAAAATATGCTTTTTCGCCCATTTTAGGGAAAGTGTATACACGCTTACGGATATCAATAAAACGCATAGCCATATCCATAAAATCAGCCTCAGGATGTTCATACATTACCCACATAATCTTTGCAGCATCCATAGCAGAACCACCACCTAATGCAATAATTGTATCAGGTTGGAATGTTCTCATTTGTTCCGTTCCTGCTCTTGCACAACCAATGGTAGGATCGGGAGCTACGTCAAAGAAAGTTGTGTGTTCAATTCCCATCTCTTCAAGTTTATCAGTAATAGGTTTTGTATAAGCATTTTTGTAAAGGAAACTATCCGTAACGATAAATGCTCGTTTTTTGCCCATCACATTTTTCAATTCATCTAATGCTACAGGCATACAACCTTTTTTGATATAAACTTTTTCCGGTGCTCTGAACCACAACATGTTTTCTCTCCTTTCAGCAACTGTTTTTATATTGATAAGATGCTTTACCCCAACGTTTTCGGAAACACTGTTTCCTCCCCAAGAGCCGCATCCAAGTGTTAGTGATGGAGGAAGTTTGAAGTTGTACAAATCTCCAATTCCACCGTGAGAAGAAGGTGTGTTTACCAAAATTCTACAAGTTTTCATGCGTGCACTGAATTCATCAATTTTAGCTTGTTCTGTAAGGTTGTTGAGATAGATGGAAGAAGTGTGTCCGTATCCTCCGTCTGCAACAAGTTGTTCAGCTTTGTTGAATGCATCCTGTATATCTTCAGCTTTGTACATTGCAAGTACAGGAGAAAGTTTTTCATGAGCAAATTCTTCTGAAATATCAACGCTCTCAACTTCTCCAATAAGGATTTTACTGCTTTCAGGCACTTTTATGCCGGAAAGTTCTGCAATCTTATAAGCAGACTGACCTACGATTTTTGCATTAAGAGCTCCGTTAATTAAAATAGTTTTTCTAACTTTTTCTGTTTCTTCAGGATTTAAGAAATAGCATCCTCGTACCGTAAATTCGGATTTTACAGCATTGTATACATTTTTATGAACAATAACAGACTGTTCCGAAGCACAAATCATACCATTATCAAATGTTTTTGAATGTATAATAGAGTTTACTGCCAAAACAATATCTGCACTTTCATCAATAATTGCAGGGGTATTTCCTGCACCTACACCAAGAGCAGGTTTTCCACTTGAATAAGCAGCCTTTACCATTCCCGGGCCACCTGTTGCAAGAATAATATCAGCTTCTTTCATAACCAAATTGGTCATTTCAAGACTTGGAACGTCAATCCATTCAATTATTCCTTCAGGAGCTCCTGCTTCAACAGCTGCATTAAGTACTATTTTTGCAGCCTCAATTGTAGATTCTTTTGCTCTAGGGTGCGGAGAAATAATAATACCGTTCCTTGTTTTTAATGCAATAAGTGTTTTAAAAATTGCGGTAGAAGTAGGATTTGTTGTAGGAATTACAGCAGCGATTACACCGATCGGCTCAGCTATTCTTTTTGTTCCGTACGATTTGTCTTCTTCCAAAACTCCACAAGTCTTAGTATTTTTGTACGCATTGTAAATATATTCTGAAGCATAATTGTTTTTTATAACTTTATCTTCTACAACGCCCATCCCTGTTTCTGCAACAGCCATTTTTGCAAGAGGAACTCTTGCTTTATTGGCAGCAAGGGCAGCTGCTTTAAAAATTTCATCTACCTTTTCTTGAGTAAAAGTAGAAAATTTCTTTTGTGCAGCTTTTAATTTTACAAGTGTTTCTTCAAGCGTTTCCACACTATCCACAATTTTTCTTTCAGTTAATTTCATTAATAACCTCCTAAAACTTATTAATTAATTTTTGATTTTAAGTGAGCCAAAGATAAAGCCATATTTTCGTACTGAATAATGGCATCCTCCGGTTTATTTAATTGACACGGTGAAAAGCACCATACGGCTCTAATCCCGCAGTCATACAACATCTCGAATACTTCCTGAGCAGCTTCTGAGGGAACAGTAATTATACCGATTTTTACATCATGCTCCTTGCAGTACGAAGATAATTCTTCTATAGGCAATACAGGCTTACCGGAAACAACAGTATTCGAAACTTTTTCATCTTTATCGAATGCAGCAAGCATAGAAATTCCGTATCTGTCAAAATCGCCATAGCCCAACAAAGCTCTTCCCAGCTTTCCTGCTCCAACTACAACCGCCGTTCCGTTTTTACTGCATAAAAAAGACTCTAAACTTTCAGTCAATTTATCACGTGAATAACCGATTTTAGGACGCCCCGAACCGCAAAGAGATGCAAGATCTTTTCTAACTTGTACTTCTCCAAAATTTAAGTTTTTTGCTATGGTCGTTGCAGAGATACTGTTTACATCAGATGGTAAAGCTTTTAGATAATTTAGATATGTAGGCAATCTTCCGATACTTGCTCGTGAAATCGCTTTTTTTTCCACTTTTTTACCTCTTTTTTACATCGTCAAAATCGACTTTTAAATCAATTTAACACGGTTTTTACCAATTGAGAATTGCCAATTTTTCAATTCAGTATTTCATTTATCGATATACATACTACAGATTAACTGTAAAAAAAAAATTGAATTTTTATCAACTCTAAAATTAAAAAAACTTTTTTTTGACAGTTTGTAATTCTTCTATAAATATCTTATCAAGTTCTGAAAAAGAATAATTTTTAAAATGAACTAAAACATCTTTATATATACGATTGTTATTTTCAATTTTTTTTACGATAAGTCCGTAACGATCCAACAAATCTTGCGGAATAGGAGAAACCATCATAAACGTTTCAGGATTTTTTGCTAACAACTCAAATTGGCTGCAACGTTCAAACAAAAATATCCGTCTGTTGCTAATACCGGATAATTCAGTTTTTTTTATTTCCGAAAACGGCAAAGTCGGAACGTAAAGATCTGCATATGTAATTTCCATGTAATCTTTTAAATCGTCAAGTGCTATAACATCTTTTTTGCTTAATTCGGAATTTTTGCTTATTAGTAACTCATACCTAAACTCTGCTATCAATTGCGAGTCGAGATTTTTTTCTTCCAACATGGTTTGATAATAATTTTCATACTGTTGCTCATATCGCAAAATACACAGTTTATAACCCTCTTTTTCTATATTTTTTATCGCTTTTGAGGCATTTGTTTCGTTATAGTAAATTTCCGCTTCCATTGAACGATTGACCTTTTTTGAAAATTCAACAAAGGCTTCGGCTATATAACTTGCTCCGGGAACCGAAATTGAAAAACTTTTTTTTGCACCGGAACCTTCTCTAAAAATTGTTTCAACATCATCAACCTGCTTTAAAATTTTACGTGCATATCTTATAAAGACCTCTCCGTCCGGAGTAAGAAACATACCCTTAGCACTTCTTTCAAATAAAGTTACCCCCAAATTGCTTTCCAATTCTTTTATAGCCCGACTGAGAGCAGGAGCTCCCACATAAAGTTCTTCTGCAGCTTTGTTTATTGAATTAGTCTGAGAAATAACCAAAGCATACTTCATATGATAAAAATTCATAAAATTTCATAGCTCCCTTTACAAGTTTTTAATACATTTTTTACAGCAAGCAATGTACTTGTTATTCTAGCATAAATTCTGTTTTTCAAGCAAAAATCTGTAAAATTTTTTTATCCGAAAAAAACCTGATCGATTATAAAAGTAAAAAATTTATTATTTAAACAAAAATTTTATTTTCCGATCACAAAATCTAAAAATTTTTTTGCAGCATTGGAAACATAGTTATTATTTACAACTAAAGAAATTGAACGTTTTTCCAATTTTTCTTCGATATCTATAATTTTTAGTTCCTTTTTTTTTAATTCTTGCTGGATATACTGTTTTGAAACACAAATAATACCCATATTTTTTTTACAAAATTCAATTAAAAGATCTAAAGAAGCAAGTTCAAATTTCGGTTTAAGCTTTACTCCATAACGCAAAAGATTTTCATCCAAAAACCGCCTTGAATGACTGGAAGGTTCCAAAAAGAGAGTTCGATAATTTTCCAAATCTTTTAAATGGTTTATTGAAGCACAATTAAAATCCTTGGAACATACAAAATAATCTTCCAAAATAAGACAACGCTGAATTGTAAAATTTTTTTTATCGCTTACAACAATTGGAGCATGAACAAAAGCAATATCAACTTCTTTATCATTTAACAAATTCAAAGATTCGCTTGTTGTACAATTTGTAACACGATAGCGAATTTTTGGATAAATTTTTTCAAAACCTTTTAGTTTATCGATCAAATAATATTTGCAAATAGTATCGCTGGCACCAATATTTAAAATACCGGTATTAAGACTTGTTATATCAGATAAAGCAAAATTTAAAAGATCTACCTGTTTAAAAATAACTTTGCAATATCCGAAAAGTTCTACAGCTTCGTTTGTAACTTTTACTCCTTTTTTACTTCGTACAAAAACTTGAAATCCTATCTGAGCTTCTAAATTTTTTATATGCTGACTAATTGCAGGTTGACTTATGTGTAAAATTTGAGCTGCCTTTGAAATTGAATTTTGCTCTGCTGCCGTATAAAAAACTCGCAAAAGATTAAGATCTGTAATCAAGTTTCATGCTTTCCTTAGTATAATAATTACTTATCATAAATATAATAAATATATATTTTACTTATAACATAAATCCTGTTATAGTTTCAACAGTTGGTATTCAGTACACATTTTGACAAGGAAAATACAAGATTTTCCCACAGGAGAAAAAAAATGAAATTCAGCGGAACTATTTCTAGAGGCGTAAAAACCCCGATTATAAAACAAGGCGATGATTTGGCTTCTATTGTTGTAGATTCAATCGGAAACTGCATAAAAGAGGCAAATATAGAACTTCAAGATAAAGACGTAATTGCAATTACCGAAGCAGTTGTAGGAATTTCTCAAGGTAACTACGCTACAGCAGATCAAATTGCAAAAGACGTTAAAAATAAATTTGGAGACGAACCTGTAGGCTTAATTTTTCCAATAATGAGCAGAAACAGATTTTCCATGCTGCTCAAGGGGATTTCACGAGGAGTAAAAAAACTTATTATTATGCTTTCATATCCGGCAGATGAGGTCGGAAACAAACTCATTTCCCCGGATGTACTTTTTGACAGCGGAATAAATCCTTATTCTGATGTATTTACAGACAAAGAGTTTCATAAAATTTTTCCTAATACGGTTCATGAATTTACAGGTGTAGATTATATAAATTTTTATAAAAATGCATCCGAATGTAGCGATACACAAGTTATTCTTGCAAATGACCCTAAAGCAATTTTAAAATACGCAGACAATGTAATTATAGCTTCAATTCATGAAAGAAAAAGAAATAAAAAAATCCTTGAAAAAGCCGGCGCAAAAAAAATTATCTGTTTAGATGAAATTCTTACACAAAGTATTGACGGTTCCGGTTTTAATGAAAACTTTGGATTATTGGGTTCCAATCTTGCAACAGACAATTCCGTAAAACTTTTTCCTAGAAATTGTCAAGTTTTAGTCGAAGATATTGCTCAACGTATCGAAAAAATTTACGGCAAAAAAGTTGAAGTCATGGTTTACGGCGACGGAGCTTTTAAAGATCCTAGAGGAGGAATTTGGGAGCTTGCAGATCCTGTTGTTTCGCCTGCTTTCACAAAAGGATTACTTGGAACTCCAAACGAACTTAAATTAAAATATCTTAGCGACAACGAATTCAAAGATCTTAGCGGAGAACAGCTAAAAGAAGCTATGATAAAACGAATCAAAGAAAAAGATTCGGATCTCAAAGGTAAAATGGAAACGCAAGGAACAACACCTCGCCAACTGACAGATCTTCTGGGTTCCCTTTCCGACCTTACTTCAGGATCAGGCGATAAGGGAACTCCGGTTGTTTTGATTCAAAATTACTTTGCTAACTACGCAAACCAGTAATTTTAATAAATACAAGTTCATTACATGCTGATTAACTTGTTCATTCTCTTTACAAACTCTGCAGGATCGCTTAATTCAGCTCCTCCTACCAGCAAGGATTGATCAAGTAATACATGGGCAACGTTTGAAATGTATTCGCTATCTTCGCTTGCAGCAATCTTTTTAATTATTGCATGATCACCGTTGATTTCCAAAATTGCCTTTACATTTCCCGGTATATTCTGCCCCATAGCTCTCATCATTCGTTCCATTTGGAAAGTAGGATCTTTTTCATCCACAACAATACAACAAGGAGAATCACTCAAGCGTTTTGAAAGAACTACATCTTTTACTTTGTCCCCCAAAGCCGCTTTTATTTTTTCTACTACAGGTTTCATTTCTTTAGCCTTTTTTTCAGCTTCTTCTTTGTTGATTCCTAATTCCTCATCACTTCCGGCTCTGTTTACAGCCTTTAGCTCAAATTCCTTGTAATTATTAAGGGACGGAATAACAATATCATCCAAGTCATCTCCCATAATAAGAACTTCAAAACCTTTTGCCTTGTAAGCTTCCAAAAGCGGACTTGCACGAAGATTTTTTTCGTCTCCTCCGGTTATGTAGTAAATGGCCTTTTGATCAGCTTTCATCCTTTGAACATAAGAGGCAAAACTTGTCCATCTGTCATCGCCCGTCCCCTGTTCAGCAGTACTTTTAAACCTAATAATCTCAGCAATTTCATCCTTATTTGAAAAATCACTGTATAAACCTTCTTTTAAAGGTCTGTTATATTGATTGATAAATTTTACCCATTTTGAAATTGCTTCTTTTTGTTCATCGGTTCGTTCGCTTTCAGCAATTTCATAAGCTTTATCCGCTTTTTCACCCATTTTTTTGAACTCGCCAAGCAATTTTTTTACTGATTGAGTTTTTATCGAAGTTAAAATTCTATTTTGCTGCAAAATCTCTCTGCTGACATTTAGAGGCAAATCTTCACTATCAATTACACCTCTAATAAAACGCAGATATGAAGGCAATAATTCCTTATCGTCATCCGTTATAAAAACTCGCTTTACATACAGTTTTACACCACTTGCATAATCTGCTTGATACATATCAAAAGGAGCAGTTTCCGGCACATAAAAAAGTGTTGTATACTCTTGAGTACCCTCTGCATTAGTATGAATATACATAAGAGGATCTCCGGAATCATGGCTGATTGTTTTATAAAAATCGTTGTAATCTTCAACCTTCAATTCCGTTTTGCTTCTTTTCCATAGAGCAGAAGCACTGTTTACTTTATCGATTTTACTTTCCGTTTCCGTTACATTGCCTTTGTCGTCATATTTGTTTTGTGTGTAGTGAAGAAAAATTGGAAAAGCAATATGATCCGAATATTTTTTGATTAAACTTTCAATCTTCCATCTTGAAGCATATTCTGTACTTTCTTCATTCAAATACATTACAACTGCAGAACCGTTTTTTGAACTGTCTTCAAATCCATACTTTCTTGAAACTTCGCTGTCTAAGGCAAGTTCTTCTATTTCATAATTATTAGTACCGTTACTTACCCAACGATAAAGCTTATCGGATGAAGCCTTACGTGTAATTACTTCAATCTTTGAAGATGCCATAAATGCCGAGTAAAATCCTACTCCAAATTGACCTATCAAGGCAGAATCTTTTTTTGCTTCATTTTCGAGAGCTTCCATAAAAGCTTTTGTTCCTGAACGAGCAATTGTTCCAAGATTGTTGTTCAAATCCTGTTCGCTCATACCGATTCCTGTATCCTGAACTACAAGGATGTGCTCTTTTTCATCAAACGAAATATCAATTCTAGGATCAAAATTGATAGACTTGTAAGCATCGTCTGAAAGATTAAGATACTTTAGTTTATCCAAAGCATCCGATGCATTTGAAATTATTTCTCTGAGAAAAATATCCTTATTCGAATACATTGAATGAATAATAAGTTTTAAAAGTTGATTCACTTCTGTTTGGAATTCATAAGTTGCCATCTTTACTGCACCTCTATTTTTTAGCATTTTTTAATGTTTTCTTTTAAGATAATAACGATTTTTGATTTTGACAAGAGTTAATGCCGCACAAAAAATAATTTTTACAAAAAGTATGTATCATAATGATACAGTTATATCTTTTATTTTTATTTGATTTATAAAAACTTCCTAAAATTTACCTCATTTCTCAAAAAATTTTTTTTTATTTGAGTCAAAATGATACAGTTAGTTTATTTCTAAATATTATTTTCCAAAATAAGAAAAAGTTTTTTTAACTAAAAGTTTTAATTTTCTTGTACACATATTTTTTAACACAAAAACAAAAAAATATATTTCCTTATTATAAAACAAATTACATTTTTTTAATCATGACAAATGAAATTTTTATAAAAAAATATATATTTTTACAAAACTTGGCACGATTATTGCATGTATATCAGTGTAGCCGTATGGCTCAAAAAAATTAAAAATCTGCATCATAAGCAAAATTACAGATGCAGGCATAAGGAGTGCATTATGAACGCATTATCATTTTTTAATCCAAGATTCACATCTGACCTTTTTGATGTAATTGACAGAAACTTTTCGGATTTGGATTCATTCGGAAGACATTCTGCAAATCCTAGAGTAGACGTTATTGAAACAAAAGATAGCTATATTTTACAAATGGAGCTTCCCGGATTTACTGAAAATGATATTTCCATTGAAATGAAAGATAGAACAATATCCATCTCCTCCGTTAAGGAAGCTGAAAAAGAAAACAAAATTGATGAAGAAAAAACTGAAAAAGAAGAAACTTTCCTTGTAAGAGAAAGATTTTCTTCATCATTCACAAGGAGTTTTTCGCTACCAAATGATATTGATAACGAAAATGTAAGTGCAAAGTTCAAAAATGGACTTTTGTCAATTACAATTCCACGCAAACAAGAAAGCAAATCTCAAAGAATTGCTATCGGTGAGTAAAAAAAAAGAGTAAAGAAAAAAAATGAAGGCGTGGGAGTTGCAAAAGTTATACACTTTTGCCTCCCCCCCCCCCCCCCCCCCCCCCCCCCCCCCCCCCCCCACGCCCGGCTAAGTTTTAATCAAATCTTTATTACTGAAAAGACTTATTCAAAACATCACGCTAAAAATCTATAAAACCGCCTAAAAACTAAAATCATCGAACAGTTGCAAATCTTTTAGAAAAAAGACCATAAGTGGTTTATATTCATGTCGCAAGGTTCATTAAGACCGTGCTGCCCCAAAACACCCAACCAACGATGGCACCCATGATCAGGAGCAAAAGCCAGAGCTGTTCTATGTTTGCTACCCCATTCATTTTTTATCAGTTCGTTCAGTTCGCAAAATTCGTTTACATTTTGTCTTATTGCTCTTACTGCCAAAGGTCCTGTAGGAGTATTTCTATGCATCCAATAATCATAATTAGTGTTGTACAAAATGATACAGTCATACTCATCTGATTTTATAAGCTGTGCAGCCTTGTCATTACATTCTTTAACAGTCTTGTAAATAAAATAATCCATGTTGCGTTCAAGAAAAATCAAACTGATTGAATCTCCTGCAGTTGAAACTATAGCAACCTTTTTCTTGTGCTCAATAAGTTGATCAAAAATTGTTTTACATTTTAAAACAGGTTTCACATAGCTTTGAATTCCATGAATTGCAGGTTGCAATCCGGAATACATAGAGCCAAAGCAAACCGGAGTTACAGGGGGAAATACTGACAGCATATTTAAAGTTAAATCTGATACATTTTGAGCTTTAGAAAAATACTTTTTATGATATTTTCCAAAAATCCACTGTGCAATTGCATCAGGATTATACATAAACACCCTATCACAAGCATAGCTACCATTAAATTTATTTTTTGCATGTTCCAATACTTCAGGAATCGGCTCACTCATTCCTTGTGCAGCAGGAACCCCAAGCAAAGTTAAAACCGTTGAAGCAACTTGCGTAATGCAAGTGCTATTAAAACCTTCCAGTCCGTAATTTTTATCCATAATAGTTTTCTCCAAAAATTATTTAATTGGAAATACCGAACCTACAGTTGCAATTATAGAACCGATGATTACCAAAATTTGAAAAGGCAAAGTTCCCCATTTTCCACAAATTGAACTACAGCCTGTTCTTTTTCTGGAACGATTATATGCAACTATAATACCAATACCCGTAAGAACCTGAATTACACCGGCAAGCCGAGCAAATGTTACAAAAGGAAGGAAACTACACAGTGCTAAAACAAGACAAGGCAGAGTTGCTAAAAGCCAGCATATTTTTAAATTCCACTTTGTTTGTTCTGAAATAATATCACGCATGTTCAATGAATTTGCCCAGAATGAAGTTGACAGTGCCAAAAGTGTAAAAATATAGCCTACTATACTTACCCAACCTCCAAGATGAACACTTAAATCTACAAGTGCCCCTTGTTTCGTAATAGCTGTTCCTGCTCCGATAAGTGTCATAAACGTAACAATTACTATAAGAGCAGTATTTATACCTGTTCCTGCAGCGATAGCTCCAACAATTTTTCTTTTATCACCGTTTACACCTTTTACAACTTGAGGAACAGACATTACAGCAGAAAGAGAAAAAGCAACAGTACTGTAAAGAGCCATAAGATTCGTAGGCACAATAAACTTAACAGGCAAAGGACTGATTTGAGAACGTAATGTTGCAACAAATAAAACACCGATTACAGCAATCATAGCAAAGATGGAATATTTTTCACAAATTCCAACAAATTTCATTCCAAAAAAAACTACAAGACCTGCAATTACATAATATATTAACATTCCGGCCCAAGCTGGTAGCCCGAACCAGTTTGAAAAAACTGCAGAAGCACCGGTTATAAAACTTGCAATATTACACAAAACACTAAAGCCTAGAAAAATAAAAATAATCCAAGTAAAAATTTTTCCGGCTTTTCCTTTCAAACCTTTAAAAAGTTCGTTTTCAAAACATTTCACAAATTGAAGTCCCCCGTTATTCAGGGAAAGTTCTGCAATCATTAAATGTAAAATAAGATTTATAGCATAGGCTAAAGCTAAAATCCACAAAAAATCCCACCAAGTATTGCGGGATGCAAGATAAGGAACTGCAAGAATTCCTGCACCAACCCCATGACCGATTATAATACTCGTAGCTTCAATAAAAGACAAACGGGCTTCACTTTCAATTTGGACATTAGAGCGGTTTTCGTTTGAAGTAGACATAATTTCCTCCTTTTAGTCTGGCTTTTATTGTAAACCACAAAACTGAAAAAAAACAATACTCAAATAAAAAAAAGTGTTATATAATGACTAACAATAATTTTGTAAGGAGATATTATTATGAATACAGGTTTTAAGATTTTTTTAAAAATTCTTGGAGGGCTCTTAGGAACCGTAGCAGGAATTATCATTTTGCTCTGTTTGGCAATTACAATATTTTTTCATGCAAAATTCACAGAATTTTATTCTATAAAGAAAAATATTGCTCCAAATCCGGGCTTATGGGCAAATTTTGTTCCACAAGGAATTACTTTCAACGACGATGAAAATTATTTTGCAACCTGCGGATACATGAAAGATTCCACTGCAAGCAGACTTTATACAATTGATAAAAAAACAAAAAAAATAAAAATGTATAAACTTACCTCCAATGGAGAAGACTATGCAGGACACACCGGAGGTCTACAATATACAAACGGACAATTTTATATTGCAAGTGAACAGGAAGGGGTTTTTATTTTTGATGCCGATTTTGATAAAAAATCAAAAAAAGTTGAAATAGGATTACCAACAAAGGTAGAAAATAACAGTTCATTTGTTTTTTCCGATGATGAATTTTTATACGTAGGAGAATTCGCCCATGTTCCGGAGTATCCTTGTATTCATGGTATTACTTTTAAAGGAAAAACGAATACAGCCGTTATGTCAAAATATAAAATAGGTGATCTTTCAAAACCGTTGGCAATTTATTCAATTCCTGATGAAGTTCAGGGAGTAGGAGTAACAAAAGACGGTGATATGATTTTTTCACGATCTTGGGGAATTACTTTTGCAAAATATGATGCATATAGCGTAAATTCAATTGAAGAAACCGGCATGTCGTTTGACGGAATTCCTGTTTTCTTTTTAGGAGAACCGGATAAATCCGTTGATTCTTCTTTTTTCACAGAAGATATAGACATCATAGGGGATGAAATAGTTTCAATGACTGAAGCTGCTGCAAATAAATATTGGATTGGAAAATTCTACTTTGATTATTCAATTTTCAAGATGAAAATCGATAGATTCTTTTCAAGATAGTTAATAAAAAGTCCTTATATACACAAAAACGATATAAAAAACTTCGTATCCATTGTGTATATAAGGATCAGACACTTTTAAGAGATGCAAACTAAAATTCTACAAAATTAAAGATTTAAATCTCCTCTTTTTATCCAGCCCATTTTTCTAAAAATCAGCCCCATGAACCAACAAAGAAACGCAGGTAAAATAAAACAGATCAAAAACAGCCCTACCCAGTCCATTAGTGCAGGATTCATTTCGGAAGCTCCATGCTTAACAGCAGCTTCGGCAGGACTGAACCAGCCTGTAATTATACCGATGGGTCCGACAAGTCCGCAGGTTCCCATTCCGCTGGAAACAGCTGGCCCGTTCATTTCAAGTTTGAAAAGACAAGTTGCTAAAGGCCCCGTAATCATCGAAGTAATTATAGGCGGCAACCAAATCTTAGGGTTTTTTATTATGTTAGGCATTTGCAACATCGAAGTCCCCAAACCTTGAGATAAAAGACCGCTCCACTTGTTTTCCTTAAAGCTTAAAACGGCAAATCCTACCATTTGAGCACAGCAGCCGGCTACCGCAGCTCCTCCTGCAAGTCCACATAATCCGAAAGCTGCACAAATTGCGGCACTGCTTATCGGTAAAGTTAAAACAATGCCTATTACTACTGAAACTATGATTCCCATCCAAAAAGGATGAAATTTTGTTGTCCAAATTACAAAGCTCCCGATCGAACTGGCAGCAAGCCCTATCCATTTTGCAGCAAAAATTGTCAAAAGAGAACCTGTAACTATTGTTACAAAAGGAACAACAATAATATCAACTTTTGTTTTTCCGCTCAAAAGATTTCCCAGCTCTGTTGATACAATCGCAATAAACAGAACAGACAAAGGGCCTCCGGCTCCTCCGCTTACATTTGCAGCTGCCCCTACAGCCGCCAAACTAAAAAGAACCAAATTTGATGCTTTCATGGCATAGCCTATTCCTATTGCCATTGCAGCACCTACAACATGGACTTCAGATGCAAAATTTCCTGCATCAACAAAAAATTGAAATAAAACATTTTGGTCTAACCTTAAAAGTTGCTGTCCAAAAGTTTTAATGATAGTGCCCATAAGCAGAGAAGCAAACAACCCCTGTGCCATTCCGCTCATAGCATCAACAAGATAGCGTTTTACATACTTATTCATTTGAAGCTCCTTATAAAACTCTAAATTAGTAATGCGGCCTTGGCCAAAATTTTGCGATCTCAGACAACGTCCAAGATCGCAGGTGATAGAAAGTACACTTATGCAATTCTATCCGGCATCCTTAATAGGTTTTATAATTTCTTTGTATGTAACAGACAAGAATATTAAAGTCAGCATAATAGTACAGACTCAGCTTTTACGCTGCAAGTCCTGCAATTTTTTAGCTTGTAAAGATATTTTATCGGAATAAAAATTTATGTGCAAGAAAAGAAAAAAGACCTGCGAATAATGCAAAGTGCAATAAAAAACGCAAGTCTTTTTTATTCCAAAAGGAATTTTATTTTAAGTATTTTTTATCAAACTATATTGACCAACAATAACTAAGAGCAATTCGATCAAAATACCAAGCAGTACCGTTTACAATTCCCGTAATTGATTTATTTGTTGTTGCAAAAGTTCGCATTGTTTTAAATCTTGCCTGGAAAGTCAAACTGTGGTGATCATTAAATTTGAGTACAGCACAAGGTGATAAAGAATATATCGGAACTCCAACATAATTCCAAAGATGAGAACTTTCAAGAGTATTTGATTTAAAATACTGTTCATATTCAAACATCAAACCAACCGTATTAAGAACGATTTTAGGCATTTGATAACCGAATAATACAGATGCATAATTTGACCATCCGTTTACTTGATTTCCTGAAAGTTGCCATTCCCAAATTTCATTATCTTTTACACCTGTAATTCCTGTATACTTAATTTTGTAAGTAGCCATCATTACTATATGCATCCAATCCTGTTTTTCTTTAGGCATAAGAGCTGCAACGTCAAACTGGAACAAACCTTCAAACCAAGGTTCAAAATACATATGTTCAAAAGCTGCTAAAGGAGTATAAGTCAATGATGTTTGATAGTACTCCCTGCCTTTTGCGTCTTTTCGTTTTTCAGGAGTTTTTATACCACCATTCCAAATTGCCATACCACCTTGAAAAGCCTTTCCTAAGTCCCAACCCGTTCCTATGTTAGCACCTGCACTGAAAACCAAAAAAGGAACAGGAGTAAAAGAAACTTTGAATTTAGGCATAATTGAAACAGGTGTTATTTCCAGCCCAAATCTGTATTTTGTATTTGCATCTTTTACAAGCCAATGTTTTCCCATAGGTGTTGCAACCTGAAACTGGTACCAAGGTGTAATTCTACCCTCTATCCCCCAGTTTTTAGTATCAAGAGCCGCAAATTTTTCTCCGGAAGGTACATAGTTTGTATGTCCCGGATAATAAGCAAAATCTACATCCAACCAACCTGAATGAGTTCCGGTTGTAGTTGCAGATAATGCAAAAACCGCACCAATGCAAAGCAAGGCACAAACAATAATGCTGAATGTCTTTTTCATTCTTCCCCCTATTTTTATAAATTGTGTTTACAATGTATAAATAATCTTTTGAGTAATTATAAGAGGTTAAAAGTTAGATGTCAAACAAAAAAATCAAAATAGTTTTTGTGTTTTAAGCCAAATACCAATTTTAAAATGAGCACAAATTGAAGCAATTTTACATTACTTTTCTAAGTTCATACTCCAAAATATCTGTCGCTCCCAAATTTTTAAGCTTAGGCAAAAGTGTAGGAATTTCACTTTTTTTAACGGCAATTTTTACAGCATAACCTTTATCCGAATAAAGAGGACTTACTGTAGGACTTTTCATTGAGGGGATCCCTTTTATAAGGCTTTCAAAATTATCTTTAGAAACATTCATTTCAAGCATAACTCTATCGCGAGCCGCAAGAACTGCCTCAAAAAGCATCTTCAATTCCATGATTTTTTGCTTTTTTTCAGGATTATCCATGGCTTGCTTGCTTGCGTACATTCTCGTAGAACTTTCCATTAGGGTATCTACAATTTTAAGTCTGTTTGCCCTAAGGCTTGAGCCGGTAGAAGTATTATCTATAAGAATCTGTGCAAGAGCTTGATCGTCATCTTGAACAAAACCTTCGCTTGTACCCCAAGTACGAAAAATTTTACCGCTTATATTTTTTTCTTCGATATATTTTTTTGTAAGAAACTGGTATTCAGTAGCAATTGTAACAGTATTTTTTAAAAGCACTTCATAATCTTTTGTTTCCGGAATTGCAACAACAATACGAACAGGATCAAAACCCAAATCCATAATTTCTACAATTTCGTCTTGGACATTATTTTCATAAACCCAGTCTTTTCCACTAAAACTGACATCAACCTTATTTTGTGCCAAAAGAGCACTTGCAATCTGAGGCTTTACTACTTGGAACGCTAAATCCACTTGATTTGTTGTAGGAAAATATGTCCTTTCCGGCAGATTAATTGAAATTCCCACATCGTTTAGAAGCTCACAAACTGAATCGTAAATTCTGCCCTTTGGTAATAAGATTTTTAATTTTTCCATAACTCTTTTCTCCGGCATAAACAAATTTTTAAATAATAAAACCTTTTGTTGAAGGGATTTCTCCATTTCGTCTCTTGTCAATTTCTACCGCCTGCCTCATAGCACGACTTGCTGCTTTAAAAAGCCCTTCCATTTTGTGATGATCACTGCGTCCGCACAAAGCTTCCAAATGCAAATTACAGTTGGCCGTACTGACAAAACCTTGCCAAAAATCTTCAAAACAATCAGTTTGAAAAAGACTTTCTTTTCCGTCATGTCCAACAGAAACCAAAGGAACTCCTGTAAGTTTTGCTTCGCAAACAAGAAACGGTCTTCCGCCAAAATCAACGGCCGCTCTGCAAAGACTTTCATCCATTGGAAAAAGACAAAAACCATTCCTGTAAATTCCTGCACAATTACCAAGAGCTTCTGAAAAAGCCATTCCCAAAGCAATTCCCGTATCTTCAATCAGATGATGCTGGTCAACTTCTAAATCACCAAAAATCTTACCGCTTAAGTCAAAAAGTCCATGTTTGCAAAAAGAACTAAGCATATGAGCAAAAAATCCGATAGGATTTTCTACATCACACCTTCCGCTGCCATCTAAATTCAATACTAATTCAATTTTAGTTTCATTGGTATTTCGCAGGATTTTTGCAGTACGCATAATCTTTTCTACTTTATTTTTCTTGCTTCCATATAAAATCTCTTTTCGCTGGCTTCGCCCATTGAAAAGCTTTTTCTAGGAAGAGGACCTTTATCGGCAATTGTAGCAAAAAAAGTTTCCTTTGCAATTGGAGGAAGTAAAATAGAAATTGCACCTTCTTTTCCGCCAAGTCTGAAAACTTCATCACTTCCATGGATATAATCAATATCATCCTTCGAAGCACCTTCCGCTTTTAAAACTTCATCTAAGGAAGGCTGTAAACGACTCACTGCAAGTTCCTCTATTTTTGTCTTCAAAAGAGTGTACATTATTTTCCCGTTCATTTCGTAAACAAAACCGAAATCAGCCTTTGAAGAATTCACCCTCTGCTCCAATTCTTCCGGTGAATTTACATTTTCAATTTCCCCATCAAGAGAAGAGCTTAGTTTTACAAGTAAGTTATCTGCCTTCATATTGAACAACACTCTGTGTATTGGTTCAAAAGTCAATCCTTCATCATAAATATTTACGATTTCTACAAGAGCAAAACGTGCCGGAGAAGAAAGAGGGGCTCCTTCTTCTTTCATTTTATTCCATATTGTTTTTGCAGTTGCCAAGGAATGATTCCCGTCACCAACAGCAAACATAAAAATGCTTCCATCTTTTTGTACTTGTTTTTCTGCTATATTTTCCAAGGCTTTTAAAACATTTGTTTCAGCTTCGTTACCGCAAACTTCCCAACCGCAAATTGAACCACCATTCATCATTAAATTTGTTTCATAAAGTTTTGGAGACTTTTTTGCAATTTCACCTGTTTTTTCAATTAAATTTTTTTCACTGTCATTTACAAGTAGCATTATATGAGGAAGTTCTATTGAAGCATTTTTTCTAATTTCCACACGAGGAGGAATTCTATCCAAAATTGTAGCTTCCGTAGCTCTGATCAATGCTTTTGTCAAAGGAGTCCACTCATAAGTTTCCAAATCAATAGCAGCCATAAGACCCTTTCTTATTCTCCCGTAACCTGTTGTTCGTTCAATATAAACAAAATTTTCTACAGGTTCTTCAAAAATACCGCTTGCCAGATACTCTGTCATAGTTGCATTTATCTTTTCAATTCGTTCAATCTTATCGCTGTCATTAAGATATACTTCCGGCAACGTAATTTTCAAGGTTGAAGGATTATTTCCAACAATCTGTTCAACTTTTTTCCAGTATTCTCTGTCTTGAGTATACTGATCACAGGCTATTACTGCCCAAGTTTCAAGATTTTTTTTGTCCTTTGGTAAAAGAATCAAAGGTTTTTTTAATGCATAGTTTTCAAAAGTTTTCATAATCTATAGTATACCTGAAGAAAAGCTTTTGTGCTACAATGAATTGAGAATATAAGGAATTTTAACTATATGTCGGGGTTAAATTTAAATCAAAATCTTTCTCAGCAGCAAAAACTCTCATACAAAATGATACAATCTATAAATCTTTTATCAGAACCTATAGATCAGCTTAGAGAAAAAATTTTACAGGAAGTTGAAAAAAATCCGGCTTTAGAAATAGTTGAATCTTCAAAGGAAGAAAAGTCTAATACACGAAGCGAGTATTCTTATAATTTTTTTGAAAATACTCATATTTCATCAAAGTCGGAAAATACACAGGCAAATATAGCCAGCGATAATTTTCAAGCTTTTCTTGAAAACACCGAATCACGCGGAGAAACTTTACGGGAGCATTTATTAAGCCAGCTCAACATTCTTAATTTGAATTCGCAAGAAAATGAAATAGGGAAAATGATAATTCAAAACCTTGATAAACACGGTTATCATATAGTAGCCTTGGAAAGTCTTTTTTTTAATGAAAGTAATTCTTCAAATTTTGATAATATTCAAGAAAACACTATTCATGCAGACAAACAAACAGTTCAGCGGGTTCTTAAAAAAATTCAAACTTTTGATCCTATAGGAGTTGCCTGCAAAGACATGAAAGAAAGCCTCCTTCTTCAAGCAAAAGAAAAATTCGGTAAAAACCTAAAAATGAACGAAGATAAAGAAAATTTAAATGTAATTGTTTTTTTGGAGCAATACTTTCATCTTTTGCAAAATCCTCGCCCCTTAACAATTCAAAAAAAACTTGCTGAAAATAAAATTAAAACGAATCTTGAAAATATCGAATTAATTTTAAAGCAAATACGATCTTTAGAGCCTTTTCCGGCAAGAGAGTTTGCTCCTGGGCATACTCTCTACATTTCTCCCGATGTTGTTGTAAAAACTATTTTTGACGATAACGATGAAAAGGAAAATCCTCAATTTTATGTAGAATTGGTAAAAACAAATCTTCCGTCAGTTCAAATAAATAAGGAATTTCTTAAATTTCAAAATGAAAATGAAGAAGTAAAAAAATCTGTCCAAGATGCTCGTAATTTTTTATCTTCAATAGATATGCGTAATCAAACACTCCAAAAAACAGCTATTCAAATTGTCAGAGAACAAAAAGATTTTTTTGAAAAAGGAGTGGGGCATATCAAACCTCTTAGAATGAAAGATGTTGCAGAAAAAATAGGGGTTCATGAAACTACTGTCAGCCGAATTGCCAACGAAAAATATCTCCTATGCCATTGGGGCTTATTTGAATTCAAATATTTTTTTAGTAATGCGGTAAATATTTCAGCAAAAACAGAAACAAAAAAAAATATAACATCCAATTTACAAAATGAAGAGACACATCTCACTTCAAAAGAGGCAATAAAGCAACAATTGGCAAAAATTATTGCAGAAAACGAAAAAAATAATAAAAAACAATTAAGTGATCAAAAACTTGCCGAAAAATTGGCACAGTCCGGAATAAACATAGCTCGCAGAACTGTTGCAAAATACCGATCGGAACTTAATCTTAATTCCAGTTACGATAGATAAATATTATTTGCTAAGTCGGAAGTTGTGTGTGAGGAGGAGACATATTGCAGTTTTATTTTACCATTAAAATTCCGTTCGCAAAATTTCCGTTTTCCGAACAAGGAAAAAAATTTTTGAAAACTTTTTTTTCTACAAAACCGTTTGAAATGTAAATTTTTTTGGCTGCAATCCATTGTTCGTTTACTAAAAGGCAAAATTTAGTTCCAAACGGAAAATTTTTTTCAAAATGTTCCATTGCAAGATTCCAGCATTTTTTTCCGTTCCCATTTCCTCGGTAATTCGGTAGAAGCGAAAAAGAACTTATGTATAATACGGGAAAAGGTTGATTTTCTTGATTTGTAATACAATTAGGCGTGTGATTTAAGGCAACTTTTTCACTGCAATCGGGAATTTCAGGTAAAAATTCTGCACTCAAATATCCGAAAATATCTTTATTACCACAATTACCACAAAATTTTCCGCCACATTTTTCACTTTCATTTTCACTTTCACTTTCAAAAATTAAAAAAGTGTCCGGACAGTTTTTTATACGTTCCAAAAAAACTTTTCGGCTTTCCCTTATCTCTCTAATAAAACCTTTTTCTTCGATTTGCATTATGCAATCAATATCTTGTTCCGTTGCTTTTCGGATTTTAAAGTCATTTTTCATAACCGTCATTCTATAAAAAAATCCTTTGCTTTTCCAGCGTTGAAGATTTATAATCTACGTATGCAACATGAAAAAGGAGGCTTGCAATGACAACTTCAATTACAGCAGTAAATCTTACTTTAAGACCTGATCAACAGAGTTTCATCGACAAAAAGCTGGAACGGATAAAATATGCCGATGACTTAATTATCGACTTGAATCTTAAAGTAAAACATGAAGATAAAAAAATATTTGTGGACAGCACTGTTAATTTTAGATGGGGAATTTCTGCACATTGTTCTGCAAACGATTTTGAATTTGAGGCAGCCGTTAATAAATTGATGGACACTCTTGATCAAAAAATAAAAAAAGAAAAGGATAAAATTCAAGGTAAATAATTCTACTTAGGATTTTAATTTCACTCGATAAACGAAACTAAAAATTTTAGTTTATCTTAGGTCTTTAGTTTCGTTTTGTTGAAATCTCTTTCATTTTTGTGTTATATTTTCTTTCATGATTGATAAGGATTTTACGGTTTTAGATCTACTAGACTTAAATCTCCAAGGTTTGAATGTCCTGAATTTGCGTTGTATCAGCGGTAGAAAAGGACTTGATAGAAAAATTACAATTCCCGATCTAAATCGACCGGGTCTTGCACTTTCCGGTTTTTACGAAAATTTTGCTTATGAGAGAGTTCAACTTTTTGGCCGGGGAGAAGTTTCGTATCTAAAAACTCTCCTTTCCGACAATCAAGTTGAAAATATCCGTAAACTTTTTTCATATGATATACCTTGTTGTGTTTTTACAAGAAGCTTGATGCCTCCTCAAGAATTTCTTGAAATTTCAGAAGCTGCCAATTGTGCTATTTTACAAACTGATTTGGATTCCTCTGAATTTTCCACTAGGATGCTACGTGTTTTATCAAATGTATTTGCTCCAAAAAAAATCATGCACGGAGTTTTAGTTGAAGTTTACGGTCTTGGTATTATTCTTTTAGGAGATTCAGGAGTAGGAAAAAGCGAAACTGCCCTGGAATTAATAGAAAGAGGACACCGTCTTGTTGCAGACGATATTCTTGAATTACGATGTATAAACGGAACTTCAATTATAGGACGAGGTTCAAATGAAATCATAGGCCACCATATGGAAGTTCGAGGTCTTGGTATCATAAATATAGTACAACTTTACGGAATAGGCTCTGTTAGAAATCAAAAAGAAGTACAGCTAATTGTAAGACTTGAAGAATGGGATAATAATAAAATTTATGATAGACTTGGAACTGAGAACAACACCATGGATTTGCTTGGAGTTCAAGTTCCATATTTGGAAATTCCTGTAAAACCGGGAAGAAATATCCCTATAATTATTGAAACTGCTGCGATGAATGAACGACTAAAAAGTATGGGATATTTTTCTGCAAAAGATTTTAACCAAAATGTTCTAAAATGGATTGAATCTGATGAAGCCCAAGCTGCATATTATGGTAGTGAAGATAGTTATTGATCTAGGAGAAGGAAATGGCAGAAAAAATTGTTATTGTAAAAAACAGAGCAGGAATTCATGCTCGCCCTGCAGCGTTGATCGCTCAAACAGCAAATAGGTTTACTTCGGAAGTTTTTATTGAAAAAGATTCTATGACTATAAATGCAAAATCAATTATGGGTGTAATAACCATGGCAGCATGCTATCAAACACAACTTTTGGTTAAGGCGGAAGGTGCCGATGCTGAAGAAGCAGTAGAAGCCTTAAGTAACCTTTTTGAAACTAAATTTGAAGAGGAATAGTTTTAATGAAAGAATTAACCGTTAGACAACGAGAAATTTTTGATTTTGTTGTGAACTTCACCAATACGCACTCTTGCCCACCAACAATTAGAGAAACGGCCGAGCATTTTAATGTCAGCGTAAGAGCCATTCAAGACCATTTTTGTGCATTGGAAAAAAAGAACTATATCACAAAAATCGGAAAACAATCACGTTCTATAAGAATCGTAAATTCAGATCACAATAAAGATTTTTTTAAAGAAATTCCAATAATGGGAACTGTTGCAGCAGGCAAGCCGATTTTTTGCCAAGAAAATTTTGAAGGAACCGTAACACTTTCGTCCCCTTTTATCAAACCTGATGAAAAATATTTTGCACTTTACGTTCGTGGAAAAAGCATGATAGATGCCGGCATAAACGATGGTGATCTTGCCGTTATAAAACAACAATCCACAGCAAAAGATGGCGATATAGTTGTTGCTTTTTTAGATGATTCGGTAACATTAAAAAGATTTTTTAAAGAATCCGCAAGAATCCGACTACAACCCGAAAATCCGGATTTTAACCCAATTTATACGACTGATGTAACGATCTTAGGAAAATTAAGTCACATCATTCGTGAATATTAAAACTTGCGAGATTGCAATGGCTATTCCTTTTTATCTTTACAAAGGCCCTGAATTCGGAGAGAAAAACGATGCCGTTCAGCAATTAAAAAGTAAAGCCGAGAAGCAGTTTCCGTCTGTTGAGTTTAAGACTTTTTATGCAACGGAAACCACCATCTCCGATGTGTTAGCATATCTTTCCAACGGTTCGCTTTTTTCGGATGCTCGCTTTGTTGTATTAAAAAATGCAGAACTTATCAAGAAAAAAGATGAAATTCAATTATTAGCAGATTGGGCAAACGCCTGTTCAAATAAAAACTTTCAAGACTCAATTTTAGTTTTAATTACAGATGAAAACTCTGTAGAAGCAAAATTGGAAAAACTTTTTCCCAAAGAAAATGTAAAAATGTTTTGGGAGATGTTTGAAAATCGAAAAATTCCTTGGATAACTGATTTTTTTAGAAAAAACGGTTTTCAAATTGAAATAGAAGCTGCACAAATTATACTCAATTTGGTAGAAAACAACACGGAAGCTTTGAAAAACGAGTGTTCCAGATTTTTTGTTTGTTTAAAAAATGATCGTCCCATTAGTGCTGACGATGTTCAAAATATTTTAACTCATAACCGTGAAGAAAATGCTTTTACACTCTTTGCTGCCTTAGTTGACGGACAAAAAAGTCCTGCTAAGCGTCTTGAAAATTCTTTGGAAATTTTGCAGAAAATCAGACAATCTAAAGACTCAAATTCCACAGCCTTATTAGCAGGGCTTTTGTATGCTTTTAAACAATTAAAAAAATGGCTTATTCTTTGTTCACAAGGAATTCCCGACTCTATCGAATTAAAAAAAAATGGATTTGCCTCAGTAATTGCGCAAAATCAATATAAAAATGCAAGCCGTATATGGAACCTTCAACAAGTTCAAAAAATAATAGCAGCTATTTCCGCCTCAGACATGCAAATCCGACACCTTGGCACAAGCAGCGAAAACAACTTTCTTGAAATTTTACTTTACAGAATAGTTATAAAAAACGGAACAAAAACAGCCGAATATGACTCTGAAATTTAATTATATCTTAGTCAAAATTTAGCTTGTTTAGCAAATCCCTAAGAGAAATTATTTCTTCTTTAGTAAAAGTAGTACCTTTTCCCATTTTTTGATGATCCTGAGACCAACTGCGTAAATCAAATTTAGGCTCTCTTTCTCCCCATGAAACCATATTTAATTCAAGCTTCCAACCGCTTTTTGCTTCTGATATAACTCCAAGATATTCTGTTATTTCATATTTAAAATCTTCAGCCATTATTACCTCCTAATAAATTAACAATTTTCTATATTATATGACTAAAATATAAAATTTTGTAATTATTTTTAATAAATAATATCTTATTTTTAACAACTTAGACTTTCTCATTTACAATGTTTAGTGCCTAAGTTATAATCAGTAAAGAGCATTTTATAACAAAAATACAATTTTAGGAAAATCCGGTATGCATGAATTAGGTATTGTTTTTTACATAATAAAAGACGTAAAGGAAGCTGCCCAGCAAAATAACGTAGCAAAAATTTCTTCGGTAACTTTGAAATTGGGCGAAGTTACAACCGTCATTCCTTACTATCTTGAAGATTGCTGGAAATGGGCAATAAAAAAAGAAAGTAACCTGTTAAAAGATGCAGAACTGATTATTGAAAAAGTCCCTGCCATAACATTTTGTGAATCTTGTGAAAAAGAATACCCTACAATTGAGAACGGAAAAATTTGCCCTTACTGCAAAAGTGAAAAAACGTATCTGCTTCAAGGAAATGAAATTATGATCAAAGAAATTGCAGTTGCACAAACTTCCGAATCACAAACTTCTGAAATCGATAATTCTTCCCCAAGCTTCATTGATTCCGGAGTACAAGCTTCGGATCCTTAGACTAGTATTTATTTTCTCTTTTTGATATAATTCTGCTATTGCCAACTTAGCTCACCTGGCAGAGCAGCACCCTCGTAACGTGCAGGTATTCGGTTCGAGTCCGAAAGTTGGCTTATTTTGAAATATTATTTTTATCGACTTTCCAGTCTTTTTTTTAAAGCATTCATAACTTTTTTTTTATTTGCAGTCCATAAAGGTGCAATTAAAATTTTTTTTGCACCATCTCCGGTCAATCTATGTATTATAACTTCATTTGGCAAGTGATTCATAGCATTTGAAATTAAATCTATATATTCATTTTGTGTCAGAGTTTTAAATTTTTCTTCTCTGTATTCTTTTTCTAAATCAGTACCGGATAATACGTGCAAACAAGTTATTTTTATTCCGTGAGTTTTATTTTTAACAGCACAATCTATACTATCCATCATGTCTTTTTCTTTTTCTCTCGGAAGTCCAAAAATTACATGAGTAACTATGTGTATTTTAGGAGCAACCTTTAAAACACGAAACATCGTATCTTCATATTCACAAAGCGAATAAGCCCTTCTAATGTATTTTGCAGTTTTTTCATTTGATGTTTGTAAACCAAATTCAAGCTGGACAAAAGTTTTTTCGCTCAATTCTTTTAAAAAATCAAGCATTCTATCACTCAAACAATCCGGTCTGGTAGCAATAGCAATACCAACTATGTCAGGGAACTCCACAGCTTGGTTGAATTTTTTTGTAATAAAATCAAAATCTCCGTATGTATTGGTAAAGTTTTGAAAATATGCAATATATTTACCTTTTTTTCCTGCTTTTTTTTCAACAAGTTTTTTTGCTTCTTCAATCTGTTCAAAAATTGAAGGCATTTTTACTGTAAACTCTCCGCTTCCTCCTGCAGAACAAAAAATACAGCCACAATTTCCTTTTGTTCCGTCTCTGTTTGGACAGGTACATCCGCCATCAATTGAAATTTTATAAACTTTACACTTGAATTTTTCTTTATAAAAATCGGAAACCCATAAATTTTTCATCTAAATTCTTAAAAAACCGCCGGCACCAATTATAGCACGCTTTACTCTTTACATACAAATTGCTTTTACTTTTACACTGTAAATCAAAATAAGCCCTAATAACAAATACTCAAGCCCCCTTCGTTTTTACGAAACTCCACTGCTTCATAAATATCATGCAATTCAATTGAGTATCTTCCGCTCATATCCGCTATTGTGCGGGCAATTTTTATACATGAATGCACAGCTCTTGTTGAAAAACCCAATTCTTCTCCTTTTTTTGCAAGAAAATTTTTGCTTTCTGCATTTAGTTTACAGTAATAATTTATTTCTTCCGGTAAAAGTCGAGAATTTAATTTTCCTTGTCTGCTTTTTTGTATTTCAACAGCTCTACCTATATCAATTCTAAGTTTCTCAGTTGAAACACAATTATAATCTAAAAAAAATCCTGATTCGGGATTAACTTGATTAGCAATATCTTTTTTAGATACATCACAAAGAAAATCAAAACTTCCGGTTTGAGCACGCGTAAAAACCGGAACTCTGATATCTATTCTATCCAACAAAGGGGCACTGAATTTTTTCCAGTGTTGTTCTACCGAACGAGCAGAACAAAGACATATTTTTTCCTCATCTCCAAAATTCCCGCACGGACACGGATTTGTAGCTACTAAAAGTTGAAAATCTGCCGGAAAAACGGTATGCTTTCCGGCTCTGCTTAAAGTAACACAATTTCGTTCCAAAGGAACTCTCAACGCCTGCAAAACAGTAGTTTTAAATTCACTTGCTTCATCCAAAAACAAAACTCCGTTATGAGCTAAACTTACTTCTCCGGGCATACAATGAAGTCCACCACCTATCATTCCTTCAAGACTTGCACTTTGATGGGGTATTCTAAAAGGCTTATTTTTTATTAAATTCTTGTTTTGAGGCATAAGACCTGCAAGACTGTAAATTCGAGTTACACTTTTTGCTTCATCCCCATCCAAATAAGGCAATAAAGATGGAAATCTTTGGAGTGCTAACGTTTTTCCGCAACCCGGAGGACCAAAGGCAATAAGATTATGCCCCCCACTTGCAGAAATTTGTAAACCCCTAACCAGAAACGGCAATCCTTTTACCTGATCAAAATTCTGACCACTTTTTATCGGAGGAAATTCAACCTTGTACAAATTAGGTTTTGTAGAATTTTCTTTTATTTTTGTATTTGTATTTTTATTTTTTAATAAAATCTCAATGCAATTAAAGGCTTCGCACAAATCAACACACGAAAAAACTTTTATTCCTTCTACTCCGGAAGCTTCAAGATAATTTTCCTTGCAAACAATGCAATTTTCTACACCAAGACTTTGTGCAGTTGAAACTGCAGCATGCACTCCCCGAACAGCCCTCAATTTTCCTGAAAGTTCCAATTCCCCCATAACAAGAACTGAGTTTTCATCTTTTAGATCTAGCATTTGTCTTTCACAAGGATTTTCATTTTTGTCCAAAAATTTTTGAGCAAGAAGCACAGAAAGTGCTATAGGTAAATCAAAACCTGCACCCTCTTTACGAACATCAGCAGGAGAAAGACTTATCAAAACTCTTTCTTTTGGAAATTTGAACCCTGAATTGATAATAGCAGCTCTCATTCTCTCTCTGGATTCTTTTACAGCGTTATCGGCAAGACCAACCATATCTACCGCTGGAATTCCACGACGTAAATCTACCTCCACAGTTACAAGAGAACCTTCATAGCCAAAAGGTGAAAAACTTACAATGTTCATAAACAAACCTCCATAATAAAACTTTTTGCCCTATATGAATTATTTGTTTAAAATTCAATTTTTTGATAAAAATTAGACAAAACCCCTTTTTTTATCAGGAATATTTTTTATCGAATTTTATAATGCAGTAATAATTGGGATAAGTTTTTAAGACCTCAGAACAAATTTTTTCCTCAAGAATTTTTTCCTGGTCATAAAGAGATGGAATTAAAACAACATCAAATAAAATATTTATCTGAGAATCTCCTCTCACAATTCTCAAATCATGGAATTTCAGTTCAGGATTTAGTTTTTCCAAAATTGAATCTATAAGGCTTTTTATTTCTGCAAGTTTTGCGTTATTCAGCTCAATCGGATCTGTATGTATCACAGCTTCGCAATTAAATTTATTATTAATTTCATATTCAATTCTGTCAATTACATCATGTATTTCAAAAGTATTTTTTTGCCCGTCAACCTCAGCATGAAGAGAAAGCATCAATCTCCCCGGCCCATAATCATGAACTATCAAATCATGCAAACCTAAAATTTCACTATGCGATAAAACAATCTTTTCTATTTCCATAACAAATTGCTTATCTGCAGCTTGACCTAAAAGGGGGGCTATAGTTTCTTTTGTAGCACAGATTCCGGACCAAATAATAAAAAGAGAAACCGACAATCCGGCATATCCGTCAATATTAAAATCAGTGTATTTTGAAATAACAATAGAAATGAAAACTACCGCAGTTGCAATGGAATCTGAAAAACTGTCTAAGGAAGCAGCTTTCATAGAAGTCGAAGCAATTTTTTTTCCTATAATCTTGTTGTAAAATGCCATATAAAGCTTAATTAAAATCGAAATCCCAAGAACAATAAAAAAAATCATACTAAATTCTATAGGTTTTGGATTAATTATATTTTTTACAGACTCTTCTGCTAATTCAATTCCCATAACGATAATCAAAAAAGAAACGATTAAGCCGGTGATATATTCCATCCTGCCATGACCAAAAGGGTGCAAAGAATCGGCTTTTTTGCCTGCAAGTTTAAAACCTATCATAGAAATCAATGAAGAGCCTGCATCACTTAGATTATTAAAGGAATCTGCCGTAATCGCCAAAGATTTTGAAAAAAAACCTGTAACAAATTTTCCTGCAAAAAGAAATATATTCAGAACAATTCCTACAGAACTGCAAAGAATTCCGTATTTTTCTCTTACAGTAGAATCTTTATAGTTGCCATTATTTTTTATGAAAATCTTTGCCAGTAATTTTATCACTTTTATACCTTTTGCCAACAAAAAAACGATTTACTTATTCACTATTATAATGCTAAAATGATATACTATATCAAAATAATATAGTATAAACGCAAAAAAATCTATTTAAGTGAGAGTAAATATGAGCGACATTTCTCCAGAAATCGCAGCCCTATTGGCAGATACGGAATTTAGTGACGAAGAAGATCTTGATATAGAAGAGTTTCTTCGCAACGAACAAAATGCTGATTTTGGTGATTTTAAGAAAACAGATTCTGCTCCAAAAAAAGAAGCTCCTTCAGTTGATTTAACAAAAACAACGTTTGCTCCGGTTACAAAATTTTTTAATGATCAGCCGTCTAAAATATATTCAGATCCGGCTTACTACAAAACTTCTCTTTCAAACGAAACTGAAACCGCAAATCGTTTACATGCAATGCTTACTAAGTATCTTACATGTCAAGATCCTAAGGATAAAACTGTTTTCAGACAGCAAATTGTTCCTATCTATTGGGAATTTTTAAAATCTGTAGCACAAAAAATGACAAAAGTAGAAACTCCAATGTGCAAGCGGATGATGACAAGATATTCGATTGTTCTTCCAAGCTTATTTTCTCCCGAACAAAAAGAAATGTTTTCTAAGGCGATTTTTGAAAACACTTCGGATGAACCTATCTATTATTTAGATGAATGGTTTAAGGGAATCGCATCAGGGGTTATCTCACTTTCAGCTACGGATGAAGCACGCCCAAGAGCAAAAAGCGGAGCTGCCGGAAGCACAGAAGAAGCACGCCGATTGTTACAATTAAAAACAAAGAACAGCGGAAAATTACAAAATGCAGAAACTATGCTTATGGCAAAAGAAAATGAACGCCGTAATATTGAAAATGCTTTAAGACAACACGTAGAAGATTTTTGCACTCATGATATAGATCCCGGCAAAAACGGTCATAAAAAACCTCTTTCAGAATCACAAAAACGGCTTGGAACAGACATAAGCGAAAAAGTAAAACTTCTGCTAAAAATCGATAAGGAAATTATTCAATATTCCAAAGATTATAACGAAGCCTTTGAAGCTTCAAAAAATCTTGAAAGTAAATTAGAAAATGCCAGTGTAATTACAGAAGTAAACACAGCTGATTTTTTTACAGAATTTGATACCGTTCGGCAAATGGCAAAAATGACAGTAGGACGAATGGGAAATCACTTTCCAATCTTTACAAGAGAATTTTTTCATTGTACACCAAAAGGAACAGGCTTTAGAGAAAATGTTATAAGAGAACTTACTTGGGTAGAAAGCCTTGACCCGGGAGTTTTTTGCAGAGTCCATAAAAATGTAATGAATAGAATTGTTCCTTATGTAATCCTTGTACCAACATACGGAGATACAGGTTTTTGTTGGGAACCATTTGACCGATACAATCGAGTTACAAGCCGCGGACGTATAGTTATTCCAATGTATCCCAAAAGTTTACAAATTGCTATTTTGATTGCATGTGCAGATTTAAGATGGCAGGTTGCAAAAGAAAAGGCTTCTTATTACTGGATGGAAGAAGGCTTAACCGGTCATTATTACCAATGGTTTGAATCTCAAAAACTGAAAGGCGACGTAAAAGAGTTTTTCATTAATGATTATATTTTATGGATGACAAAAGAATCAGAAGGCGTACAACGTCTTGAAAAAGAAGTTAGAGGAATTTTTTGGCGTCATATACCGTTTCCACAAGAACGCAAAGAACTTTTAAAAACACGCTCCATCGCATATCAAGAGTTATTCCAAAGAGATATTAACCGATCTATGTCTGACGGCTATTGATGCATAATTATTCACAAAATCTTTTACAATCCGGTAGGTGTGTCGATAAAAACAACTTCAATACCGGTGTCTTTGTGTAACTTTTCAGCTAAAAGCGATACACCTACAGTTTCAGAATTATAGTGTCCGGCTGCAATAAAATTTATATGATTTTCAAGGCACGTATGATAAATTTGGTGGCTTATTTCTCCTGTTATGTATAAATCAAGATTTTGATTTATAGCATCTTCAACTTCTTCGCAAGCTCCTCCGGAAATAATGCCTACACTTTGTATTTCTTTTTTCCCAAAAGGAAGAATCCCTAAAGGTTTTTGTTTGTCTACAAAAAGTTCTTTACAAATCATTTCCAAACTCAAAGGTTTTTGAAGTTCTCCTTTTACACCAATTGTCATACCTTTCCAACAACCGAATCCTTCAAGATTTCTCATTTTTAAGCGACGGGCTAAACCGTAGTTATTTCCTACTTGAATATTAGCATCCAAAGGAATGTGAGCTGCATACAAAGCAAGATTTGCATCCAGCATATTTTTTAAAAGTTGATAGTGTGTCCCTGTTACGGTTTTTACATCATTCCAAAAAATTCCATGGTGAACCAAAAGCACATCAGCCTTTTGAGATATAGCTTTATTTACTGTTTCAAGACATGCATCTACCGCATAAGCAACTTTACGAATTGTCTTTGCTTTATCACAATTTTGTACTTGCAAACCATTTTTTGACGGATCTGCACAAAAGTTTTTTAAGTCAAGAATTTTATCAAAATATACTTCCAAGTCCGTTAAATTCATTTTTTTGTCCTAAAATATTTATCTGCATAAAAAGCTATTCTTTTTGCGTTATCCCAATTTTTCTGTTTTGGCAATTGCAAAAAACTAGCATCCAAAGGATATTTTGCTTGAAAATCTCCATAGCCGTCATAATAATTGACAATTTTATCATGTTTGTTTATTTCATACACACCCAAAATTTTATCAGGATATTCTTCTTTTATTTTTAACGCTGCAGGAATACAATACCCATCTGCAATTATATATGCCGGTAATTTTTCAATGGATTCCATTAAAACTAAACTTTTTAGATATTTGTTTTTGTTAAAATCAACAAAATTATCATAATTTTCTATAAGCTTATCGGAATTCATCATATTTTGCTTTCGTAAATTTTGTGTCAAGAAAATTTTTGAATCTAAAATATTTCCAAAGAATGTCAATTTTTTGTCATAATATTTTAAGCTGTAAACCTCGTAACCTCGCTCTGCTAAGTATGTCAAAATTCCATCGCAATCATCGTTATCAACAAAAATATCCGAAACAAAAATAACACTTGGATAACTTTTTTCTTCCGGAACATATTTACTTATTTTTTTTTGCAATTTTTTTCTGGCAAATTTTTCAGCCTGTCGTCGCTCTTTTTCTTCCCTACGTTTTTGTTTGCGTACATTTGACTTGTCTATTTCTTCCAGTTTTAAAAAATCTCCATAAGTATTTCTTTTTTCTTCAACACTGATATTTATTTCTTTGGTTTTTGTTACAAGTTCACTTATCGTTTGTCTATCTTGTGCTAAATATTCTTCCGGCGGAGTATAAAGTTCATGAATGTTCTCGTACGGTTTATAAATTTCAAGTTTTGCAGAAGTTTTTTCAAAAATAGTATTTTTAACGAAAAAACCTTTTTTTTCATTTCCGTAAAAAATTATTTTTGTCGAATTTTTATTTGTTATCAATGGAGGGGAAAAATAAATTATAGTAACTGTAAATGATATTATAAAAACAGTTTGAATTATTCCAAGAACTTTAAAAAAAGGAGAAAAACTTACACGTTGCAAACCTATGCAAAAATTATAAATTTGGGCAATATTACAAATAAAACAAAATACGGACAGGCAAAAAGCTATCAATGTTTCATATTTGAAATCATAAACAAAAAACATTACAAGACTTATGATAATTGAAAAAATAGGCAATACCGAAAGAGGATCTTTCATCCGGTAATTTGAATAAATTTTCGGCACATACAATCTAATTGCAGCAGGAAAAAGAACAATCACAATCAGTATCAAACCTGAAAAATACGACGACATGCCCTCATAATAATGTACTTTTTGCTAAGTTGCAAGTTTTCTCATAATAGTTTAAAGTTAGATTATGAAAATTTGGATAAAATATCTTATAGGATGCGCACTTGGGATCCTAGCCGCTATTTTCTTACCTAACGAAAATGACATCGTTCAAAAATCTGTTTCTTTTTTGACTGAATTTGCAATAAATTTTGGCAGATGGACCTTGTTACCTGTACTTTTTTTTAGCATGACAATTTCCGTATGTAATCTTAGAGAAGAACAAAAACTTTTTAAACTTTCACTTTCACTTTTATTTTTTTTAATAATTTCTTCTTTTGCACTTACCCTGCTGGGTATAATTCCTGCTTTAATTATAAAATTGCCAAGAATTCCCATTTCAGTTGAAAAAATTCTTGATCCTACAAGAATTAACATTCTGGAAAATATTTTAAAACTTTTTCCTTCATCAGGTTTTAGTGCCTTAGTTGACGGTTCTTTTTTAGTTCCTCTTTACATCCTTGCAGGTTTCGCAGGAGCAGGCTTTTCTACAGACAAAGCTACCAGCAAACCGGCTTTCAATCTTTTTGACTCTCTTTCTCACATTTGTTATCACATAATGTCTTTTTTTGTAGATGCACTTGCAATAGGAATGGTAGCCATAGTATGCAATTGGACTTTTCAATTCATACAAGTGGCAAGTACGGGAATCTATACCGGTTTCATTATAATGTTAATAGGAATTCTTATTGTAGTAATTGCAGGCATTTATCCTATGGTTTTGAGATTTGTTTTTAAGGAATTGCATCCGTATAAGGTTTTATACGCTTCTATAGCCACAATTTTAACCGCATTTTTTTCTATGGATTCAAATTTAGCTCTTGTAGTAAATATCAAACACTCAAAAGACAGCCTTGGAATACGAAGACGTGCAAATACGATTTGTATGCCTGTAATTTCAGCTTTTGGAAGAGGTGGTGCAGCTTGTGTTACGGCAGCTTCTTTTGTAGTCATTTTAAGATCTTATACCGGGCTTGGAATAGGTTTTTCAGATGTTCTTTGGATAATTCTAATGTCGTTTCTATTTAGCTTTACTCTTTCATCTTTGCCTATCGGAGGACCTTTTGCCACAATTACAATTATGTGTTCGCTTTACGGACGAGGATTTGATGCAGGCTATCTACTATTAAAACCTGCAATTCCTGTAATTTGTGCAGCAGCAGCCTCCATTGATGCAACAAATGCTATTGTCGGTTCTTATATTATTGCGTCCAAAAATAAATGGATTGAAAGAAAAGATATTAAAAAATATATATAAAACAAATCAAAAAAATAGCAAAGTATTCAAAAAGATTCTTTACGACTATACACTAGCAGTTCCAAATCTTTAGTTTTGGAACTGCTAGTATTATAACTTAATGCCCTTTTATTTTTTCAAAAGTGCAGCAAAAGGATTATAAGTTTCCCCGCTGTCTTTATTTGCACTATACTTTTTTTCATTTCCGTTTCGAAATTCTTTTACCGTTCCCGTGTAATTACGATTTTCCCGATTGTGATTTACGACTATGCGAACAGAATTTTTATTTTTTGACCTTACTGTAGTATTAGTTTTATCTGTTTTTTCACTTTCTTTTAGTCCGATTCTAGATACTGCATCACTTTTTAAGCTTAGACTTATTCTTTTTCTATCAAAATCCAATCCGATAATAGTAAACTCATATATATCGCCAACTTTTACAACTTCCATAGGATCGCTTACAAAATTATCACTAAGTTCACTTATATGTATAAGTCCTGTTTCATGCAACCCAATGTCTACAAAAGCCCCAAAATCTACAACATTTTTTATTTTTCCGGTTACCTTCATTCCTTCATGCAAATCTTCAAAATTAACAACTCCTTTTTGCATAATAGGCTTTGGATAGCCTTCTCTCGGATCTCTGTTAGGTCTTTGTAATTCATCGATAATATCTTTTATGGTCATATCACCGATTCCATACTTTTCCGTCAATTTAGATTTTAAGTCAGCAGAAATTTCACTTTTTGTCTTCAGCAAAGGCATAACTTCATCTGCAAGTGCATAATTTTCAGGATGCACCCATGTGTTATCAAGGGGATTTTTACTTTCAGGAATTTTTAAGAATCCTGCACATTGCTCAAAAGATTTCTCCCCCATTCCCCCGATTTCCCTCAATTCATCTCTGCTTTTTATTTTTCCTTTTGAATCGCGATATGCAACGATTTTCTTTGCAAGACTGCTATTAATTCCGGAAACATATTTTAAAAGATGATAACTTGCAGTATTTAAATTTACTCCAACCTGATTTACAACAGAACCTACAACTTCATCCAATGTTTCTCCAAGCTTTTTTTGATTTACATCGTGTTGATAAAGTCCAACGCCTATAGCTTTAGGATCTATTTTTACAAGTTCTGCTAGAGGATCTTGGATCCTTCGTCCCATAGAAATTGCACCACGAACAGTTAAATCCAAATCCGGAAATTCTTCCCTTGCTGTATCACTTGCTGAATAAACGGAAGCCCCACTTTCATCAACAACTGTATACATAACATCAGCATCGGAATAATTTTCAGATATAACCTTTGCAACTAATTCTTGAACTTCATGACTTCCGGTTCCATTCCCTACCGCAACAAGCTGAATGTCGTATTCATCAATTGCATCTGTCAACGCTTTATAAGCAGCTGTAGGATCCTGCACTTGAAAAATCTTGAAGTTTCCAAGATATTTTCCGGTTTCATCCATTGCAGCACATTTTGTTCCGGTTTTTATTCCGGGATCCATACCTAAGACCCTTGTTCCCTTTATGGGCTGTTGCATTAAAAGATTTTTTAAATTCTCGCTGAAAACTCCAATTCCATGAATATCAGCCTCGTTACTAAGATCGCTTCTAATTTCCCTTACGACAGCCGGACTTAAAAGTCTTACAATTCCATCTTCTATAGCAGCCTCATGATACTTATTGTTAATTGAAGTTTGTTTTTTTAGCATATTAATTGCAAGTTCAACATCAATATCGATGATAACATCCAAAGCACCTTCTCTTTCAGCCCTGTTAATAGCAAGAGTTCTGTGGCTTTTTACCTGATTCAAAGGTTCTTCAAAATCCCAATACATTTGGTAAGTAGAAAGTTTTTGAGCTTGCTCCTCAGTTTGCCCCTCGGGAACAATTCCTTTTGTTTTTATAAATCCGGTTTGCAAATACAAATCATGAATTTTACTTCTATTGTTGCTATCCTGACTTATACGTTCTGCAAGAATATCCTGAGCACCTGCAAGAGCACAAGTAATGTCAGGAACATTCAAATCTTCCGAGTCTGCATCGGTTTTTATAAATTCTTCAGCTTTTTTTTCTATATCGTCGTTATCAAGCTCAAGCATTGCATCTGCCAGCTTATCCAAGCCCTTTTCTATTGCAATCATTCCTCTTGTCTTTTTTTTCTTTTTGAACGGTGCCCAAAGATCTTCAAGTTCTGTCAATGTTTTTGCATTCATTGCAGCCTCATAAAGACTTTCAGTAAGTTTATTTTGTGCAAAAATACCTTTTATAATTTCAATTCTACGAGTTTCGATATTTTTATAACTTTTAAACAGGTGATCACAATCCCGTACTTGAACCTCATCCAATGAACCGTGAACTTCTTTTCTATAACGGGAAATAAAAGGAATAGTACAGCCCTCGTTTACAAGGGAAATAACTGCACTAACTTGAGCCATGCGAATATTCAGCTCTTCTGCAATTTTTTTCATGATAGCAATTTCATCAACTACCAATTCGTTAATTTTTTCTTGTGTAAATTCCATAGTTCAATTACTTTAACAAAAAAAAGAGCGTTTTTCAATGTAAAAAACAAATGAAATTATTTATTTTTATGCAATTTATTGCCGACACTTAAATATATGAATACCGATATTATTTTAATTGCAGTTTTAGTTTTAGTTGCTGTAGCCCTTTTCTTAATTTTTTGGAAATTTTGGGCAATAAACCAAGAACGCAAGACCAGAGAAAAATTTAAATTCACTCGCCCGGAAAGTTCAATTAAACAGTGTCCTGTTTGCAATTCCGACCTAGTTGGAAAAGAAAAAATTATTTCTAAGGTTTACCATACTGAAAGCAAAACCGACCATCTTTGCACGATACAAGGTTGCCCTCATTGCTTTCCAAAAGTTGAAACGGGAGCTATCCGCAAGTGTCCTGTTTGCGGCAAAAAAATTCCCGAAAACGGATATTTAATTGCACGAATGTTTGAATATTCCGATAAAAAAAATCACGTCAGAATTCTGGGTTGTACAGAATGTAATAGAAAAATAAAAATTATGTAAAACATAAAAATTTCAAAATTATCAGTTTAAAAATTTACAAGATCAGCTGCAATATAAAGATAGTCCATTCCGTTAATTTCTCTGCAAACAAGCTTACCTTCAACGGTAATTTTTGTTTTTTCTACAGGAAATTTTTTTGATACCAAAACATCTTTGTTCGGAATAAAATTCAAACCCGTTTGGCAACAAGCTGTTTCATCATATACCAAAACAGCATAAGTTTGCATGTTCATTAATTCACTGTAAGTCGTAAAAAACTGACCTTCAATTCTTACCGTTTTCCCCTTGTATTTTTCAACATTTATCATCATATCAAATACAACACCTGAAATCATATTAAAATTCATTTTGGTAAGATCATAATTTACTTTTTTTTCTTCAGCAAAAACAGAAAAAGCAATCGCAATAAGAAGAATAAGAGTTAGAAAATATTTAATTTTTTTTACTTTTTGCACGATATTAATCTTCTTAATCAAGACCCCTTTTGTTTACATATAATTTTGCCAAACCTCCCTCGGAAGTTTCTCTGTAACATTTTGATAAGTCTTTTCCGGTTTCGTACATTGTTTTTACTATCGTATCAAAAGAAACTTTTCTCTCGTCATAAACTATTTCTGCCAATGTTGCAGCATCGTAAGAACGCAAAGCCCCAACTGCATTTCGTTCAATACATGGAATTTGAACAAGACCATCTACCGGATCGCAAGTTAAACCAAGACAATGCTCCATTGAAATTTCTGCGGCACATTCAATTTGTTTTATTGAACAACCCCTTAAAAAGGCAAGTGCCGCCGCCGCCATACAACAAGCACTTCCAACTTCTGCTTGGCACCCTGCTTCCGCACCGGAAACAGATGCATTGGTTTTTATTACCTGGCCTATAATTCCTGCAACAGCTAGAGCATCAATAATTTCATCATCTGTACAACCAAAAAATTCTTTTTCATAGTACAAAACAGCAGGCAAAACTCCGCTGGCTCCGCAAGTAGGGCTTGTTACCATCATTCCTCCTGCAGCATTTTCTTCACTGGCAGCATATGCATATGAGGAAATTAACAAATGTTCTTTTTTTATTAAATCTCTATCCCTAAAAGCTTTCTTGGAAAGCTCCATTGCTCTTCGTTTTACATTTAATCCACCGGGTAAAATACCTCCGGTCTTAAGACCCTTTTTTACAGTACTTTTCATCTGAATCCAAACAGAATTCAAATGACCTTTTATCGACGGCTCATAAAAGTATACATAGTCTTTTAAATCAAACTTTTTCTTTTTGCAAAATGCGGCAACTTCATCAAAAGTACTTTCTTTGTAAACTTCTTGAACCTGATCCTCTTCGGCTCCTTGTTCCTTACCTACTTGTATTTTACTTTCACTTTGTTCATCCAAAATTTTTATAGCACCGCCACCGATACTTAAAATAGTTTTTCTACCAATCTCTTTACCGTTAAAAAAACAAACAAATTCCATTGTATTAGGATGAGGAAGTTCCTTATCACTGTAATCCCAGTTTATTTTACATTTTTCAGGACCGAATGTTTGCTCTATAGCAAAATCCGTTCTATGTCCTTTTCCCGTTCTTGATAAAGAACCGAAAAGTGTTACTTCAAAAAAATCTGCCTGAGGAAAATTCTCTATCATGTAACGAGCAGCTTTTTCAGGAGCCATTGTATGTGAACTGCTGGGGCCCCTGCCAATTCTATATATTTCTGCAATACTTGTCATTCCCATTTTTCATTCCCTATCCAACGTTTTTGTGTGCATAAAACCGGAGCTTTTACAGGACTTACGCCGAATTTCGCTTTTTCAAGGCTTTTTTGCACATCTATAATTCGTTGATTTGTACTTCCCCTAAAAGACAAATCCAAATTTCTTTTTTTTATGTCAAAAGGCCCATCTATCAAAATATCAAGAGTTTCCAACAATTCCAACTGTTCCAAACTCCCGCAAACCATTAAATATTCCCATGTAAAGCCTGTATAACTTACAACTTCATATCCCATTTTTTTTAATTCACGTCCAAGATGTGAAAATCCTTCAGCTTGAAAAAAAGGATCTCCGCCACTAAAAGTTACACCTCTTACAAGAGGATTTTCTTTTATTCGTTTTATAATTTCTCCTACAGTATAATTAATCCCAACTCCAAACTCATGCGTTTCCGGATTGTGGCATCCGGGACATTTATGGGAACAACCCTGACAAAAAACCGTAAAACGGATACCGGGCCCGTCAACAATTGAATCATCAACGAACCCGGCAATATTGAGAATAGTTTGCATAGCCTGATGGGTGCTTTTTAAATGCAACTACATTCCGTGCTTAATTCTATCATGTTCTTCAGCTCGTTTTGCATCATTAAAACGATCCAAAGTTCCTACCAAATATCCTGTTATACGCCGAATTCTTTCAAATTCAACACCCTTCCCTAATTTAGCTTCAATGTTTGTTCTAATCTTATTTGTTGTTTCCATATATTCTCCCATTATATTTTATTCTTTCCAATTCTGCAATGACGGAATGTTTCTGTATTTCATTCTAAGTTCATTCATTTTTTCCATAGTTATAGCCTCTCCGGTTCTTCTTCCGCATCGAGGACAAACTTCTCCTATAACTCCTACATAACCGCAAAGTGGATCTCTGTCAACCGGATGATTAATTGATCCATAACCTATTCCGGCATCATGCATACATCGAACAATAGAAACAAAGGCTTCTACATTGTTTGCTGTATCACCGTCCAACTCAACATAACTTATATGCCCCGCATTAGTCAGTGCATGGTATGGAGCTTCTTTTGCAATTTTATCAAATGCATTCATTTTGTAATAGACCGGAATATGAAATGAATTAGTATAATAATCTTTATCCGTTACTCCTTTTATAATACCATAACGTTTTTTATCCATACGCACAAATCTTCCGGACAAACCCTCTGCAGGAGTTGCAAGCAAAGTAAAATTCATCCGCTTTTTCTCACTCAAAACATCAAGATAACTGCGCATATAAGAAACAATTTCCAATCCTTTTCTTTGCATTTCATCACTTTCACCATGATGATGTCCGTAAATTGATGTTAATGTTTCTGCAAGCCCTATAAAACCGATAGAAAGTGTACCATGTTTTAATATTTCTCCTACAGTATCACTGAATCCAAGTTTTTCACTGTCAATCCAAACTCCCTGACCCATAAGAAAAGGAAAATTATATACACGCTTCCTTGATTGAATTGCAAATCTATCTAAAAGCTGTCCTACAACCAAGTCCATCATTTTTTTTAATTTTTCATAAAATTTTTCTTCACTGCCTTTTGACTCAATTGCAAGTCTTGGCAAGTTTATAGAAGTAAAAGAAAGATTCCCTCTTCCGGGACTAACGGATTTTTCAGGGTCAAAAACATTCGCCATAACACGTGTTCTACAACCCATGTAGCTTACCTCAGTTTCAGGATGCCCCGGTTTGTAATACTGAAGATTAAAAGGACTATCGATAAAACTGAAATTAGGAAATAAGCGTTTTGCACTTACTTCGCAGGATTGAATAAACAAATCATAGTTAGGATCGCCCTCGTTGTAGTTAACGCCTTCTTTTACTCTAAAAATCTGAATAGGAAAAATAGGAGTTTCACCCATACCAAGTCCGGCTTCCGTAGCTCTTAGAATATTTCTCATTACCATTCGTCCTTCAGGACTTGTATCGGTTCCATAATTTATTGAACTGAATGGCGTTTGAGCTCCTGCCCTTGAGTGCATTGTATTCAAGTTATGAATTAAGGCTTCCATTGCTTGATAAGTTGCTTTTTCAGTTTCCCTGTAAGCTTCTTTGATTGCAAACTGTTGGCACTTTCTAATCAATTCCGGATCAAAGCCTTTTTCTAAAAGAAAATCTTTTTCGGCATCTAAATATTTTTGGTCTGTTGTAATTTGAGGAAAGCAACCTTTTTCTTTTTGGATGCCGCTTTGCATATCTTTCAAAGTATAAAGAGTTATACCGCCTTGAATCCCATTAATTTTTTCCTCAGTTTCATCGGGAGTTTCAGAAGGAGCAAGTATCTGAAGAGCCTTATATAAATTTGTTATGTAATTCTTTTTGTATGTTTTAGACACTCCCGGAGCAAGTCCGTAATCAAAATCTACAATACTTTGTCCGCCATGTTGATCATTTTGATTGGACTGAATTGCAATACAAGCTAATGCTGAATAGCTTTGAATATCATTAGGTTCCCTCAAAAAACCGTGTCCCGTACAAAAACCGTCTTTAAATAATTTTGTAAGTTGAATTTGACAGCAAGTCGTTGTAAGTGAATAAAAATCAAAATCATGAATATGTATCCATCCATCTCTGTGTGCTTCTGCCTGCTCCGGTGTTAAAAGATATTTTTCATAGTAATCTTTTGCAGCTTCACTACCGTACTTAAGCATCGTACCCATGGCGGTATCACCATCAATATTTGCATTATCTCTTTTTAAATCCGACTGAGTTGCATCAACGTTTGTAAGCTCATCAAAAACTTTCATTAAGTGAGTATTCATCTCACGAACGCGTGTTCTGCTTGCACGATATAAAATATATTGCTTTGCGGTTTCATCAAAACCCGCACTCATAAGATCTTTTTCAACTTGGTCTTGAATTTGCTCGATAGTAGGAGGAACATCTCCGCAAACTGATTCCAAGGTTGCTTCAACGGAATTTGCTACAGCAGCCGCATCGGAAGCATCGCCTTCGCCACAAACTTCCATAGCCTTTAAAATTGCATTAGCTATTTTTTCCTGATCATATAAAACTATGCGACCATCTCGTTTTTTTATACTCTTTATCATTTGTAGCTATCCCCCTCTTATGTGCCGAATCTATATCACTCCTTAATTATCGACACAAAAACACTACCCATAAGCTGTTTTTGATTATAAACACTATATATAGTGTTTGTCAATCAACGTTTCCGGTATTTATTTGTGAATTTCCGGTGTATTTTTTGTGCAAAAAGTAATTATACTTTTATACTGTAAAAACTTATTTTTTAAAATTTAAATGTATTTTTTTAATGCTTTGTATTGTTTTGCTTTTTGCTTTTACATCATGAAACAAGGCTATTTAATAAAAAAAGGTATACCTGTCCGTTACCGAACAAGCATACCCTTTTATTTGTTAAAAATTCAAGATAAAATCAAGACTTTAATTTATCAAAAAAATCTTTCTTTTACTCAGCTCGTGCCATAGCTTCTTCAAAATCTCTTGTTCCCTTCCAAATTTCATTTTTGTAAGGATTTGTTTTTGTAGCACAAGATTTTTTCATGATAGCGGCAAATACGCAAACGTTTACCAACAAAGCTGCAACGGCAATAATACCTTGCATTTTCGGATCTGCTGTAATTCCCATATCTGCAATAGCCTGGTTAACAGCTTCTCCGTTAATGTTACCTGCATTGTACAATTCAATTGCTTTATCATACAAAGTCTGAGCTGCAGTTCCGTCTGTAACTGCTCCCTTGTAAAGAGAAGGGATAACAGAGAAAGGTTTTGTAAGCTGGAACGGTACCATTTGAGCAAACATACACCAAATTGAAAGTGTGAAAGCTCGGTTCTGAATCCATCCACCTTTGTTCCAGAAAGAAGCAGCAAATGTAGGAGCAAGTAACAAGGCAATACCGCAGTACCAAGAGTGTGTAGGCAAGTTCAAATATGTATATTCAAAGTTCCATACGTCATAAGCAAGAATAAAAGCCCATGTCATATCCGGCCACAACATATCCTGATTTTTTCTTTTTGAAGAGTAAATTCCCCACCAACCTGTCATACAGAAGATGTTAAGAATACCGGCAAGACCGTTTAGTACGTTCCACCAACCTCCGTATAGGAATACACCTTCATTGGAAACCCACCAACCTCCTGTAATTCCACCTTTAACACAAGATTCAAAGTCTGAAACAACAGCGATCAAAATGTTTATAGCAACAATTACAAACGGCCATGGTTTAAACCATTCTTTAGCTCCAATACCCCATTTGTATTTGATCATAATAAATCCGATACATCCGGCAGTTGCAGCATAAAGCTTAGCATAATGGAACCAACCATTCATATACTTAAAGCAATAATGCTCTGAGAACTTCTCAGGAGAAACTCTCAACCCTATCTGTCCTACAATAAAATAAACCGTCAGAGCAGCAGGAATAAGCATGAAAACAAGGATTCCGCCCCATTTTGTTCTTCGTCCAAGTTCATTTAACAGAATAAGACCTACGAAAACCAGAACCCAACCAAGCAACTGTGTTGCTGATGTTGATCCGTAAATTTGAAACAACATAAAATTTTCCTCCTATATGTTTCTTTTTTATTAAAGCGTAAAACGCTATAAAAAATTTTTAATTAATACTACTTTTTAAAAGCAAACTTTATTTTGTGCTTAATTACAACAGGTAAAATGTATTTCAGCTTATCTTCGCACTTCCTCATTGTACTACATTTCGGCCTTTCGCGATAGATCTTTATAGCATCAAATTCACATTTTGTTGTACATATTGCACATCCTATACACTTGTTAGGATCTACAACAGAAGCACCGCATCCCAAACATCTTGCCGTTTCTTTTTTTACCTGATCTTCGGTAAATACAAGTTTTGCATCTCGGAAAGATTTTTTAAGATTTATTGAAGTATTTTTTCCCGGAATCTGTCTTGCAGAATTATCATAGTTTGAAACTGAAATATCATTCTTATCAAGCTCAATAAAGTCTCGTCTATTTCTTCCGATTGTAAGACTTGAATGAGGCTGCACGAATCTATGAATAGAAATTGCACCTTCTTTTCCGGCAGCTATAGCATCTATTGCAAATTTAGGACCTGTATAAACATCCCCACCTACAAAGATATCCGGAGCACCCTTAACCTGATAAGTAAGTTTATCGGCTTGAATTGCAGGGCCTTTGAACTCAACGTTTTCACCTTTGAGCAAATCACCCCAAACAGAAGCCTGTCCTACGGTAAGGATAACATTTGTACAATCAATTTTCATGGTTTCATTTTCATCATACTTAGGATCGAACTTTCCTTCCGCATTTTTTACTTGAACACACTTTTTAAAGATAATACCCGTTACTTTTCCATCTTTTGTAAGAATTTCTTTTGGACCCCATCCTCCATTGAGTTTGATATCCTCAGCTTCTGCAAGTTCAATTTCTTCAGGACTTGCCGGCATAATATCTTTGGTTTCCAAAGAAACCATAGAAATTTTTGCATTATCGGAACTTGCTCTAACGGCACATCTTGCAGCATCAATAGCTACGTTTCCACCGCCAATTACAACCGTATCCCCATCAAGCTTAATATTCTCATCATCTCCGCAGGCATGAAGGAAATCAACTCCGGTCCAAACTCCCTGCGCATCTTCACCGGGAACACCTACTTTTCGACCACCCTGACATCCAATTGCGATATAGAAAGCTTTGTATCCTTCTTTCCTCAAGTCTGCAAGAGTGATATCTTTACCTACTTCTATTCCGGTTTTTATTTCAACACCCATTTCCCTCATTACATCTATTTCCGCTTCTATAACATTTTTTTCAAGAACGAATGAAGGAATTCCATAAACCAGCATTCCGCCGGCTTTTTTATTTTTTTCAAATACGGTAGGTTTGTACCCCTTTTCAGCAAGATAGAAAGCACAGGAAAGTCCCGCCGGGCCTCCTCCTATAATTGCAACTTTCTCATCGAATTTTCCTTCTAAAGACGGTACAACTTTTGGAGGAATATATCTTGTTTCAGAATTTATATCCCGCATTGCAATGAATTTTTTTACTTCATCAATTGCAATTGCCTCGTCAATAGAACCTCTGGTACAAGCCTGCTCACATCGCCTGTTACAAACGTGTCCACAAACCGCAGGGAACGGATTTTCTTTTTTTATAAGTGCAAGAGCTTCGGTATATCTTCCCTGAGCAGCCATTTTTAAATAGCCTTGAATACCGATGTGGGCAGGACAGGCTGTTTTACAAGGAGCCGTTCCTGTATCGTAACAGTTAATTCTATTCTTGTCGCGATAATCTTCCGTCCACATTTCAGGACCCCATTTTTTATCTTCAGGGGTAGGCATTTTAGGATATTCAACTTCACTTCCGTCTTTTTTGCAAAGTTTTTGTCCAAGCTTTACAGCCCCGGCCGGACAATATTCAACACAACGTCCACAAGCAACACAATTTTCTTTTGTAACACGAGCAACATAAGCCGATCTACTCATATTAGGGGTGTTGAAAAGTTGTGAAGTTCTAAGAGCATAACATACGTTTACGTTACAATTACAAATAGCAAAAATTTTATTTTCACCGTCAATGTTTGTAATTTGATGAACAAATCCGTTATCTTCCGCTATTTTAAAAATTTCAAGAGCTTCCTCTTTGGTTATGTAACGGCCACCCTTTCCTGTTTCAACGACATATTCTGCCATATCTCCCATGGCAATACACCAACCCTCAGGAGAATCCGCACAACCTTCATCAAAAGTCTTTCTTGAGCGTCTGCAAGAACATGGACTTGCTGCATATCTACCTTCATATTTATCCAACCAATAAGAAATATGCTCAAGGGAACTCGATTTATTTTCTACATCGATTGCTTTTTCAACAGGAATTACGTGCATTCCAATACCGGCACCGCCTTCAGGAACGTGTGGTGTTATTTTTTCCAACGGCAAACGGCTCATTCTTTCAAAGAATCTTCCCATTGCAGGATATTTTTCAAGAACAGTAGCATTCATGTTTCCGAATTCAGCAGAACCCGGTACAAACATCGGAAGAACCCACTGCTTTTCGTGCCTTTCGTTTTCATAGTTCCATTCAACAACTCCGTGAAAAGAAAGGCTTTCAAGGATAGGTTCAAGCTCCTCTTTTGTTTTTCCGGTAAGCTTTATCATATCGTCCATCGTGCGTGGAACTCGCTTTTTCATAAGAATAGCAATTTTTGCTTCTTCATCTGTACAAATTCCCTGCAATCCTATGTATTCGGGTGAATCTTTTGTAATCTTTTCCTTTCCCAATACAACAGGAACTCGGTCTGTGATGGACTTTGCTAAGTCAGCGATAGGCTGCCTGAACGGAGCATCCGGCCAAGGATTTTTGAATTCTTTTAATGGATCTGCCATTAATTCCTCCTTCTTTGTTTAAGTTAATTTTTAAATTTTAATTTTAAATTGTAAACGGTAAAATGTTTTAAAACCCAATCACTTACACCATTTACAAACTTCTTGTTTTAGCCAGTCAGCCCATTCTTGCATTCCTTCACCTGTTTTTGCACAGATGGGAATAATTTTTGCTTTAGGGTTTCTCATCAAGATATATTCCTTACATTTTTCCATATCAAAATCAAAATAAGGAATAACGTCTATTTTATTTATGAGAACAATATCACATACTTGGAAAATCAGAGGATATTTTAGAGGTTTATCTTCACCTTCCGGAACAGAAAGAATCATAGCATTTTTTACAGCCCCGGTATCAAATTCGGCAGGACATACAAGATTTCCGACATTTTCAAGAATAGCAAGGTCAATTCCGCCTATTTCTAAAGCATCAAGACCTTGTCTTGTCATCTCTGCATCAAGATGGCACATTCCTCCTGTATGAAGTTGAATGCTTCTTACTCCTGTTTCTGCAATTTTTTTTGCATCTACATCGGAATCTATATCGGCTTCCATAACTCCTATTTTTAATTCATCTTTTAAAAGACTGATTGTTTTCATAAGAGTTGTAGTTTTTCCGCTTCCGGGAGAGGACATAAGATTTAAAAGAAAAACACCTTTGGTCTTTAATTCAGACCTAAGAATCTCGGCGCGTCTGTCGTTATTTTCAAAAATACTTTGTTTAATTTCAATTACTTTTACTTTATCCATAATAGACACCTGTCCTTTTTCGTTAAGTGTCCTTGCAGTATATAGCTATAAAGTTTTCTTGTCAAACATTTTAAAATTTAGGTTGGAAAAGCAATGAAATCAACATACTTAAAAATTCATACCGCGTTGTTCCAAAGCTTCAGCTAAAGTTTCGCTGTGTTTTATTGTTTGAATCGTAAGAGGAATTAAAATCGGCAATAATGCTTGGATTTTTTTTAAAATTCCTCGCGTACTTTTTATTCCCTCTCGTATAATTTGAGTTTTTATTATTCGACTTAATTCTTCTGTTAACAATGGAATAAAATACAAAAGTAGCATTATAAATACAATTACATTGATATGACAAAATTTTTTTAAAGATTCCAAAAGTTCACTTTGTTCCATTGAAAAAGTAAAAACCGAAATTGTAATCATTGCCCCTTCAAAGTGTAAAAACATTTTTAATAGGCCTATAAGTTTTGCGTCCGTAATTGAAATAAATTTCCAACTCCAAAGAAGTTTATCAAATTCTCTGTTTTCAAATAATAAAACTTGAAAAATAAAAAATACGATTATCCAAGGAATAATTTTTAAACTACGCATAAAAATTGTTTTTAGACTGAACTTGGCAAGAAAAGAATAAATTATAGAAAAAAAACAAAAACTTGTTAAAATCACAATATTTGTTGAAACAACACTGCCGGTTAAAAGAATCAAAAACAAAATTAATTTTGCCAAACCGTTTATGTTGTGGATAAATGATTTTTTCTTTTTATATTGTCCTAAACTTGCATTTCGCAAATTTTTCAAAAGTGATTCATACTCTTTGTAACGTAAATTTTCTTTTAATTTAACTTCCTCTGAATCTCCTGACGAGCGTTTTTCAAAAGAAAAATTATTAAACGATTTACCAAAATCTTTTTTATTCTGTTCTATAAAGCCGCCCTGAAAACTATCTTGAATAACGCTACCGCCTTCAATTTGTATAACTCTATCAGCTGCTTGTATATCCTGAAGGTGATGGGTTGAAAATATTATGGTTTTTCCGCTATCGGCAAGTTTTTGAACAAGGGACAAAAACTGTTCTCTGGATTTGGGATCCAAACTGCTTGTAGGTTCATCAAAAAAAATTATATCCGCATCCATGGCAATTATACCGGCAAGAGCTGATTTACGTTTTTCGCCTCCGGAAAGAGCTAGAATCGAGCGATCTTTAAATTCTTTAAATGGAACTCCGCAAATATCCATAGAGTTTTTTACGATTTCTCGCAATTCTTTTCCTGTAATCCCACGATTTTCAGGGCCAAAAGCAACATCATCAGCTACAACCGGTTCAAAAAGTGCACTTTCGGCATCCTGCAAAGCAAGAGAAGTTCTTCCGTTACAGTATATTTTTCCTTGAGTTTGCGGCAACAAAGAACATCCAAGTTCAAACAAAGTAGACTTCCCCGCACCGCTTTTTCCGATTATAGCTGTAACTGTTCCTTTATAAAAAGTAAGATTTACATTTTTTAAAACCGGATTTTTATCGTAAGCAAAATTTATATTTTCAAAAAGTATTGAAGCTTTGTTTTCAGAATTAGAAGTAATACTGATATTTTTCATCTTTGATAGTTCAAGTCGTTTATATACCGAAGATTCTTTTTCTCCAAAAATTGATTTATTTAAAACTTCATTTTTTTCAAATTCTTCCTTACCGGCATCAAAAATTTTTGATCCTTTTTCTATCACAACAATGCGATTTGCCCTTACAGCTTGTTCAATCTCATGCGTAACATGAATAATTGTTTTTCCTTTACTGTGCAAATCATCCAGCAAATCCAAAATAGAATTACTTGTCTGTTGATCGATCATGGAAAGTGCTTCATCTAAAATAAATAAATCAGGTTTTAAAGCAAGAATTCCTGCAAAAGCCAGTTTTTGAGTTTGTCCCAAAGAAAGAGATTGAGTTTTCTCACCTATTTTGTCATCCAATTTTACAGCATTTAAAGCATTCCAAGTTCTTTTAGCAACTTCTTCCTTAGAACATTTGAGTAATTCAGGACCAAAAGCTGTATCTTTTTCAACGATCCGTGCAATAATTTGATGTTTTGGATTTTGTTGAACAAAGCCTATCGGGTTTCCTGTTTGTTCAATTTCAATAATACCCTCTTGCAAAGGTAGCAGACCAAAAATCAATTTCGCAAGAGTACTTTTTCCGCTCCCGTTTGTTCCTAAAATTGCAATGTATTCACCCTCGTAAACATCGAGGTTTATGTTACTCAGTGCCTGTTTTTGAGAATTTTCATACGAAAAAGAAAGATTTTTTACAGAAATTAAATTTTTTTTTGTCATCAATAAAAAGTCGGATCAATTATTTTGTACAATCATCTATCATTTGTGCTATTCGTTCAAGAGCAATTTTTATTCTATTAATATCTGTAGCATAACAGCATCTAATAAAACCTTCTCCACCTTCACCAAAAACACTGCCGGGAACAACTGCAACTTTATACTCTCTTATTAATTTTGTTGCAAATTCTTCACTTGTCATTTTTGTTTTTCGGATATCCGTAAAAATATAAAAAGCTCCTTCAGGTTCTGTACACGAAAGTCCCATTTTTACAAAAGCGTCAAGCATTATATTTCGTCTTTGCTGATAGCTCAATCGCATTTTTTCAACTTGATCCCAAGCATTTCTAAGCCCTTCAGCAGCTGCATATTGACTGAAAATCGGAGCACAAATTGTATTATATGCATGAAGTTTACAACATTGTTTTAGTAAATCATTTGAAGCAGCAATATATCCTATTCTCCAGCCCGTCATAGCAAAAGCCTTTGAAAAACCGTTAAAAATTACTGCATAGTCTTTCATGCCCTCATATTGGCCTATTGAAACATGTTTGTTGCCGTCATAAACCAATTCACAATAAATTTCATCACTTAAACACCAAATTTCATGTTTTTTTACCAATTTGGCTATTTTTTCCAATTCCGTTGCAGGAATAATTCTTCCTGTTGGGTTGCTCGGAGAGCAAAAAATTAGTGCTTTTGTTTTTGTACAAATAACTTTTTCAATTTGTTCGGCACTTGGATAAAAACCGTTCACACTCGTATCAAGATGGATTATTTTTGCTCCGCATAAATCTGCAAGAGGCTGATAAGAAACGTAACAAGGCTCGCAAACTATCAATTCATCGCCGGGATTCAAAATGGAACGTAAAACCAAATCAAGACCTTCGGAAGCTCCAACTGTAGGCAATATTTCGGTTTTAGGATCATAATAAAGATTGTATTTTTCCAAGTATTTTGAAATTTCTTCCCTTAATTCTATCAAGCCCCAATTAGAAGTATAAGATGTATGTCCCTTTTCAAGATGATAAAAAGCTTCCTCTCTGATAGTCCACGGAGTAGGAAAATCCGGTTCTCCCACTCCAAGAGAAATAATATCGTCATGCCCTATACAAAGTTCAAAAAATTTTCTAATTCCTGAAGGTTCAATTTCAGTTACCTTGCAGGAAAATTTATCAGCCCTACTGTTCATTATGCTTGTACTCTCTCTCGTCTGTCCAGTTCATTTTCCACATAGATAATATCATTTTCTTTGTATGTCTTTAAAATAAAATTTGTTTTTGTTGAACGTACTCCTTCCAAAGTTGATAATTTTTCACTTACAAACAATGCAACTTCTTTTAAATTATTACCTTCTATTAGGACTTTTAAATCATACCCGCCGCTCATTAAATAAAGCGACTTTACCTGTGGAAATCTGTAAATTCTATCTGCAATTGCATCAAAGCCATGTTCTCTTTGAGGCTGAACTTGAATCTGAATTTCAGCTGTAACTTTATCCTTGTTCGTCTTATCTTTTTCAGGATTTATGATTGCCGAATATTTCATTATGATTCCGTCTTCTTCAAGTTTGTTCACGATTTTCTTTACTTCATCAGGTGTTTTTTTTGCCATAATTGCTATATCTTCTATACTCAATCGTGCATTTTCTTTTAACAAATTTAAAATTTCTTCCATAAAGATTTCCTCCTAAAGACCTGTACTCTCATCAATTCCCATTGAAATATTCATACATTGAACAGCGGCTCCGCTTGCTCCCTTTCCCAAATTATCAAACCTTGAAGTTACGGTTATCCTTTCATTATTTCCATGTACAATTATTTGCATATTATTAGTTCCTACCAAATTATTTGCACAAATAAAACCGTCCGGTAAAATATCAGCACCCAAAAAATCCGATACCTTTATAAATTTGCAGCCTTTGTAATGTTCCTTGTAAATTGATGTAAGATTTTCTCCTACATTTTCCCAAAAATCCGTATCAGAAAAATCTGAAAATCCCATTCCGGATTTATCCAAAAGCCGTACGTGAACAGGAATACTTACGCTCATTCCGCTAAAATAATCGCAAACATATGGATTAAAAATCGGTTTATAATCCAAGCCTGAAATTTTTTCCATCTCAGGTAAATGCTTATGCTCCTGCGTTAAGGCATAAAGCCGAGGAGAACACAATTGAACATCTTTGTTTGCTGTTTCATATTGTGCTATTCCTTTTTTCCCGGCACCGCTGTAACCGCTTACAGCATGGCAGCATACAGGATAATTTTTGGGCAAAATTCCTTTTTTTACCAACGGATAAACAATTGAAGCAAATCCTGAAGCATAGCAACCCGGAACAGCAATTCTTTTTCCCGTTTTTATTTTTTCACGATGTTCCAAGCTAAGTTCAGGAAAACCGTATACCCATTCCGGGTTTATTCTGTGTGCTGTTGAAGTATCAATTATCGTTGTTTTTGTGTTTTCACAAAGACAAACAGCTTCTTTTGCAGCTTCATCAGGCAGACACAAAAAAGTATAATCGGATTCATTAATCAAACGCTTTCGTTCTTTTATATCCTTTCGTTTTTCTTCCGGCAAAAAAAGAACTTCAACATCACTTCTTTCGGAAAAACGTTCAAAAATTTTTAGACCTGTAGTTCCTTCTTTCCCGTCAATAAAAACCTTGAAAGACATCTTTTTCTCCAGTTTATTTTAGCTCGGTATTTTCCTGCATAAATTTCAATAAAGAAGTTACTTCTTCAAAAGCATTTTGATTGTTTATAGCAAGAGAATAATACAGCAGTTCATCATCATTTATATTTTGAACATCCGTAATTACAGTCATTTTATCGTTATTGTAAGGTTCACAGTTAAAAGGATAAACCTTGTTCTTCATTTGAGTAAATTCATCCTCTGTGTTTTTTAACGCACCTTTTTGCGGCTTTGTTATCTTTGCCGAAAAATACGAAATATATTTTTGCTCATTAGGATTTGTATAAAATCCTGCGTAGCGATTTACCATTTTTAAGTTGTTTCCGTCCGAAAAATATCCGGAAGTTGAATAAAGTGTAAGTTCATCGTCTATAGGAATTTTATCTTTTGAAAGTTTTATTTTTACACTTCCTGTCGAAAACTCTACTTCCGATGAATTTTCCTTTAAAGTAAACTGTTTTTCCTGTTCCGATCTCATCTCCATCACTTCTTTAGGCAAATCAAGATACTCTTTCCATTCCCTGTAATTTCCGTGATAAAACACAAATACATGATCTGCAACAAACTGCATATCAAGGTAAATTGCACTTTCCACTTCTGCAACATCATCGATGCTTACAATTACAAATAATCCTTGAGGAGTAGGCAAAGCAAAAGTTATCATCATTGAACCGGCAAATTTTATATCATAATAATTTACATACCAGTTTCTTCCAAAGTAATCTTTATATGTTTCAGATTTACATGGACTGCCCAAAGACTTTATATTTATTCTTTCATTTCCTATATTTCTGTAAAGATTGGCTCCTTCTACTATGTAGTCATTATAAATTTTTGGATTTTCAATAAGATCTTTCAACTTTACAGAATCAGGTTTTCTAATGCTATTGAGAGAATATCCTATCATTGAACCGTATGCTATAAAACCGTTATCTTTTAATTGGTATGTATTTATATCTTTAGGTTGAAAAACATCCCAATTTCCTGTTTCATTTGCACAAGAAATATACGGAAAACTATTTTTATAAGTATTATACAAAAACTCCGCTCTGTTATTGTTTTTTGCAAAACTTTTAGGAGCATTAGGCCCGTACTGCTCCCTAATTTTTTTCACCAAATCTTTGTGTAAATCAATTTGATCTTGAGTTAAAACTTTATGTATTTGTTCGTAACTTTGCGGAAGCTTCAATGTCTTTTTAAATTCAAAATAAAATTTATCGCATGTTACATTCGGAATTCTATAATAGTATTCCTGTTTTACTTCCCCTGTGTTTTTTGCGAAATTTATAGCTTCCATTATAGGTAATGCATAATTTAAATTTTCATTGGGACTTTTCATTGTAATAATTCCTATAACCGAACCGTCTTTTTTTACAAGCGGTCCACCGGAATTTCCCGGACTTGCAGCTGCACTAAACCTAAGCCATTTCCATTCTCCGTTATGATCTTCAAAAGTTTCGCTAGTCAACATTCCGTTGCGGACAATAATCCCTTCCCCAAGTGCGTTTCCAACAGAGTAAACTGTAGAATTCATCTCATATGAAGTACTGAGTTTCAGTCCTATATTTTTGGAAATAGAATAACTTGGAACCGTAAATTTTATAAAATCCCGGTTTGTAGAAAACGATTCTATATCCTTTATTTGATATACATTGCCGTTTTTATCTCTGACATAGTATTTTGAATAATAACTTTTTCCATATAAATCTATTACATGTGCTGCAGTATAAAAACTTCCGTCTTCCATTACAAACGCAGTTCCTATTGGAATATATTTATCGTTTCTAATTTGATAGGGAATTCTCTCCATAGGAAGTTCCCTTTCATATTCTATTTTTTCATCTTCACATTTATCCACAACTATTTCAAACACGGACTCTTTTATTTTTCCGAGAACCTTACCCGATAAACTTACCTGTGCAAAAAGTCCTGCTACAAAAGTTAAAACAAACAATGAAACAAAAATTTTTTTCATTTTTTCTCCTTAAATATCACTTAATTTCTAAAAGAGTGAATAGGTGCAGGAATTCTTCCTCCACGATTAATAAAATTTTCACAGCTGAATTTACTTACAGGCAAAATAGGAGCACCTCCGAGAAGACCTCCAAATTCTGCCCATTCTCCCTCTTTTTTCCCGATAACAGGAATTAATCGAACCGCAGTTGTTTTATTATTTACCATTCCAATTGCAAATTCATCAGCCATAATTCCGCTCAAAGTTGCTGCACTCGTTTCACCCGGAACTGCAATCATATCCAAACCGACAGAACAAACTGTTGTCATAGCTTCAAGCTTTTCAAGGTTAATTGAACCTTTTTTTACCGCATCGATCATTCCTTCATCTTCGGAAACAGGAATAAAAGCTCCGCTAAGTCCTCCAACGTTTGTTGAAGCCATAACTCCACCTTTTTTTACCATATCCGTAAGCATTGCAAGAGCTGCTGTTGTTCCGGGAGCTCCGCAACTTTCAAGTCCGCATTCTTCAAGAATTCTGGCAATACTATCTCCTACTTCAGGTGTAGGGGCAAGACTTAAATCCAAAATACCAAAGCTAACCCCAAGTCTGCTTGCAGCCTCATTCCCTACAAGCTGCCCCATTCTTGTTATTTTAAAAGCCATTTTTTTAATTCCATCTGCAAGAACATTTATAGGTTTTCCTTTGTACTCTCTTGCTGCAGCAAGAATTACTCCGGGCCCGCTTACACCGACATTTATGACACAATCGCCCTCTCCAGTTCCATGAAAAGCCCCTGCCATAAAAGGATTGTCTTCCGGTGCATTACAAAAAACAACCAACTTTGAACAACCTATACTATCTCTGTCTGCCGTCAACTCCGCAGTTTTTCGGATTATCTCTCCCATAAGTTTTACAGCATCCATGTTTATTCCACTTTTTGTTGAACCAACGTTTATACTCGAACAAACAAAATCTGTTTCAGCAAGTCCTTCCGGAATTGAATCGATTAAAATTCTGTCAGCACTCGTTATTCCTTTGTGAACAAGAGCACTGAACCCACCTATAAAATTAACCCCAAGTTCTTTTGCACACTTATCAAGAGTTTTTATGTACGGAACGTAAGTCTTTGCTTCCGAAGCACCTGCCACAAGTGCAATTGGCGTAACTGAAATTCGTTTATTTATAATTGGAATACCAAATTCTTTTTCTATATCTTGTCCGACTTTTACAAGATTACAAGCTTTTTTCATTATTTGGTCATAGATTTTATTACAAGCAATTTTACTGTCAGACGCAGCACAATTTAAAAGTGAAATTCCCATAGTTATGCAACGAACATCAAGCTTATTACGCATAAACATATCTACAGTTTCCTGAACTTCAACCGGTGAAAAAATCATAAAAACCCCCAAAAACTTTTAGACTTAAACTATACCCATTTTTTTTATTTTATGCTAGATTTTTCTTATGTATATTTCAAAACAAAAACTTACTATAAAAATTGCCATTACAGCAGGTTTAAGTGCTTTAATTATCGTTATGGGCTTAACACATATAGGTTTTATTCCTTGGTTTAGTGGGGCTTCAATTACTATAATTCAAATTCCTGTAATACTGGCAGCTATGCTTTGCGGTTGGACTTCAAGTTTTGTTTCCGGCCTTATTTTTGGAATTTTCAGCTTGATTATAGCAGCGACCTCTCCGACAGGCCCCATTGATGCTTTTTTTGTAAATCCGCTGATTTCTGTTTTACCTAGAGCTTTAATGGGTCTTGCAACCGGATGGATATTTATAGGACTTTCAAAAATCCCAAAATTTCCTGAACAAATAAACTATGGAATTACAGGATTTATAGGTTCACTAATAAACTCTGTGTTTGTTTTGGGAGCTCTTTGTATAGCAAAAGCCATAGAGCTGAAAATTGCTTTAACCGTCATATCCGTAAACGGATTGCTTGAAGCTACAGTAAGTGCAATTATTTGTATTGCAGTTATGAGCGTACTCTCCATTCCAAAAAATAAATCAAAATTTTCGGATAAATCAGATGAAGAAAAAAACGACACCTTTCTTGATTCCCATACCGACAACGAGATAGGTAAGAATAAATAAAACTCAAAAATTTTAGAAAATATTTTTCTTATTTTCCTACACAAAAATTCGAAAAAATATTTTCTAAAATGTCATCCGGATTTACATCTCCTATGATTTCACCTAAATAAAAAAGTGCATCTTCCAAATCCTGAACAACTGCATCAAGAGCGTAATCTGCTAGAGAAATTTTTAAAGCATGATTCACGGAATCCAAAGCATTATCCACAGCAGTTTTTTGTCTTTCACTTCCAAGTCCGGCTTGTTCTCTTTCTGAAGTTTTTGTCCCAAGTAAAATATTTTTTACTACAGAAATTAAATCTGAAATTCCTTGTCCTGTTTTTGCACTAATTCTGACATTATCCGGTATTTCATCTGAGGTTTTATCCGACAAAAATTTAGTATTTTTGTCAATTTTATCGATTTTATTTATTACTTTTATGATGGGAATTGCTTTTTGATTTTTTTGTATAAATTCAATGTCATCTTTTATATCAGATTTTGTTCCGTCTACAAGATAAATTATAATATCTGCAGTTTGACTTAAATCTTTAGTCATTTGAACGCCTTTTTCTTCAATGACGTCATCAGTTTCCCTTAGACCTGCAGTATCAAAAAGCCGAGCAGGAATTCCATCAAAACTTACCCAACTTTCAAGCCAATCTCTTGTGGTTCCTTCTATATCGGAAACTATAGCTCTTTCTTCCTTTAAAAGTGCATTAAAAAGACTGGACTTTCCGGCATTTGTCTTTCCGCACAAAATAACTCTGGCACCGTCTTGATAAAGTTTTTGACTTTTCCAACTATTTGAAAGAATTTGCAAACTTTCTTTTACATCTTCCAAGAGAGAAGAATCGAACAGTTCCGAAAAATTTTGTTCATCTTCAGGATATTCAATTTCAACTTCAATCGCCGCAATTGTAGAAATTATTTTTTCTTTTATTTTTTTTATTTCATCAAAAAGGTTCCCACTTAACCTTCCAATTGCAAGATTGCGGCTAAAATCAGTTTTACTTTCTATAAGTTCCTTTACAGCCTCAGATTTTGTCAAATCAGTCTTTCCGTTTATAAAAGCTCTAAATGTAAACTCACCTCTGTGAGCATTTCTAAAGCCGGCTTTCAAAAGAAGATTGAAAACTGCACTTACCGAACACACGCCTCCATGACAGCTTACCTCTGCCATATCTTCGCCTGTATAACTTTTTGGAGATTTAAATACGCTTACTAAAACTTCATCGACTTTTTGATTATCTTTGTCTACAATCCAGCCGTAAACTATAGTATTTCCCTCTGCACTTAATAAAGCTTTTGGTCTTGAAAAATTTTTACTCAATAATTCTATACAACCTTTTCCGCTAAGCCTTATTACCGCCAAAGCACTCGGAGCCAATGCTGTTGCAATAGCTACAATCGGTTCATCGGGAGTGTAATCTACAGACACTTTTTATTCCTTTTCAGGTTCTGCAAGACGAATTTTTACAAAAATAATTGGCGCAACGAAGGAAATAACAAAACCTGTAAGTCCATATCTTATGAATCTGAACAATTGCCCCAAATTTTCTTCTTTTCCGGGAAAAAGTTTTTTTAATCCAAGATAAACCACAGCAACCATTACAGCTCCAAGGATAAACCTAAGAAGCTTTTTCCACCAACTGCCGGATTTTGCATCAAAATTTTTCCCGTCATCTAACAATATATAACCCAAAAGAAAACCGAACAAAGCACCCGGCATTGAAGTATCTTTAGGTACAAGAACATTTAAAACAACAACTACAAGTGCAACTATTAAAATCCTGATAATCTTTCTTGGTTTTTTAAAAAGACTTTCAATTTTTGCTCCCCAAATTATATAACCTATGGAAATTATATAACCTGCCAAAAGTCCACCGAGAATATCGGTAGGATAATGAACTCCAAGATAGCTTCGTGAAATAGCAACAATTACAGGCAAAAGAATTGCAAGCAATAGTTTCCATATTTTTTTACAATTCATATCTCTTGCAAAAAGCGGCCAATAGGTAGCAGCTGTCTGCGAATGTCCTGAAGGTGTAGAATAATCATTTTCTTCTATTTTAAACACAGGAGAATCTGAATAATCAACTAAACCTTTCTTTGGAGTATATGTTTCAGGATTAAAATTGTTCGATGAAAACTGATAAGGTCTGGGAGCTCTTAAAACTTCTTTTACGGCAGAATTTATTGCACAGGAAAATAAAGTAATTGCTCCGACTCTAACAGTTTTTCTGTAATTTACGCACCAGCAAAAAATCATGATTAAAAAAATATAAATAGGGGTATTAAATACATAATGAATAAAAACTGCAAAATAATCTAACGGTTTACAAGAAAATTTTTGCATTGCTTGAATAACTTTTATTCCCCATTCCCAAACTTGTTCCATAATTCAAAATCTCCTTTTACATGGCAATTATTTTACTATTTATTCGTTTTGTTCAGCTTCTAAATTCTTTTTATAAATATAGTCGCTGTTTCCTACATCCGGAACAATATCCGTATATCGTCCTGCATTGTTCCAATACAAATATCCTTGATTTAAAGAATCTTTCACACCGTAAATTTCTCTAAGTACATAGTCTTTATTATAATACTTTATATCATAAGAAACTTTCATAAAAAAGGCCTGAACCCATGGTCTTATTAAAATTTTACCTCTACCCATAATGTAATTCCGATAAGTTCCTAAATTATAAATTCTGTACGGTCTTTCAATTTCAGGGCTATAAGTTAAAAAGTCTTGTTCAAAATGATTCGGATAAAACATCGGGCAAACAACATCAACGTACTTACTCATCATTTCAACATCCTGCCCTGTTCTTGCACTGCTTCTATACCATCCGTTAGCTCCATAAATATCTATTCCGATAGGAGCGTCTATATTTTTTTTTGCATAAGAAAGAAAAGATATTAAAGCCGATTCTTTGTCCATTCCTTTTTCTTGAAATCTAAACTTTGCATCGTATAAATTATAACCGTCAGTAGGAAATCTTATGTAATCAAATTGAATTTCATCAAAACCCCGTTCAATAAGTTCTTTTGCAATTAGAACATTGTATTCCCAAACATTTTCGCAATACGGATCAACCCAAAATTCATCGTAATATTCTGTCTCTTTTTTTCCGGTAGCATTTCCCTGTTCATCAAGAATATTTATCGTACCCTTTATTCCTCGCCAAGAACTATTTGTTTTTACATCCCAAACGGCAAATTTTTTACTATTTTTATTGTATAAATTTTTATCCTTAAAAACTACAATCCGGGCAATAAGATAAATTCCCTGTTTTTTCATTTTTGGAACAAATTCATCAAGTTTTACCGAATAAGAACTTTGAGAACCATACTTTAACAAAAGTGGAGTTCTTGCATCAAACCTGAGTAAGCCTGCATCATCTTTCATATCAACAACAACAGCATTCAAATTATTTGCTTTTAAAGTTTTTATATGCTCGTCAAGTCTATAGTCCGCAGCCTGATTTGCGGGAACATACATCCCCCTTTTATTTTCTATCCTATCTGCATATTTATTTTTTGCAGATTCTCTTTTGGTAAGCCATAATTCAGTTAAACTTACATCGGTATGAAAGTTTTTCTTTATTTTTTCTCCGGGAATAAAAAGAGAAAGAATATCTTTATCTGCATCATTAATTATTTTTTCCCAATCTCTAACTTTTGCAGGTAAATCAATTTTTTTTCCTGTAGCAATTTCAACAGCCTTAAAACCGTCTAATCCCAAATAAACAATATTTCCGTCAAGATATACAAGACTGTCTTGTGTAGAGTTTTTTATTCCACCCTGCCATATTGGATCAACACAATTCAAACTCCAATTGAATTTATAAAGGCGAGGTATATACGAAGTTCCCAAATAAAGTTCATAAAAATAATTTTTATTTTTGTCAGTAATTTTTACGGGAAGCATACAAGCAATTTCTTCTACACCCGTATTACCCGGAATATTTAAAAAACCTTCAGGTAAATCAACCCACTGAGGCAAATCAGAATCCGGTTCGTAGCTTGAAAAACCGTAAATAGAGTGGCTCAAAAAAACTACCAATTTAGAACTTTTTTCTTCACCTGATTTATCATAAATCGGAACATCCAAAACGCAAAGGCTTTTTACCCCGGTAGTTTTTGCATTAAGACCTATACTGATCCATTTTAATCCTCCGTTACGACTAAGATAAACGGAATCTTTCGTTGCTGTAACCATTATCTGAGGATTTTCAGGATGAATTGCTAAATCCTTTAGCTCTTTTGGAATCGTTACAAATTTTTTTTCAGTTCCATTGTATTGCTTTATTGTATTATATGGTAAACCGTCATTTCTTTTGTCAAATTCTATTAAATCATTTGAATGAACAATTCCTTCAGTTGTTAAAAAAAACCATCCTATCGGGGTATAAATTATTTTTTTTACAGAACCTTCATTCCATATCAATTTTTTTTGGTAAGAAGCATTAGCGTTCTTGTCTTTTGTGGAAATTATTTTTTCAAGTTTATAAAGACCTTTTTCAAATCCGGCTAAAATTGGACGATCTTGAGCAAAAGAAAAATTTATTATAAATAACACCAAAATAAAGGCAGAAACAGTTTTTCGCATTGTAATTTTCACCGCCCCAAGATGATAACATTTTAGTGTATTTATTGCAAATAAAATGTAAATTGACAATAAAAGTCTCTTGTGTCAAATTTATTGTATGAGTTTTAAGTGTCATTTATGCCCCATTTGCAATGGATTCGGATGTATCGGAGAACTTCCGGGAATGGGAGGTTTTAAAAACAGCATCAATTTCCAAAATAATTGCAAGGGATGGAATATCGTAGCAAAAAAAATGAATTTTCCGATTTCAACGCTTGAAGATTATGAAAAAGGATTTAATCCTAAAGTTTATCCTGTCAGATTAGGGCCTATGACAGGAGGAGTTGAAAACGTAGGTTATAATGACGAGCAAAAATTTTATACGGACTTGCTTTCCTTTGCTGACAAATTAGGATATAAACTCTCGATTGGAGACGGATGCCCGGATTGTAAACTTTTATATGGAATTCAAACTTTAAAAGATATAAATAAAAAAGCTGCTGTTTTCATAAAACCGTATGAAAACAAAAAAATTTTTGAAAGAATGGAATGGGCAGGTTCTGTTTCAAGCCACATTGGAATAGATATAGACTCTTATAATATAGTTACAATGCGAAACCAAGTAAAGTTGGAAAAAAAGAATTCCTTGCAGCTTGCACAGCTAAAAAAAAATAGCAAGGTTCCTTTTGTCATAAAAGGAATTTTCACAAAGGAAGACATAGAACTTGTAAAAGAAGTAAAACCAGATGTAGCTTTTATTTCAAATCATGGAGGAAGAGTTGAAAATAGAATCGGAAGTACCGCAGAATTCTTAGCAGAATTTGCAAATGAATTAAAAAATTTTTGTGATGAAATTTGGGTTGACGGGGGAATTCGTACTGAAAAAGATATCAATACAGCACTTCTTTTAGGAGCAAACCAAGTAATTGTAGGTCGTCCGTTAATAAGCGAATTATCACGAAACCTTATTTTTTAAATACTGTCTTCCGGTTTTTACAATATTGCTGGTAAGTAAAACCTATGTTATAATCTTTTTATGGCCACAACAGACGATAAAAAAATAATTTATTCTATGGACAGGGTTTCCCGTTCGTACGGTACAAAAACTGTTTTAAAAGACATAAGCATTTCTTACTATTACGGTGCAAAAATAGGAGTAATCGGTGCTAACGGTGCAGGAAAATCCAGTCTTTTTAAAATTTTTGCAGGCATTGATACTGAGTTTACAGGAGAAACTTCTATGTCTCCCGGCTATACTATAGGATATCTTGAACAAGAGCCTTTCCTTGAATCAGGAAAAACCGTTCGGGAAATTGTAGAAGAAGGTGTTTCACAAATCACTTCCCTTTTAAAAGAATTTGACGAAGTAAACGAAGCCTTTGGAGACCCGGATGCAGATTTTGATAAATTATGTGTAAGACAGGCTGAAATTCAAGAAAAATTGGATTTATTGGATGCTTGGAATTTGGATGCAAACTTGGAACTTGCAATGGACGCACTAAGATGCCCTTCCCCGGATCAAATTGTAGATGTTTTATCCGGAGGAGAAAGACGTAGAGTTGCACTTTGCAGGCTTTTACTTCAAAAACCGGATATTCTTTTATTGGATGAACCGACAAATCACTTGGATGCAGAAACAGTTGCATGGCTTGAACGTCATCTTCAACAATATGAAGGTACAATTATTGCCATTACTCACGATCGTTATTTTTTGGATAATGTTGCAGGTTGGATCTTAGAACTTGACAGAGGTGAAGGCTTCCCGTTCAAAGGGAATTACTCCGGCTGGCTTGAACAAAAACAAAGAAGACTTGAATTAGAAGAAAAAAGCGAAAGTGATAGACAACGAGCTTTAAAACAAGAACTTGAATGGATCCATACTTCTGCAAAAGGAAGACAAGCAAAACACAAAGAACATATTTCAAAATATGAACAGTTATTGACACAAGACGGAAGATCTCAAATAAAAGATTCAAAAATAACAATTCCTGCCGGACCTCGTTTGGGTGGAGTTGTTATTGAAATGCAAAATTTGACAAAGTCTTTTGGAGATAAACTTTTATTTGAAAATCTTAATTTTAATATACAGCCGGGCTCTGTTGTCGGAATAATAGGTCCAAATGGTGCCGGAAAAACAACTCTTTTCAAATTGATAGCACAGGCTTATAAAGAAAGCAATCAAAAAAATCAAGATACTTGTGAAGGTGAAAAACCTGATTCGGGTTCAATTAAAATCGGTTCAACTGTAAAACTTACTTATGTAGATCAAATGAGAAGTTTTCTTGATCCCGACAAAACTGTATGGGAGCAATTTTCCGACGGAATGGACATTATAAAGCTCGGAGCTGTAGACGAAAAAGGAAGAGCCATAAACGGTTCAATACGCGAAGTAAATTCCAGGGCATATTGTTCTTGGTTCAATTTTAACGGAGCTGATCAGCAAAAAAAAGTTGGAGTACTCAGTGGCGGAGAAAGAAACCGTTTAAATTTGGGAATGATGTTAAAACAAGCTGCAAATGTTCTTTTGCTGGATGAACCTACAAATGATCTTGATGTTGCAACAATACGCTCTCTTGAACAAGCCATTGATGATTTTGCAGGCTGTGTCCTCGTTATTAGCCATGATCGCTGGTTTCTTGACAGAATTTGTACACATATTCTTGCATTTGAAAATAATTCGGAAGTAAGGTTTTTTGAAGGAAACTGGTCAGACTATGCTGAATGGAAACGAAAAGAATTGGGAGAAGATTTTGATAGACCTCATAAAACAATTTACAGAAAACTCCAACGATAAATTGTTTTGATTTTTTTAACTTAAAAAAAGGCTGTCTGTTAAAAAGAAAAGTTTTCTGAAAACAGACAGCCTTTTTTTGTTTTTATATTACAAAAAATTACAGCTTATTAAAAATTCCGGTTGAAGTGATAAACAAAACAAAAAGCAAAATCGGAGCAATATATTTTACCATAACTTTGTACAAAAGCTTTCGTCTGAAAATCTCTCCATTTTTTTGAATTTCATCAGTAATCCATTTTGGTTTTATAATCCAACCTATAAAAATACAAGTGAGCAGAGCTCCAAGTGGCATAAGCACATTATTACTAATATAATCAAAAATATCCAAAAGTTGAGCTGTAGTTCCATTAGGCAATTTGAATTCAAAGTAAAATACACTGTAACCTAAACAAACTATAATTGAAATTATAAAACCTATTCCCGCCATAAGTATTGTCGCTGTTTCTCGTTTCCACTTAAAGCGATCCATAATACTTGAAACAATAGCCTCAAGTATAGAAACGGAACTTGTTAGAGCTGCAAACAAAACCATAATAAAAAACAAGATTCCAAGGATAGTTCCACCTATTTCACCGTTTCCCATTGAATTAAAAACTTTCGGCAATGTAATAAACATCAACCCGGGACCGGCTTTCATTCCTTCAACTCCGGAAAAAACAAAAACACTTGGAATAACCATAAGACCTGCCAAAAAAGCAACTCCTGTATCAAAAATCTGAATTTGATTTACAGACTTGTTCAGGTCTACCTTGTCTTTCATGTAAGATCCGTATGCAATCATAATTCCCATTGCAATACTCAATGAATAAAAAAGTTGTCCCATAGCATCAAGACAAACAATCAAAAACTTTTTAAAAGTCATTCCTTCAAAATTAGGAACAACGTAATAAATCACACCTTGTATACCATTTCGTGTTACACCGTTTTCGTCTACATATTTTATAAAAAAAGAGTAAATAGAAATAATTAAAACAAAAATAACAAGTATAGGCATCATTATTTTAGAATACTTTTCTATTCCGTTTTCAACCCCTTTATAAACGATAGCAAAACACAAAGCTGCAAAAATAAAGCAATAAAATATTGACTGAGCAGGATCTGTAATAAAACCTGAAAAACTGCCTTCTGCAACTGCCACATGACCTTGCATCGCAAAATACAACGAAGAATACCGTAAAACCCAACCACCGATTGCACAGTAATATGGATATATTATAAGAGGTACTACGAATCCAAAAATTCCTAGAAATCCCCATTTTTTATTAATCGTAGAATACGCAGTTAAAGGGCTCTGCTTTGTTTTTCTCCCGATTGCAATTTCCGTTATCAAAAGTGCAAAACCGAATGTTACTACTAAAATTATATAAACTAGCAAAAATATTCCGCCGCCGTCTTTTGCAGCTAAATACGGAAAACGCCAAATATTTCCCAGACCTACAGCACTTCCGGCTGCTGCCAAAACAAAACCAAGTGAACCTGAAAACGTGTTTCTTTTTTCTTTTTGTTCCATCTTTTTTCCCTTTGTATTTTATATTTTATTAGTGAGTAAACGATAAATAAATTTCAAACTGTCTTTCCTGCTGTAGCATACAATGAAACACCCTTTCTGTTTCAAATTTTCTATCAAACGGTAAACGGTTACAGGCACTACTGAAAACTAACATGCCTATTTGTTTGCTGTTCACGAACTCTTAAGTTCCAAGCAAAGTCAACATATCTTTTTTGTTAGTCATCATTTTCTCACAAAAAAACAAACTGCGAGATTATATGTTATATTTACTTTTTTTACAACTTACCGATAAATAGATTATGGAAAATATTAAATTTTTTTTTATACAGTTATTCATTACAACATTGTATTCCATGTTTATCTTAGATTTATCAATAAAAAACAAAACAACAATTTCTTATCTTTACTTTCCTAATTCACAAAAATATAATTTATAAAAAACTTAATAATAAAAGTTTTAATTAATACACAATCATACAAAAAAAGGAGAAAAATAATGGACAGTAAAAATAGCAAAAATTCAAAAAATTTGCCTGATTGGAACATGAAATCAATTTATTCAAATTTCAAATGTCCGGAATATTTAAAAGACATTGAACAAATAAAATCCGGTATTGAAAAATTAAAATCACTTAATGACAAAATTTTTTCTTCCTGCAAATCTCCTTTTGATTTGAAAATAAATACTGAAAATTTTTGCAAGTTTCTAATTGAATACACAAAACTGGATAATCAAACTTCGGAAACATTTGAAAATCTTTTTGCGTATGCTAATTGCATAATTTCAGTCGATACCACAAATGTTGAAGCTTTAAATAACATTTCAATGCTTCAAGAAATTGGAATTGAATACTCCGAATGTGAGGTAAAATTTAGACAAATTTTTTCTGACAATTATAAAAGCCTTGATACGTTTTTTGATAATTATCCTGAATATGAAAATTATGATTTTATCTTTCGTGAAGAAAAAAAACTCTACGATCATCAAATGTCTGCCGAAGAAGAAAAACTTGTTTCAAATTTACAAAGATTTGGCGGTAGTGCTTGGGAAAATCTTCATGATCAAATTATTTCAAATCTTACAGATTTTGAAAGCGGAAAAACTTTTAATCAGTTGCGTTCAGACGCATATAACCAAGACCGTAATGTACGGAAAACTTCATTTGAAAAAGAAATCAATCTTTTAAAGCAAAATGAAATTGCATTGGCAGCCTGTCTTAACAATGTAAAAGGACAAACAATTGCTCTAAATAAAAAACGAAATTGGAAAAATCCTTTAGACAAAGCTTTGTTTTATTCACGATTAGATAAAGCAACTTTATCCAGCATGATAGAAACAATGAAAGAAACTTTACCTATGTGGCAAGAATATTTTGAATTAAAAGCCTTGCTTCTAAATTTAAAAGATGAAAACGGAAATCCTGAAAAATGCCATTTTTACGATATTTTTGCTCCGGTTTCATATCCCGACAAAAAAACAAAAAATTCTTCTTACTCTGAAAACTGTTATTCACAAAAATTATGGACGTTTGAAGAAGCTCAAAACTATATTAGCGAAAAATTTTTTGCCTTTAGCAAAGACATGGGAAATTTTGTAAAAACTGCTTTTAGCAAAAACTGGATAGATGCCGCAATAAAAAAAGGAAAAGTTGGAGGAGCATTTTGTTGCGATTTTCCTAAAACAAAAGAATCAAGAATTCTAACAAATTTTTCCGGCAGTACAAGCGACGTAATAACATTAGCTCATGAACTGGGTCATGCATACCATCACTATTGCATAAAAGACCTTGATTATAATTTATGTTCCTACCCAATGACCTTAGCCGAAACTGCCAGTCTATTTGCAGAAACAATGATAACCGAATGCCTTTATCATGAATTTCCAAAAGAACAACTTTCTCTTTTAGAGATGCATTTGAGTGAAAGTAGCCAAATAATCGTAGATATTTTAAGCAGATTTTATTTTGAAAAAGCTGTTTTTGAAAACAGAGAAAAAGGAGAACTCATTGCAAAAGACTTTTGCGAACTTATGCTAGACTCGCAAAAGAAAACTTACGGAAATTCCCTTTGCGAATATCACCCTTATATGTGGGCAGTAAAAACACATTATTATAGTCCGGATTTGGATTTTTATAACTTTCCTTATGCGTTCGGACAACTTTTTGCAATGGGACTTTATGGTCTTTATAAAAAGGCTCAAAAAGACTTTCCTTTGATTTATCAAGATTTGCTAAAAAAAACAGGATATCGTTCCTGTGAACAAATCTGTCAGGATGCAGGTTTTGATATCACAAAAAAAGATTTTTGGAAATTCGGAATAAATCAACTTTCAAGAGAATTGCAAAAATTAAAAACTTTAGTTACTAACTAATCTGAAATTAACAATTAACAAAATGTTTCACGTGAAACAAAAGGAAAATATGAAAGAAGAGCTTAGCCGCACAGAAAGTCTTATAGGTAGCGAAAACCTTAAAAAACTAAGAACAAAAACAATTGCTGTTTTCGGACTTGGCGGTGTTGGGTCATTTGCTACAGAAGCTCTTGCAAGATGTAGTATTGAAAATTTTATTCTGGTTGACAACGATAAAATTTCTTTAAGCAATATAAATCGCCAACTTTACGCTCTACACTCCACAGTAGGACGATTAAAAACTGAGATAGCTTCAGAAAGAATTTTAGACATAAATCCTATCTGCAATATAAAACAATTCCCACTTTTTTACTTACAAGACACAGCAGATAAAATTGATTTATCCGGTGTAGATTATATTGTGGATTGCATAGACACTGTTAGTGCAAAAATTTTACTTGCAGAAAAAGCACAAATGTTTCACGTGAAACATATAAGCTCTATGGGAACAGGAAACAAATTAAATCCTTTTAAATTTGAAATAACGGACATCTCAAAAACATCTGTTTGTCCGTTAGCAAGAGTTATGCGATACGAATTAAGAAAACGGAATATAGAACATCTGAAAGTTTTATACAGTCAGGAAAAACCAATTGAAACAACAGATAAAAAAAATCCGGCAAGCATTTCTTTTGTCCCGTCTGTTGCAGGTTTAATGATTGCCGGTGAAGTAATAAAAGATTTATTGGAAAATAATTAAATTTTTATTAACTTAGTTATCAAATTAAAACCAAAATCTAATACCAAAATTTAGAGGAAAATTTGCAAGACCTCCGATTCCGCTAAAGGAACTATCCGAATAAAATTTTAACATCGGTTGCCAAGCAGCCTGTAGATAAAGTTCCAAAAATTTAACAATAATCAAATTTGTTCCCAAAAAAAGTCTTGGACCAAAACCGAAAGCTGAATAAGAATTATTTGAGGTTACTATAAAACCGGCAAGCCCTAATCCCCAAAACCATTTCCAAGAACCCAGTATAGAAGGATTTGATGCCCACCAATCAGCAGTAATACCGAAATTAAGCCAAGTAGATCCAAAACCCACATCCAAAGCAAATACAAAAGGAACTTTATTGGGTTTAAATGTTAAGGCAGCAACTCCTCCGGTAGAATAACCGGGAGCAACCCCTCCCTGAATTCCGATTCCAAAAGCAAAAACACTTGTAGTTACCACAACTCCAACTAATACTAGAGCAAGAAATCTTTTTTTCATTTTGCAAACCTTCCTTTTACAAAAATCTAAAATTTATACTTTTTATACAAAAAGTTTATAAAGACCTTATATAAAAACTTTAATTTTAATATGACAAAAATTTAATTTTTGTCATCTATATCACCATCATCTTCAACTATGTCATCAGCCTCCGAAATAGAACTTTCTGCATCGTCTTCGAAAACCATTACAGTATCGTCATCATCTTCTTCGTTTTTCGGCTCTTCTTGTTTTACAACCTTATCAAGACCGATTACAATATCAGGACTTTCTATATTGAACATATGAATTCCGCCTGCAGTTCTTGAACGAGTCGGAATTTTTTTAGATTTCAATCTAAGAGTTTTTCCCTGCCCTGTAATACAAACAATATCATCAAGATCCGCTATGGATATAGCACCCACAATTTCACCGGATTTTTCAGAAATATTGTAAACTTTCATTCCTCCGGTACCTTTTCCGTGTGGAGTAAAATTGTCAAACTCAACTCTTTTTCCATACCCATTTTCCGTAATAAGTATAAGTTTTGAATTTTCTTCAATTTTTATTGCAGCTACTAATTCATCTCCCAGAGCGAGTTTTATTCCTCTGGTCCCGCCGCTGTTTCTTCCCATCACTCTAACTTTTTCTTCAGAATATCTAAGAGCCTTACCCCTGCGTGTCAACAACAATAATTCGTCTTTTCCAACAGTGAGAACTGCACTTACAAGCTTATCATCTTCTTTTAAACGAATTGCAAGAACTCCTCGTGTTTTTGCATTTGACAGTTCACTCATTGCTATTTTTTTTATGGTTCCGTTTGCCGTAGCCATTACAAGAAAATAATCACTGCTGAATTCTTCCATGGTTACAACTGTTGTTATTTCTTCATTAGGGGAAAGCGAAAGTAAACTTTTTATATGTGCTCCACGACTTATTTTTCCGGCTTCAGGAATTTCGTGAATTTTTATCCAATAAGCTCTTCCTTCATTTGTAATAAAAGTAACGTAAGCATGTGTTGAAGCTATAAATATTTGATTAATAAAATCTTCTTCGGCAAGTTTTGCACTGTTAATTCCTTTTCCGCCCCTGCCTTGAGCTTTATAAGTACTAAGAGGCATTCTTTTTACATAACCGAGTTTTGAAATAAGAACTACAACTTCTTCTTTTTTTATTAAATCTTCTATATTGATTTGTTCAACTTCATTCGGAATTATATCGGTTTTACGATTATCGCCATATTTTTTTGCCAGCTCACTTGTATCATCTTTTATAAGCTGTAAAATTTTTTCATGATGATCAAGCAAATCTTGAAGGTAATCTATTAAAGCTTGAAGTTCTTTTATTTCCTTTTTTAAGTCGTCTACAAGCAAATGTGTCAAACGTTTTAAAGGCATATCAACAATAGCCTGAGCCTGTTCATCGTCAAAATTAAAACGTTTTTCCAGTGCAATTTTTGCAGTTTCGGTATTTTCACTTGCTTTTATTATTGCAATTACTTCATCAATATTATTTATGGCTGTAATCAAGGCCTCTAAAATATGCATTTTGTGTCTTGCAATTTTTAAATCATGAACAGTTCTACGAGTTATAACTTCATCGCGATGTTCTACAAAAAACTGAATTAACTGTTTTATAGTTAGAACTTCAGGTTTAAGATAACGACTTCCATCTTCTTTTCTTACAGGAACAAGTGCCAAATTTATTACACCAAAATTGGACTGTAAATCTGTTTTAGCAAAAAGCTGATTTAAAACAAGTTTTGTAATTGCATTTTTTTTCAGATCAACAACAAGTCGCATTCCGGAACGATCCGAAGATTCATCATTAGCATTCGTCACGCCTTCAATCTGCTTATCCCTGACAAGTTCTTTTATTTTGCGGATAATATTTGTAGTATTAACACCATAAGGAACTTCAGTAAAAACGATTGATTCTCTGCCGTTTTTATCGGTTTCAATAGAAAATTTAGAACGAATTGTTATTTTTCCTCTTCCGGTTTTGTAAGCTTTTTTTATACCCTCAGTGCCGTATATAGTTCCTCCTGTGGGAAAATCAGGGCCTTTTATGTAGTTCATTAATTCAGCAATTGAAATTTCAGGATTGTCAATATATGCACAAATAGCTGAAGCTACTTCTTTTAAATTATGTGTAGGCATATTGGTTGCCATACCTACAGCTATTCCGGTTGTTCCGTTACAAAGTAAAAAAGGAAATTTAGAAGGAAGAACAGACGGTTCATCGCAAGTATCATCAAAATTACGAATCATATCGACAGTTTCTTTGTTTATGTCGGAAATCATTTCTTCCGTAATTTTTGACATTTTTGCTTCAGTGTATCGATAAGCAGCGGCAGGGTCTCCTGCAATCGTACCAAAGTTTCCTTGAGGAGTTACTGTCGTATATCGTTGTGCAAAATCTTGCCCAAGCCTTACAAGAGCATCATAAACAGAAGCATCTCCGTGAGGATGATAATGACCTAAAACTTCACCGACGATTGTTGCACATTTTTTTGTTTTTCCTCCGCTATCAAGATGGAGAGAATTCATGGCATACATAATTCTTCTGTGCACGGGTTTTAATCCGTCACGAACATCAGGAAGTGCTCTTTGAACAATTACCGACATTGAATAATCTATATAAGCTTGTTTTACTTCATCCCCAATCGGAATATGAATTACTTTTCCACTTTCCGGAGTTGTCATTTCTTTTAACATCATGCTCCCCTAATATTAGAAATCCAAATTTGCATAACTGGAGTTTTCTTCTATAAACCTTCGTCTAGGCTCTACTTCTTCTCCCATACAAATCGTAAAAATTTGATCCGCTTCTATTGCATCCGGAACCGTTACAACTCGCATTTTTCTTCGAGCCGGATCCATTGTTGTATCCCAAAGCTGCTCACCATCCATTTCACCCAAACCTTTATATCGTTGTACATCTGCCTTTTCCCGTTGATCTCCAAAAGAGTCAAGAACTGCATCTCTTTCTTCTTCAGAATAAACATACACAGGCTCTTTTTTTCCGAGTTGAACTCTAAAAAGCGGAGGCATCGCAAGATACACATAACCATTTTCTATAAGTTGTGGCATATATCTAAAAAAGAACGTAAGCAAAAGAGTTCTAATATGAGAACCGTCAACGTCAGCATCTGCCATGATAATAATTTTATGATAACGAAGCTTCTCGATATTAAAATCCTTACCAAAACCTGCACCGAGAGATGCAATAATAGGTTCCAATTTATCGTTATTCATAACTTTTTCGGGACGAACCTTCTCAACATTAAGCATTTTTCCCCAAAGTGGAAGAATTGCTTGAGTTTTAGGATCCCTTCCCTTTTTTGCAGAACCGCCTGCAGAATCTCCCTCGACTATGTAAACCTCACAAAGTTCAGGGTCTTTTAAAGAACAATCAGCCAACTTTTCTGGCATACCAAAACCATCTGACATTGTTTTTCGTCGTGTATTTTCTTTTGCTTTTCTGGCAGCAATTCTGGCTTGAGCTTCGCTTAGTCCTTTTTCAAGAATTAATTCAACAACTTTGGGATTTTGTTCAAAATAAAGAGTAAGTTTTTCTTTTACCAGTGAATCTACTATCGTTCTGACTTCGGTATTCCCTAGTTTAGTTTTTGTTTGACCTTCAAACTGAGGTTCGGGAACTTTTACAGATAATACCGCTGTTAAACCTGCACGAATATCATCACCCATAAGTTTTTCAGATTTATCGAGCTTTTTCTTTAGTCTTGGACATTTTTCAAAAAATTTATTAAGAACAAAAGTAAGAGCATTTTTGAATCCGTCAAGGTGAGTTCCACCTTCTTTAGTATTAATATCATTTACATATGAAAAAATATTTTCGTTATAATCATTGTTATACTGCAAAGAAAGTTCTGTTATTACTCCGTTTTCTTCTCCACAAATAAAAGCAGGCTCCTCAGGTACAACTTTTTTTCCTTTGTTAAGGAATTTTACAAATTGGTTTATTCCACCTTCAAATTGTAAATTTTCTTCTTTAGGTGTTTCCAATCGTTCATCACGAAAACGTATAACAATTCCGCTATTTAAAAATGCAAGTTCTCTAAGGCGTTTTAAAAGAACTCCGTAATTATATGTTGTAGTTTCTGTAAATATTTTTTGATCGGCTTGCCATCTTATTAAAGTTCCATGTCTGTCAGACGGTCCTATTTCTTCAACTTTAGTAACAGCATATCCTCGTTCAAATTTTTGTCTGTATTCTTTTCCATCGCGATAAACAACAGCTTCCATCCAGCTTGAAAGAGCATTTACACAAGAGACGCCCACACCATGTAAACCTCCGGAAACCTTATAAGAACCTTTATCGAATTTTCCTCCGGCATGAAGACGAGTTAAAACCAATTCAAGAGCACTTAAACCTTCTTGAGGATGAATATCAACCGGAATTCCTCTTCCGTCATCCTCAACTCTAACAACATCATTTTTTTCAAGAACTACTAAAATTTCTTTACAATGGCCTGCCATAGCTTCATCAATAGAATTATCTACAACTTCATAAACTAAGTGATGTAAACCGTCAGGTCCGGTAGAACCAATATACATTCCCGGACGTTTTCGGACAGCTTCCAGTCCTTTCAAAACCTGAATATTACTTGCTGAATATGCCATTTTGTTTCCTTGTACGAATTTTCATTGATTTTTTTAAAGAAAAAATTGGTAAATATATATGTAGGTTTTGATTGTATCTTTATTGCTCAAAAAAGTAAAGGCATGTTATAATCCGAAACATGGATATCAATTATAATGCTTTTTTAACAGAAGCCCTTTCACAAATAAAGAATGATTTTGAAAAAAATAATAATCTTGCTGATTTTATAATGTATTTCAATTTAACATATATTGAATCTAAAGGACTTACAATTGTAGTTAGTGTTCCTTCAACTTTTTTGCGAGATCAATTTTCAAAAAAAGGATATTTAAAACTTATAGAAGAAAAGCTTTATGAATTGAGTGCTCAAAATATGAAGTTAGAAATAATCGTTTCTAAAGCCCAAAAAACAAATACTGTAAAAGAAAATTTAAATATTGAACGGAATTTGCCAGTTGAAAAAAATTTAACAAAATCAAAACATCCTCAATTAAGTGAAAGATATACTTTTGAAAATTTTGTAAAAGGCGATAATAACGCTTTTGCATTAAGTGCTTCAATTGCTGTAAGTAAAAATCCCGGAAACGCTTATAATCCAATTTTAATTTATGGAGGTGTTGGTCTAGGAAAAACCCATCTTATGCAAGCAATAGGAAATGAAGCATATAAAAATAATGATATAAAAATTATTTGTGTAACTGCAGAATTTTTTACGAATGAATTTATACAATCCATAAACACAAATTCTACAAATAAGTTTAAAAATAAATATCGACAAGCAGATATTCTTTTAATTGACGATATTCACTTTCTGATCGGAAAAAATGAAACACAGCAAGAACTTTTTTATACTTATGAAGCTTTATACCAAGCCAACAAGCAAATGGTTTTTACATGCGACCGACCTATAAGCGAACTAAAAGGAATAGAGGATAGACTTCGTTCAAGATTTGAAAGAGGTTTAAATGTAGATTTACAGGCCCCTAAATATGAAACAAGACTTGCAATCCTTGAAAAAAAAGTAAGTGCGGAAAAATTAAAAATAGACAGAAATATTTTGGAATTAATAGCAAAAAATATCTGTACAAATGTAAGAGATTTGGAATCTGCACTTACAAAAATAAAAGCATTTGAAGAACTCATGGGTCAAAAATTGACTTTAGAGATAGCTCAAAATCAATTACGTGATGTTTTCAGTGCTCCTAAACAAAAAAATATTTCAGTAGAAACAATACAAAAAGTAATAGCACAGCATTACAATATTTCCGTAAAAGAATTAAAAGGTAAAGGAAGAGGAAAATATGTAATGTTGCCAAGACATATAGCAATTTATATATCAAGAGAACTTACTGAATATTCTACCACTGAATTAGGTCAAGAATTTGGAGGAAGGGATCATACAACTATTATGAATTCTTATAAAGTTATAGAAAAACTTTTAATTTCAGATCCTACTCTGGAACCTACTATTCAAATGCTGGTAAGAAGAGTTAAAGAAGAAAAATAAAAAGCTGTTAAAAACTTGTTTATTCTTTGAGCAAAAATATCATATTTTTATTATAAAATAAAAATATGTGAAAATTGTGGAAAAGTCAAAGTTAAAAAATGACAGTTATAAAACTTTTATTTAGTTATGCAATAATAAAATAATTGATTTTTACAGTTTTCAACAACCACTATTATTACTACTACTAATTTATATATATAATAATTATTATAAAAAAATTCATTTTATAAATCACATCTTAAATAGAATTTCTTATAAAAAAATGACATTGTATTCAATAAAAAATTATGTTACAATAAAAAAAGAGTTTGATAAAATTTAATAAGTCATGAAAATATACATGATTAGTCATGTAAATAAATTCAAACAATAAAAGGATGTAGAATATGAATTTTTTATTTGATAGAGATTTAATGTTAAAAGAAATGGCAATTGCTCAAGAAATTATAGCAAATAAAAATGTAACTTCAATTTTATCAAACGTTCTTTTCATTGCAGAAAATAATTCTTTAATAATAAAAGCTACTGATATTAAGGTTAATTTTGAAACAAAAATTCCTGTAGAAATTAATTCTGAAGGAACAACAACTGTTTTTTGTGATAAATTCGTAGCAATATTAAACTCACTTCCTGCAGGAGAAATAGAATTTAATCTTGAAGGAACAACTGTTACAATAAAGCCAAGACAAAAAAAAGTAAAATTTCAATTAAAAAGTATGGCAAGTGATAAATTTCCTGAATTTGCAAGTTCTAAAAATGTTCCTTATTTTGAAGTTCCGGCACAAGATTTTAAAGAAATGATAACTCAAACTATTTTTGCAGTAAGCCAAGATGAAAACAGAATTTTTATGAATGGAGTTTTTCTTGAAAAGAAAGATGACAATTTCATAATGGTTGCTACAGATGGAAGAAGACTTTCATTTATAAAAAAATCTTTCAGTGGAATTCCTGATTTTGAAAGTGCAATTGTTCCTCCAAAGGTTTTTAATATTTTATTAAAAAAGATGCCTACTGAAGGTTCTGTAAGTATAGCAATTGTTGATAAAATGATTTTTTTCAATTTTGCTTCTTACAATTTTACTTCTGTTTTGATAGAAGGTCAGTTTCCTAATTATAGTCGTGTTATTCCTGAAGTACAAACAAACAGATTTTCTGTTTTAAAAACTGATTTATCAGATGCGTTAAAACGTGTAAGACTTTTTGTTGAGCAAAAATCTAATCGTGTATATTTTAAATTAAGTCCGGGAATACTTACTATTAGATCTCAAGAATCTGATCTTGGTGTTGCAAATGAAGAAATTCCGTGCAGATATGACGGTGAAGAAATAGAAATGGCATTTAATTATGTCTATATTGAAGATCCTATGAAAGTTATAAATTCGGAATATGTAACTTTTGAATTTTCAACAGATATGAAAGCTGTAACTTTTGAATCCGAACCTGTAAAAGATTTTTTTCATATTATTATGCCAATGCAAAAAGAGTAAAGAGTAACGGAGGCAAAATTGCCTATTTTATCTTTAACCCTTAATAATTTTAGAAATTTACAAAATTCCAGTGTAGACCTTTCATCTAAGGAAGTTTATTTTGTCGGAGAAAACGGACAAGGTAAAAGTAATTTTTTGGAAGCAATTTATTTTTCGTCATATGGTAGTTCTTTTAAAACTCGTGCCGAATCTGAAATTCAAACTTACAAAACTAACGGATTTTCAATTCGTAATATGTTTAAGGAAGAAAATGGAATAACACATATTATTTCCATAAGTTATGATTCTTCTAAAATGATAAAAAAATCCATAGAGTTAAATGGCAAAAAAATAAAAGATCGTAAAGATATGATAAATACAATACCTTGTGTTCTTTTTAGTCATGAGGATTTAGATTTTGTTGTAGGGGAACCTGAAAAACGCCGTTTTTTTTTGGATCAATCTCTTTCAATGTACGATGTTATTTATATAGAAATTTCAAGAAGATATAAAAAAACTTTAAAAAGTCGTAATTTAATTCTAAAAGAAAAAAAATATGAAATGTTAAAAACTTATGATTTTCAATTAGCTGAAAGTGGTCGTGAAATTATTTCTAAGCGTAAAAATGCAGTTTACCAATTTAATAGAATTTTTACAGATTTATTTGAACAGGTTACAGGAATTAGAGGTGTTTATATTGCATATAATCCTTCTTGGAAAAATATTGAATTGGAATATATTTTAGAAACTTTAGAAAAAAAACGAGAAATGGATATTTCTTTATGTACAACTATGAGCGGACCTCACAGAGATAAAATTATTTTTATGAAAGATGAAAAATCTTATATTCCTATTGCATCTACAGGACAAAGACGTCTTATTTCCATTATTTTAAGAATAGCTCAAGCCAAATATTATTCTGAAATTACCGGTAAAAAACCTGTTCTTCTTATGGATGATGTTCTTTTGGAACTTGATCCTGCAAAACGAACAAAAATTTCTGCTTTGCTACCTGAATATGATCAGCTTTTTTGTACATTTTTACCCGGAGAGCCTTATGAAAATTACAAAAGAACTACAACAAAAATTTACAATATAAAAGATGGAGTACTTTATGAGCATTGTTAATTTTAGAAAAACTGACGAAATTATAGGACAAATATTTGGAAACTCGGATAACAATGAAAAATTTAAACAAGCTATAGAATTAAATAATAAATGGGAAAAAATAGTAGGTTCAATTTCTTCAAGTATGAATGACAAAAATCGTTTGGGGCAATTTTTAGCAGCTCATACCAGAATAATCGATTTAAAAAATAAAATTTTAATGATAGAAACAGATCATCCCGGATATATTCAAATTTTACAAATGTATAATTCTTACATATTGCGTGGAATAAAAATGAAATATCCTCAATTGGAAATAAATTCAATTGCTTACAAATTAAAAAATACTGATGTGCACCTTCATGAAATACCTGAAGAAAGCGATGAGCAAAGTTCTTTTTCAAAAACTTCTGAAAATGCTGATAAAAAAGCTTTTTTTGATGAAAATAAAAATACAGAAGATTTTTATATAGATCCTAATTTGCCGGAAGAAATAAAGGCTCACATGGAGAGAATACGAGATACTATATTGACCAAAAATCCGGAATAATGATATATTATTAAGCCAATCTGTTTTTCAATTTTTTAGAAATCTCAGGGTTTATGCGAAAGTATAATCCCTAAAAATATAAGGAGACTTGATTTTATGTTAAGAACATATCAACCAAGCAGAACAAAACGTAATAGAAGATTCGGGTTTCGTGCTCGTATGAAAACTCGTGGCGGACGAGCTATTTTAGCACGTAGAAGAGCTAAAGGTCGAAAAAAGCTTTCTATTTCTGACGAAAAGAAGCCATACTAATTTTATTTTAAGGAATGGGAACAGACTTTGTTAAGACGGGACGTTTTACAAGTTCTGAACATGTAAAACGTTCTAATGAAATAAAGAAGTTGTTTAATACAGGTAAAAGGGTTGGAACTGAAGGTGCAAAGTTGTTTTATTTGCCAAACCAATTTGGTTTTAATAGAATAGCTTTTACTCTTCCTCGCTGTTATGGAAATGCAGTTCAAAGAAATAGATCTAAGCGTTTAAGCCGTGAAACCTATCGTTACTATAAATCAGATTTAAAAGTAGGATATGACATGATTTTTCTTATTTTTCCCGGTCATGATTCTTTAAAAAAGAGATGCGAGCAGTTCCGTTTTCTATGCAAAAAAGCCGGAATTTTAAAAACATGATAGGTGTTAAAAGATTTTTAAAAAATATTTGTTATTATCTAATTCGTTTTTATCAAAAATGTATTTCTCCACTTCACCCTCCTTGTTGCAGATATTATCCAACTTGTTCCAATTACGCCATAGAAGCCTTGAATAAATATGGGCCATTCAAAGGTATATATTTGGCTTCAAAGCGAATTTTAAGATGCCATCCTTTTGCAAAAGGCGGTTTTGATCCTGTTCCTTAATTGTTTTATTTGACTAAAAGTCAAAAGGAGAAAAACATGGACAAAAATACCATTTGGGCTGTTGTAGTTTCTTGTATTGTTTTGGTAGCATTTATGTTTATCCAAACAAAAGTTTTAAAACCTCAAGCGGGTACTGAAATTCCGGAAGAAATTGCTCAAATTGAGCAGGTTACCGGCGAAAGTTCTTCGGCAGAATTGGGCATTGTTCCTGTTGCAAAAAAATATGCAGCAAATATTCCGGAACAAACGATAGAAATCAATACAAATGTAAGTAAAGTTGTTTTAACCAATAAAGGTGGCGATATCATAAAATATGAGTTGCTCCAGCATAAGGACAAGGGAAATAATGTTCAGATGGCAGATTCTGTTTCAGAGCTGAATAGAGCTTGTTCTATAGCATTCGGAAAAGCTGAGGATGTTCTTGTAAGAGGTATTATTAACGATAACTTTAAGGTTACAAAAATAGATAACTTTACATATATTTTTGAGCAAAAATTTTCTTCAAAGGATTCTGAAGGAAAAGTTACAGATTTTGTAATGCAAAAAAAATATACTTTTCATGAAAATGATTATTTATTTAAACTTGATGTTTCTTTATCTACAGAGGATGGCAAAATAATAAATTCCGATGATGTTATTTATACACTGCTTTCTTCTCCTCAAATAGGGCCACACTACGATAGAAAAAAGGATAGATATGAAAACCGTACTTTCATTGCTTTTACAAAAGACAAGGCAAAAAAACAAACGGTAAAAGATAATCAATATAGAATTTATGATAAGCCTTATACTTGGACAGCTGTTGCCGGAAAATATTTTACTTTTATTATGGTTCCTCAAAATCAGGAAGCAGCCGGCAATTTACTTTATTCACGCAGTTACAACAACAATGAAGAAAAATATTCCAATGCACAAATAATGATGGAACGAAAGTCTGTAAACTCAAATAACGTTGATACTTATTATATTTATGCAGGGCCAAAAACTTCAAAAAATCTTAAGGTTTATAACAAGGCAGAAACGAATAACTGGGACTTAACAGGACTTCGGCTTGATGAAACATTAAATACTTCCGGACTTCTTTCATGGCTTGAAATAGCAATGAAATGGTGTATGGAAATGATTTATAAGATTGTTCCTAACTGGGGTGTTGCAATTATTATCATGACTATTTTGTTAAAATTTGCGATGTTCCCTTTAACAAGAAAATCTCAGCTTTCTTCAATAAAAATGCAAGAAGTTCAACCTAAAATGCAGGAAATTCAAAAAAAATACAAAGATAATCCTCAAAAAATGAATGAAGAAATGAGTAAATTCTATAAGGAAGTTGGGTATAACCCTATGAGTGGTTGTTTGCCTCTTTTAATTCAATTTCCTCTTTTGATGGCAATGTTTAATTTGTTCAATAATTATTTTGAGTTCCGGGGAGCAATGTTTATTCCGGGGTGGATTCCGGATCTTTCAGTCGGAGATACAGTTTTTTCTTTTAACTTTAATATTCCGTTTATAGGAAGTGAATTACGAATTTTGCCGTTTATTTATCTTGCAACTCAACTTTTATATGGTTTAATTACAAATTATGGTGGTATGGCAACAGGGCAAAATGCAACACAGATGAAAATAATGACTTATGCTATGCCTGCTATGTTTTTCTTTATGTTTTACAATGCACCGTCAGGATTGATTTTATATTGGACTATTGCCAACGTATTTACAATGGTTCAGCAAATAATTTTAAATAAGAGTAAAAAGAAAAGACAGGCTGAACTTGAAAGGCAAAAAGAAATTAACGGTGGTATTCCAAAGTTTGTGCCCAAAAAAAAGAAAAAGTAATAATTTTTACCTAAAAAGGAGTTTTTTATGACATATGAATTTGAAGGAAAAACTGAAAAAGAAGCTATAGAAATTGCAGCTTCTGAATTAGGATTGGAAAAAGATCAGTTTGATGTTGAAATTCTTGAAACACAAAAAAATAGTATTTTTAAAAAAGGATATGTAAAAATTAGAGTTCATACTGATGAAGTTACATCTAAGCATGAATCTGAGTTTGACGGACATATTCCTGCCGATAAAAGAATGTTTGCAGATCCGCTTCCTCAAAATGAATTTGAAAAACAAATTGTTGAATTTTTGTCTTCAGTGATAAGAAAAATGGGATTTGAATGTAATGTTGAAGTTATGTTCAGAGAAGAAAGCAAATTAGGATTGAAAATTACTTCTTCGCATTCTTCAATCTTGATAGGAAAAAAAGGCAAAAATTTGGATGCTTTGCAATTGTTGGCAAATGTGTACGCAAGTCGCATAGGAAAATCTGAAATACGCGTAATTCTTGATACAGAAAATTATAGGATCAGACGAGAAGAATCCCTTGTACGACTTGCATATAATACTGCAGATAAAGTTAGAACAACCAGAAAATCGATTTTACTTGAACCGATGAATCCTTTTGAAAGACGTTTAATTCATACAACTTTAAATGATATAAATGACGTTGAAACAAATAGTGAGGGAGAGGGTCTTTATAAACAGGTTAGAGTAATTTATAAGGGAATTTTTTGATGAATCTATTAAAAAAGACACTAGGTTTATTCTCATGTCTTTTTTGTTTTTGCAGTCTTTTTTCTCAGGAATTTCCGAAAATTGAAGATGTTTTGGCTTCCGATCTGTGCAGAGAACTTTCACGGGAAAACAGGATTTCCAATTTTTTTTTGCTGAATGACGAAACATCCTTTGAATTGAGCCCTTGTACTGAAACGGTAAAAGAGTATCAAGCAAAATGGGAAAAAACTAGGGATTACAAGCCAAATTTTACCTTGGAGTCGCTTTACAGGATTGATGGAAAAAATTATAAGAATAAAATCGAAGAATTGGAAAAAATAGAAACAATAATGCGTTCTATTTCAAAGCTAGAGGGTATTCAATATTTTTCACAAAGACGAAATAAAATCTGTACTCTTTATCACAAAGCTTATCGGGTTGACAGTTCGGAAAATCGAAATAAACTTGAAGATGATTACAATATAAATAAAAATCCGATTTATTGTTTTTTTGAAGATAATTCTTTTGGTGAATACGTGTGCAAGCTTAATTATGGAAAATCGAAAAATGAAATTTTTCTTCAATACGAGAATCAAGATACTTTGGGTTTTCAATTAATAAAGGCAATAAAAAAAGAAAATATGCTGGTTTTTCTTGATACGATTAGATGTCAAGATGAACTTTTAGTGTACGTTTTTATTCAAGCAAGGGCAGATGTTGGTGATATTTTTAAAAATAAGATTTACAGATCTTTTGTTGCCAGATCTGATGCTTTATACAGCTGGTTAAAAGCTTCTTACGATGGAGGAGAAAAATGAAATTCAAGCAAAATGTGTGCATTTTTATATTTGCAGCACTAATAATTTCAATGGGAGGTTGTTCTGGTATGAGCGACAATTTAAAATCAATTGAAGGAAAAGAAGGTGTTTTTGCGATTATTGAAACATCAAGCGGGGATATCGTTTTACAATTGTACTATGATAAAACACCTTTAACCGTTACGAATTTTGTCGGTCTGGCGGAAGGTACTTTGGATGCTGCAAAGGGAAAACCTTTTTATAACGGATTAAAATTTCATAGAGTTATAAAAGATTTTATGATTCAGGGTGGAGATCCTTTGGGAAACGGAACGGGAGGCCCGGGTCATAACTTTGCAGATGAATTTGTTGAAGGCTTGACTTTTGATAGACCGGGTTTATTAGCAATGGCAAATTCCGGACCAAATACAAATGGAAGTCAGTTTTTTATTACGCATGTTCCTACTACATGGTTGAATTATAAACACACGATTTTTGGTGAAGTAATAAAAGGTCAAGATGTTGTAGACAGCGTAAAACAGGGCGATAAAATAAAAAAAGTTACGATTGTACGTCAGGGAGAAAGTGCAAAAAATTTCACGACATCTCAAGCAGATTTTGATAAACTAAATGCAGAATTTGCAAGCAAGCAAAAAGCTGAATATGAAAAAGCTGTTGAAGAAGCTAAAAACTTTTATGCAAATATTGCAAAGAAAGTGAAATTTGAAATAATGAAAGAAGGTAAAGGTGAAAAAGTAGGCTTACCTCGTGAAGTTTCTGTTCATTACAAAGGTTATCTTAAAGATGGGAGTATTTTTGACTCTTCAGAAGGAAAAGATACTTTGGATTTTGTAACCGGTGCAGGTCAGATGATTACAGGTTTTGATGCTATGGTTCAGGATATGAAAGTAGGCGAAAAAAGAAAGATAACGCTACCGCCTGAAACTGCATATGGTGAAAAAGGTGCAGGAAAAGTAATTCCTCCAAATGCTACAATAATTTTTGAAGTTGAACTTGTAAAAGTAAATTAAAATTACTATACGATTAGAAGTTCTTATCAAAAACTTATAATACTGAAAGATAACGGTCGCCTGTATCCGCAAGGAAGGCGACTATTTTTTTTTCTTGATTTTTACTTTGAATGGCAAGTTTTATTGCGGCACAAAGGGCAGCTCCGCTTGAAATTCCAACTAAAATGCCTTCCGTTTTTGCAAAGTTTTTGCTGTATTCAAAAGCTTCTTGATCTGAAACAGTTATTATTGAATCATAAATTTTTGTATCTAATGTTTTTGGTATAAAATTTGCTCCAATTCCTTGTATTTTATGAATTCCGGTTTTGCCACTACTGAGAAGAGGAGAAGATTCCGGTTCTACAGCAATAATCTGTATGGAAGAATTTTGTTGTTTTAAAAATTTTCCGGTACCGCTTAATGTGCCTCCTGTACCTACTGTTGCAATAAAAATATCAATATTTCCGTTGGTATCGTTCCAAATTTCAGGCCCTGTTGTTTCAAAATGTGTTTGAGGATTTATAGGATTTTCAAACTGTGCAGGAATAAAAGAGCTTTCTATTCCTTGTGCAATTTCATAAGCTTTTTCAACAGCTCCTGCCATTCCTTTTTCTTTTGGAGTAAGAACAATTTGAGCTCCATATAATTTTAATAATTTTTGTCTTTCTTCACTCATGTTTTCCGGCATGACAAAAATGGTTTTTATTCCTAGACTTGCTGCGACACTGGCAAGTCCTATTCCTGTATTTCCGCTGGTAGGTTCAATTATTACTGACTGTTTTGTTAAAATACCTTTATTTATGGCGTCTAAAATCATAGCTTTTGCAATTCGATCTTTTGCACTTCCTGCAGGATTTAAATAATCCAGTTTCGTAAAAATTGTTGTTTTTGCTTTATAAAATTTTGAAAAATTTTCAGCTTTTAATAGAGGTGTGTTGCCAATTAGATCAAGTACGTTATTTGCTATTTTCATACTGATATGGTAGTATTACGCTTTAATAAGTTCAAGTAAAAAGGTGCAAATAATGAAAAAAATAGTTATTTTAATTTTATATATTTTTTTTGTTTGTGGAATTTTTGCGGAAAATTTTAATAAAAATTTAACGGTTAAGACAACAAACTTTGATATACAGGGTTCTAAAGCAGAAAACTATACTTATACTCCTTGGGGAAAGGAAGAATCGCCATTTCATATTTCAATGGCTATTGATATTCCAACTGCCATAACTGCTGTAACTTTATTTTCTGTAGGTTTTTGTTTAAAACCTTCATATCCGGATTTTTCTGTCATTGGTAACTCTAATCCGATTTATGAAATAAATTCTTTTGATAGACTACTTATGAAGCCATATTCAAAGGCTTTGGATATAACTTCCTCTGTTTTTACCGGAATTACCTTTTTAGCTCCTGCGATTTTATTTTTAACAGATTCTTCTGATTATCTTGTTTGGCTTGTAATGTATGCTGAAACAATGTTGATTACTCAGGGAATAAAGGAAATTACAAAAAAAAATATTTATAGATTAAGACCGTTTATGTATTTTAATGATGTTCCCATGGAGGAAGTAAAAAAAGGAGATTGGTGTGATTCTTTTTTTTCAGGGCATACAAGTCTTGCTTTTGCTGCTGCGGTTTTTACAAGTGTTACGTTTAGTCAATATTTTCCCAAAAGTCCGTGGAATGCCCTTGTAATTTCGGGTAGTACGGTATTTGCAGGGAGTGTGATGCTTTTAAGAATTTTTAGCGGGTGCCATTTTTTGACTGATACTTTAACGGGCGTTGCTTTCGGATCTTTGGTAGGATTTGGCGTTCCATTTTTACACAAGTTGAATCCGAAACTGCAAAAAGATATTTACGCAAAAACAAACGGAAAAATACAAGATTTCAATGTTAATTTATTGTCCGGCGGAATATGTTTTTCTTTTAAATTTTGATTTTAAAAAATTTTAGATGTTGAAAATCCTTTTTCGGTGAAAAGTTCCAAGAGAATTTAAATTTTCACTGAGCTTTTTTCCGGAATTTTCATTTAATTGTTGCCATTCTTTTAGATCGATTAAAAATCTATTCATGGAAAAATGTTGAAAAACAAAAATATTTTCAATGTTTTTATCGTTATATTCTTTTAATAGTTCTTGTCTGTACGAATCAAAAATACCTTTTTCTTTAATTTCACCGTATCCGACAATCCAAATAGGTATTTGTAATTTCTTTTGTAATTTAGCGGTTTGATTTGCCATCCAGATTTGGCTGGATTTTATTAGATTTTTAAGTTCTTCGTTTTGTGAACAAAGATAAAGCAATTCTTTTGTTTTTGCCGTATGCACAGGGGTTTTATTTAAAATTAAGACGTTTTTACGAAAATCGATTTTTAGTTCCGGATTTTTTTGAAAAAATCCTTGAGCAATTTTTCCGGATTGACCGACAAGGTAGCGACAATTAACGGATAATTGCTCATTTTTTCCCGGATTATCACCAACAACAATCAAAGAAATTTCCGTTTCAGGTGAAATTTTATCCAAATCCGTATTGTAAACAATGCTGTTTTCGATAGGATATTCAGGAACCTTATCGTTATCACGAGCCTGCATTTGCAATGGAATCAAAATTTCGTTATACTTTTCTTTCCAAATTTTGCATTGTGATTTAAATGAATTTCTAAATTCTAAAAAAAACAGCCACTGTTCGTTATCCATGTAATTTATTTGAACAAAATAAAGCAAATATAAGTTACTGTGTTATCTTCGTTATATTTTACGATATCTTCTTCATTACGGGTATATTTTTTGTACCCATGATCTTTTTGAAATTTTTTAATTCTTATACCTGATTTTTTTATGTAGTTACCTTTATCAAATCTGCTGGCAGGCATAGTAAAAGTAAAACGTGCTTGATTGAATTCTTCAAAATATTCAATAGTTAACGTTTCCAGATTTTCTTTTTCTTCGTAAACTTTAGCTTCCGGCAATGAGGCATACAAAGAAAAACCAAAAAATAATACTACAAAAAGCACAGAAATAAATTTTTTCATTTAATTACCACCAAAAAATTTAAAATATCTTATAGTCTATGATAGTAACATACTCCAAGAAAAAATCAAGGTCAACGTGATATTTTCCATTTTGAATGTAAACTCTTGGAGTATTTTTTATCAATACTGTTCCGTTTATTTCTTTGGGTTTATTTTTTGTTATGGTTCTTGTATATTCCCTAACGGCATTTTTTATTGCAAGTTCAAAAGCTTGTTTTATTCCTTTTTCACCGTCAGAAAGTTTGCCTATTCCTTTTCCGTGAATTTTGGGCATAACAACGGAAGATTTTCTTTCAAGTTGTTTATCCAAGCCGTGTGTTAGATTGAATTCCGCCCAACAAATCAGTTTGTTATCTTGAACATAAGCATTATGGTAAGAAATATTGTTTTTAAAATCTTGTTCGGTAAGATAATTTTGTCTTTCAAAATTTACATAAAAATATTCATTTACATTACGGGTTTTATCAGAGGGAGTGTAGGAAAAATTAAAACCGAAAATCATTCCTTCAAAAATATATGGAGCAAGATTTTTTAGCTCTCGAACGGAATAGGAAAAAATAGAGTCGTTATCCTCTATCTGAACTTGTACTTCAGGATCCGGTTCCAAAAGCGACCAAATTTTTATACGTAATTTGGGGATAGTTTGTTGATTTTGGGAAAAAATAAAATCAGGGGATAGTGCGACAACAAAAAATATTAAAAAAAGTGTAAAAATTTTTTTTGAAATTTTTGTATTTTTCTTTTTTATATATTTTAGTTGAACTAATTTCGAAAATTTCTTTTCCAAACTTTCCACGGATTTTCTCCCAATCTAATCAAAGAATAAAGCCATGCAAATCCAAAGCCAAAAAGATGTGTTAAATGAGCAACATTACTTATTCCTCGAGTACCGGAAGCAAAAAATTCGCTGTAAATTTCAATTCCTGCATAACATAAAACAAGAACAGGAGCCGGAATAGGTAAAATTCCCCATACATAAATTTTTGCACGTGGAAAAGCTACCGCAAATAAAAGCAATACTGCATAAACAGCTCCGCTGGCACCCATCAAGAAAATGTTATACTGGTTTGAGATTAAATAGACAATGAAGGAAAAAAATCCGCTCAAAATTCCTGTAACAAAATAAAACAAAACAAATTCGTTTGAACCCAAAGAGCGTTCAAGGCTGATTCCAAAAAAGAAAAGACCAAGCATATTTGAAATCAAATGCATTGTATTGCCATGAACAAACATATATGTAACAAATTGCCAAAAGGCATGTCCTTTAACAACGTTATAGGCATTGAGGGAAAAATAAGATTTTATGTTTAATTCCGGAATTCTTATAGAAATTACGTAAACAAGGGCATTGATAGCAATTAAAATATAAGTCGCAAAGTAAAACTTAAAAGGTAAAGGTTTCCTTATAAAATCTTTGATAAACCGAATATTTTTCATAGGTTAATTATCGGCAATTTTTTTGATTACAACATAGTTGCGCATTATCTCAAAGAAATACCGCCATTGTTCAAACTGTTTTTCCAGCATTTCAACATTATCACGATTTCGGCTGGATGAAAAAAGAATTTTTAGATTTGATATTGTATCAGAATTTGCTTTATGAGCATCTTGTATGAGCAAATTAAGAGAAGAATGCATTGAAGAAAAATCAGTAACAAGTTCTTGCAAAAGGTTGTGAGCAGAAACATTTACAGTTTCAATTGAAGTTAAAAGTTTTTTTCCCAAATCAGGATTTTGGTTGGCTTCTCTACCCCAGCTTTTCATAACTGCAATATCATTCGCTTTTCCTTTTTCAAAAGATTCTTCAAACTCGCTGATTTTACCTGCAGCTTCAGAGCAAGTAAAAACTTTTTGTGCAAATTCTGTTTTGTAAACCGGATTGTTGAAAAAACCTTCAACAACTATGTCATTCAATAAAGATTGAATTCCGTCGCTAAAATAATAGACAATAAATGTTTTTAAAATTTGAACAGGTGTTATCCATTGAAAAGGTGGAAAACTTATGGATATAAAATAATTGTTATTTTCCAAGTTATAGTTGGAAACCGTTACTAAGGGTTTATCAAGAAACAAATTTTTTAAATCTCTTTCAATTCGTTTATCTTGAAGTTCTGTTTCAATACGATCTGTGTTAGTTGTGAATTGCCTTTGCAAGCGAGTTGAAAATGCTATAAGTACATTGGATTTAAAAGGAGCTTCTTCAAAAGTCATATTTGGAGTTTGCTTTATGACTTTTACATAAAGTTGTATATTAGATTTGGTCAAAATGCGATTAAATATTGTAGAGATTTTTCTTAAAGAAGACATAACTTCATCTCGTTGTTCATCTGAGTAAGATTTTGAGGATGATTGTTCCGCCAATGCTATAATTGCTCTACCTTGTGCGGCTGTTATGGTGAAATTGCTTGAAAGATACAAAAGATCTCTAAGAGGTTTTTCCAAACTTTGAGCTTGAGGAGTTAAAAAAGTTGGATGTGAATTGCGAATTGTCGGATCAAAATTTGCATCAAAAAGCCGAATAACGGAAACATAATTAAAACTACAAATATCGTTTAATCTTTCCAACTGTATGATTGTTTCTTCGATTTTTTTAAATTCACTGCTATTGAGAGCTTTTATGACTTCTCCTAAAGTACGTTGTTGTTCTTCAAATGTACGTTTCCTATTTTTTGATTCCATTGACTGTTCTTTTAGAGAAGTAAAATCAAGGCTTTTTAATTTTTCAAGATTTTCACCTGTATATCCGGTTTTTATAAGAATTTCCGAATAATGATTGCAAATATTCGGTTCAGTAAAAAAAAGTGTTTTTTGAAGAATTTCTCCAATTTTTTTGGATTCCTGATAAAGAATAAAAAAAACTTCTCCAAGATTTGCTGTAGCTTTACCATCTTTGTATATTGCAGGTTGAATTGATTTTAATTCATTTTCAAGTTTCCTAAGGTCAAGCTTTGCTTTTATCTCAGGTTTGTTTGAGAAAAATATGTTTTCTATAAAAGATTTTATCGATTCAATAAAGGACATAACTATTCCAGTTTATCATGCACAAACGAATCATACAAGTTAATATAATCCTGTTCTGTTTTTGCTAAAACAATCTTTGTTCGTAATTGACTGCCGTTTGTCAAACCTTTTGTATAGCAGCAAAATCTTTTGCGCATTTCACGGCAGGCAAGTTCTTCTCCTTTATCTTGAATAAGTATTTTTAATTCTTCAAGACCTGCTTTTATGCGTTTTTCTTCACAAATTTGTTCATAACAGCCTTTTGTCAGTAGCTGTTTTGTAAAATCAAAAATAAACGGATTTCCCATTGCACCGCGTGCAAACATAACTCCTGCACAGTTTGTTGTTTCAAGCATACGTTTTGCATCTTCCGGTGTGAATACGTCCCCGCTACCAAAAATTGGAATACATGGGAACTCTTTTACAAGTTTTGCAAGAATATCCCAGTCAGCTTTTCCTTCATATCCTTGAGCTCGTGTTCTGGCATGAATTGTAACTGCAGAACATCCGGCTTCAACGGCTGCTTGAGCAGCTTCTTTCCAAGTAAGATTATTTGCATCCCAACCGGAACGTATTTTTACGGTTATTGGAACGGGTTTTGCATTATTGCCTTGTGATTCGGCAATTTCTTTTGCGGCACGTACAACTTGTTTTGCAACGGAATATAATTTTTCGGGTTTTCGTGTAAGTTCCGATCCTGAACCGCTTTTAATTATTTTTGGAACAGGACATCCGCAATTTATGTCTATCAAAGATGGAGTATATTTTTCAAGAACAATTTTTGTTCCTTGATACATTGAATTTTCGTTTCCGCCAAAAATTTGTACGGCAAAAATAGGATCATTGGGCGATTTTAGTAAAAGAGAAGATGTTTTGTCCGATCCTCGCCACAAAGCTTCCGAACTGACCATTTCTGTGTAACACATGTCAGCCCCGTTTTGTTTGCAAATAAAACGGAAAGCTCTATCCGAGTACCCTGCAACAGGTGCTAAAAAAAGATTTCCGGGAACGGTTAAGCTTCCGATTTGAACGGGATGATAAAGTTCTTTCATCGCTTATCGTAGAATTTCCAAAAAATCATTCAGGTAGCCTAAAAAATTTACAGCTGTTCTTCCATAACTGAGAACTTAATTCTTCTATGTCCATTTCCAGCATGTCAGCAAGAAATTTCACGGTTGAAGGCATATAACAAGGCATATTCCTCTTACCTCTAAACTCTGCCGGAACCATAAAAGGACTTTCCGATTCAACAAGAATTCTTTCAATCGGTAGATTTAAGACAGTATCGTGAAGATTTTTTGCGTTTCTATAAGTTAAATTGCCTGCAAATGAAAAATAAACCGGTAAATCCAAGGCTTTTTTTGCATATTCAGCATCTTCTGAATAACAATGAAAAACGGCTCCTGCAGACGGTTTTCTTTCTTTTAAAATATCAAGTATATCTTTGCCTGCTTCCCGGTTATGAATTATAACAGGAACATTTGCCTTATGTGCAATTTCAAGTTGTGTAATAAAAAGCTCAATTTGACTTCTTTTATCTCCGAATTTTTTAAAATAATCTAAACCTGTTTCCCCTAACGCTACAACATTAGGAAGCTTTAGACTTGCTTCGATTTGCTGAATCCAATCTTTGCCCGGAGAGGTAACTTCTGATGGAGAAACTCCAACGGCATGGTATATTCCTGATATAGATTTCAGGTTAGAATATACCGTAGAAAAATCGTGTAAGCTATTACAAATGCTCATTATTCTATTAACATTTGACAATTTTGCTTCTTGAATAACACGAAGCTGGTCAATAGGGTCATCATAAATGAGCCCTAAATGGGCATGAGTATCAAAAAATTGCATGGCTTTCTTCCAAAAAGATGATATAGTGGTAAAAGTACATTACCAACATATTTAAATATAACATGGGAATTTTTTATCGTCAACAAAAAAATACATGTGTGCAAGTTTGACACAAGGAAAATTCTCGTGATATACTGAAACACAATGCGGAGATATTTGTGGTTAAAACCAGAAAATATAAACGAGTAGAAAAAAATGTAGTTAATACAATATCCTCAAAAATACTTTCATTTTTTAAATTTGTCGGAAAGGGCATAAAAAAATTTGTTGAGGTCGGTTGCCGAAAAATAACGGTAATGATAGTTCCTCACTATGAAAAAAAACCGATAAATTTTCAGACATCAATTTTTGCTATTTTTACGGTAGGAATAATGGTACTTGCTCTTGTTTTTGTGTTTTTGTATTTTAACACCAAAGGAGTTGGTTCAACTGTAAAAATTGCAAGGCTCACCGAAGAAAATAGAAAAATACAGGCAAACCTTGATGAATTAAGAGATGAAAACAATAACTTGCTTCAAGCTGCAAAAAGATTTCAGGGAACTTTTTCAAAATCTTTAGACATGGTCGGAATAGATCAAATACTGGGTTCAAAACACGATAATTCGACGGGAGGCGATCTTTCCGCATTGTTTGACATGCAAGAATTCAGCGGAGGCTCGATTCGTGAGGCAACGGATATAAAACAGCTTACTTCTTATCTTGATAACAGTGTTCAACCTTTGGAACAAATTGCAAAAATGGTTGAATCGCAAAGTACACTTTTTAGTGATATTCCTTCCGTTTGGCCCTTAAAGGGAGGAGTCGGGTATGTAAGTATGGCGTTCGGACAAAACGAGCACCCAATTACAGGACAGTGGTATATACACAAAGGAATGGATTTTTCAAATTGGCGAAGTGGAGATCCTATTATTTCTACAGCAAATGGGCAGGTTGTTACAGTCATGTATGATAACGGTTTTGGAAACAGCATTATTGTAAAGCATAAGCACGGATTTTATACCCGTTACGCTCACTTGGATTCTATTCGTGTAAAAAAAGGTCAATATGTCAGTCAGGGTGAAGTTATCGGAACTCTTGGTAATACAGGACTTACAACAGGACCTCACTTGCATTATGAAGTTCATATTGGTTCGGATGTTGTTGACCCTGCAAAATATGTAAACGTAAAACTGGCAAAATAAAACATTGTAGGTTAAATGGGATTTTTATGGCAATTTTATCTGATGATATTTCAATAAATACCATGGTCGGAAGCGGGGCTTTTGTTTTTGGGAATCTTTCTGTTGACGGTTTTGTTCGTATAGATGGAAGTGTTGACGGTAATCTTGAAACTACCGGCGGTGCTATTATCGGAGAAAATGCAAAAATTAGGGGAAATATTACTGCAAAATCAGTAATTATAGGCGGCATAATTGAAGGAGATGTTGTTGCCCCTGAAGGTGTGCATCTTTTTTCTTCTGCGGTTATTTTTGGTGATGTAATTTCAAGAAAAATTAAGGTTGATCAAAATGTTATTGTTCAAGGATATATGATTTCAGTTGAAGATGAACAAAAATTTGAAGAGGCAAAAAAACAATGGGCAGACAGGAGAGCTATTGCAGATAAAAATGTTTTTGGGAAACTCAGATGAATAATATAGATTCTCTGAATAGCTCGTTATATTTAAATGCCGTAATTGAATCTTCAAAAAATGAAGCAAAAAAACTAAAAAAAGAAAGGAAAGAAGCAAGTTCGGATATAAAATCGGAAAAAACAAGTTTTTTTTCAAAACTTATTGAACAGTCGACGCAGAACGAAATTTCGATTAATAGCGAAATTCCCGAAATTGCCGGGATGGATTTTGAGCAAGCTAAAGCTTTTTTAATAGATGAAGTTTATTCTATGGGAGAAAAACTAAAGCAAAAGCCTGTCCAAGAAAATTTTGCAAAATATAAAAAAGCGATCGGTAATTTTTTAAAATTTGTAGAAAACCAATGTTACGAAGTGGAGGATTTTACAGGTATAAGACCTCCTAGAAAATCCGGAAGAGCAGTACGCTGCGGGAAAAAATACAAACTTATCAAGGTTGTAAATGAAAAACTGGATACTCTTGCGGCAGATATCCTTTATAATCAAAAAGATCAAATAAAAATGGCTGCAAAAATTAATGAAATCGAGGGTTTGCTGGTTGATTTTTTTTGCTAGCAAACAGAATTTTTCAAGGGAGGCCCATGATGAGTGAATTTGAAAGCGAAATAGAAGACGAAAAAGATCTTAGAGCATTGGAAGACGAAGATGGAGCCGATAATTATGATGTTTCAAAGTATGTTTTTCCATCTCCTTTGTATAAATTAAAGTTGGAATATTCTTGTGAGGGAATTTTTGCTACCGCACCAAGTGAAATGAAGTTGGAAGCAGGAGATTATGTTGTAATTCCTACCCGTTATGGAAAAGATTTTGCTAAAGTTATGGGTATTTCAAAAAAACCGATAGGCATAAAGCCCCAAGACGTTGTTGAAATCGACAGGAAGGGAACCGAACAGGACATTGAACGCTATAAAACTTTTATTGAAAAAGAAAAATATGCGTACAAAATCTTTAAAGAAAAAGTCGCTTTTCATCAATTGGATATAAAATTAATTTCTACTCATTATTTGCTTGACGAATCTAAGGTTCTTTTCTTTTTTAGCTCAGAAAATAGAGTGGATTTTAGAGAACTTGTAAAAGATTTGGTAAGTGTTTTTAAAATGCGAATTGAATTAAGGCAAATCGGAGTTAGAGATGAAAGCAGGATTACAGGAGGATTGGGGGTTTGCGGTCGCCCTTATTGTTGTCATGCAGTTTCGGACAAGTTAAAATCCGTTTCAATAAAAATGGCCAAAGAACAAAATCTTTCCTTAAACTCAATGAAGATTTCAGGACAATGCGGACGTTTGCTTTGCTGTTTAAGTTATGAAGTTGACTGCTATATTGAGGGTCGTAAAAAGATGCCTACAGAGGGTGTAAAATTTTGGTATGATGGAACTAACTTTAGAGTTATTGAAGTAAATCCTTTGCTTGGTATGGTAAAAATGCTTGGTGAAGATGGGAGAATTTTGGAAGTTCCGTCTTCAAGATTTGTAAATAATGATGGGCGATGGAAACTTCAATCATTGTAAAATTCTTGTTTTAGTGATACCATAGAAGTAAGCACTTTTTACGGAGATATTCCGAATTCATATTTTATAGGGAGGACACTATGTCCAGAAAAAAACAGTCAATGGACGGTAATCAGGCTGCTGCTCATGTTGCTTATGCGTATACTGAAGTTGCAGGTATTTACCCCATTACCCCATCATCGCCAATGGCAGATTTTGTTGATCAATGGTCGGCAAATGGTCAGAAAAATATTTTCGGCACAAGAACGAAAGTAATTGAAATGGAATCTGAAGCAGGAGCTGCAGGTACAGTGCACGGTTCTTTGGCAGCAGGAGCTTTAACGACAACGTTTACGGCATCTCAGGGTCTTCTCTTAATGATTCCTAATATGTACAAAATTGCAGGTGAACAGCTTCCGGGAGTTTTCCATGTTTCTGCTCGTTGTGTTGCAACACAAGCCTTAAATATTTTTGGTGATCATAGCGACGTTTATGCTTGTAGACAGACAGGTTTTGCTATGCTTGCAGAAAGTAATCCACAAGAAGTTATGGACTTGGCTCCGGTAGCACACCTTTGTGCAATGGAAGGAAAAGTTCCTTTTCTTAACTTTTTTGACGGTTTTAGAACATCTCATGAAGTTCAAAAAATAGAAACATGGGATTATGAAGATCTTAAAGAAATGTGCAACGAAGATGCTGTAAAGGCTTTTAGAGCTCATGCTCTTAACCCGGAACATCCTGCTATGCGAGGTTCCCACGAAAACGGAGATATTTTCTTTCAGCACAGAGAAGCTTGTAACAGTGTTTATGATGCTCTCCCTGCCGTTGTATCTAAATACATGGCAAAAATTAATGTTAAACTTGGAACAAATTATGATCTTTTCAATTACTACGGAGCAAAAGATGCTGACAGAGTAATAGTTGCAATGGGATCTTTTTGTGATGTTGCAGAAGAAGTTGTTGACTATCTTAATGCACATGGAGAAAAAGTCGGCTTAATCAAAGTTAGATTGTACAGACCATGGGTAAGCGAAAAATTCCTTTCGGTAATTCCTGAAACAGTTAAAAAAATTGCTGTTCTTGATAGAACAAAAGAGCCGGGTTCTCTTGGTGAACCTCTTTATCTTGATGTTGCTACAACTCTTAGAGAGGCAGGAAAGGACGAAATTAAACTTTGTGGAGGTAGATACGGACTTGGTTCAAAAGATACTCCTCCATCAAGTGTATTTGCAATTTTTACAGAACTTGCTAAAGATAATCCGAAAAACAGATTTACAGTCGGTATTGTTGATGATGTTACAAATTTGAGTTTACCGGAAGTAAAACCTGCTCCTATTACAGCTGCTGCAGGAACAAAAGAATGTAAATTCTGGGGAATCGGTGGTGATGGAACAGTAGGAGCAAACAAAGATTCAACAAAAATTATTGGAGATCATACGGAAAAATATATTCAGGCTTATTTCCAATACGATTCAAAAAAGACGGGTGGTATTACAATCAGCCACTTGCGTTTTGGTGATAATCCGATAAAATCTCCTTATTACATTAACCAAGCAGACTTTGTAGCTTGCCACAACCAGTCATATATCATCAAAGGATATAAAATGGTTCAGGACGTTAAGAAAGGGGGAACTTTCCTTATTAACTGCCAGTGGTCTGATGAAGAATTGGATAAATATCTTCCTGCAGAAAGCAAAAAGTATATTGCCGATAATGACATTTGCGTTTATACGATTGATGCGGTAGACATTGCAGGAAAAATCGGTTTGGGAAAAAGAACCTCAACAGTTCTTCAATCAGCATTTTTTAAACTTGCAAATGTTCTTCCTGCTGAAGAAGCTGTAAAATACATGAAAGAAAAGGTTGTTGCTAAGTTCAGCAAAAAAGGACAGGACGTTGTAGATATGAACTGTCAGGCTATCGATCAAGGTGCCGGAGCTTTGCACAAAGTTGAAATTCCGTCTTCATGGAAAAATCCTGATTCAGAAGTTAAAAAAACAGTTTTAAAAGGTGAAGCTAAAACCGTTGAAATGGTAGAAAAGCTTATGAACCCGATAGCTCTTATGGACGGAGACAGTTTGCCGGTTTCTGCATTTAAAGATTGTGCAGACGGTCAATTTGAAATCGGTGCTTCTGCCTATGAAAAACGAGGAACAGCAGTTCTTGTTCCTTATTGGGAAGCCGGAAAATGCGTTCAATGTAATACATGTGCTTTTGTATGTTCTCATGCTACAATTCGTCCGTTCCTTATGACAGAAGAAGAAGTAAATGCTGCTCCTGCAGGTTTGGTTGCTGTTGATACAAAACCTAAACCTAGTCAGTATAAATTTACGATGAGCGTAACTCCGCTTGATTGTATGGGTTGTGGAGAATGTGTAACCGTATGTCCTACAAAAGCAATTTCAATGGTTCCTCAAGAAACAAGATTGGAAGAACAACCGGTATTTGATTATTTAGTTGCCAATGTTTCAAAGAAAGTTGATGCAGGTATGAATGACTTAACTCCAAAGGGAAGCCAGTTTAATCAGCCTCTACTTGAATTTTCAGGAAGTTGTGCAGGTTGTGCAGAAACTTCTTATGCTCGTCTTATTACACAGCTTTTTGGTGAGCATATGTATATTTCTAATGCTACAGGATGTTCTTCTATTTGGGGAGGTCCTGCGGCTACATGTCCTTTTACAATTAACAAGGATTCAAAAAAAGGACCGGCTTGGGCTAACAGTTTGTTTGAAGACAACGCTGAACACGGACTTGGTATGTATTTGGGTCAAAAGTTCATTCGTGATAGTTTGATTTCAAAACTGGAAGAACTTGCTGCAAGTGATAAGACTCCTGTATCTCTAAAAGATGCAATTGCAAAATTCATGGAAACAAAAAATTCTACAAGAGAAAACGGGCCGTTTGCAGAAGCTCTTATTGCAGAATTGGAAAAATTCAATTGCGACTGTGAAATCAAAAAAGAAATTCTTGAAAAGAAAGATTTTCTTTCAAAGAAATCCGTATGGATTATGGGAGGAGACGGTTGGGCTTACGATATAGGATTTGGAGGGCTTGATCACGTTCTTGCCAGCGGTGAGAATATAAATGTTATGGTATTCGATACTGAAATGTATTCTAATACCGGAGGACAGGCTAGTAAAGCTTCCAATATCGGTGAAGTTTGTCAGTTTGCGGCAGCAGGAAAAGATATTGGAAAGAAATCTTTAGCTGAAATTGCAATGAGCTATGGATATGTTTATGTAGCACAAATTGCTCTTGGAGCTAATCCTTCTCAAGCTGTAAAAGTTATTGCTGAAGCTGAAGCTTATGATGGTCCTTCACTTATTATCGGATATGCTCCGTGTGAGTTGCATGGTGTAAAAGGCGGAATGAACCATTGTCAGGACGAAATGAAAGCTGCTGTTAATTCCGGTTACTGGAATTTGTTCAGCTTCAATCCGGCAAATAAAGCAGAAGGCAAAAATCCGTTTACATTAACATCAAGAGCAGGAAATGGAACTTATCAGGAATTCCTTGCAAATGAAACTCGTTATTCTTCTTTGGCACGCAAGTTCCCTGAGAGAGCACAACTGCTTTTCAAGGCAAATGAAGATGCGGCTAAGGCAAGATTTGAACACTTACAAAAATTAGTTGAGTTGTATAAGTAATAATTGACTTTACAAGATTTTGTCTGATGTAAAACCCGATTGCGTTGTTATAAACGCAATCGGGTTTTTATTTTTTAGTTATTTAATAATTTGATTGAATGTGCTGAAAAATTTCCGCCGGCAATATCAGACAAAATTTTATCGCTATCCAAAGAAAAAGGATCTTTGTAAGTTAATATTTTTTCATAAAATTTTTTCCAATTAAAATAACTACAAAATTTGTATATATCTTGAGGATTTTCATAGCTATTTGTAAAAAGTTTTGTAAAAATAAAAGCACAAAAGGCTCCGTGAACGGAAAACTCATTTGAAAACGGAAATAAAAATCCTGAATACAACGGTGTTTCTGAATCTATTGTAACAAGAACCGGTGTAATTTGATTTTTGGGAACGCAAATATAAAAGCGTTGATTAAATCCGGTAAATTCTTTTTGAATAAAAGTTTCTTTTTCATTAAGAGAAATTTCATTATTTATGTAAATTATTTTTCCCTTTGAATTTATAATCTGAGAATTTTTTAATCCTAAGTTATAACCTGCAAGATTTAAATCTATACATAACAGCTCATTTTGTGAACAGCCGTGCAAAAATAGAACAATTATTGCCGGTGAAAAAAAAATAAATATGAGAAAAAATTTTTGCTTTGACATGGAACCTCCATAAAATTATATGCAAAAAAATAAAAATTGAGTTTCTTTTATGGAAAAGTTTTATATAATTTGCTATTCTTTATGGACTACCGATAGGAAAATACATGATTAGAAATTTAGAAGATGATGGTTTGAACGATTTTAGCATTGCAGAAAAAAATGAAGTTTTGGATGAAGTTTTAAAAGAAAATATTGATGACGATACAATATCTTTTTATGATTTAGGTTTAGATGAAAAAACATTAAAATCCGTTGAAAAAAAAGGCTTTAAAACTCCAACGCAAATTCAAGTCCTTGCGATCCCAAGATTGCTCAACGGAGATTCCAATATTATTGCAAAAGCACGTACCGGAACCGGAAAAACTGCGGCTTTTGGACTTCCTTTAGTGCAAAAAATTACGGACTCTAAACCGTTTCCCCAAGCTTTGATTTTAACTCCGACAAGAGAACTTTGTTTACAAGTTTGTAAAGAAATAGAAAGTTTTACGGACGAAAAATTTCCACGTATGATTTCTTGCTATGGCGGACAGGGGATGTCCGATCAAATTAGGGCATTAAAAAAAGGCGTTGAAATTGTTGTTGGAACTCCGGGACGTATTCAAGATCACATAAAACGAGGTTTATTGGATTTAAGCAATATTTCGTATTTTATTCTTGATGAAGCTGACGAAATGCTTGATATGGGCTTTATAGAAGACATAGAAGCTATTTTTTCAAAAGCTAATCCGAATTGCCGTATTCTGCTTTTCAGTGCAACCATGCCTGCACAGATTTTAAAAATTGCATCTGAATTTATGGGCGACTATGAAATTGTTGAAGAAGAGAACCGTCCTGAAGAACCTCTTTTGACAGAGCAACATTATTGGGTTGTTCGAGAAAATGAAAAAATTGAAGCTCTTGTCCGTCTGATAGATGTTTCGCAGGATTTTTACGGTTTAATTTTTACGCAAACAAAATCCGATGCCGATACAGTTAGCCGTCAATTAGAAGAAAGGGGTTATGAATCTGCAGCACTGCACGGAGATATAGCACAAGCTCAACGTGAAAAGATTTTATGGAGATTTAGAAATAAAAAAACAAAAATTCTTGTAGCCACCGATGTTGCAGCCAGAGGAATTGATATTGAAGGTCTTACTCATGTTGTAAATTATGCTTTGCCCTTTGATGCTCCTACATATATTCATAGGATAGGGAGAACAGGACGTGCAGGAAAGAGTGGATTTGCCTACACTTTTGTGAGACCGGAAGAACGCAGAAAACTTGATTTTATAAAAAGGGCTGCATTTAAAGCCACAAAAGGGGATATGATAAAAGATGAAATTCCCGATGTTGATGAAATCATAAAAATAAAACGCAAACAGCTTTTTGAACAAACTCAATTTAAACTTGCAGAAAATTTAAATGAAGACGATAGCAATTCTGATGTTTTTAAAGAAATGGCGGAAATTCTTTGCAAAGAAAAAGATCCTATCGAAGTTTTACAAAATATTCTTTCAATAAGCTACGGAAATAAATTGGATCCCGGACGGTATGGTAAGATTTCATCAATTAATGTTTTTAATCAGGGAAGTCAGGTAAGAGTCTATGTTCAACTCGGAAGAAAAGATGGATATAATGCCCGTTCCATAGCAGAGTATTTTAGTAAACTTTGTCATATTTCACAACGTATGGTTGATAGGATAGACATGAGTGAAAAATTTTCTCTTGTTAGTTTGCCTCAAAGGGAAGGTTTAGAATTGCTGGAAAAAGTAAAAAAGAATAAAAGTTTGCCTCATATGCACCTTGATACGAAAGAAACCGAAGGCGATTATGGAATGAGATTTTCAAAAAAGGGCAGTAGCAGAGGAAAAAAAACCGGAGGGCAAGAAAGAAATTTTACTAAAGAAGGCAAAGTAAAAGAAGGAAAATTTTACGGTTTTGAAAAAAAGTATTTTGATGATGGAAAAAAAACAAAACGAGAAAGACACGATAAGGGTTATAAAAGTAGCGGATTTTCAGGACGACGTGAAGGAGGGAAAAAGCCGATACATACCAATAGAACCGGTAATGCAAGTCTTTACAAAAAATCTTAAAGTTCTAAAAGTTTTAATAAAAAGTTGACGAATACCGGTAAAGAAACTATAATTTAAGTATGCAAGAATCCGGTGAAATGTATCTTGAAACGATATATATTCTTTCTTTTAATAATTCTGAAGTCCATTCCGTTGATGTTGCAAGGGAAATGTCTTTTTCAAAGCCAAGTGTAAGCCGTGCTTTAAAGATTCTTAAAGAAGGCAAATACATTGAAATTGATGACAACAGCCATATTTTTCTTACCGAAAGCGGATTAAAAATTGCAAAAACAATGTATGACAGGCATCAAGTTCTTTCGAAATGTCTTGTGCACATGGGTGTAAGTGAAAACATTGCTTCAAGGGATGCCTGTAAAATTGAACATGATATAAGCGAAGAAACTTTTGATGCTTTAAAGTTTTATGCAAAAAAGCATGGAATTACCGAATAAAAAGCGATAGTCTAAAATACTTTTTTTCCATCAAACCACGTGCTAAGTACTTTTCCTTTGAGTTTTTGTCCCTCGAATGGGCAGGTTTTGCCTTTTGTGAAAAATTTTGAAGAATCTACAGTCCAGATTTTTTCAGGATCTACAAGAACAAGATCAGCTTTATAGCCGGAAAGCAATCTACCTTTTGAATTTGAAAATCCAAGAATTTTTGCAGGGTTAGAACTCATTAACATGGAAAGTTGTTGCAGATTTATTATTTTTTCTTGCACAAGGTTTGTACATGCAACTGAAAATGATGTTTCAAGACCGGGAAATCCCGGAGAACCGTTTATTTTATCTTCAAGAGTATGAGGAGCATGATCTGTACTGATAACATCAATAAGTCCGTCTTTAAATGCTTGCAGAATTGCTTGTCTATCCGTTTCTTGCCTAATCGGAGGGTTTACGATATATCTAAGATTAAAATTATTTTGAGTAGAAAGGCTAAAATGATGAGGGGTAACTTCGCAGGTTATTGAAAGTTCCTTATCTTTTTTTGCCCGGCGTAAAATTTCAATAGATTTTGCTGTACTTACATGTGCCAGATGGATTTTACAGCCTGCTTGTTTTGCTATTTGAACATTCCGTTCTGTAGCTAAATCTTCGGCTAAAGCTAAAAGGTGATTTGCTTTTTTCATACAAGATTCAGCTTGTACAAGGATTTCATTATCCTTTTTTGAACTTGTATCATATTTTTTAAATAAAACCAGACCTTCTTTTCTTAAATTTTTTGCTTCAAAAGTAAAACTTCTATCTTCACAATGACAGCTTACGATTGCGTTTTTTTCACGACCTTTGCACATCGCTTCAAGCATTACATTACTGTCTTGGACATCATTACCGTCTTCCGTGAGTAAAAGAATTTTTTTGAGAGAATCGATGTGAGTTGTAGTTTTTCCGTCAAAATCTTGAGTAAGGCTTACAGATTGAATGACTTGTGCCTTAGCGAATTTTGCAGCTTCCGTCTCTATGGAATGAGCCAATTTTTCAGAGGAAACAACAGGATTTGTATTTGGCATAAGAACTAGGGTGCCAAAACCTCCTGCTACAGCTGCATTCAAGCCGCTTTGCAAATCTTCTTTTTGTGTTTGGCCCGGATATCTAAAGTGTACGTGCATATCAATAAAAGAGGGCATTAAAATTTTTTGTTGGCAATCGATAAATTCAATAGAATTTTCTGTCTCACCATCTCCGAAGAAAGTTACCAAATTTTTTGCACTTTCAATGTTACAAAAATTTCCTTTAATAACTGCAAAAATAAATTTGTCTTTTACAAGGACAGCTCCAAAGCTGTTGATTTTTTCATCAATTAAAAAAGCTCGATAAAAAATTTTTTTCAAAGGCTGCTCCGTTTTTATAAGCTAAAATAAATCTTCGTAATTCGATTCATATATTGAATCACAATATTCACAGGCGTATTCAGCTTTTTCTTTGTTTACGAGTTTAAAAATTTGCGGAATATAATTTTCCGAACAAGTTATACAACGTGGATTTTTACATTTTATAACATTTTCTACTTTACTCGGAAGATTTACTGTGATTTTTTTTGCAATTTTTTCATCAATAATTACGTTCACAGTGATATTCGGATCAATAAAGCCCAAAATAGAATAATCTATGTTAATTATGTTATCGATTTTTATAATGTCTTTTTTGCCAAAAGTTTTTGACGGAACGTTCATAATAAGAGCAACACAGTAGTCGGCTTTATCCAGTCCAAGCCAATTGAAAATTTTTGTTCCGTAACCGGCTTTTATATGATCTATAACTAATCCGTTTTTTATAGTATCAACATTCAGCATTTTTTCTCCCAAATATTTTTTATTTTGCCGGAATTACAGAACACCTGTCAATTTTGAAATCAAAGCCATTCTGGCAAACATACCGTAACGAACCTGCTTAAAATACGCAGATCTAGGATCTTCATCAATTTCCGAAGAAATTTCATTTACACGCGGTAAGGGGTGTAAAACTATCATATTATTTTTAGCAAGTTTCATTTTTTCTTTATCAAGAATATAGCTGTCTTTTAGACGTATATAATCTTGTTCGTTAAAAAAACGTTCCTTTTGAACTCTAGTCATGTAAAGAATATCCAAGCTTCCTATTATTTTTTCAAGACGTTCGGAAGTTGAGTATTCAATTCCTGCCGGTTCAAAAACCTGACTGATCATGTAGTCAGGAATAGAAAGTTCTTTTGGACTTATAAAAACGAACTTGTTGTTTGGGTAGTGGCACAAAGCTTTTGTAAGTGAATGCACGGTTCTTCCGAATTTTAGATCACCGCAAAAACCTATTGTATGATTTTCAAAACTTCCCTTTAACGCCCTGATTGTAACCAAATCCGTTAGAGTTTGCGTAGGATGATGATGTCCTCCGTCGCCTGCATTTATTATAGGAACTGTAGAATATTTGCTTGCTAAAAGAGCTGCACCTTCTTTTGGACTTCTCATAGCAATTACGTCTACATAGCTTGAAACTGTCCGAATCGTATCGGCAAGAGATTCTCCTTTTACAGTGGAAGAAGCACTTGCATCGGCAAAACCTAAAACAGAGCCGCCCAAATGTTGCATTGCTGCTTCAAAAGAAAGACGAGTTCTTGTGCTGGGCTCAAAAAAAAGTGTTGCAAGAATTTTGCCTCGGCAAATATCGGAAAAAGAGGCAGGGTCAACAATCATCTGTTCTGCCAATTTACAAATTTCATCAATCTCTACAATCGAAAGACTTCCGGGTTCTATGATATGTTTGCCTTTTAACATTTTTACCCCTTTGGTTACAAGACTAAAGCAGTCTATCACGAAAATAATGTGAGTTCAACAGAGCAAAACAAAGTTTGTTTTTTTATTCGTAAATTGTGGCTTTGGTTAAAAATTTGTAAAAGATTTTGATTAGACAGTTTCATATATTGCAAGTATGAACAGACGGTACTACACCAAAATCTTTTTTTTTGATAAACTTTTTAAATTATGAAAACATCACAATTAATGTTGAATACGTTGCGAGAAATTCCTTCGGATGCGGTAATTGCAAGTCATCAATTAATGTTGAGAAGCGGTATGATAAAAAAGCTTGGCAACGGTCTTTATTCTTATATGCCTATTGGATTGCGTTCTTTACGCAAGGTTGAAAATATTATTCGTGAAGAATTGAATGCTGAAGGACTTTTGGAAATGAAGCCTACAGTTATTCAACCCGGAGAACTATGGAAAGAAAGCGGTCGCTGGGATAAGATGGGTGCCGAAATGCTTAGGGTACAAAATAGATGCTCTCAGGATATGGTTGTAAGTCCTACTGCTGAGGAAGCCTTTACATCTTTGGTTAAAGATATTCTTACAAGCTATAGGCAATATCCTGTGATTCTTTATCAAATAAATACAAAATATCGAGATGAAATTCGTCCTCGTTATGGAGTAATGCGAGGCAGAGAATTCATAATGATGGATGCATATTCTTTTGATGCGGATCAGGAATCTTTAGATAAAAGCTATCAAAAATGTGCAAATGCATATAAACGAATTTTTAAACGGATGGGGCTTTCTACAATAAGTGTAAAAGCTGATACCGGTGCCATGGGCGGAAGCGGTTCGGAAGAATTCATGGTAGAAAGCCCGGTAGGAGATGATACTCTTATTTTATGTCCAAAATGCGGGTATGCTGCAAATATAGAAAAAGCATCCTGTTGTCAGGATACCGCGTATGACTTAATGGGAAATAAGCTTGTAAAAACTGATAAGGCAATTGAAAAAGTTTCATGTCCCGGAGTTGAAACGATTAAGCAAATGGAAGATTTTTTTAATATGTCTGCACAACAGTTTATAAAAGTGCTCATCTATAAAGTATTGAATTGTTCTTTAGATTTAAAAAATGTGGCAGGAGCAAATTCATTTAAATGTGAAACAAAAGAGACATCAGTGCCGTATTATCCTGTAAGTTTTTTTGCTGTAGCAATACGTGGAGATTTGGAAGTAAGCGAAACAAAGCTTGCTTCTGTACTGAAAGCAAGTTCAGTTGAGCTTGCCCAAGAAGATGACGTTATTTTTTATTCAGGAACCTCTCATGGATTTGTAGGTCCTGTCGGTCTTACGAAACTCCCTCTTATTGCAGATGAAAGTGTAATGTATACAAACAAGGACGGAACATTTGAAGCTGTTTTGCATGATACCGTAACCGGCGGTGGTGAAAAGGATTTTGATTATCTTCATGTTGAACCGGTTAGAGATTTTATTCCATTTATGACAGCTGATTTACGTACTGCAAGAGCAGGAGATAAATGTCCGGATTGCAATGCAGAGTTTTATATAAAAAAAGGCAATGAACTTGGTCATATTTTTAAACTAGGCGATAAGTATACAAAATCAATGAATGTAACTTATCTTGATGAAAATGGAAAATCAGTAACTCCTCTTATGGGATGTTATGGAATAGGTGTTGACAGAACTTTAGCTTCGATTATAGAAGAACATCATGATGAAAACGGAATTTGTTGGACAATGAGTTGTGCTCCATTTCAGGTTGTTATAGTTCCGGTAAGATATGATGGTACAATGAAAGAAGTCAGTCAAAAACTTTATGATGAATTAACAAAATCGGGAGTGGAAGTTCTTTTAGATGACCGTAACGAGAGACCGGGAGTAAAATTCAAAGATATGGATTTAATAGGTATTCCGGTACGAATAGTTGTTGGTGAGAAAAATTTACCGAATGTCGAAATAAAAATGCGGAATTCTGATGAAACGGAACTTGTTCCTGTAGAAAAAGTTTGTGCAAAAATTTTGGAATTTATAAAATCTGAACTTGAAAAGCTCAGTTGTCGGTGTTTTTTGTAACACATAATTTTTGTTTTACGTGTAAAGGTATCAAAAAATGAAAAAATATTTTATTGCAATTTCTATTCTTTTTTTTACAGGTACTTTTTTTGTAACGGGATTTGCACTTCCGGGTATTACAGAATACATTTCAACTGAAAGCGGGCAATATGTTTATTATAGGGATTATTCCCGGCAGGAAGAATCTTACATAGGTTTTTTGTATTATGATGAAAGTACCATAAGTGCTCGTTATTTTTCAAAAGATGCCGGTAGTAAAGATATTTATTCAGTACAAATATATTTTAAAATGAATCCTTCTTCAAATCATATTGAGTTTACAGGTGAAAAATTACCTGAAAATACAACCAATGCCGATATAGATTCAATAAATTATATTCATGATATGATTTATGAATTATCTGCAAAACGCATGAAGGTTGCCGGTAATGATTTTTCTAAGATTTTTACCAAAACTCAGGATTTTTTTCAATTTGACGGAGAAGTGATAGTTACATATGATTTTTCCGTTCCGATTTTTAATGTAAACAATATTTGTGCTATTGATGGAAAAGTTCTTTTTGAAGCTGTTTCTATAGGAGCAATTTCAAGTAATACTGATAATACATTTGATAATTTTTCAGGTTTTGAACCTTTGCCTAAACAAATAAAGCCTAAAAATTTATCAAAAAAACAAATGGAAGCTTTTAAATGGCAGGATTCCCCGGATTTTCCCGAAACACTTAAAACGCTTGGAAACAATGCTATCATTTGGATTTTTTTTATGGATTTTCCTGTTGATGATTTGTATGCAAAAAATATCGATTTTTTTGATTATTTTTCAAGAAGTAATAGACAATCATTGAATGGTTCTTACGTTTATTTTCCAAGTTCAAAAATAAAAAAACGAGAAAACAAGTTGATTTGTGATTATATTTTATACAGTCCTATGGAAAAGAATAAATTTTCACATGTTATAAAAATTCTAACTGTCGAAGGAAAAGAAATAGAGCTAAAAGTAATCTCGGTTTACGATAAATTTTATCAAGAAAATAAGTTGTATTTTGATACTCTGCAATAATTTTTAATTAAAAGAATCTCTTCCGAGAGGGGAGCCTATCCAAACACCTTCTTCTCCAAGATATTGTTTTTTTTCTCCTTCAATTAAAAACTGTACATTGTCGATTGTACTAAAACTTGTGGATGTATACACTATTTGCATTAATTGGTTTAGTTGACCTTGAACACCATAAGTGTTGTAGCTAAAATTTTCGTTAAAGTTCAAGATTGCTGTTTTGTTTGAGATTGAAGCACTTAAAAGTTTTGTGCCTTCCGGTATGACACTGATCATTCCTTTTTTTTCTTCATTTTTAAGAGGACCTGCTAAAAGTTGATTTATAGAAGTCGTTAAAGGTGAATCATTTTTTTCAACACTGCGCAAAATTTCTTTTCGATTAATTTTTCCATCTGAATCAATTTGCACAAAGCAAAGATTTAAATGCATTTTAGGTTTTTCAGTTACAGTTTTTTCTTGCGGAATTTGCTTTGTAGTTTCATCTTTTTTTATTTGTTCCGGAACTTTTACCTTTTTAACAATTTCTTTCCGCTCTGTTAACTCCGATTCGTTTCTTTGTTCTTCCTGTTGAATTGGAATTTCAATTTTATTTTCGGTAGTTTGAGTTTTTTTATCTTTTTTAGTTTTATTTTCTTTTGAATCTTCTTTATTTTTGGTTTGATCTTGAGAGTTTATAAAATCTGTAATTAATTTAGGTTCCGAGCCTACAACTTCAGTAAAAAAATTCGTTTCTTTTAAAACTTTGGCTATTTTTCCTTTGGCTGCAAAAAAACAAATTAAGATTATTATTGCAAAAACTGACCAAAAAATTATGCCTGCAAAATTATTTTTTTTGGATCTTGAAGTCTTTTTACCGGTTTTTCGTCTTGATGAATTTTCTTTTCTAATCATGATATAAGTATAATTAAAAGCGATTGAAAAAACAATCTGTACATAATATAATTATTTTGAGGTATTGATATGAAAAAAACACTTTTTTCGGTTTTGTTAATTTTTGCAATAGTTTGTTCAATTTTTGCCCAAGAAAAATTAGACGCTTTGGTTTTGTATAGAAAAGGAAGAAGTCTTGAATCTCAAGGGGATTTTACAGGTGCAAAAGAGGCTTTTCAAAAATCCGTTGAAGTTTGCCAACAAGAATTAAAAGTAAAACCAAATAATATTGAATCATATGTTGTTTTAACATGGTCAAAACTTCGGCTTGAAGGTCCTAATGGAAAACCCGATTACAAAGGAACGATTGTAGACTGTCAAAATGCTCTAAAAATAAATCCCAAAGAATACAGAATAATTGAAACAATGGCAGAAGCATATTTTTATGATGACAATTACAAAGAATCTTTAAAATATTTTGAGCAATATGTAAATGGGGTTCCTAGAGAAGAACGTGTTGCAACTGCATATTTTTTTATGGGAGAAATTTTTAGAATTACACATAGATATGAACATGCAGATATTGCTTACTGTACGGCACTGCAAAAAGAACCTACTGTTGCATTATGGTGGTATAGGTTAGGCAGAGCTCGAGAAAGCAACGGCAACAAACTTGGAGCAAAAAATGCATATCAAAATGCTCTAAAGTATAAACCTAATTATCAAGATGCCTCCGATGCTTTAAAAAGAGTTTCTTAATCAGGAATTCTATTTGAAAGATAAAATTATTAAAATTCAGTCAAATAATTTGCAAAAAATTGCTTTTTTTTCTGCACTTTGTATGTTTTTGTCTTTGATTGAATTTAGTTTTCCAAAACCTTTGCCTTTTATGCGTATAGGTTTTGCCAATATGGGTATTATGCTTTCAATTTTTACTTTATCACTTTGGCAGACAATGATTCTTGTTTTTATAAAAGTTATTTTTCAGTCTTTTATCAGTGGAACCGTTTTTTCTTACGTTTTTTTGTTTTCATTTTGCGGTTCATTTGCATCTCTTTTTTTTATGCAAATTGTAAAGAAATTGTTTGCTTCACGCGTAAGTTTTTTGGGAATTGCAATGGCAGGAAGTTTAGGCAACAATCTTTTTCAAATTTTTCTTTCATACCTTATTGTGTTCAAAGAAGGAACTCGTTTTATAGCACCTGTTTTGCTTATCAATGGATTTGTAAGTTCGTTAGTGCTGGGAGTTTTTATACAAATTTTTGTACAAAATTCTTTATGGTATAAAAAAATGCTTGAAGATCAATCTTTTTTGGAAAAAGAGCTAATAAAAAATGATTTTTCGGGAAATCAGGCTATTGTAAAGTGCAATCAATTTTCATGGAAAAAGTTTTTTTTACAATTGCTTAAAGATTTTATACTTGCTGTTACTATCATAATTTTTAGTCTTTTGATTCCCGGTGGCAAGGTTTTATTTGATTTTGGAAAGTTCCAGATAACACAAGGTGCATTATTTTTGGGAATAAAAAGGGCAACAGTTCTTATACTTTCCGTTCAGATTTCAAAGTTGATTATCCCAAGTAAAATCATATTAAAGGGAAAAATAGGAATGTTTTTGAACTTGATTTTTATATTTTTCAAAAGGCTTTCCGAAGTAAGATCTGAAAATACAGGAGAGTGCGTGAACAAAAAGCTGAAAAAAACAAATTTAGTTTTGAATCTTGATAAAATTCTGCTACAAGCATGTTTTTTTGAATAGCAAAAAAACATGCTTGCGGGTATTTAATTTTAGTTACAACCGCAACTTCCACCACAGCTACAACCGGAAGAACAATCACAATCGCAATCACAGCCACAATTAGGCTCCATGCCTGTAAGAGCCATAAGATCTTCTTCTGTAGCATCCCTTACTGTAAGAACTTTTATGTCAAAATTCAGTATTTTTCCTGCCATCGCATGGTTAGCGTCTACTGTAATTTTTTTGTCAGTAACTGATTTTACACAAACCAACTGTCCGTTTTCTGCTTCAAACTGCATTCCTTCAGTTATTTCAACTTCAGGCGGAAAATGACTTCTGTCAACATCAAAAATAAGATTTTCGTCAATTTCTCCGTAACCGTCTTTAGGTAAAATTTTTACGGAAAATTCGGAACCCTCTTCTTTGTTTTCCAGTTCATTTTCTAATCCGTTAATCAAATAACCGTTTCCGTGTATGTATTCCAACGGCTCTTTCTCGTCAGATGAATCTATAATTTCACCCTTTTCATCTCGTAATGTGTATGCAATAGCAACAAATTTATTTCTTGTAATATTCATACTTTAAACAATACATAAAAACTGTAAAACGGGCAAGGCATTTATGTAAATTGGCTTTAAAATTAATAAAAATTTTTATTTTATCAAGATCGCTTAATATGGAACAGTGTTTGATTATTTTAAAAAGTTATGATAAAATCAGGTAGGGAGAGTTTATATGAGTTCTAGTGTGGCGGAAAAGGTTGATAAACAAAAAATACGGAAGGCTATAGAGGTAGAAGCCCCTCTTATAATCACAACATACACCCTTCCTCACGATATGGAAGTTTACATAGGTGAGGTTATTTCATGTTTTTTGAAGATGCTCAATCAGGAAGATGTGACAGAGTATGTAAATTATTGTATCAGTGAGCTTACAACGAATGCAAAAAAAGCAAATACAAAACGGGTTTATTTTAAGGAAAAACAATTAGACCTAAATGACAAAGCTCAATACGATATTGGCATGAAATCATTTAAAAATGATACTTTAGGAAATTTAAATCACTATCTTGTATTGCAAAAAGAAGCAGGTCTTTATGTAAAGGTTATTATTCAAAAAAAGGCTAATACAATAAAATTTGAAGTGCGTAACAATTGCGAATTAACAAAATTTGAAGAAGAACGCATGAAAGAAAAGATAGAAAATGCCAGACAATATAATTCAATGCAAGAAGCACTTAATTATGTAATTGACGAAACCGAAGGAGCAGGTCTTGGTATTATTATCATGATTTTGATGCTCAGAAAAATCGGAGTAACAGATAAGTTTTTACAATTTTATTCTGAAAACGGTGAAACAATTACTCGTTTTGTTATAAATTTAAGTGATGATACTAAATACCAATTGAATGCAATTTCTGAGGATATAGTATTAAAAATAGATAATCTTTCGCATTTTCCTGAAAATATTACAAAAATAAATGAGCTATTGGATGATAAAGAATCAAAACTTTCGGATATTGCAGATTTAATAAGTAAAGATGTTTCTTTAACTACTGATTTATTAAAAATTGTAAATTCTACAGCTTTCGGTCATTATGGAAGATGCCAAAATATTCAAAAAGCCGTTTCTATGGTAGGAATTAAAGGAATTAAGAATATGCTTTATTCTGTGGGTTCCTTAAAAGCCCTTTCAGATGATACTGATTCTGCAAAAGAAATATGGACACATTCAAACAAAATAGCCTTTTTTTCTTACAATCTTTGCAAGAATTTTTTTCCTAATCGTAAAGAACTTTTAGATGTAATTTATGTTTGTGGACTTTTACACGATATAGGAAAAATAATTATATATTGTCATCGCGATGATATGGAAAAAATGTACGGTACACTGTGTTGTAAAAAGAATATTCCAAAGGTAATATTTGAACAATTGGCTGCCGGGGTAAATCATGCTGAAATAGGTGCAATGATGGCGGAAAAGTGGAATTTTCCTACAGTTATAGTTGAGGCAATACGTTATCATCATAGACCGGATTTTGCTCCGCCTGAATTCAAAGATTTAACTGAGATAATTTATATTGCAGATATGTTAAACTACTTACATACAGGCGAAGTTGAATTGTACCAAGTTGATGAAGATATCTTAAAAAAATATCAGCTTGATTCTGTAGAAAAAATTGAAGCTATATTTGAAAAGCTTGAGACTGCTTTTTCAGAAATGGAATCGCAAAATTTCTAAGCAATAGTTTCTATCCATTTTTGCATCAAAATTCCAAAGGCAACACCTACGTTTAGAGAAGCTTTTATTCCTTTCATATCGATTGTAACTCTGCCATATGTTGCCGCTTTTAGAGCTTGAGGGCTTATTCCGAGTTCTTCAGAGCCTATTATTACGATTCCTTGCTTTGGAAAACTAAAGTCGTTGATAAGAGTTCCTCCTGTTTCAAGTGCAAAAATGGGAAGTTTTTTTTCTTTTGCACTAACAGTAAGTTCTTCAATTGAAAGGCGTTCCCAAGGAATTGTTTGTACGCATCCCATTCCGCTGCGTATTGCCCTTGGATGATTAGGGTCAACACAGTCGGGAGATATAAAAATTTTTTCGGCTCCCATGGCTTCTGCGGTGCGAAAAATTGAACCTATGTTGAAAGGGGAACGGATATCTTCTGCATAAAGAAAAAGTCCCGGATAAAAATTACGTTTTTCTACAAATGAATCTGACTGTACATCTGTATTATTTTTTTGTGGGCATTTATGAGGAGCAATTATTAAGTCCCATTCTGCAGGAAAAGTTCCAATAAGAGCTAAAAGATGATTTCTTGCAATGTTACAAAGTCGTCTTTCGTCAAACAAAGGTTCATTTAACAAGAATTTTATTTCATTTTGAGCTTTTTGCGGTAAATCTGGATCTGTTAAAAGAATTTGAGCAAGCTTTTTTGTGTATTCAATTCTACTCATGCTTGGAAATCTATATTCAGAACCTTTTTCTGCAATACCTGCTATATCACGTTCCAATGCACCAAAGCAAAGAGCAAGTTTTCGTCTGCGTTGTCCGTTATTTAATTGTGCTAATTTTCCCGGGGGTATCATTTTTTCCTTAGTAATAACAAATGACTTTTTATTATCAGAATTTTTTAAAAAATCGTTTAAAAAAACAAAGGCGGATACAAATGTTCCGCCTGCATGATAATGAATTTGTTAAATATTAAAGTCCGATGCTTGCAAGAAATTTATCTGCCACCGAATTTAATACAGCTGCATTTATATAGTTAGGATCTTTTATCTTCTCCTTGACTGAAGCAACTAAATCAGAACGTACATCCGGAGTTTCTGAGGCAATTTCACTGAGCATATATTCATCAGCCAATCTTTTTGCCTCATCAGATACACTTACGGTATCCTCCATGCCGGCAATCTGTGCCTTTCTTGTAATTGATTGAGATTTCTGTACGTTCTGAAGCGGATTTATTCCACTAACACCATTTATCATCATAACGACCTGCCTTTCCCTCTCTCTTATTATCGGCAACCTTCATCAGAAAGTTGAGAATTTTTCTTTCCTGAAATAAAAATTGCAAATTCACCAAGATTTTTTTGTCGTTCAGAAAAAATATCCCGAACCTCACTTGCTTTTCCATCTACAATTTCTTCGTGGATTTTTGTAAGCTCACGGCCAACAACAATCCTACGCTCACTGTCAATATCGGCAATATCATTTAAAAGCTTTATAATTCTGAAAGGGGATTCATATAAAATTATGGAATTACCCGTTTCAAAAAGCCCTTTTAGCTGATTTTTCCTTCTTCCCGGTTTTGGACTAAGGAAGCCTTCAAAAATTACCGTTTTTCCACTTACACCGGCTACACTTAGCAGAGTAGCAAAGGCACTAGGACCCGGAATAGGAACCACAGTAAAGCCTGCTGTTCTTACTTGTTCAACAAGAACTGCTCCCGGATCACTTAATGCAGGAGTTCCTGCATCGCTTACAAAAGCTACGGATTTACCCTCATTCATCATTTGAATGATCCGAACTGCCGCTTCTTTTTCATTTTGAGCCCGGCATGAAACCATAATTTTTTTAAACTCAAAATGAGTTCCGTAGCCCTTGGTTTCCAGGGCATTTAAAAGTTCAAGTGTGTGTCTGGTATCTTCTGCCGCAATGACATCTACTTTTTTTAAAGTTTCAATAGCACGCAAAGTAATATCGCCTAAATTTCCAATAGGTGTCGCAACTATATATAATTCACACACTGTGTAATTATACGATTAAACTAAAATTTTTACAACATTTTAGTTGTTTTTTATCATATTTTTTGTCATTGTTGTAGTTTGTCTAACCGATAAATATACTGAATATAAGGATAGAGTTTTATTATGAAAAAATATTTAATTTGCATTATTTATATTATTGCTTTGTTGACAATATCAATTATTTTTTTTTCATGCCACAAAAATGATTATCAAGTTCCTCTAACAGATGTTCGGCAAATTCAAAGTACGGACATAAAAACAATTTCTAAAAAAAATCATAGGTGGTATGCTTTTACTTATGAAGGTTTCCAGCAGGTTAGTTTGCCCCAATCGTCTCCTCAAGTTTTATTAAAGCCTTGGACGGAGGCAATTAGAATTTCTTCCGCTATTTCTGTAGGAACGGACGGTTTTATGATTGTAAACAAACTTGGGCTTCTTTGTTGTGATCCTGAAAATGAAAAGCAGGCTGCAATTTCGTATGATAATGGGATTTTTGGAAATTTGACTGCCGATAACATGGTAAATGTTGATGGGTACCCGGTTTTTCATGTCTATCAAAACCCTGAATTCAGTAATTATATTATTTCAGGTTCTACAAAAAAACAAAAAGCAAATCATCCTTTTTTAGTGCAGTTTCATCCTGAAAGCTCTGTTTTTCTTCCTCTTTTGTCTACCGACGATCTTGATTTTTCAGATGAAGTTGAAGTAAGCGACATTATATACAACGACAACAAGTGGACTGCAACTTTAAAAACTTCCAGCGACAGTAGCAAGGATTTTGAGTATATAACTTTTTCAACCTATGAAAATCTTACAGATATTGCTCCGAATAAGCGAAAAGATGCTATCAAAACCGAAGAAATCAGCGAAAAAGAATATAGAGAACAGTTTATTCCAAAAAATATAAAAGAAAGTCCGGAGCGTGTTCAAGCTTTACTTTCTCGTCTTCCTCAAGATTTTAATTTTTATATACAATGTTCCGTTCCAAATTCCGGAAAGCAATGCAGTTATGTTCAAAACAAAGATGAAGTTGATGGAAATATAATGGAAAGCCAAGTTTTGCTTGAAGATAACTTTAGCATTGCTGTATTTACCGATGGAACAGGATTTTTTACAGGTTCCTTATCCGACAGATATGTTTTGAATGAGGGTAGGCCTATAGCATTCAGGCTCCCAAAGTTACCTAAAAATTTTAGTTACGGAACAATCATTGTAGAAAAAAATATATTATATGTTGCATGGGAAGAGTCTATTTTTTACGAGATAGGTAGAACAGGTTTTTTGACAGTAGATCTTGCCAAAGTTTTTTATAAAGATTAAAAAAGATGCTGTTTTCACAGCATCTTAAAAAAAGCTTTTCTTTAATATTTTAGTAGGGAATTATTTTTTCCTTGTATAAACACCGGAAAGTACAGATCCGTTGATTGTAAGAGAATTTCCCTCAACAAGATACGATGCTGTAGATGCTTCATATCGTCCCTCCCCAAGGCTGGTAAGAACTTCCAGTTCGTGATTTCCATAGTTTACCCTTATTTTATAGGTATTTGATACTTCACCTAAAGCATTTCTTGAAATTTTTGTGCATTCGCCAAATTTGAATGTCAACATTGTGTAATTTATAACAATACCACCTATAGAATCTGTTGATTCCCATGAACCGATAAGATTCAACGGAACTGTACATCCTGATAAGGCAATAACTAGAAGCATTGTTATAGCTACAATAGTAATTTTCTTTTTCATAAATAAACTCCTTATTTTATTCTACTTAAACATGATAGAGTTAAAAATTTTTGTTGTCAATAAAATTTTATAAACACTAAAATTATTTTTTGCTAAGCAAAGCTGCAAAAGGATTGTAATTTTCTCCGTCAGAAGAATCTTGAGCTTTCATATACTTTGCGGTAATTTTATCTTGCTCACTAGATGTTGCAGGTTTTAAAGATAATCTTTGCTGATTTTCATTAATTTCTTTTACTACAACGGAAAAATTATCTCCAACATTAAACTTTTTTCGTAAATTTGTACTACGATCTTGGTCGAGTTCACTTATGTGAACAAGTCCGTCTATGCCGTCTGCAATATTAACAAAAAGTCCAAATTCAGAAATTCGTGTGATTTTTCCGTTGAATTTTTTTCCTACGGAAAATTTTTCCGCTGAATTTTTCCAAGGATTTTCTTGAAGAGCTTTTAAACTTACACAGACTTTTTCGTTTTTCCAGTCAGCTTTAATAATTTTTACAGTAATTTTTTGTCCTATTGAAAGTACATTTTCAACGCTTTCTATGCGGTTAAGGGAAACTTCTGAAATAGGCAATAAAGCTTTAAAATTCTCTATTTCAACAAAAGCTCCGAATTTTTGTAGCGAAACGACAGTTGCTTCAACAATATTACCTTCTTTGATTCTTTCTGCCAGGTTTGTAATGTTATTTTCATGTTCAATTTGATTTATCATTTTATTTGAAACAAGAATATCTTTTCCTTCCCTTTTGTATTCCGTGATTATGAATTTTAATATTTTTCCTATATAAAAAGACGGCTCTTCTTTTTGTTTAAATCCCATTTGTGAAAAAGGGCAGAAAGCCCTTGTTTGTCCGATTTTTATTTCAAATCCACCTTTAATTTCTTTTTCAACTTTTCCTTCAACCGGAATATTGTTTTTCCATGCATTTTCCAGCATTGATTTGTCTGCTTTCTCGCCGGAAATTTTTGTTGTAAAGATCATTTCACCGTTTTTATTGCCGACAAAATAGGTTTTTATTTTATCGCCTTCTTTGAGTGTAAAATTTCCGTCCTTATCTACAAGTTCCGCTTTTTCTAAAATGCCTTCTGTTTTTGAATTTAAATCTAAAAAAATCGTATCATCCGTAATTGCAACTATTTGCAATTCCAGTTCTTGACCTGATTGTAAGTGGTTCATTTATTCTCCCCTTTTTTATTTATTATTCTTTTCATAAAAATTAAAAAAACAAAAAGGCAAACAAGACCGAAAATAAAGGAAATCATAAAACTTGATACAATTCCCCATTTTTGTGTAAATCCTGCTACTACATACGAAATAAAAGAAATAATTGCAATAGTTACTGCATAGGGAAGTTGTGTATTAACGTGGTTCACGTGATTACATTGAGCTCCGGCACTGGCCATAATTGTTGTATCTGAAATCGGAGAAAAATGATCTCCACAAACAGCACCTGCCATACAAGCTGACATGGAAATTATTCGTAGAGGATCGGTTGCTTCCGGAAATACACTGATGCATATTGGAATTAAAATTCCGAATGTTCCCCATGAAGTTCCGGTTGCAAAAGCAAGAAAAACTGCAATTACGAATACAATAGACGGTAAAAAGAATTGGAGATTTTCGGCACTGTTGGAAACAAGATTTGCCACGTATTCTGCAGCTCCAAGGCTGTCTGTCATTCCTTTTAAAGTCCAAGCAAACGATAAAATCAAAATTGCAGGAACCATCGATTTAAAACCTTCAGGAATACAAGACATGCATTCTCTAAATTTTAGAACACGTCTAAAACAAAAATAAATTATAGAAATAATTAAAGTTGCAAAAGAACCTATGACAAGTCCTACACTGGCGTCAGAATTTGCAAATGCTTGTATAAATTTACCGAAAGAATCGCTTTCTTTGTTGAAAATTCCCCCTGAGTAAATCATGCCAAGAACGCTAAAAGTAATTAACACGATAACAGGAAATAGTAAATCTATAACTTTTCCTTTTGGATTTTCTTCAATTTCCGTATTCGCTTTATTTTCATTTTCGCATTTATTCTCGCAGTCTGATTTTAAAGAAATTTTTTCGTACTTTGCCATAGGCCCAAATTCAAATTTCATAAAAACCATCGAAAAAAGCATTATTAGAATGAATAAGGCATAAAAGTTAAATGGAATTGCCCTGCAAAAAAGAGCGATACCGTTTTCTCCTTCTGTTACAAAACCTGAAACGGCTGCCGCCCACGAACTTATCGGTGCAATGATACAAATTGGTGCGGCTGTTGCATCAATAAGATATGCAAGTTTTTCTCTTGATACTCCGTATTTTTCAGTAACAGGCTTCATTACAGAACCTACTGTAAGACAGTTAAAGTAATCGTCAATAAAAATCAGCATTCCTAAAATAATTGTGGCACACTGAGCTCCAACCTTTGTTTTTATGTGTTTTTGTGCCCATCGTCCGAAAGCTGCAGAACCTCCTGCCTTGTTCATAAGAGAAACCATGATTCCAAGTATTACAAGAAAAATCAAAATTCCAACATTGTAACTGTTAGAAAGTTGTTTTATCAAACCGTCATCAAATAATTGCGTCAAAAATCCTGAAAAAGTGAAACCTCCGGTAGCAAAACATGCAAAAAAGACAGCTCCAATTAAAATTCCTATGAATAAAGAAGAATAAACTTCTTTTGTAATGAGAGCCAGAACAATTGCGATAATTGCGGGAACTAAAGACCAAAAAGTATTAATCATTTTTTTTACTCCAATTTTAATATTTCAAATTATACTATAATAAGTGTATGAATTACTATAATATTGATGTAAAAATTTTTTTATTAGTATATAATACTCCGGTATTAAAAAATTGATAGGAGAATTTATGAGTAATTTAATTTCAGAATACAAAAATTTTTTGGATAACGGAAAGACTGAAAGAGAGTGCTGTTCTAATATAGTTAAAATGGCAGAGAAAGCCGGATACCGCAACATAAATGAGGTTGAAAAATTAAAATCCGGTGATAAGGTTTATATTACAAAATGGAACAAGGCTATTGCCCTTTTTAATATCGGGACCGAAGATATCCAAACAGGAATGAATATTCTTGGAGCTCACATTGATAGTCCTCGTTTGGATGTAAAACAAAAACCGATTTATGAAAAAGATTTTATTGTTTATCTTAATACGCATTATTATGGGGGAATAAAAAAGTATCAGTGGGTTACATTACCACTTGCCATTCATGGTGTTGTTTGCAAAAAAGACGGAAGCGTTGTTAAAGTTGTTGTAGGGGAAGAAAAAGAAGATCCGGTTTTTTGTATCAGCGATATTTTACCGCATTTGGCACAAAAACAAATGAAAGAAACAGCAAGTGAATTTATCCCCGGGGAAAATCTTGATTTAATAATAGGCAGTGAATGTCCTTGTGAAGAAAAAATCGAAAAAAATAAGTCAAAAGAATCTAAAAATACTGCAAAAGATACAATTCTTGCTATTTTGAAAGAAAAGTACGGTATTGAAGAAAAAGATTTTGCTTCTGCTGAACTTGAGGTTGTTCCTGCCGGTTTTGCACGAGATTTAGGATTTGACCGTTCTTTGATTTTAGCTTATGGGCAAGATGACAGAAGTTGTGCTTTTACATCTATAAAAGCTATGTTAAATGTAGAGGCAACAAGGCGAACCAATGTATGTCTTTGTGTAGATAAGGAAGAAATCGGCAGCGTAGGGGCAACAGGCATGGACAGCCACTTTTTTGAAAATTGTGTTGCAGAGGTAGTTTCAAGACTTGGAGAATACGGAGAACTTATCATAAGACGTGCATTAAATAACAGTTATATGCTTTCCAGTGATGTAAATTCCGCTTTTGATCCTATGAATTCAGATCTTTTTGATAGAGAAAACTCTTCTTTTCTTGGAGGAGGAATTGTATTCAATAAATATACCGGTAGCAGAGGAAAAGTAGGAGCAAATGATGCAAGTCCTGAATTTATTGCAAAGTTGAGAGCTGTGCTTGATGAAGCAAAAGTAAAATATCAAATGGCAGAACTTGGAAAAGTTGATCAGGGCGGTGGCGGCACCATTGCTTATCTTGCGGCAAAATACGGAATGTATGTTCTTGATGCCGGAGTGCCTGTTTTGAGTATGCATGCTCCTTGGGAGATTACATCAGTATACGATATAGAACAGGCCTTTGGTGCATATGAAGCATTCTTAAAAATATAAAAATATTTGTGATGGCAAAAAAAACTCTCAAGTCTATTTTATTTGTGGTGTTTTAACTAAAAACTAAAAATAGCTTGAGAGTTTTTTATTTTGTTTTATTTTGACAGATATTCGTTAATAGCCGCCGCCGCTTTTCTTCCCTCACCCATGGCAAGAATAACTGTTGCCGCTCCCAGAACAATATCACCTCCTGCCCAAACTTTTGCATGGCTGGTAGCTTGTTCTTCATTAACAATTATGTGTCCTTTTTTGTCAGCATCTAAGCCGGGAGTTGTTTGAACCATTAACGGATTTGAACCGTTCCCAAGAGCAACTATCATTGCATCGCATTCAACTTCGTGTTCACTATTCGGGATTGCAACAGGGCTTCTTCGTCCTGAAGCGTCAGGTTCGCCAAGTTCATAGCTTAAACATTTTACAGCTTTAACTTTGCCTTCTTCATCTCCGAGAACTTCTATAGGATTTTCAAGAAATCTGAAAATTATGCCTTCTTCCTCTGCATGTTCTATTTCTTCTGCTCTTGCAGGCATTTCTTTTTTGGTTCGTCTATAGATAATGTTTACTTGTTCAGCTCCAAGTCTTAAAGCCATTCTGGCTGCATCCATTGCAACATTACCGCCACCGCAAACACAGACTTTTTTTGCTTCAAAAATAGGAGTTTCGGAGTTTTCTTTATCGTAACCTTTCATGAGGTTTGCTCTTGTAAGGTATTCATTTGCACTGAAAACACCGATAAAATTTTCGCCCGGAATATTCATAAACTTTGGAAGACCTGCACCTGTTCCGATAAAAGCAGCATCAAAATTTTTTTCTTTCAAAAGTTGTTCCAAAGTGTTTGTTCTACCTACAAGAAAATTACATTCAAAATGTACTCCTATTTTTTTTAGGTTGTCTATTTCATTTTGAACGACAGTTTTTGGAAGTCTGAACTCAGGAATTCCGTACATCATAACCCCTCCGGCTTTGTGAAAAGCCTCAAAAACCGTAACTTCATGGCCTGCTCGTGCACAATCTGCAGCAACGGTAAGTCCTGCAGGACCGGCTCCTATAACTGCAACTTTTTTTCCGGTCTTTTCTGAAATTTTTGGTAACGTAACCTTATTGTTTTCTTTTTCCCAGTCAGCAACAAAGCGTTCCAACCGTCCAATAGAAACAGCTTTTTCCGGAGATTTGAAAACTTTTCCAACAGTACAAACACCCTGACATTGTTTTTCCTGAGGACAAACTCTTCCGCAAATTGCAGGAAGTAAACTTGTTTGCTTTATGATGTCTACAGCATTTTTAAATTCACCCTTTGCAATTTGTTCAATAAATTGCGGAATTTGAATATTTACCGGACAGCCTGCAATACACGGTTGATTTTTACACTGTAAACAGCGATTTGCTTCTACAATTGCCATTTCAGCAGTATATCCAAGTGCAACTTCATCCATTTCTCTTGCACGTTTTTTTGCATCTCTGACAGGCATCTCCATTTGAGGAATAGCCATTCTATCTTTTGGTGTCAAAACTTCTTTTGACTGTATTTCTTTTAATAAATCTTTTACATCTGTCATATTATTACTTCCCAATTTTACTTTTTTGATAGTTGATCGGCTTGAATTTGAAGATTGCACTTATGTAAGTCTTCTTGTTCCCGATTTTTAAAAGTCTTCATTCGAGTCATCATGTTATCCCAGTCTACAAGATGAGCATCAAATTCAGGGCCGTCTACGCAAACAAACTTTACTTCGTTATTTACGTTTACACGGCAACCTCCGCACATTCCTGTTCCGTCAATCATAATTGTATTTAGAGATACTGTTGTTTTTACGCCGAATTTTTTTGTGGTGTATGAACAAAACTTCATCATTACAGGAGGTCCGATAGCAATAACTTCCGACGGAGGACATTGACTTTTGCAAAGTTCTTCCAGAGGAAGTGTTGCAAGCCCTTGCCTGCCTGCCGATCCGTCATCGGTCATTACAATAACTTCATCGCAAATAGCTTTCATTTCATCAACGAATATTAGAAGATCTTTTGTCCGTGCGGCTATAATCATTATTACTTTGTTTCCTATGTTTTTATGAGCTTGAGCAATAGGGTAACAAGGAGCAACTCCAAAACCGCCTCCAACGATAACTACAGGGTTTTCATATTTTTCTATTTTAGAAGGATTCCCTAACGGCCCAAGGATAACCGGTATTTCTTGCCCCGTTTCAAAAAGTGCAAGTTTTTTAGTTGTGGCACCAACGGCTTGAAAAACCAATACAATCCAGCCTTCTTCTGCATTTGCATCTGCGATTGTAAGAGGAATACGTTCTCCAAATTCAACATCGATTTGGAGAATAACAAATTGTCCGGCTTTTCGATTTCGGGCAATTTCGGGAGCAGAAACCTTTATGTAGTAGACACCGATAGACAATAACTTTTTTTCAATAATTTTGAACATACGCTCTTCCTCCGAAAAATACTAAGATCTAAATCATTGTAGAAAAAAAGGTTAATTTGTTCAACAATTTAAATGCCTGATATAAATTTTTGTGCTACTATAATGTAGTAAATGAGCAAAGGCTTAAAAAATAACAGGGAAATATCTATGAAAATAAAAATTTTAAACTTTCTTTTTTTTATTTTATTATTTACAGCAGTTTTTTTTAATTTTACTTCTTGTTTTAACGAAAAACAAAGTCCAATTTATGCACATGAATGGATAATGAAAAATCAGGATTTTGCAGGTAACCAATATGTGCATCAGATTTTTTTTAAGGCAAATCATGTTGTTACAATTCAGGTTTATTATGAGGGATCTGAAAATGCACTGGTTTGGACAGGAAAATATAAACTTTCAGGGAAAAAAATTGTTTTTGATATTGAAAATTGTGCTCAGCTTCAAAATGGAAAATTAAGCAATAGGGTAACAAAAACTTCTATAATAAAATATTTTAGCGGAGATTTTTTTTACGTTCTTTCAGAAAAAATTTATTCCGAAGATGAACTTTCTGATGAACTTGCAAATGAAACTCCGGTAAAAACTTGGAGGATGGAGTTAATTCGCCCTCAAAATATTTTTTACGGTAAAAATCTTGATTTTATGGGACAAAAAATGGAAACATGGGTTAGAGTCGAAGAATAAAAAGTTATTTTTCAATTTTATTTTCTTTGGCAAAATCAAGAGCTTGTTTTTGCCCTTTTTTACTGATTTTGTACCAAGTCAAGACTATCAAATACCACATATATGGCAAAATTAAAAAGATTTTAAAAGGATTATGCAGTATTTCGGACCAAATTTCCAGTCCTTTGTCAAAAGTAAAATATGAAATTCGGCGTTTACGTTTTGAAAAAATTCCAAAGCAATCTTTGTAATAAAGAAAAATTCCGGGGTTCATTTGATCTTTTCTGCGGAAAGACCACAAATCGCCACCGTTGACTCCATCGCTGCTTAAAAATAAGGCAGGACTTGCTTTGTGGATTGCTTCCATCATGTTTGGTTCAATGGACTTGGGATAATATCCTACAAAACGTCCTACAATATGAATTCCCGGAAAAGTAGAGTTAATATTTTTTGTTGCATTCATCAAAGATTCTTTACGTCCTCCGAGCAAGTACAAAGAACCGAAATTTTTATCTATTACATTCATAATGTTGATTACAGTTTTGAATGGATTATAACGAACAGGAGTTGTAAGTTTTAAAAATTCAGCCCCTCGCAAAATACTTTTTGATATAGGAATGACAAGGGATGCGTTTTTAAGACACGAAAGATATTCTTGATTTCTGCGTGCTTTTAAAACGTCCCATATTGAAACAAAACAAATCTGAGAAAATTCTTTTTTTTTTGAAATTTCCATAATTTTGTCGGAAAATTCTTCTTCCTGAACAATGTCAATGGGAACATTTAAAAAAACTATTCGTGTTTGTGCCATGATTTATACTCCGATATTGCAGTTTGAATTGCAGCAATTCCATATAGACAAGCAGTTTCGCAACGTAAAACATTTGTATTGAAATGTATTAAATCAAATCCTGCATTTTTTAATAATTGAATTTCAGAATCGGACATTCCCCCCTCAGGTCCAATTGCAAGTGCCGCTTTTTTTATCTTACCCTCAGTTTTTGAAAGAATTGTAAAAATATTTTTGTCGGCGATATCCGATTCATGCAGTAAAAAAGCCGGTTCAGTTGTAGTTCCCCATAACTCCAGAGATTTTTCAAGACTCATGCAATCCCAGATTTTTGTGTCTACAGGAGAACCGCTTTGCTGACGGGCTTCTCTTACCAGACGTAACCAGCGTTCCGAACGATTTTTCCAATCCGGCTGATTTGAAAATTCTCCTTGAACAGGAACTATGTTGTTTATACCACATTCAACACATTGCCTGATTAGTAAATCCATTTTTGCAGGTTTTGGAACAAATTGAAAAACCCAATATTCAACATTGCTTTTTTTTATACTCCGGGCACTTACGCCCTGACATGCAAAATTCAAATTTGTATCAGATTCCGAGCATGACGAAAAAATCATTTGTTTTGACTGTATTTTTGATACTTCCATTGAAACTAGCTGCTGATCCGGTAAACGCACCTGAACTACATTGCCTATTTCAAGTCGTAATACTTGAGAAAGATATTTAAAATCTTTGCCTTTTACAACAATAGTTCCATTTTTGTCAGGCATTTCTGAAGCTAAATATTGTCTCATGCAGCCTACTTATTTTTTTTATCGTCAGATTTTTCTTCTTTAAGCTTTGCTTCATCTTGAAGTTGCTTTAAAGTTTTTGTAAACTTCATCAATTTGTTAAAATCTTCGGTTTCAATAAGTTTTATAGCTGCAACAAGTTGATCATCATAGTCCAAATCGTAGAGCAAAGGATCTTTTGTTCGGTTCAATTCCATATTAATAAGACGGCGAAGGAGTTTTTCTTTTAAACTATATTTTTTGGACAAATCTTTTGCATATAAAAATACATCATTTTTCGTCATATTTTCGTGGACTTCAACGTATTTTGCAATTTCATTTGAATTCATCAAATCTACGTAAGCTTTTTCTTCGTCTTCCTCTAATACTTCCATTTTTACTTCACGATCAGGCGGTATTCCTATTTTGTCAATATTTACATCGCTTGGAGTATAATAACGTGCCATTGTAAGTTTTACACCGTCGTTATTGTAAAGATTTATAACTTGTTGAACGGAGCCTTTTCCGTAAGAACGTTCTCCCATAAGATATGCAAGTTTATAGTCTTTTAAAGCTCCTGAAAGAATTTCTGAAGCACTTGCAGAGCCTTTGTTTATTAAAACTATAATTGGAATTCCTTTCGGCATTGTAGTTTTTTCAGGAGAAGCTGTAAAAACATTTTCAGTTTCTTGTTTTCTGCTCTTTGTTGAAACAATAATACCGTTGTCAATAAACTTATCTGCAACTTCTGCAACACTGGTAATAAGACCTCCGGGATTATTACGAAGATCTATGATCAGGCTTTCAAATTTGTTTTGAGTAAAAGTATCAAAAGCTTCTTGGACTCTTTCTGCAGTTTGAGGTGTAAACTCGATAATTCTGATATAACCGATTTTCTTTTGCATGTTTTCGATCATACCGAATTTTACTGTAGGGACTTCTATGTTTTCTCTAATCAATGTTCTTGAAAATTCCATTTTTTTGCCACGTCGAATAACGACATTTACGCCTTCACCTACGGTACCTCTAAGTATTCCTAAAACTTCATTCATTGAAATATCCGGAGTTGGAGTTCCGTTTATTGAAAGAATAAGATCTCCTGCGTGTATTCCCGCTTTATATCCCGGACCACCTTCGATAGGGCTTGTAACTTCAACATAGGCAGGTTTTTCCGGAGTGGAAACTTGAGGCTTTGTAATGGTAAGACCGACTCCACCGAAATTTCCGATTGTGGTGTCATTCAAGGAACGCATTTGTGAAGAATTCAAGTAAGATGTGTAAGGGTCTTCCAAGGATTCCATTAAGCCTTTTAATGCTCCTGCATAAAGAACTTCAGGATCCACTTCATCAACATAGTTTTGTAAAATGAATCCGTAAACACTGTTTATGAGCTGCATATACTGGCTTACTTTTACTGTGTCAGATTTGTTTTTTTTCGCTTGAGCAAAAAGATTTGGGGCAAAAATGGAATAAAAAGCAAAAACTCCTGCTAAAAGGGCAATTATAAATTTAGATGTAACATTTTTCATTATTTGAATTCCTTAAAATTCCAGCGAATTGTTTACCTATATATAATAACCTTTAGTATTATTTTTGACAACATATTGAGTTAAAAACATATTAAACATTAAAAATATTCTTACTACGAAAAATTTTCATTTTGTGATAAAATCTTTTATATACAGTTTTTTGTAAAAAAATTTGGATTGAGGATTTAGATGTCATTATTTATAAAACTTGCATTTTTATTTTCTATCGGTAGTATGATCGGTTGGGCTTTGGAAGTTTTTTGGAGAAGGCTTTTTTCCGGAAATAGAAAATGGATTAATCCCGGATTTTTAACAGGCCCCTGTTTGCCTCTTTACGGATTTAGTTTGTGTACGCTATATCTTTTAGCACATATTGATGTTTCATTTATTACAAACCCGATTGTAGAAAAAATAATTTTGTTTATACTTATGGCTGTTGCTGTAACGGTAATTGAATATATTGCAGGTCTTATTTTTATAAAAGGAATGAAGGTAAAATTGTGGGATTATTCTGATAGGTGGATGAATATAAATGGGATTATTTGTCCTCTTTTTTCATTTTTTTGGATAATTCTTTGTGCACTTTATTATTTTTTTATTCATCCCAGAATTTTGAGTGCTTTGGGATGGTTTGCAAATCATATTACTTTTTCTTTTTGCATAGGTTTTTTTTACGGCGTTTTATTGGTAGATTTAATTCATTCCTTGGATGCTTTGAATAAAATAAAGAAGTTTGCAAAAGAAAAAAATGTTATTGTAAAATACGAAGCTTTAAAAGCTGCAATTCCGGGTAGAAAATTTTTAGACTCGCTCCATTCTGAAAGAGAGTTGATTTTTGATTATTTAAAACTTTACTTGGAAAAGGAAAAGGAAAAGCTTGAAGAAACTAAAGAAAAATTGGGAGAAAAAATAAAAGATATTAAAAAATAAATTTTTATTTAAAATTAGGAGAAAAAAGTATGAAATTTGGAATTATTGGAGCAATGGACTGTGAAATAGAATTTTTGCAATCAAGATGTTGCGACATAAAAGAAGTAAGATTTGCAAATCTTATTTTTTTTGAGGGAACTATTTTAGGACAGCCTGTAGTTCTTGTACAATCCGGAATAGGGAAAGTAAATGCCGCTTTATGTACTCAAATTTTGATTTTAAAATTTGGAGTTACCCACGTACTAAATACGGGGATTGCAGGGGCAATGGATAAAAGACTGAGGATTTTAGATACGGTAGTTTCTACAGATTGTGTATATCATGATGTTGATACGACTTTTTTTGGGGATGCACCTTGTACTTTGCCTGAAATGCCTACTTTTTTTAATGCAGATAAAAAGTTGATTGATCTTGCAAAGACTTATACTCCAAAAGAAACTTCTTTTAAATTTTACTTTGGAAGGATTGCAAGTGGAGATCAATTTATTTGTAAAAAAGAAATAAAAGAAGAAATCGAAAAAAACTGTCATCCTATGTGTGTTGAAATGGAAGGAACAGCTGTAGCTCATGTTTGTATACAAAATAAAATACCTTTTTTGATCATACGCTCAATTTCGGACAATGCGGATGAGAATGTAAAAGTAGACTATGTTTTTAACAAAGAAGTTGCTGCCGGAATTAGCGGAAATTTAGTTTACGATATTATCAGCAAATTTTAGTATTTGTTTTAATTTATATAAAATTTTTGGGGGAAGTTTATGGCAAAATACAATGTAGAAAGTTTTAACTTGGATCATACAAAGGTTACTGCACCATATGTTAGGATTGCTTCAAAAAAAACAGGACCTAAGGGGGATGTTGTAACAAAATTCGATATCCGTTTTGGGCAACCTAACAAAGAATTTATGCCTATTGCCGCAATTCATACTCTGGAACATTTAATTGCAGAATATATCAGAGATGAACTTGAGGGAATAATCGATGTTTCCCCTATGGGTTGCCGAACTGGATTTTATCTTACAATTTTCGGTGAAAAAGATGAAAAAGAAATTACCGATAAATTGCTGATTGTTTTGCAAAAAACAGCACAATGGCCTTTAGACAAAGAAATTCCCGGTCGGGATCCGAAAGAATGTGGAAACTGGAAAGAGCATGATTTGGAAGGTGCTAAAGAATGGGCTTTAAAGTGGGTAAACGGAATCAAGTCTTTAGGATACGAATGCTATAAATAAAATCAAAAAATCCAGGATTTTTCCGTAACTATTGCATTCATCGGGATATCGAATTTTTCTGTGGGGATTTTATCAAAAACTTGAAAATCATAGCATACTCCGATTTTATACAAATTGGATATTTCATTTGAATTGTTTTTGCTTTTAAAGCTTGAAAGAAATTTATCGTAGTATCCCTTGCCTTTTCCCAATCTGGAAAATTTTAGGTCGAAAGCTAGTGCGGGTACAAAAATTACAAAGCATGAACAGTTCATTTCAGGTAAAAAAATTTTTGGTTCTCTTATTCCAAAACAACCGAGTTCAACTTGTTCTTCAAGAGTTTTTGAGTTATCCAAAAGAAAAAATTTCATATTTTTATCATTGATCACTTTCGGCAGATAGCAGTTTTTTCCCGTTTTCATGTAATTTTCAATTATTGGCACAATGTCAGGTTCAGTTTCAAGAGGCATGAAAAATGCAAAATCCTGTGCATTTTTAAAAAAAGGGTATTGAATTTCGCTATTTGCAGATAAAATTTTTTTTTGAATACTTGCATTTAATTTTTTATATTGATCTTTATTGAGGCTACGGAGTTGTTCTTTTATTTTTAAACGCAACTGAATTTTTTGCAGATTCTCAAAATCTTTCAAAATCGAACATTCTTTAGTTTCCATGGAGAGAGTATAACAAAAAAAATTTTTTTTCACTATTCGGTTTTTTGAATGTTACGTTTATGTTTTACTTTTTTTAATCACTTTGTTATAATGAAGTGTTATGAGCAAGAATATTATTCTGGCAGGAAAGGATTATAGTAAAAATTCACACTTGCAAAGTGTTGCAGAATCGGCAGGGCTTAATGCCTTTGTAACTCTTCCGTATAATCACGACCAAAAAGAAGGATACAAACCGGAAAGCGGTGCTTGGAATCGTGGTTCTCCTATTTCAGCTCATACTCTTATTGTAAGTGCAGAAAACAAGTTTAAAAAAATTGATGCATTGGCTTTATTTTTTGATACGGCAAGTTTTGATCAACTTTTTTCCGGGGAAACAATAGAAGATTTTACCCGTGCAACTGATGATTTAATTTTGAGTTATGCTTATTTAACTACCGAAACATTAAAACGCTTTGAACAAAAAGGTTTTGGAAAGTTATTTTTTATTCTGCAAAGTCTGCCTTCTGCTGCTGATCTTATAAAAAATCCCCCAAAAACAAGAAGTATGAATTTTGAAAAAGCAGGAACTATTGCTTCTATGGCTCAGGCATCTTTTAAATCTTATGCGGAAAGTATTGCCGTAAAAAATTTTAAAACTACAGGATGTTTTGTCTATCTTTTGGAAGTTGAACCTTCCGTTACGGAAAAACAGCTGGTGGATTGGATTTCTCGCAAAATGGACGAAGAAAATGTTGTTTACAAGCACCAAAAAAACTCACTTATTTGGCAAAACTTGGAGGAAAAAACAAGGTCGATTTTCGGTTTTAAAAAATAAAAATGCTGTAAAAATCCTTATTACGAAGGAGAAAAGTAATAAAATGATAAAAATAAAAATTTTTAGGGAAAATTTTGCAACTTGAAAATCCTCTAATAATTCAAAGCGATAAGACTCTTTTACTTGACGTCCATTCTCCTCGTGCAAAAGAATGCAGAAATGCTCTGATTCCTTTTGCAGAACTTGAACGAAGTCCTGAACATTTACATACTTACAGGTTAACGCCACTTTCACTTTGGAATGCTTGTAGTGTTGGAATTGAACCAAATCAAATTCTTGAAACCTTAAATTGTTTTGCAAAATATGAAGTTCCTCAAGTGATAAAATCTTGGGTTTTACAAACTTCACAGCGTTTTGGTAAAATTGTAATAAAAGCTATCCCCGACTCTTATGGTAAAACGCAATTTTGTGAAATTAAAAACGGTGATGAAAAAACAGATGAAACAAAACCTGAATGTGAATTTTATGATAAAATTGAATATTTAATGCTTAAAGCAGAAAATAGTCTGATATATAAAGAGTTGGGTTCTATAAAATCAATTCAAAAATATCTAATACCTTGTGAAATTGAAAATGCGTTTTATATTCTTTTGACCTATCGAGGCTCTATAAAACAAGAGCTTTTAAAATCAGGCTGGCCGGTAAAGGATGAAGCTCCTTTACGAGAGGGAACTCCTCTAAAAATAGATCTTAGAGAAAATTGTTTAGGCGGAGAGAACTTTTGTCTAAGACCGTACCAAATTGAAGCCTGTAATGCTCTTGTAGGAGATGGAAAACCTGGTAGCGGTTTTGGAACAATTGTCTTGCCATGCGGTTCCGGAAAAACAATTGTCGGTATAGGCATAATGAATAGATTACAAACCAATACACTTATTGTAACTACAAACATAAGTGCAGTTCATCAGTGGATAGATGAGCTTTTGGACAAAACGGAGCTTACTGAGGAACAAATTGGAGAATACACGGGAGAAGAAAAAGTTATAAAACCTGTTACTGTTGCAACATATCAAGTTTTAACTTGGCGTCCTGATAAAAATTCTTCTTTTCCGCATTTTCAAATTTTTAGAGAAAATGGATGGGGGTTAATTATTTATGACGAAGTTCACCTTCTTCCTGCTCCTGTTTTTAGGGTAACGGCGGAACTTCAGGCTGTAAGGCGGGTAGGTTTTACTGCAACTTTAATACGTGAAGATGGATGCGAAAATCATGTTTTTAGTTTGGTAGGCCCGAAGCGTTATGATGTTCCTTGGAAAGAACTTGAAAATATAGGTTTTATTGCAAAAGCTGAATGTATTGAAGTCAGAATTGATCTTGATGCGAAAAAAGAAATTGAATATGCCGTATCAAATCAGCGTGATAAATATAAAATTGCAAGTAACAATAAAAATAAATTATTTGTGGTAAAAGAACTTGTTAATAGATTTTCTCAAGATAAAATTTTGGTTATAGGGCAATATATTGAACAGCTGGAAAAAATAGCAGAAGAACTGCAAGTTCCTATTATTACCGGAAAAACAACAAATTCTCAGCGTGATGAACTTTATTCAAAATTCCGTGCAAGTGAAATTCGTGTTTTGGTTGTAAGTAAGGTTGCAAATTTTGCCATAAATTTACCCGATTCTTCAATGGCGATTCAAGTAAGCGGTACTTTTGGTAGTCGCCAAGAAGAAGCACAAAGATTGGGTAGGATTTTAAGACCAAAAGATCGTACTTCCAGATTTTTTACTTTGGTAACCCGTAATACCGTAGAGGAAGACTTTAGTGCAAATAGACAAAAATTTTTAACGGAACAAGGTTATGCTTATAAACTTGTACGCAGTATTGATGAGGTTTTTTGGAATTAAAAGACAGTTTTTAAAATAGGAATTCGATACTGTTTATTTGTAAATAATAGTTTGCCTAAAAAATATAACGGAGAGTTTGTGATGAAAGAAGAGCGCATTGAGGAAATTATTGCTTGGCGAGATTTTCTTGCAACTATGGATGATGATAGTTTTTTTGATATTATTCATATGTATCTTGGAGAAGTTAAAACTCCGTATAATAAGCAAAAATTGATAGAAGAACTCAGTTCGTTTCTTAGAAAATCTGAACACCGTCAGACAATAGTTTCTCTTTTGGATGAAAAGGATATTGTTTTTCTTAATGCAATTTATTTCATTCCACAAGTTACCAAGCAAAAACTTATCAGTTTTTTTCAAGGGACTTTTTCTTTTGATCAAATTTGCGGGTTATTGAGAAATTTTGAAGAAAGACTTTTAATTTTTAGAAAAAATATTAATTCTTCGTTAGTTTCCAGTGAGCAGCAAATTTATAAACTAAATCCGCTTTTAGATGGTATTTTTGAAAAAATTTTAGATATTTCTTTTATAGTAAAATCGGAAGAAGATTTTAAAGCCGAGTGCATACAAGAGAAAAATGACGAAAATCAATTTAAACTGAATCAGCTGTTTTTTGCTTCGGTTTATTCTCTTGTAAATTCAAATTCAGATTTGTGTAAAATAGACGGTTCTTTTAAAAAAAAGATTTCTACACAGTTAAAAACAATATTTCCGGCTATTCCCAACGAACGGGTTTTGATTCTTTTTATTACGGCTTGTAAAAATCTTTTGCTCTTTGTTCAAAATGAAAACGGAATTTTTATAAATAAAAAAAGATGGCAACAATTCGCAAAATTAACTTTGGAAGAACAGATAATTTATATAATTGTAGCAAGCACAGGATGTTATTCTCAAAGTCAGTTACAAAAATTTGCTTCTCAAATTGGAGCTTTAACAGCAACTATTTCACAAAAAAATTTTACAAAAAACAGTCTTATTAGATTGGCGTATTTGATCGGGGAAAAAACAGGAATGAGTATGAGCAGGCTTTCTCAATTTTTGTCAGATAGAGAGTCTGCTTCTTTTGATGAATTTTGTCTAATTTCCGCTTTTATAGAAAATGCAATACAATTTAATGTTCTAAAAAAGGTTGCAACGAATTCATACGGAGAAGATATTTATACTTATCTAAAGCAAGATCAGATTTTAAATGAAAAAGAAAAATTTTTTTCGATAGACGCAAGTTTTTCTGCATTTGCAATGGAAGGTGGTAATTTTTTGCAGCTTCTTGAAGTTGCCGATACGATGGAATTTGTTTGTTTTGATTCAATTCTTCAATTTGAGTTGACAAAAAAATCTTGTATGAATTTTTTTAAAAATGAAAAAAACTTTCAAGATTTGGTGGAAATTTTTAAAAAATCTTCAATTTACGAACTTCCACAGAATTTAGTTTTTTCTATAAAAGAATGGTATGAACAATATAATTCGGTTAGGATTTATCATGGATTTGTAATGCAGGCAGAAAAAAATAATCGAATTCTTATTGAAAAGAATCCTGAAATTTCCAAGCACATAAAAAAAGTTTTATCACAAGGAATTTATTTGATGGATTATGAAAATTATGAAGAACTCAAAATGTCTATTGATTTTTCCAAGTTGGATTTTTTTACTCCTTATGAAAATTTTGATTTTAAGGAAGCAAATTTTCCGTTCAAAAATATAATTTGTGAAGATAAAGTTTTAATGACTTGTGAAAAACAAAAAAATTTTGAAGATCTTTTTAATAAAGATTTTTTTTCAAAGCACAGTGCATTTATGAATTCAATGCTTTCTGAAATAAAAACAAATAAAGAACAATTAACAAGCTTGCAGGATAGAATAAGGCGTAAAATCATAATTACAAAAGAACAATTACGTCCTGAATCTGTAAAAATTGAAAAACTTGAAGCTTTTGGCATGGATTTTAGTGGAAAAATTCATGTTATCGAAAATGCAATTACAAATTCTTCTTTTTTGGAATTTACCTATGACAATGATTCCGGCAAAAACGAAACAAAAATTGTGGTAGTAAAACCGGTTTCTCTTGAGCGTACAAATTCAGATGCTTTTTTGACGGTAATTTCTGAACATGATGGTAAAAAACAAAGACTTTGTGTAGGTAGTGCAAAAATAATTCGCAGGCTTTTGTGAAAGAATTTTTGATAAGGATAACAAAAAATACCGACAAAATTGACAGTGTTTGTCAATTTGTCAATTGAAATTTTTTGAATACAGTGTTAGACTTCAGGCTATGAATACACTTGTTGCTCTATGTACTGTTGGGGCTGAAAAAATTCTTGCAAATGAAATTAAAATTTTAGGTTATAAAACACTTGGTAGCAGTGTTGGTAGAGTATTCTTTACTTGTGATGATGCAGGGCTATACCGCTCAAATCTTTGTCTTAGAACTGCTGATAGAATTTTTTTGCAGCTTGCATCTTTTGTTGCAGAAGATTTTGATCAATTGTTTGACGGGGTTAATGCAGTCAACTGGCAGGATTTTTTAAAAAAAGATTCCAGAATAGTTGTAGACAAGGTGAGAGTGTATAAAAGCAAACTCAATTCCGAGCATTCAATTCAGGGAATAGTACATAAAGCAATTTATAAAAAGCTTGAAACTGTTTGGAATATGTCGGTTCTTCCTGAAAGTGGTTTTCAATCTGATATTAGAATTTATCTTGAACAGAACAAAGTTTATGTACTTTTAGATTTATCCGGAGAACCTTTACATAAGAGAGGCTATAGAACGGACGGAGGTCTTGCTCCAATGAGGGAGACTTTAGCATGCGTCCTTTTACAGATGATGTTATGGAGGCGAAAAGTACCTCTCCATGATCCTTTTTGCGGTTCAGGGACAATACTGACGGAAGCAGTTTTGTATGCTTATAACGTAGCTCCGGGATTTGCTCGACATTTTGCTTTGGAGAATCTTCCCATTTTTGATAAAAAAGTAGCAGATGAAATCCGCTGTAAGGAAGCTGAAAAAATCAGACCGGATGCTCTTGCCAGAATTACAGGAAGCGATATCGATCCTGAAGCTGTAAGCAGAGCTCAACTTAATGCCGAACATGCATGTGTAACGGCAGGAAGGGCTTTGCAGATGATAGGAAGCGATGAGAGAATTCAAAGACCTGATTTTATTACAGCAGATTTTAAGGAGCTACGTTCCCCATATGAAAAAGGGATGCTTTTGACAAATCCTCCTTATGGGGAACGTATTGGAGATGCCGAAGAAGCAGAAAAACTTTATTCATCTATGCATTCTTTGTTTTTAGATTTTGAAGGATGGGAAATGGGCTTTATAACATCAAACTGTAACTTTGAAACGTGCATAGGAAAGAAAGCCGACATTGTAAAGGGGTTAAAAGCCGGAAATTTGGATACAAAATTTTATATTTATAAATAAAGGAAAATCAAAATGGCGGTTGTAGTAGAACACGACAAACGAAAGAAAAAAATTCTTGAAAAAGCTCTGGATTTATTTGTTGAAGAAGGATATGAAGATGTTACTTACCAAAAAATTGCGGATAGATGCGGAATTACAAGAACTACACTCTACATTTATTTTAAAAACAAACGCGAAATTTTTATGTATTCTTTAAAACAGCTTACCGATAGCACGGAAGATTTAATAAGGTCTACCATTGACAGAATGGATTTAACTTATCCTGAAAAATTAAAAAAAATTTTTATGGATCTAAAAGACTGTTGTATACAAAATAAAAAACTTTATAGCATGGTTCTAATTTATTTGTTGCAAATTCAAAAAACGGGAAAATATCCGGGAGAAAAGGTTAGGCGACGAATTATGAAAATGCGGCATCTTGTTTCTGCAATCCTTATTGATGGGAAAAAATGCGGACAGTTTAAAGATATAGATATAAAGGCTGCAAATGAGGTTTTTTACGGCTTAATGGAAAGTGTTGTGTTTAGATTGACTATCCTTGATCAAAACGATATTCCGGATTTTGAAAGAATGCTTGCTCTTGCCGTAAACGGAATTGTGGCATAATTCTTGATAAAAAAATTTTGGACAATAAAATTTGGGAAAAACTTGGCAGCAGATGAATTTGTTTGATCGCTGCCAAATTTTTTATTAGTATTTATAAAAACCTTCGCCGCTGGATTTTCCGAGTTTTCCTTGATCAATCATTTTTTTAAGTACTTTTTCCATTTCTTTAAAATTATATGGCATCATCATTTTTTTTAAAAGCGGTGAAAAAAGACCCGGTACTTTTTGATATTGTAATACGATGTTATAAGCAGTTTGAATCCCTACTGTATCAAAAATTTGTAAAGGTCCTTTTGGAGCTCCGGTTCCTCTTGTCCATGCCAAATCGATAGTTTTAGGATCTGAAATATTGTTTACATATAGGTCTAATCCGCTAAGCAAGAAAGGAACCAACATGGAATTTAAAAGATATCCATTTTTTTCTTTATTGAGAGGAAGCCCTATCATTCTGATATCATTTGCAAAATTCATTACGTCATCAAAATATTTTTTTTCGGTGAGATTTTGACCCATTATTTCTGCCGTGTTGTTTTTCCAAATTGAATTTGCAAAATGCAAAGAAAGATATTTTTGGGGTCTTCCGGTATATTTTGCAAATTGGGACGGCAACAATGTTGAAGAATTTGTTACAAGAATTGTTTTTTCAGGTAAAAGAGGGGCTAATTTTTTGTAAAACTCAATTTTATCATTGATGTTTTCTGCCATTGATTCTATTACTAAATCTGCATTTGAAACTGCCTTTGCCATATCAAGTTCAAGTTTTAGATTTGCAAAAGCACTTTCAACTTTTTTTAAACATTCTTCTTTGTTGAAAGTTTCAAAATCTGCGATTCCGGGAGCCCAAAAAGCCGGCTTTTGTTCGTCGTTTTCAGACATTGCTTCAATGGTTTCAATATAAGTTTTTTTTAAATTATCCAATTTTGGTTGTGTTCTACCTATACTGCCTTGACTTCTTAGCCAAATGGTTACATTGCATCCGCAATATGCTGCTTGAACGGCAATTTGACTACCAAGCACTCCGCCTCCTGCAATTACAATGTTTTTTAATTTCATATTAAACTCTCCTTTTTTATAATTTATATGATACAAAATAAAAATAATGTATAACAAATAATTAGTCTATAGCGTTTTTTTTGAATAAGGTTTGCTATAAAACCAGTCTGAATACTTTTGAACCTCTTTTTTCAGACCAAAGAGCCTTACGTTTTATAGGTATTGAGTTTATGGAATCCGGTTTAAAACCTAATTTTTCAAACCAATCACTTGTTTGGGTTGTCATAACAAATACGCTTTCAAAGCCTAATTTATGAGCTTTTTCAATAAGAAAGGATACCATTTTAGGTCCTATTCCCATGTTGGAATAAGTTTCATCAACGGCTATGGCTGCAATTTCTGCCTGCAAGGTCATAGAACATTTTGTTGTAGCAGCTGCCCAGTATTGAATCAATGAAGCACAAGCTCTAATTCCTCCGTCAAGTTCATAAACAATATAGTCTTTGTATGTTTCGCTAAGATTTTGTTCTGTACGTGGTAGTAAAATTCCATTTTCAATAAAAGGCCGCATAATTCCAAGAACACGGCTGACATCATCCGGTTGCATATCACGGATTTTTCCGTAATTGCTTTTGTATATCATTGTTCCTGATCCTAAGCCTGAAAAAATTTCACATGGCATTGATCCGTCGATTGAGCCATTCAAAATATGGGATCTCATAACGCCTTCATTGCAGGCTTTTTTTGCACATTCTAAAAGCTTTATAACCGGATGGGCGGAGTATAGGTTTATTTTATCCGAATTAACCTGTCTTTTATTTGCTTTTATAAAAATATCCAATTCTTCAAGATTAAGAGCCGGAATGCAACCTTCAGGGCTTAAAGGTAAATCAATTGGAACCGTAAAATTTTCAGGAGTTAAAGAATAATCAGGGGTAAGAAAAAAAAGTTTTTCAGCCTTTAGTGAAATTGCTGTAGCTGTAGCAAGATTTATGGAAGAAACGTTGTAAGGTTTTCCATTAGAACTCCACCCGATACAAGGTAAAATGGGAATAAATCCGTTATTTAAAACAGTTTTTATGGATTGCGTATCTATTTTTTCTATTTCACCCGAAGATCCGTAATCTAAGCCGTCAATAACACCCTTTGCTCTGGAGCGAACCCAGTTTCCGATTAAACTGGTAAGACCGTGTCCTGAAAGGCTTGTCATTATTTTGTTGGAAACATCAAATGCTGCCATTTTTATCAAGGGAATTGCCTGTTCGTTTGTTATTCTAAAATCATCTTTTTCTTGCCAATAAAATCCGGATTTTGTTAGGACTTCATCTATGCTTTTTTTTGCTCCCGGAACAAGTAATACATTTAAACCTGCTTCATGCATAAGTGCAATGTCGCTGATATGGCTTGAAAAAAACGAAGAATTGATAACACGTTCATCAACATGAATTACTACTGCGGCATTTTTAAATCGCTTGAAATACCTAATAACATCTCGGATTTTTTCGGCATTTCCGGTAATGATTTTAGATTTAGGTATTTCTGCAAAAAATGGAGAGTTACTGTTGTAAAAATTAGAATCGGAGTTTGTATTTAAATTAAAATCGGAATTTATAGTGAAATTAGAGTTTTCAAAAAGTTTTTTCTTGTTTTTTCTTGGTGGTTTCGTTATATCCGAGGGAATGTACCAAGTTTTGCCTTTTAAAATTGCACCCGGAACACGTCCCAATGAGCAATAATTTCGAACACTTCTTTCCGATGTTTTCCATTTTTCTGCGATTTCTTTTGCCGTTAAATAGGTTTTATTCATAATTTTTTGTCGTAATCTTGCCGATATTTTTGTTTTTTAGTTATCGGCAAGATTATAGCATATTATCGGCAAGATTAAAAGCAATATTTTTATTTAAATTAAGCTTTTACGATTTTTTATTTTATTTCGTATATCCAGCCGTCAGGGGCAGGGATTGTTCCTAATTGAATTCCCGTCAATGTCTCTCTAAGTTTTCCCAAAACTTCGCCTATTCTTTCCATTCCACTTGGAATCATTATTGATTTTTCGTTATCATCAATCTGCCCGATAGGACTTATTACTGCAGCAGTTCCGCAAAGTCCGCATTCAACAAAGTCGGTTAGCTCATCTTTGTTTACTTTTCTTTCTTCGACTTTTATGTTAAGAATATTTTGTGCAACGTAAATTAAAGAACGTCTTGTAATTGAAGGCAAAATTGATTCGGATTTTGGGGTTACAAGGGTTCCATCCTTTGAAACAAAAAGAATATTTGCTCCTCCGGTTTCTTCGATGTATGTGTGGGTTGCAGGATCTGTGTAGATGTTTTCGGCATATCCGCATTTATGTGCATCTACAATGTTATACAAACTCATAGCATAGTTGAGACCTGCTTTTATATTTCCTGTTCCTCTAGGGGCAGCTCTGTCAAGATTGCTTAAACGTACTTTTATAGGTTTTGCTCCTCCTTTAAAGTACGGTCCTACCGGTGTTACCAAAATTCTAAATTGATATTCTTCGGCAGGCTTTACTCCTATTACGGCATCGCTTCCGAACATATAAGGACGAAGATAAAGTGCAGCTCCGGTTCCATAAGGGGGAACCCAATCTATATTTGCTTTTATAACATCTATACATCCTTGAATGAATTTTTCTTGTGGAAAAACAGGCATTTCAAGACGTTTGCAGCTATCTTCCATTCTTGCAGCATTTAAATCCGGACGGAATGTTACTGTTCTGCCGTCGATAGTTTCGTAGGCTTTTAATCCTTCAAAACAGGTCTGAGCATATTGGAGTACTCCTGCACATTCAGTGATAACAACTTTGTCATCCGATGTTAAAATTCCCTGTTCCCATTTGCCGTCTTTCCAATTAGCAACAAATCTTTTATCGGTTTTTATGTAACCGAAAGGTAAATTTTCCCAATCCAAATTTTTTTTTGCCATTTTTACACCTCGAATTCGGTAAATACCGATATTTGATATTTTATTTTAACATTATCAAAAAATTTAGAAAAGTAGAGTAAAATTTTTTTTGTTGTTAAAAATACTTAATCTTATATCAGCTACGAAAGTTTTGTAACTCTACAAAGAGTTTGCATCAAAACTTTGCGGTAATAATTCTTTTAGGCAAAATTCTTTGTGTTCTCCGTTGTTTTTACAGCATATTACATTTATTTGCGGAGAAAATTCATAAAGCATCTGGCGACAAATTCCGCATGGAGTGCAAAAATTATCGGAAGAACCGGCTATTGCAATATCAGAAAATTCTTTGAAGCCGGAACTTACTGCTTTTGAAAGGGCGGTTCGTTCTGCACATAGTCCGCAAGGATATGAAGCATTTTCTATGTTGCATCCTGTAAAAATCGTTCCGTCTGTAGTTAAAATAGCAGAGCCGACTTTGTATTTAGAATATGGTGCATAGGCATTTTTTTGTGCTTCCAAAGCTTGTTTTATAAGTTGTTTTTTTTTATTTTTAAAAATTTCTGACATAACGGTTTATTTGCTTTGTGCAAAAAATTTTCTCCTTGTTAGATTTTATATTTCCAATTTTGAAAAAACTTCTCCAATTTTTTCGTCAATAACTAAATCTGCACGGTTATTTTGTTTTGTTTCGTTTAAATTTACTATAACAAGATTTTTCCCTCTAAAATATTCTACAAGTCCTGCTGCAGGATATACTATGAGAGAAGTTCCCCCGATTATGAGCGTATCGGCTTGTGAAATTTCTTTTATACTGTTTTCAATAACGCTATTGTTTAAGTTTTCTTCATAAAGAACTACGTCAGGTTTCATTATGCCGTTACATTTAGGGCAACGGGGAATTCCGTCAGATTGTTTTTTGTGATTATCTACAATAAAGCTTGCATTTTCAAAATGATTACATTGCAGGCAGTAATTCCTGTGAACACTACCGTGCAGTTCATAAACTTTTTTGCTACCTGCAATTTGATGAAGACCGTCAATATTTTGAGTTACTACTGCTAAAAGTTTTCCGTTTTTTTCAAGTTGTGCAAGTTTAAAATGACATTCATTGGGTTTTGTATTGAGGGATATCATTTTTTTGCAATAAAAACGAAAAAACTCACTTGTATTTTGTTCAAAAAAACTATGGCTTATAATAATTTCAGGAGGATAGTTCCATTCTTGGTTATAAAGTCCTGAGGTGCTTCTAAAATCCGGAATTCCGCTTTCGGTACTAACTCCTGCTCCTCCAAAAAAAACGATATTTTTCGATTCATCGATAATTTCTTGAAAAATTTTGATTTTTGTTATTGAAGAATCTTTCATTACACACAACTCCTTGTTGTAATTATAACTCTATATTAAAAAATTTGCTTAAATATCTGTTTTTATTTTCCATTTGTGTCTGATATTAAGAGAAATTAAATTGTCTTTTTCAAGAAAATTTGTCTCTAAGGTAGGTAATTCTGCAATAATTATTGAAGATTCGTTATTCGGTTTTTTGATTTTTATTTTAAATTCGGTACGTTCACCCAAAAAACTTGCGGAGATAACTTTTCCTTCGATTTCACCCTTTGAATCGCTTTTGTTTAAATCAAACCATTCCGGGCGTACTATAAAGATTCCATCTTGAAATTGCATAAAATTAGCACTTCCTACAAAATCTGCTGTAAAAGCATCTTTAGGTTTAAAATAAAGTTCTCTTGGGGAACCCGTTTGTAAAAGGATACCTTCATTTATAAGTGCAATTTTATCTGATAAAGAAAGAGCTTCTTCTTGATCATGGGTTACATAAACAGTAGTCAGTTTTAGTTTTTGCTGAATTTCTTTTAATTCTTCTCTAACTTTTTTGCGAAGTTTTGTATCTAAACTTGAAAGAGGTTCATCCATCAACAAAATTTGCGGGTTAAGAATTATTGATCGTGCCAGAGCAACTCTTTGTTGCTCGCCTCCGGAAAGTTCATTCGGATATCTGTTTAAAAGTTTTTCCAAATCAAGAGTTTTTGCTGTTTGGATAAGTTTTTCTTCCATTTGGGATTTTGAATTTAAGGCAAAAATTCCATGCGAAGATTTTGTTTTTTCGTTAATTTTTAATCCGTAAAGAATGTTTTGTTTTACATTCATGTGTGGAAATAAAGCGTAGTCTTGAAAAACCATGCCTATTTTTCGTTTATGAGGTTTTATTCCTTTTTGGGAAATGCCGTCTAATTCTATTGTTCCTTTTTGTTGTTCCAAAAAGCCTGAAATAAGTCTAAGTAGTGTTGTTTTTCCACATCCACTTGGGCCGAGTAAGGTTGTAAAACTGCCTTTTTCTATATCAAGGGAAAAATCTTTTATCGTAGGGATATTTTTTTCTTTGTATGAAAATGAAATATTTTTTAAACTTAAAGCAATTTTTGGTTTTTCCATTATTTTTTTCTACTCCAAATTTTTATAGCAGATTTTCCTGCTCCAATTACTATAAAAGTTATAATTGTTAAAAGTAAGGCTAATGCGGCTGCGTCCCCCCAAAATCCTTGTTCTGCTAAATTTAATATCTTTATTGATGTAAGCGGAGTTTTGAAAGACACAAGAAAAATAACGGCACTCATTGTACCCACTCCTCTTGCAAAATCATAGGTAAAAGAATTAAACAGTGCATTTTTTGAAAGTGGCAAAATTATTGAAAAAAAAGCTTTTAATTTTGAAGCTCCAAGTGAACAAGCACCGTCATCTAAGTTCGTAATTATTTGAGAGTAAGCAGAGCTTATGGTTCTATAAGAAAACGGTAAAAAACCTACGGTTAGAGCAATTATAATTAAAATTTGAGAGTTGTGAAAATTTATTTTTGTGGCAACCAATAAAAAAGCAAGCCCGAACAATGTTCCGGGAATTGCTGATGGAATTTGTATTATAGTGTCAAAAAAACGAGTAAAAGGACTTTTTGTCCTGTAAACTATAAATGCACTTAGGCTTGCAAAAAAAGTACTCAAAATAGCTGAAATTACGGAAAATTTTATACTGTTGAATAGTTCTTGTTTACAGCGGGAAATATTTTTTATATGGGTCAGATCAAAATTTGTGTTTATTCCCCAAAGTTTTTGGAAACTTCCTGCAATAATTGCTGCAAATTGTGCAAAAATACAAAGAGTTATAAATAAACAAAAAAAAGTTAAAATAATTCTCATAAATAGACTTGGTTTGTCCGGGAAAAAAGAATTTGTGGAAAAATATGGAAAATTTCCTCCGAGTGTAGCAATTTTTGACATATTTTTTTTTGTCAGTTTGTTTTGAAAAATAAAAAGAACAAGAGAAGGTAGAACAAGGATTATTCCTAAAACAGCACTCATTCCTCCGTTCAGCCAGCCGGTTAATTGATTGTAAATTTCTACAGCAAGAACTTTATATCTACCTGCAACAATCATCGGGTTTCCAAAATCACTCATAACAGAAACTGCTGTAAAAAGAATTGCAGATAAAATACCCGGCAGAGAAAGTGGAAATAAAACCGTAAAGAATATCTTTATTCTGTTTGCTCCCATGGATTTTGCTGCTTGTTCCAATGCAGGGTTAATATTTTGCAAAGTCTGTGCACAAATTATATATGCCATAGGAAAAAAACAAAGGGTTTGTGCAACCAGGAGTCCCCAAAAACCGTACAAAGAGATGTCAAGACCAAGTAAAGTATGAGTAATAAAACCTTGTCGTCCTAAAAGAAGAATAAAAGCCAAGCCTCCCACAAATGGGGGTGTTACCAAATGCAAAATGGGAATAAAAGAAAAAAAATTTGCAAAAGGAATTTGTCCCTTTATCACTGCATATGCGTAAATATAGCCGATAAAAACGGAAGATACGGTGGAACAAACACATATCAAAAAAGTATTTAGGGAGGCTTTTTTCCATATCGGAGACAAAATAATTTGTGAAAAATCCGATATCTTGGGCGTTAAAAAAACGCAAACGAGCGGAAAAATTATACAGACAATCAACAAAAGGCATATTATTGTCCAAACAATAGTAAGAGAAAAACTGCCTTCTATTTTTAACTTGTCTAATTTACTTCTGCCGTCCATTTTTTAAGAACTTCATCTTTTTCTACGGAAGCCTTGTTTACATCATATTTTATTAAATCAAGTGATGTAACAGGAATTGAACCTTCTGCTCCCTGTGCTTGAGGGTTTACCGGAATCGTAAAGTCTATGGAACTCATTAATTCTTGAGCTTCTTTAGAAAGCATAAAATCAACAAATTTTTTTGCGTTTTCAAAATTATCGGTGTTTTTCATAATTGAAATACAATCCACATCCCCGACAGTTTGAGGAGGTGCTATCATTTTTACGTTAAAACCTTCCGCTCTGTATTTTTCTATAGCATGTATATAAGAAATGCCTAACGTATATTCCCCTGTGCCAATAAGTTTTACAGGTGCACTACCGCTATCAGGAAATTGTCCTACTGATGAAGCAAGTTTTAAAAGATAATCCCAGCCTTTTTCGTTTCCAAGTCTTTGTAATTGATTTTGTACAAAAAGATATGCTGTAGAAGATGCAGCAGGATTTGTAAGAACTATTTCGCCTTTATATGCAGGATTTAACAGATCTTCCCAAGTTTTCGGTTCAGGAATATCTGCAAATTTTTTTTGGTAGCGGTCTTGATTTATTCCGATTCCCAGTGTCAAAACGCAAAAACCTGTCCAAGTTCCGTCAGGAGCAACTGCATATTCCGGCAAATCTTTTGCGGCAGGAGATTTGTAAGATTCAAGAGCTCCGGCTGCAGATGCTTGAATGTGATAAGAAGATGCCCCTCCTAACAAAATATCAGATTGCGGATTATTTTTTTCTGTAATAACTCTATTTACAAGTTCTCCTGTGGAAGCTCGTAAAAATGTTACAGGAATTTTTGTTTTTTCCGTAAACAGTTGTGTAAGAGCAAGAGTTTCTTCTTCATGAAGAATTGAATAAACTTTTAATTCTTTTTGGTCTGATTTTTTTGAGCAACCGGCCAAAACCATCGCAATTATGACTAATAAAAATGAGTAATGAATAAATTTCTTCATGGGCTTATAATAGTATTATTCTTGATTTATAGAAAGTACTTTTGGCAAATTTTACAAAAGAATAGGTTTTTTAAATATTAAAAAAATTTTTAATATTGCATTGTCAACCTTTATCTTGTAATTAAGTTTACAATAGGATAGAATGAAGTTATGAACAATAAAATTATATTAAAATTTTCTTTCATAGCTTTATTTTCTGCCGTTATTTGCGTAGGATGTTTTTTTAAAATTCCTTTAGGTCCTGTTCCTATAGTATTACAAAATGTTTTGTGTATTCTTTCGGCAGTTTTGCTGGGAAGTTATCTTGGAGGAGCTCCTACAGCCTTATTTTTAATAGCAGGAATTATTGGGCTTCCTGTTTATTCCGGAGGAAGCGGAGGTCTTGCCGTATGGGCAGGCCCTACCGGAGGTTTTCTTTTGGGCTACTTTTTGGGAGCGGTTGTTGCAGGTTTTATAGCAGGTAGACCTTCAATTGACGAAAAGAAAATAAAACTTAAAACACTCATAAGGATAAGCTTTGCGATTTTTGCCGGAATGATAATTATTTATCTTCCGGGAATTATATTGTTTGCAAAGTGGGCAATAAAGGCAGGGGCAATTCCTGCTGAAAAAACAGCCTTTTCTTATGCTATGGCAGCTTGTGTTATTCCGTATTTTCCGGGTGATATTTTAAAAGCGGTAATAGCAATCCTTGCTTCTCTGAAAATTCGTCCAATTTTGGCTCAATATTTGTATAATTAAGATGATTTTTCTTTCAAATGTTTCAAAAAGTTTTAAAACCTCGGAAGGAACCGTTAATGCATTAAAAAATATTTCTTTTTCAGTTGAACAGGGAAAATGTGTTGTAATAGGTGGAGAAAACGGCTCCGGAAAAAGTGTACTAATGTCAATTATTGCCGGACTTGAAAAAGCCCAAGAAGGGAGCGTGGATTGTTCCGGCAAGGTCGGACTTGTCTTTCAGGAGGCGGAAACTCAAATTTTGGGAGAAACTCCTATAGAGGATGTAGCTTTTGGCCCTAAAAATCTAGGGTTTAAAAAAGAAGAAATTGAACGAGCTGTAAAAATTGCACTTGAAAAAACAGGATTGATTTCAAAAGCAAATTATCCTTCCAGATTTCTTTCCGGTGGTGAAAAACGCAGGTTAGCTGTAGCTTGTATGATTGCAATGGATCTTCCTATAATAATTTTTGATGAACCTTATGCAAATCTTGATTACAGTGGGGTAAAACAAGTAAATAAAATTATCAGATTGCTGAAAAACGAAAAAAAAACGATTTTGATTTTGACACATGAAATAGAAAAATGCCTTGGATTTGCCGATAATTTTTTGGTTTTGTTTAAGGGTGAAATTGTTTTTAATGGAGAACCTTCTCAAGCATTAAAAGAAAATTTGGAAAAATGGAATATAAGAAATCCTATTGCTTCTTACAAAGAAATAAAAGATTTAATATGGGAATGAACTTTAGATGCAAGAAAAAATAAAATCGTCAAAAAATTTGCCCACAATTGAACAAAAATTTTCATTTTTTTCGTATAAGCAGGGGAATTCTCTTTTACACCGTTGTCCGTCATGGATTAAAATTATTTTTATTCCGTTTATTAATATTTTATTTTTAATTTTGCCCTATGAATTTTCGCTTGTTTTGGTAGTTTTACAATTCATAGTTGCATTTTCTTTGCATTTTTCAATAAAAGAGCAACTTACTGATTTAAAACCTGTTCTTTATTACGGAATTTTGCTTTTTTTTAGCCGAGTATTTACGATTTTTTTTGATAAATCCTTGAGTTTTTCTCAGGTTTTTAATTGGAAGAATGAAAAAGAGATTCTAACGATTTTTGTAAAACTGTTTGCCGCAATGCAAAGTTCATCATTGGTTTTTAAAACTTCAACTTCTTTGGAATTAAGAGACGGTATACGCTCAATTGAAAGTAATGTACGTAAATTTTTACGTTTAAGCAAAGAAAATCCTTTTACGGAAATAGTTTTTTTATTTTTGAATTTTATTCCGTTAGTTTCAAAAATTTGGGAACAATCAAAAAAATCATGGTTTGTCAGAGGCGGAAAAATAGGAATACGTATGTATTTGTATTTAATTCCCGTTTTATTTTTTGTGGGAATGAAAAAAGCATGGAACATTTCAAGAGCAATTTCTGCTAGAAGATGACCGGAAAATAAAAAAATTTTATCAAAATTTTGTTACAAAGTTTTTATTCTAAAGAATGCAAAAATTATTGTTCGTGTAATGTTACTTCTCCTGAATTGAGCAGTTTTTTGCTTCCGTCTTTGAGTTGTACGATTAGACAGGCATTATCATCAATACCGATTACTTTTGCCTCATATGAGGAATCAGGATCATCGATTATTGGATGAACATTCACTTTTTTACCGGTTAAAAAAGAGAAGTCTTTATATTCTTGCATTACGCTTTCCGGTTTTTCTGAAAAAATACTGAGAACTTCTCCTGCAATTTCTGCGATAAATTGGCATCTTGAAACCGAAATATCCGAAAGTTTTTCTTTTTCAAATATAGAGCCTGCTATTTTTGAAATTTCTTTTGGAAAAAAATTGGGATTATCAAAAATATTTACGCCTATTCCTATGATTACATTTTCTATAAAACCGGTTTCAAAGTTTGAAAAACCTTCTGTAAGAATTCCTGCAACTTTTTTGCCGTTAAGATAAATGTCATTTACCCATTTTATTTTCGGATTTACCTTGTATAACCGATTGATTACACGACATAAGGCTACTGCCGAAAAAGCTGTAATTTTTGCAGGTTCAACAATTTTTTCTTTTGGATTGTATATAATGGAAAGATAAATTCCGGTTTTTGAAGGCGAATAAAAAACTCTTCCCATTCTGCCTCTTCCTGCAGTTTGACTTTCCGCAGCGATAAGCGAATTTTTAATAACTTTTCCTGATCCTAAGATACGTTTTGCGTAACTATTAGTTGAATCGATTGTATCAAAACACTCAATATGAATTTTTGAAAAATCAGGATAGCTTGCTGTTAAAAAATTTCTGAGTATTTCTGCATTAAAAATATCATAATTTTCTTGTAAAACATATCCGTCATTGGTAGTTCCTTCGATGTTAAAACCTTGCAGTCTAAGTGATTTTATGGCTTTCCATATTGCGGTTCTGCTTACATTACAAATTTTAGCTAATTTTTCTCCGGAAACTGCCGTGTTTTTATTTTGATTTAAAATGAAAAAAACATTTTCTTTTGTTGTCATGCAGGTATTATACGAACTTAAAGTAAAATATGATATACTTGCTGAAATTGAACTAAAAACAAAGGATTTATAAATGACAAATCAAATTTTTACAACAAAAGTTCCACAAAAAAAATTAACGCCAAAACTTATAGCCATTGATTTGGATGATACTTTGCTTACTGATGATTTGAAAATAAGTGATTATACAGTAAGAATTTTGCATGAATGTGTAAAACGGGGAATTTATGTTGTTTTGTGTTCCGGGCGGCTTGAAAAGGGCGTTTTAGATTTTGCAAAATACTTGAATATTTCAGAAAAACAGGAAGGACGTTACATTATTTCATTTAACGGCTGTTCTGTTTTTGACTTACATGAAAAAAAGCAAATTTATAAGGCAAGTGTTCCTGTGGATATTCAAATACGTGCAAACGAGATTGCAGAAGAAATGGGACTGCACACGGAAGTTTTTACATCCGATAAAATTTACTACCAATACGAAACCGAATGGACAATTCGTGATCCTAAATTGAACAAGGTTGAGTCATTTGTAAAGTCTGATTATTTGGATTTTATTTCAAAAAATTCTTTTCCAAAAATGCTGATTCCCGGAGAGCCTGAAAAACTTCAGGAGTTGCAAGAAAAACTTAAACTTGAATTTTTAGGTAGAGCAAATATTTCGATTAGTAAACCTTACTTTCTTGAGTTGCACAGAATCGGCAGTAGCAAAGGCGAAGCTATTTCAATGCTTGCAAATCATATTGGAATAGGTCAGGATACTTTATGTTTTGGTGACAGCATGAACGATGAAAGTATGATACGCAATTGTCGCTGGGGTGTAGCAATGATAAATGCTCGTCAAGAAATTAAGGAAATGGCAGATTTCATTACTCAAAAAGATAACAATAATGACGGTGTTGCAAATTTTATTGAGTCCTTCGTTCTTTGATTGTGTCAGAAACTTGTGAAATTAGTATTGCACTGAACATAACTATGCATCCGATTTTTTCATGAGAAGAAAATCTGTCGTGCAGGATAATTGCCGCAGCAATTACGGCAAAAGCAGATTCCATACTCATCAAAAGACTTGCTATTGTTGCTTCGCAGTATTTTTGTCCTACAATTTGCATAGTGCTGGCTATTCCGCAGCTGAACAGTCCTGAGTATAAAATAGGAATAGCTGTTTTTTTTATGTTTTTCCATACCGGCTGTTCAAAAACAAACATTAATACAAGACCGATAATTCCTGTTGTAAAAAATTGAATAAATGACAATTCTATATTGTTACATTTTTGAGAAAACTTTTCGATAAGAAGAATGTGAAATGAAAATAGAAATGCACAGATAAAAGCAAAAATATCACCTTTATTAATTCTGTCTATTTTGTTTTCAGGAAAACATAAAAAATACATTCCTGCAACAGCGATTATAACGCATATCCAAGTTAAAAATGAAACTTTTTTGTGAAAAAACAAGCCGAATATAGGAACGAAAAACATGTACATTACTGTAATAAAAGCTATTTTTCCGGCTGAAGAATAATAAAAAGCAAATTGCTGAAAATTTGATGCTGCACATAGAACAAGCCCAAGAATTATTCCGTATTTTATGTTTTTTATTTGAATTTTATTTTTTATAGCTTTTACAATGATAAAGGGTAAAAGAAAAATTGCACCTAAAAGAGTTCTTATAGCTATAAAAGTAAATGCACCTACGGATTCTATACCTATACTTTGTGAAACAAAAGAAGTTCCCCAGATTAATGCCGTAAGTAAAAGTAAAATAACACCTTTAAATTGTGTTTTTGGGGGATCATTCATAAATTATTTTTCCAATATTTTTTTTGCGGCTTCAAAAGTTTTTTCTCTAAGCGAGGGGGGATTCAAAACTTTTACGTGTCCGCAAAATTGCATAACCCAGTGTAATGTTTCTTCGATTTGATTTGTTTCAAAACTCAAATAAACATTACCGTTTTCATTTTGTTTTATAAATTGATTTTTGTGCCAATCTCTCTCAATAATAAGAGTGCTGACGTTTTTATCAAATTCAAGTTCAATTTTTTCCGGTTCTTCACCGGAGTTCCAAATTCCAAAATAAGGATCTATATGATTTTCAAGATTGAAATCCGAAGGAACTGAAAAACAGTCTTTGGTAACTTTAGAATTTTTCATGCGGGAAAAAGAATATACCCTAATATTGTCGTTATCGTGAGAGTAGCCTATAACGTACCAGTTGCCTTTTTGACAGATGACGTGGTACGGATCAAATGTGCGTAAATTATATTCTTGACTGCTTATAGTTCGATATTCAAATTTTAAAGTTTTATGAACTTTTAAAGCTGAAAAAACATCTTCAAAAATTCCTTCTTCAATACGTGGTAAAGGATCTGAAATAAATTTTATTTCATCATTTAAAAAATATGAATCTACACTGACGTTATTGGGCAGCATATCTGTAATTTTTGACATTATATTTTTGAAAGAAGCTTCTAAAGGCGTGTTTTTGTACTGTTCTAAAAGAGGCATTATTGCAGAAATTGTAAAAAGCTCACCTTCTTTTAACATCACGTTTTGTATGAAAAATGTATTGTCCGTATAATAATAACCGTTTTTTGAATAATCATACTCTATAGGAGCTTGATAAGTATCTCTTAAAAATTCAATATACCTGGAGACTGTACTTCGGCTTATTCCCCATTTTTTATAAAATGTTTTTGCATTTGGATATTCTCCGTTACGAATTGACTTGTCAATTTCCAAAATTCGCCATGTAACAACTTTTTGTTCTTTGTAATTTTCCATTGAAGGTTTCTCCCAATTCCTAATTTTATCTTTCTTTTACACTGCCGTCAGGATTGAAAAAATCTTCTACGCTTATGGTCGGATTTCCTGCTGTATGTCGACTGTAAATTTCTTTGTGTAAGGAAATCAGTTCTTCTTTTGTGTATATGAATTGTTTATCATGTGAAAGTCCAAAATATTTACAATCTACTTTTTCAAGAACTTCTATTTCTTGTCGCAAAAGTTGCTCGTTATAAGTATGCTTTATAGTACAATAAGTTCCGTCGCCTGTAAAACAATATTGTCCGTACTGAATACACAAACACCCTTTTGCATGGCTTGACGGCAGTAAAAAAAGTTTTACTTCGCTTGATTCTTGTAAAGACTTATACGTAAAAGTCAAAGTTTTTTGAACGACAGTTCCTCGTAAAGTGTATTTTTTTGTATTTGAACTTACATAAAGGTTATCTGCTTTAGTGAATTTTATCAGTGGCAGATTTAATATGTGGTCAGGATGAAAATGCGAAAGAACTATGTTTTTTGGACTTTCAATTGAATTTATAACACTTCTTGCTTTTTTTCCTATTCCAACATCAAAAATCCATGTAGTAGAGCTGAGATTCGGTTTTATGATTACAATATCGCACGAAAACGGTTTCTTACTTGCCGGTAAATATGAAATTTCCGAAGTAATTTGTACTAAATTATTCATAATTATATTTATACTTTTATTTCTAAAGTTTTACCTGTGTGTTGATATTGATAATAACGAACTCCGGCAGTATTCATTAATTTTTTGCTTACTTCTACGTAAGGAGTGCCGTCATATTTATTTTCATCGTAAACTACGGTTTTTATTCCACACTGAATTATGGCTTTTGCACATTCGTTGCAAGGAAAAAGCGTAACATAAATCTTGCTTCCTTCTAAACTTCCCCCCCGAAAGTTTAAAATTGCATTAAGTTCACTGTGGCAAACGTAGGGATATTTTGTATCTGTTACTTCTCCTTCCCGTGCCCAAGGAAATTCGTCATCGTTGCAACCACGCGGCAGTCCGTTATAGCCTATGGAAAGAATTTTGTTATCTTGACTTACAATACAAGCTCCTACTTGTGAATTAGGATCTTTTGAACGTAAACTTGCAAGTTTTGCAACTCCCATAAAATATTCATCCCATGAAATATAGTCTTTTCTTTTTTTTATCTCCATAGCCATAGATTTTCTCCACATTTTTAGATTTTGTAAGGCTGCAAATTTATCTTGTAAAGGTATTGTATGCGAATTTTTAGCCATTTACAATGGGTTTTTTTGTTATAATTTTATGGTATAATTTCTTCCATATACCATATACGCTATGAATATAATATTAACAGAGACTAAATAAAAAACGGTACCCAAGTATGGAACAAATAAACGATATAAAAAAATACGCTAAAAGTAATTCAATTCCTATAATGAAAGATGAAGGTTTGGATTTTATATGCGATTATATTAGAGATCATAAAATAAAAAGAGTTTTAGAAATAGGAACTGCTATAGGATATTCTGCAATACGTTTTGCAAAGTTAGATGAAGATATTTTTGTTTCAACAATCGAGTATGATATAGATCGCTATCAGCAGGCAGTTAAAAATATTGCTGATAATAGTTTAATGGACAGAATCACAATTTATCTTGGAAATGCTTTATCCGTAAATATCAGCGATAAATTTGAACTAATTTTTATTGATGCTGCAAAGGCACAATATATAAAATATTTTGAAAAATTCAAACATAATCTTGCAGAAAATGGAGTTATCATAACCGACAATCTTTCTTTCCATGGAATGGTTGAAAATCCTAAATTAACTTATAATTACAGTACTAGAAAATTAGTCAACAAAATTAGACGATTTATAGACTTTCTCAAAATAAACGAGGAATTTTCCACTGAGTTTTTGGAAATCGGAGATAAAATAGCTGTCAGTAAGCGTTGTACGCTTCCCAAAAAAACAATTTTTGAGATTTTCCATGAAATAAAAATTTCTTATGAACTACAGGCACATGAACCTATTTTTTCCGAAAAGGACAGCAAAAAAGTAAAAATAACTCTTACCGGACGCATGGTAAAAAATCTTTTTGTAAAAGATAAACACGGTACCATGATTTTGGTAAGTATGCCTTTGGAAAAACGTGCAGATTTAAAACAAATTGCAAAAATTTTCGGAACAACACGATTAAGTTTTTGTGATCCGGATGAAGTTTCCGAGTATTTGCATATAAAACCCGGTAGTGTTACTCCACTTTGTATTATGTACGATAAACTTGGAAAAATAAAATTCTTGATGGATGAAGAATTAAGAAAACCGTGCGAATCTGAAATAAAAGCAAAAAACAATGGAAATGCTCTTGATTGTGGCAGTATCTTAATACATCCGCTTAGAAATGATGCTACGGTTTCAATTGCTTTTGATGATATGATAAAATTTTCTAAATTTTTTAGTCATGACTATCGAATAGAATTTTTAAATTAAATAAATATTTTATTTTTTTCACCAACTCTATTGACATAAAAAGCAAATGGAAGTTATATTGAAATAGTTAGCAATGGCTAACTAAAAGAAAAAGAGGGAAATATGAATTTTTTAAAAAAAGTGCTTTTTTTATCTAAAAAAATAAACTTCGTTTTTCTTGTGTTAGCGGTTACTCTGTGTTTTGCCGGTTGTGATTTTGACTTGAACAAAAAAAAGTATAAGTCAATTCCGGTTCAAGAAAAAATCACAATAAACGGCAAGACTTATGAAAAGACCGGAGAAGCGGTAATTATTCCTCCAAATACAAGTGTTTTTTTAGCAGTAAATGATGATTCAAGTTGGAGCTGTTATTATGCTAACGGTAACAGCAATTTTAAGCATTATAACGACTACAAGGGAGTTTTTTTAAAGGGACGAAAAATTTGTCTTTTGTCTTTTGCAATGGGGAAATACGAGGTTACTCAAGAGCTTTACGAAGCTGTGATGGGTAAAAATCCAAGCGTTTATCATGATGAAACACTTCCTGAAGAAAAAATAAAATTACATCCGGTTGAAAGTATACACTGGTATCATGCTATAGCTTTCTGTAACAAACTTAGTATTATGCAAGGATTAGATCCTGTTTATGAAGTTGCCGGTTGGGATTTTAAGAATATCACTCATGATATGGTTCCTAACATTGAAAATCCTAGTTGGGATAATTTACATGTTTGTCTGTACAAGAATGGATATAGGTTGCCTACTGAAGCGGAATGGGAATTTACGGCACGTGGAGGCAATATGAAATCTTCTGTGTGGAATTATGCTTTTGCCGGTTGCCAGTGGGAAGGTGTAAAGAAAGGATTAGATAAGAGAAACTTTTATAAAGTTGCAAAAGATCCAAATCTTAGTGATTATGCATGGTATTTGCACAATAGTTCAAATACAACTCATGAAGTAGGAACTCGTCTTGCCAATTCTTTAGGAATTTTTGATATGAGCGGGAATGTAAGCGAGTTTTGCTACGATAAATATAGTAACGATGCTGCAGAAAATGATGAAAAGAGTTCTCAAAACTCTAATGGAGTTGTCATAAATCCTATAGGAGCTTCCGAGGGAGGAAGAATTCTTAGAGGTGGAAATAAAAACAGTATTGCAACTCTTTGTTGTATTTCTCATAGGGAAGAAGATGGCGAAGATGAAGCCTTACCACCTTTCGGCTTTAGACTTTGTCGTACTCTTATTGGAAGGTAGAAATATAAAAAGTGTGCAAAAAACAGAACTTTCGCAGGAGGATACAGAATGAAAGCAATGTTAAAATATGCAGTTCCTGTTGTTATGGCAGGTTTGTTGTTATTGTCCGGGTGTAAGGATCCGGATGTGGTTAATGGAGGAGGACACAAAAATCCCGGTACTGCTACCGGTGTAAAAGAAGGAGGTTCTATTTCAAAGGCCGCTATAGTCATAGGTTCAAAGACTTATGAAAAGACCGGAGAAGTTGAGATTGTTCCTTATGGTACTTCAAAAACTGTGAAGATGACTGATGATTCAAGTTGGGCTTCTTACTACAACGGTAATGACCCGCTTTATAAGGGTGTTTTTATAAAAGATCAGGAAGTGATTTTGAAGCCTTATGTGTTGTCTCAATATGAAGTAACACGGGAGTTGTATCAGGAGATTATGAATGGAGCACCTCCGGCGTCTTGTAAGGTTGCGGATGGTGAAAATGTGGCTTTAACTCCGATGGTTAACGTGAATTGGTTTCAGGCAGTTTGTTTTTGCAATAAACTAAGTAAAAAGCTTGGTTATGATATGTGTTATACAATTGAAGGTGTTGATAATTGGGATGATTTGAATCATAGCAGTTTGTTATATCTAAACTCTGAAAGCCAAGAAAAATGGAAAGCAGCAACGGTTGATGTTACAAAAAACGGATATCGCTTGCCGAGCGAAGCGGAATGGGAATTTGCTTCCCGCGGAGGCAGTATAAAAAAAGCGGACTGGAGTTTTTGTTTTTCAGGTATAAATTCAAAAAACCAGTTGTTCAATGAAAGTAAAAAAGATCAGGATCCGTATAATTTTAACGGATATCTGTTAAAAGATGAAAATTTGGACAAATGTGCTTGGTACAAGGAAAATTCCAAAAAAGGGTTTGGTTTTGTTTATCATGAAGTAGGTAAGAAAATACCTAATGCTTTGCATCTTTTTGATATGACAGGGCATGCAAAAGAATGGTGTAATGATTTTTATGATGATGAAAACGGGAAGAAAGTTGTAAAAGGAGGATGTTTGGCAGATCCTGCACATTATTGCTCCGTGTCAAAAAGAGATGGAAATTCTCTTACGGTTAGTATGGATACAGGTATTCGTCTTTGCCGTACATTGACAAAGTAAAAAATTAAAAAATACTTGTTGATAACAATAACAAAGCCAGAAAATTCAAAGGATACTTACTTCCATGTTGCTTTTTCCGGCTTTTTGCTGGAATTTAACACAAGTTGTTTTATTTTTTATAAAATCTTTATTTTGAAAAAAACAGTTTTGATAGAGTCATAGGATCGATGTATTTTCCATCTTTGTAGACTCTCATATTGCCGGAGGCTATTTCATCAATCAGCATAACCTTGCCGTCTTGTGCATATCCAAATTCAAATTTGATATCATAAAGCTCAAGACCTTTTGTTTTAAGATCATCGGCAACTATTTTTGTTATGTCTTGAGTCATTTTTTTTACGGTTTCATATTGTTCATCAGACATAACTTTAAGAGCAACTAAGGCTTCTTTTGTAACAAGCGGATCGCCTTTTTCGTCATTTTTGAAAGTCATTTCAACATATGAAGGAAGGTGCGCACCTTCTTCTATATATTCCCCATATCTTCTGATAAAGCTTCCTACAGCTCTATAGCGACAGATTACTTCCAATCCATGGCCAAAAACTTTTGCAGGAAGAACTTCCATTGTAGTATCATCAAAATTTGCTTTTACAAAGTGAGTTTTTATGCCTGAAGAATTAATTTTATTGAAAAAATATTCTGTCATACGCAGGTTTACATCACCTACCCCCTCAATTGTAAGACCTACGGAGTTTTCCCCCGGATCAAAAACGCCGTCTTTTCCCGTACAATCATCTTTAAATTTTAAAAGATAATTTCCGTTTTCTAATTCAAAGACATCTTTTGTTTTTCCCTTGAAAACAAGTTTGTTTGCCATAATTTTCACCTTAAAAATAATTTATCCTACTTCATCTAGGACATTAAATAATAATACTTTTATGCTTTTCGTGGCAATATTTTTAGAATATTTTAATGTATGAGATATGTATTTTTTCAGAAATATATGAAATTTTTTTAGTTTTTTCTTTGCCATGTAAATACTTATTTGTTAGCTATTGACAACTGATATACAGAAGTTTTACAATTAAACATAGTTGGCATGGGCTAACTATAGGAGTATAACTTGATGCCTTTAACTTTAGCGGAATGCGGACAACCCAATATTATCCGTAAAATTGGCGGTAAACCTGAAGTGAAAAAACATCTGGAAGACTTGGGGTTTTTACCGGGAGGAACTGTAACGCTTGTTTCAAAGCTTGCAGGAAATATAATTGTGAATGTAAAAGACAGTCGTGTTGCCATAGATAAGGATATGGCAGAGAAAATTATGATCTAATTTATATAATACTACAGTATTGCAAATAGGAGAAAAAGATGACTTTAAGAGAAGCAAAAGTCGGAACAACGGTAGAAGTTGTAAGTTTGAATGGAGAGGGTGCCTTAAAGCGTAGAATAATGGACATGGGAATTACTAAAGGCACAAAGGTTTTCATTAGAAAGGTGGCTCCTTTAGGAGATCCGGTTGAGATAACTGTACGAGGTTATGAACTTTCTTTAAGAAAGGAAGATGCTCAATCAATTGAAATAAATATTAGTGCTAACTAATTGATATAGGAGAAATCAATGGAAAAAATTAAAATCGCACTTGCGGGAAATCCGAATGCAGGTAAAACAACATTGTTTAATGCACTTACGGGAGCGAATCAGTTTGTAGGTAACTGGCCCGGGGTTACCGTAGAAAAAAAGGAAGGAAAGTTAAAAAAACATGATAATGTTATAGTTACCGACCTTCCCGGAATTTATTCCCTTTCACCGTATACGTTGGAAGAAGTTGTTGCCAGAAATTATCTCATAAACGAATCTCCGGACGCTATTCTCAATATAGTTGATGGAAGCAATCTTGAACGAAATCTCTATTTAACTACACAGTTACTTGAACTTGGTATCCCTACCGTAGTTGCAATTAACATGATGGATGTTGTAAGAAAAACCGGAGATAAAATAGACGTTAAAGAGTTGGAGCGTCAGCTTGGATGCAAGGTTATTGAAATTTCAGCTTTAAAAGGCGAAGGCGTAATGGACGCTGCAAAATTAGCAATTGAAGCTGCTAAAGCTGATGAAAAAATTCCTCAGCATGTCTTTATAGGTCCTGTAGAACACGCTATAGCTCACATTGAAGAAGCCGTTTTACACGAAATGGACGAAAGAAAGCAAAGATGGTTCGCAATTAAAATTTTTGAACGAGATGAAAAAATTCTTAAACAAATGGCTATTCAAAGCGATATCCTTGCTCATATTGAAACTGATATAAAGGCTGCGGAAAAAGAAATAGATGATGATGCTGAAAGTATTATCATCAATGAACGCTATGTTCGCATTGCTGAAATTTTAAAAAGCTCTTATAAAAAAGCAACCAGAGGTAAGCTTTCTGCTTCCGATAAAATCGATAAAGTTGTAACAAACCGTTGGGCAGCTCTTCCTATTTTTGCCGCAGTTATGTTCCTTGTATACTTTGTTTCCATAACAACAGTTGGAACTTGGTGTACTGACTGGACAAACGATTGTCTTTTTGGAGACGGTTGGTTTATGTTCGGGAAAGGACGCGAAGCTTACGATGATGCTGTAAATGAATTTGCTGTAAACAATATATGGACTGAAGATGTAATCAATACCGTAAATGATGCCGTAGAACAAGGTGTTACCGGTGCTGATGAGTTGGCAGGTTCTATCGAAGAAGGCGATTACGGAGCTTTTGAAGAAGCTTACGGCTTTTACGGCCCTGAGCTTGCAGAAAGCGGATTTGATATATCGGAAACTGTGGATTCTGCAATGGAAGCTGAAGATTTCCCTGATCCTAGCGACAATTTCGGTTGGTGGGTACCGGGAATTCCTGCGTTGCTTTCAATGGGACTTGAAGCTGTAAATTGTGCAGAATGGCTTGAAAGTTTGATAGTTGAAGGAATCGTGGGAGGAGTTGGTGCCGTTTTGGGATTTGTTCCTCAGATGTTGGTTTTATTTATTTTCCTTGCATTCTTGGAAGGCTGCGGATATATGGCTCGTGTTGCTTTCATCATGGACAGAATTTTTAGAAAATTCGGTTTAAGCGGAAAATCATTTATTCCTATGCTTATCGGAACAGGTTGCGGTGTTCCGGGAATTATGGCTAGCCGTACGATTGAAAATCCTCGCGACCGCCGAATGACAATCATGACAACTACATTTATTCCTTGTGGTGCAAAATTGCCTATTATTGCTTTAATTGCCGTTTCAATGTTTGGAGGGGCAGCTTGGGTTGGTCCGAGTGCATATTTTGTAGGAGTTGCAGCAATCATCGTATCCGGTATTATGCTCAAGAAAACAAAAATGTTTGAAGGGGATACTTCTCCGTTTGTAATGGAATTACCTGCTTACCACTGGCCTACTTTTGGAAGCGTAATGCGTTCAATGTGGGAAAGAGGTTGGTCTTTCATTAAAAAAGCCGGAACAATCATTTTGATTTCATCAATCGTAATTTGGGCAGGTTCTAAATTCGGTTGGATGGAAGAAGGTTTCGGATTTAATACTGAATTAGAGCTAGGTGATTCAATTCTTGGAAAAATAGGTTACGGCTTAAAGTGGATTTTTATGCCGCTCGGTTTTGGAAACGAAACAGCAACTGTTGCAACTATTATGGGACTTGTTGCTAAGGAAGAAGTTGTAGGCGTATTCGGTGTTCTTGACTTTAAGGGACTTGAAAGTTCTCTTGCAGCTTACTCTTTCTTGTTGTTCAACCTTTTGTGTGCTCCATGTTTTGCTGCAATAGGAGCTATGAAACGAGAATTCAATAGTCATAAATGGCTTTGGTTTGCAATTGGCTATCAGTGCGGTTTTGCATATATAATTAGTTTAATAGTTTATCAGCTTGGCTGTGCTTTTACAGGCAGAATTAATATTGTAGGATTAATTTTTGCATTGCTTATATTGGCTTGTCTTTTGTACTTACTTTTTAGGCCTGCAAGAAAAAATACTGTAAAGAAAGCCCGATAAAATTATATGATTAAGCTGTTCAGTTTTGGACAGCTTAATTTATTTATTAGCGACGTTTAAAATCAAATCATTGTAATATGAAAATTTGATTTTAAACTTTGCATATTAAAAAAAACGAATTTTCTATTAAGTCCCTGATTTTTATAGGAGGTATTATATGGTAGCAACAATCATAATTGGTATAGCATTGTTAGCCTTTGTAACAGCAATTATTGTAAGAATGATATCTGCAAAACGAAAAGGAAAATCGATTTCTTGCGGATGCGGGTGTAGCTCCTGCAAGGGTAGTTGTGCGGGGCAGGAATGTTCTGCCGATAATACCGACAAAAAAATTTAAGCTTGCAAATTGCTACTTTTTCTGTGATAATAAAAGTGGTTATTTTTACATAAGGAGAAAAATATGAAAAAGTTATTGTCTTCAATTGCTGTTTTAGCAATTGTTAGCATGGTGGTTTTTGCCCAAAATGACGGTAAATCGCTAAAAGTTGCTTTGGAAAACAAGGTTGCTACGGATGTTGTAGAAGTATCAGGTGATGGAAAAGCGGAATTTGCAGGTGCGTATGACCAGATGAAAGTAAATGTCGGTTCTAAGTATGTTGATGCTATGGTAAAGGCTAGAATAAAATTTGCTTTGAATAATGGCGTTCCAATAGGTTTTGAGTATAAAGACGGCAAAGCTGATTTTAACATGGTTTTTAAGCCTGTAGACTATTTCAGAATCGGAATTAATAAGGGAACTTCTATTCCGGGATCTTATTCTGTTGTAGGTGACGACAACGTAAAAGCTGGTAATATCGGAAGTAGTGGTGTTACATTTGGAATGCATGGGCTTAAAGGAGTAACTTTGGCTTTCACAATTCCTGTTGAAAATTACTTTGTGAACGCAAAAAAAGAATATACTTTCAAGTGCGGTCTTGGAGGATGGTACGAATATAAAGATATTTTCAGTATAGGTGCAAATTTTAAATATAATGGGGTTGATGACAAAGGAATTAATCTGTTTTCTTTTGGTACCTATGGAACGGTTAAACCGATCGATTCTTTGAAATTTTATTTCGGCTATACATATTATTCACAAAAACCTGCAAAAGAAGCTTTTATAAAAGATTCAGGTGTGAATTTTAGTGCATCTTATGAGATAGCAGGTTTTTCAGTAGCTGCAGATTTTAGCTCGGATTTTGTTGATAATTTCTATAATGCATGGGCTATTGCTTACAAAATAAATGACAATATGGAAGTTGCTATTGAAGAATCCTCTTCAACAACATATTCAAATGCTGCAATGGGAGAGTTCTCTGTAAAACCTTCCTTTACATATGAAGCAGATAAAATTGGAAAATTCAGTGCTGCTGTTGAAGTTGGCTTTAACGGAGGAAAGTTTGCATCTGTAAAGTTCCCTCTTTCATGGACATACAAGTATTCAATTGTAGGTGCTTCTGCAGAATAATGAATCCGTTTATATCGGATCGCTGTCATAGCGTGTAATGCTATAAAAGCATACCAACGATCGTAATGATTTTTTGGTATGCTTTTTTCTTTTATTTGGTTAAAAATATCTGCTGATAAAAATCAATCTTAAATGAAAAAGACTTTTAGATGAGCCCAGGTTATCTACGGCACAGCTAACAGCTATCTACCGTTGCTTCCTTCCGGATCTGGCGGGGTTTGAAAGTGTAACTTGCATAGGACCTGGACTCATCTAAAAGTCCATGTAAAAGGTGTTTTTTAGCGGAGAGAGCGGGATTCGAACCCGCGGTACGTTTCCGTACACAACCTTTCCAAGATTGCACCATCGACCACTCGGACATCTCTCCAAAGTAATCAAAGAAAACGAGACTGACAGGAATCGAACCTGCGACCTTCAGATCCGCAATCTGACGCTCTATCCAGCTGAGCTACAATCTCAGGCTTGCTCGTTTTGCAAGTGATTATCGGAGCAGGGGGGATTCGAACCCCCGATACCCTTTTGGGGTATAACTCCTTAGCAGGGAGCCACCTTCGGCCTCTCGGTCACCACTCCACTTTACCAAGATGCTTTGAAAAGTTAATAAGGCTGCCTAATTGACAGCCCCCTACAAAGCTTATCCGGAGCAGGGGGGATTCGAACCCCCGGAACCTTGCGGTTCAACGGTTTTCAAGACCGCCGCTTTCGACCACTCAGCCACCGCTCCATAGGAAAAGTATAACAACTATACAAAAATTATCATTTTTTGTCAAGGCTGAAACAAGGTTATATTAATTCTGTAAGTTAAAACTAAACATAATATTTAAAAAATAATGTGATGCTTACATTTATTGTCTAGTTTGACAATGCTGATCTACAAAACGGCACATGTCTACGATATTGTTCACTACAATATAGTTTTGATAAACATCAATTTTTCGTTTTTCAACAAACTTGTTTATTTCGTCCCTTGTTGTTTCCAAAGGTAACCCTGCCCAATGGGAAACATCTTGAATTGTTAAATTGAATTTTCGTGTGCGTTCATTAGGATTATTTATAGGATTCATTTCATCAAACATAAGGAAAACATCTCCAATTCTAGCTTGAAGATCTTTTATAACCAAAGTTTTTAATCGACGTTTTTGATCATAAATTCGCTTGCATAAAAGTTTAATGAGAATCATTGCAATTTGAGGATTTCCACCTATGAGAAGTTCAAAGTTTTGCTTATTAAATTCCAAGACTTCAACTTTTGTACAGGCAAAACAAGTTGCAGATCGTGGACTGTTTTCAAGAATTGCCATTTCTCCAAAAAATTCTCCCGGTTTTAGAATGTCTAAATTCTTTTTTGTGCCATTTATGCATTTTACAAGCTGTACATTACCTGACTGAATCAGGTAAAAAGAATCTCCCGGTTCAAATTCTGAAATGATTACGGAGCCGGCAGAAAAGGTCTTTGCAAATCTGTCAAAGGCTGGAAGTGAAAACTGTTTTAAAGCACCACTAAAATCGGCTGTGTATGTATTATCCTCTGAATTATTTGTTTCTCTGGCAGAAATCAAATCATAACGTTTTTTAGAGTTTAAATATAATTGTTTAACTTTGTTTACATTTGGAGCGGTAGAATATCTTGCAAAAAATTTTGCACAAATGTCGCAACATGTTTTGTATTGTCCGTCGTTATAAAAGCTTTGTGCAACTTGCTGCATACCGGTAGGACAGTCAATTGTGTTTTCGCTGTGCAAAATAGAATCTATTTTTTTATGAATGTTTCTTAATTGACTTGAAAAAACTTTAAGCATCTTTAAAATAACTTGTTTGTTTGAACTGAACATTTTTTCAAATTCTACGATATTCAAACTTATGCATTGAGCGTCTACTACAACTGTTGCAGTTTCTTCTCTAGGAAAATGTCCGAACGCCGATTTTACACCAAAAAATTCTCCTACTTTTATTTGCTCTACAACGGAAGCTCCTGTTTCCACGTCTGTGCTGGAAAGTATAACAGCACCTTTTTGTAAAACAAAGATGCGTTCATCGTTATCGCCTTCAAAGTAAATTATCGAACCTTTTTTGTAACTCATCGTTTTTGGCATTTATATCTCCGGATTAGAAAATACTACTTATTATTGTATCACAATAGGAAAAAAAATGCTATTCTTTTACGTATGATTGATTTACATACACATTCAACTTTTTCGGATGGTGAATATAGTCCAAAAGAACTTGTTTTTATGGCAGCTGAAAAGGGAATTTCAGTTTTAGCTCTTACAGATCATGATACGCTAGATGGAATTGAAGAAGCTAAGAGTGCTGCACATGAAAAAGGGATAACATTTGTTCCCGGTGTAGAATTGACGGTAGAGTGGCCTACAGGTGAATTTCATCTTTTAGGTTTGGGTTTGCAAAAAATATCTTCAAGTATGAAGGATTTGCTATTGATTCAACAACAGGAAAGATGTTTAAGAAACGAAAAAATTATTCAAAGAATAAATGAATGTTTTTCGGAAAAATTCAAAGAACCGGTAACTTTGGAGCAGTTGGAAAAACTGTATGGTTCTAAAAATATAGGAAGACCTCATATTGCCCGTTTTTTTGTGGAAAATAAAATTGTAAAAACCGGACAAAAAGCTTTTGATTTATTTCTTGCAAAAAATAGACCTTTTTATTCTAAAATAAACGGTTCAAACCTTGATAAGGCTATTGTTGCTATACAAGATTGTGGAGGAATTCCTGTCTTGGCTCATCCGCTTTCATTGTATTTAAGTTGGGGAAAACTTGAAGAAGTTTTTATTGATTTACGGCAAAGGGGAATAGAGGGAATAGAGGCTTGGCATTCGGGAACAAAACTTGGGGAAGCAAATCGGCTTGAAATGCTTGCAAAAAAACTTGGTTTTTTTGTTACAGGCGGCAGTGATTTTCATGGAGAAAAAACCAGAAAAGATAGAAAATTGGGGTACACTGCCGGAGGAATGAAAATTGATGACAGATTTTGGACGGAAAACCTTAAACCTAAATTAAAGGAAAATTTCATGTCGGTTGATTTTTAATTGTTTTTATGTAGTTTAGTAAAATTCAAAATAGAAATTTATCGATAAAACATGATTGTATTGTATTTTATAAGTTTTTAAATATACCGTTTTTTTTTAATCTACAGTATGCTGACAGCTTTGCCTGACAGTATACTGTTTCCGGGCGGATTTTTTTCTTTTTTCCATCTGTCTACCCATTTACAAAATTCATCACCGGGCAGCGGTCTTGAAAAATAAAAACCTTGAATAAAATCACAGTTGTAATCACAAAAAATTTCAAGCATCTCTTTTGTTTCAATGCCTTCTACAACAATTTCTTTGTTCATTTCTTTCATCATCCTGATGTTGTTTTTCAATATGATTTTCATCTGATGATTGCCTATTTCATTTACAAAAGTTTTATCGAATTTTATAATTTTGAGAGGAAGAGTTGCAAGTCTTTTTATATTTGAGTATCCTGTTCCGTAGTCATCCAGGTTGAACGAATATCCTTTTTCTGAAAGAATTTGCATATTTTTTAGCATTGTACTTTCAGATTCATCAACACTACCCTCTGTAATTTCAAAATTGAGATGTTTCGGTTCTACTTTGTATTTTTTTGTATAAAAATCAATAGTTTCGGCAAGGTCAGGTTGCATACACTGATTAACCGAAAGATTGACGGCAATATGTTCAAGTCCGAGTTTTTTGAATTGGTCTGAAGCTATGAATTTACACACGCTGTCCAAAACAAATTCCCCAATTTGTAGAATGGTTCCATTTCTCTCGCTTGCAGGAATAAAAATTTCAGGAGAAATGTAACTTCTTTGTTTATCTTTTAGCCTGATAAGAGCTTCCGCAGAAAGGATTTTATCTTGCTCCACAGAATAAATGGGCTGATAGTACATTTCAAATTTTTTATGTTCAAGGGCATCGTTAATAATAAAATCTATGGCAATGAATTGTTCAAAGTATGATTTTGTTTGTTTATCTTTTAGCGTTATTATTTTTCCGGTGTGAGGCATTTTATGGAAATTTTCTGCAAGAATAAGAAGCGAAGATAGGTTTGAAATTTTATCGATTTCAGAATTTTTTTCCAGTTCAACATAACATACCGAAGTTTTTATTCCGTTCAGTTGTCCGGAATAGCCTTGTATATTATTTAGATATTCAAGAATTTGATTTGCAAATTCCATGTATTTGGCTTGGCTTGTATCATTAAAAACAACTGCAAATCTGTCTTCACTCAGGTAATATATATCTCCCCTGAGTTTTGACTTTTTAAGTAAAGTATCAATATCGTGGACAATTCTTCTTTGTATATTAGTGAAATTTTCCTGTCCTACAGTAGATCTGACAAATTCGCAATTTAAAATCTTTACAAGCACTATGTTTGTAGGAGTGTTATTTATAAAAAAGTTTTGTATGTTTGTTTTAAATCCGGAATAATTAAAAACACCCAAAACTGTATAAATGTATTCTTCGGGACGCTGAATAATCCCCATAACCAAGGTAAGAGAAAGTGAAGTAAAAAATATTTCTACAAGCCAGTTGGGAAGAAAAAGTTGAACAACAACGGCTGCTATGGATAAAATGAAAAATCCGTAAAATGCACATAGTTTGGAAAGTTTGAACACTTTTCTGTATCTTAAAAGAATTATAAATCCTATAAGAGAATATATTGCAGCAACAGAGTAGCTTACTAAGATAAAAGGTCCTCGATTGTAATTAAGGTCTTGATCAAAGTAGAACATGAATCTGGTAAACGCATTGGAAATTATTAAAACAACCAAAACTAAGAAAGGCAGAGGAAGCAAAATTGAAAAAATTTTATTTTGTTTTAATTTATAAGTCATATTTGTAATGACAAGGATGTAAAAATCCAAAAAAAGAACAGTAAAATTTCGTACTATAAAATATAATCCGGTAATTATTGCTCTGAATGTTATGTATTGTGCAGAATTATAAACATTGAGCTGCGTTGCTGAACAGAGAAAATCCAAAACACCTGAGATAAAGGCAATCCAAACCAGGTATAAAAAAACTTTATTTTGCAACCCCTTTGTGTAGCGTTTTACATATATCGTAAAAATTATTACAAAAAGGTTTAAGAGTGCACATCCTGTGAAATATATAATACGCATGTTAACATTTTAGTCTTATATTCCCGGTTTGTCGACTATTTTTATGCAAAGTGATAAAATATCATGGCGGTATTTTCAATGCAAAAATCTTATCAAATTGATATAACTCACGGTTCAACGTTGAAAAATATTCTTTTGTTTTCTTTGCCTTTAATGGGATCCGGAATTTTACAGCTTTTGTTTAATTCTGCAGATGTTGTTATTGTAGGTCGTTTTGCAGGTGATGAATCCCTTGCAGCCGTCGGCTCAACAAGTTCTCTGATTAATTTGATTATCAACCTTTTTATCGGTTTTTCAATTGGAGCAAATGTAATTGTTGCAAAGGAATTTGGAGCTAAAAATGAGCGTGGAACAGAAAATGCGGTTCATACTGCAATGTTGTTAAGTGTTTTTAGCGGAATTTTTTTGACAATCATAGGAGTTTTTTTTACAAAATACATTTTAAGTTGGATGCATTCTCCTCCGCAGGTTTTACCTTTGGCATCTTCTTATCTAAAATTTTATTTTTTAGGTATCACCGCAATCATGGTTTATAACTTTGGTGCTGCAATTTTACGGGCAATCGGGGATACCAGAAGACCTCTGGTTTTTCTTTTTTTTGCAGGAATTCTGAATGTTGTTCTTAATTTGATTTTTGTAATTTGCTTTCATCTTGGAGTTATAGGAGTGGGGCTTGCAACTTCAATTTCACAGCTTTTTGCTGCAATTTGTATTGTTATATGTCTTGTAAAGGAAAGTTCTTATGTTCGTCTTGATTTTCATAAATTGCACATTAACAGAACAAAATTGATTCAAATTGTAAAAATGGGATTGCCTGCAGGTTTTCAAGGTATGTTATTTTCTTTTAGCAATGTTGTAATTCAATCCGGTATAAATACTTTTGGCCCTATTACTATTGCAGGAAATTCTGCTGCAATGAATGTAGAACATTTTGTTTACATATCTATGAATGCGTTTCATCAAGCTGCAATGACATTCGGTAGTCAAAGCTTCGGTGCAAAAAATAGTAAACTGATTTTAAAAGTTACTTTTACTTCCCTTGTATGCGTTATTGTTGTAGGTCTTCTTTTAGGAAATCTTATGACTTTTTTTGCAGAACCTATTTTGAGTATTTTTACAAAAGGTGAAAATTCTGCACAGGTTATTGCTGCCGGAAAAACAAGGCTTTTGATTATAACTTCGACCTATGCTCTTTGTGGGATTATGGAAGTTATGGTAGGTTCTTTACGGGCAATAGGATATTCTGTCATGCCTATGGTGGTTTCTTTTATAGGTGCATGCGGATTACGTCTTTTATGGATGGCAAGTGTGTGGCAATTTCCAAAGTGGCATAATACTTTTGTAATATACTTGTCATATCCTGTTTCTTGGTTATTGACATCTTTTGTTCATATTATCTGTTATATTTTAGGCTACAAAAAAGCGACAAAAAACAAATGATTTTTTTTGTCAAGTCATGTTGATTGTGGATAACTTGTGAGAAAGTGTTTTTATTCTTGAAATAACAAGCATTTAGGTAAAAATTTTAAATTTTTATATTTTTTTTGTAAAATAGAGATTTTTCATATCTTTATTCTATATTTTTGTAAAATTTCTATTTTGTTGTATTATAAATAAATAGACGATTTTATAGTTTTTTGTCTTTATTTTTAGCTAAAAAAACATACTTTACTACTTGACACAAATTTTTTTATTTTTTTAGCTAAAATAATAAATTATTCCGATGTTTGTGGAAAACCGGTGGATAAAAACCGGTGTGAAACACGTGAAACAAAAAAAGTGTTTTTAAATTTTTATTTTGCACCGTATTCCATATAATACAAATCAATTGCTTTTTTTATTTCTTGGGTTATTGTGTCTTTTTTTCCGTACGTATATAGCACTTCTACAACATCGCTCATAGTAACAATTGCTTTTGCCGGAAAACCGTATTTTTCACTTATTACTTTTAGTGCAGCTTTGTCTGTGTTTAGGGCTTTCTCCTGTCTATCCAAGCTGACTATTTCTCCTATGACTTCTATTTTTCCGGAAGAGGTTTCTTGTGCTTTTATTTTTGGAAAGGTTTCTTCAATGGATTTTCCGCTTGTTGTTACGTCTTCAATAATGATAACACGATCTCCATCTTTTATTTTATAGCCGAGTAAAGCTCCTTTGTCGGCACCATGATCTTTTTCTTCTTTCCTGTCAGAGCAATATTTTATTTCTTTTCCGTAGAGTTTTGAATATGCCATTGTTGTTGCAACCGCTAGAGGAATTCCTTTGTATGCAGGTCCAAAAAGTACATCAAACTCATCTCCAAAGTGTGCATGAATTGCCTGTGCATAAAATTCGCCTAAAAGTAAGAGTTGTTTCCCCGTAATGTAAGCTCCTGCATTCATAAAAAAAGGCGAAATACGTCCGCTTTTTAACGTGAACGATCCGAATTTTAAAACTTCACATTCAATCATAAAATTAATAAAATCTTTTTTATATTGTTCCATATTTTCAGTGTACGAAAAATATTTTTTATTTACAAGATGAAAGGCACCGGAGTGGTTTTAATGACATCTTTTTATTTTTTCTTGTGGTAGCGGTTTGGAATTCCGTTTTCAATTCTTTTTTCCATGCTGTCAATTTGAAAATTAACCATGTATTTAAAAATTTTTATAAGAGGTTCGGGATCACATTCATTTGCAATTCCGGTAGTTTGGAGCTCTTTTATCAAATAGTAAATGCTTTCTATTGAAGACAGGCATTCTTCTTCTGGTTGATGTTTAAAGGTAAATTGGCTTTTATATTTATTGATAAAAGAAATTTTTGGGATAGAGTGCAGAAAGCTGTTCAGCCTTACCATTTTTTTTGCACAAAACCAAGTTGCATCTACCACTATTACTAAAAGTTTTTTTCTAAAGTTGGTATTCAAAATAGAATTTTTTAATTCCGGATTTTCCGCTTTCCATGCATTTTTATCCGGGTAAAGTAAAACCGGAAAGTATTGAGAATCATTGAGTAATTCTGAAAGTCTTTGATCTTTTGAAAAATCTATTCCTATGAGAATTTCAGAATCTTTTAAAGAAAGGTGGGCAAGTCTTCCTGTTCCTGTTTTTTGTTTATATGCTTCTTTCGGATGCATTAGGATTAAAAATTTTATTCCGCTGTCAAAGTTTTTTATGTATTTGCAATAACAGCTTTTTTTAGGTCTAAAACAGTTGTAACATTTTGAAAATTCTTCATTGCTTTTTTCGCACATTTTAGGAATTATATAGCAAATCTGATGAAATTAGTATATAATTTAGGGTCGGTGTAGGTAAACATTTTTAATTATAAATTTTGTCTAGAGGTTTTTATGAATAACGCAGGTATAAAAAAAACAAACATAGTTCTTTCAATTTTAGCAATAATAGTCGGACTTTTGATTTTAATTATTCCAGGACAGTGTTTTAAAGCTATTGTAATTCTTATAGGACTTGCTTCAATAGCAAATGGAATATTTAATGTTGTAAAAGTAAGAACACTTATTGCCAATCCTGAATATCACATGCTCATTACAATACGGGCATTTGTAAGTATAATTGTGGGGCTTTTGGCGGTTCTTTTGCCGGCGATTTTTACTAAAACTGCATCCGGTATTTGGACTGTCATGATGTATTGTCTTGCAGTTTATCTTGTAATAACATCTGCTATGGAATTGTATGCCATTACAAAACTTAAAAATAGCGGAATTGCTACAAAACCTTATGTTTCAGAAATTTTGGCTTCTCTTATAATGGCAGTGATTCTTTTTATTGTGCCTGCAAAAATAGGCGAGATTATTGTTAGAATCATCGGAGCTTTGGTGATGCTTTTAGGAGTTGCTTTTTTAGTTGTCGAATTAAAATCTCGTCCTCTTGTGGTTTATTCCGAGGAAGTTCCTAATGTTGCAAGTGAGAATCCCGAAAACTCCGACGGAGAATTCGGAGCTGAAAAAGATGAAAAATAAGCAAAAAAAGGAACTTGCGGTATGCGGTTTTGCAGCTGTAAAAGCTCTTGAAAAAAAACATCTGCACGTAATCAGGCGATTTTATTTTTCTTTTGAAAGGGCGGTGCAGTTTAGAGATTTATGTAAAAAACTTGCAGCCCAAAGAGTTCCTTATAATCAGGTAGATTCAAAGGATTTGGAAAAGCTTTGCGGTTCGGTTCATCATCAAGGAGTTGTAGCCATGATTGAAGAACCTCAAATTCCTGAGCTGAATTCAAAGATAACTTTACAGTGGTTGCATGAAAAAGAATGTGCCGTTCTTATGGATAGGGTGGGAAATGCAAACAATCTTGGTGCGATTGCCAGGAGTGCAGCATTTTTTGGTATAAAAAATATTATCATTCCCAAAGATGAAGCTCAGTCTTCAATAACCACGAGTACTTATAGAGTTGCTCAAGGTGGAATGGAAAGTGTAAATGTTTTTACGGTAGATTCTTCAGCTTCATTTCTTGCCCTTATGAAAGATAAAATGATTCGTTTCGGTACTGATGTAAAAAGTAAAACACCTGTAGGCAAAATGAAAGAAATTATAAAAAATGCCAACGGAAAATCTTTTGTTATTGTTTTAGGAAACGAAGAATCGGGTATTTCCCGTGAGGTAAAAGAAAACTGCGACTATCTTGTTTCTATTCCAAGAGGGGAAAATATAGATGGATTGGATAGTTTGAATGTAGCTCAGGCTGCTTCTGTAATATTCTATGCTTTAAAAAATTAAAATTATTAAAATAATATATAAAAACATACGGAGAAAAAAATGAGTGTAAAAAAAATGGGATGTAGAATTTTTCAGGGAGTTTTCGCAATTATAATAAAACTTCTAAAAGAAAATAAGCAGGAAACTTTGATAGGTAAAGATAAGTTTCAAGAATTGCCTTTAGTGATAAAAAATAAAGGTTTAAAAAATCCTATGATAGTTAGTGGAGCAAGAGTTTCTAAAACGGATTTTTTTATTGAGTTTGAAAAAAAATTAAAAGAAAATTTTGTTCAGTATACAATCTTTAACGAAGTAAAACCTGATCCTACAGTAAGTCAAATTACTCAAATGTCAAAAATTTTTATGGAAAACAAGTGTGATTGTTGTGTTGCTGTAGGCGGAGGTTCTAATATAGATGCTGCAAAGGCAATGTGTGCTTTAACAGTAAAACCCGGAAAAGATTTAAAAGATCTTGGTGGAATTATGAAAGTAAACAAAAAAATCCCTTATTTTATTGCGGTTCCTACAACTGCCGGAACCGGTTCTGAGTGTACCGTTGCTGCTGTTGTAACTGATGATTCAATCGGAAGAAAATATGCTGTAAATGACCCTGTTTTACTTCCTTCAATGGCGGTTTTAGATTCTGTTTTGACTGTTTCTCTTCCTCAAAAACTTACTGCCTATACCGGAATGGACGCTCTTACACATGCAGTTGAGGCATACCTGAACAAGATGTACTACAAAAAAAATACAAAAAGTCAAAGTGAATTTGCTATAAAAAATATTTTTTCATATCTAAAAAAGGCTTACGATGATGGAAGCAATATTGAAGCTCGTCAAAAAATGCTTGAAGCTTCTTATCAGGCAGGCCTTGCTTTTACTACAAGTTGTGTAGGTAATGTGCATGCAATTGCACACACTTTGGGAGGTCTTTATCATATTCAACATGGACTTGCTAATGCTGTAATTCTTCCTAAAGTTCTTGAAGAATACCGCCCTAAAATAGATAAAGATCTTGCATGTATGGCAGATTTAATAGGTATTTGTTCTGAAAAGGATGAAAAATCAAAGGCAGATGCATTTATCAATGCAATCTACAAAATGAATGAGTCTATGGATATTCCTAAGGGATTTTCCGAAATTCAAGATCAGGATATTCCAAAAATGGCAACATGGGCTGATAGAGAAGCAAATCCGTTGTATCCTGTTCCTGTTATTTTTGATAAAGCTCGTTTTGAGAGTGTAATACGAAAATTAAAAATATAGAATTAATCATGGAATATGGATTATCTCTCTAGCCTTGCTACCGTTTGCAGGCCCTACGATACCTCTTTGTTCCATGTCTTCTATAAGCCTTGCGGCTCTGTTGTATCCTATTTTCAGTCTTCGCTGTAAGTAGGATGCACTTGCTTTTCCGGATTGAATTACAATTTCAAGGGCTTGATTATACAGAGGGTCTTCTCCTTCTGCTGTAAACAAACTGTCTGAATTTTCAAAATCATCATCATCGTCAACAAAGATTTCTTCATCTATGTACTCCGGTTCTCCGTATTGTTTTACATATTCAACTACATTTTCAACATCATTATCGCTGACATAAGTTCCTTGAATTCTTATCGGAAAAGGGTCGGTTGAATTTACGTAAAGCATGTCGCCTTTTCCCAGTAGTTTATCTGCTCCTACCTGATCTATAATGATTCGGCTGTCCATTTTGCTTGCTACCATAAATGCGATTCTACTTGGAATATTTGCCTTGATAAGTCCGGTAATTACATCTATAGAAGGTCTTTGTGTTGCAAGAACAAGATGTATGCCAACTGCACGGCTCATTGCAGCAAGTCTTGCAATTGTGCTTTCAAGTTCTTTGCCTGTTGTTGCCATAAGATCGGCAAATTCATCTATTACAACTACAATATGTGGGAGTTTTTCAGTAGCAATGTTACGTTCTATAATTCTTCGGTTGTAACTGGAAATATCGCGAACTCCCATTCCGTCAAGACATGCATAGCGACGTTCCATTTCGCAAAGACAGTATTGAAGAGATTGAAATGCTCTTTTTGGTTCTGTAATTACCGGGGTTAAAAGATGTGGAATATCGTTATAAAGCTTTAGTTCTACAACTTTTGGATCAATTAAAATTAATTTTACTTCTTGAGGTGAGCGTTTATATAAAATCGAAAGAATCAGAGAATTTACGCAAACGGATTTTCCTGAGCCTGTAGAACCTGCGATTAAAAGGTGCGGTGTTTTTGCAATGTCTAAAAGCTGAGCACCTCCTGTGATATCTTTGCCCAAAACAACCGGTATTGACATTTTTTTAAAAGCTGAACTTTCCGTATCAATGAGTTCTTTAAAACTTACGATTGCCCGTTCTTTGTTCGGAATTTCAATGCCGACTGCACTTTTGCCGGGAATAGGGGCTACGATTCTTACACTGCTTGCAGCAAGTCCCAATGCAATATTATCTGACAGTGCTACTATTTTACTAAGTTTTACGCCGGGTGCAGGTACTAATTCAAACATTGTAATTACAGGTCCTTTTTTTATTCCTGTTACTTCTGCATCTATTTTAAACTGACTAAGAATTTCTTTTAGTTTTAAAGATTGCTTTTTTGTTTCTTCATCGATGATCCAATATTCTCCGTTAGGGTATTCTGTTAAAAGTTTGTCTGATGGAACAAAATAGTTTTTTCCTCTCCAACTTTTTGAAATTGAATTTGCAGAATTTGGAATTGAATTTACAGAACCTGCTTTGTTTTGTGTGCAATCGGATTGTGTACAATCATATTCGGTTTCATCTTCAAGGAAACTTTGTTTTTTTTCAAAACTATCTGAAGAATCAAAACTTTCGTCTATATCATCATAGTCGTCATCGTTTTCAAAAAAAAATTCTTTGTCTTCAGTATTTTCAGTTTTTTTTTCCGTATTTTCATTATCAGAATCTTTTTTTTCTAAACTTTCTTCAACATTATCGCATACAAAAAGAGGATCCATAATGGTATTCGTTGGGGTGCTGTCTTCATCGCTTTTTAAATCAAAATTGTCGGAGTCTTCATCAAAATTTGTAGTAAACTCATTTTCCTCATTCTCGTCTTCATCTTCGTTTTCTCCGAGCTGAACTTTCATAAGAGGAATTTCTTCATTCATTTTTTTCTGTTCGGTTTCATCCGAATTTATAAAATTTTCTTCTCCTAAATGTTTGTCATATTTTAAAGGTCTAGGTTCTAAAGTCGAATTTTTCTGTTCAATTTTTTCAAAATTTTCGGATGTTGAACCTGAAGATGTGGATTTTGATGTCGGAATAAAAGATGTGGAACTCGGCATAAACGATTGGGACTCACTCTTTTGCTCAAAATCTTTGTCTTTGTCCTCATCATCTTCTGCAAAAGGATTTTCAAGAAATTTTGATTCACTTTCATTTTCCATAGAAATATCGCTTTCAAGTCCTTCTGTAAGTGCTTCAAATTCTTCTTTGCTGAATGTAACCCTTATGGGGTCAGAGCCGCTGTCATAGTTGGTTTTGGTTTCAATTTTTTTTTCATCAATATTGCTAACCGGATATTCCGATTTTTCTTCGACTTCTTTAATTTTTTCAAGTGCAGAAGCAAAAGGTGTTGTAGGATTTTTATTGTCTTGGATATCAAATATACTTTGAGGATTTTTTATAATTTCAGCTTTCGATTCAGAAAATATTTTAGGGTCTTCACCGGTTGGCTGTTCAGTGTTTTTTTTTGTCGGAATAGAATTTTGCAATTCATCATTTTTTTCCGTTTCTGATGATTTTTCGACTTCTGTAATTTCTTCTTTTTCCGAATTTTTCGTTTCTAAAGGTTGTTCGGTTTGCAAAGAATTGTTCGGCTCTAAAATTTTGTTATTTTCTGCTTTATTTTTTTTTAATTTAATATTTTTTACGGAATCAAAAATTATAATTATACACAAATATTCTATTGCAATTAATAAAGTGCTTAATAAAATTCCTGCACAGATTTTTAGAATAAAAACAGGTTCCGTTGAATTTGGAAGAATTTTTTGTAAAATTTTTTCTGTAACTACACAGGTAAAAAATGGGAATAGAGAGCTTCCTAAAATAACAGCTTTTTTTTCGTTAAAATTAGGCAGAAAAAAAACGATTGCCGAAATAAACAAAAAAATTGGAATTAGAATGGAGGAAAATCCGTAAACAACGGATAAAATTTCACCAATGTGAAAAATAACAAAAGTGTGAGGATTAATTCCCAGTCCAAAAAATTGCACTAGTATGGAATCTGTAAAAAAAGCGGCTAGTATTAATAACAAACTGCCAATAAAGATAGCAGGAATCTCTGATCGTTTCATGCTTTATATATCGGAATTCTAAAAAAAAAGTTTATATTTTCGTAAAATATGAAGTTTATATCTTAAATTTGGCTAGGATAAAAGGTTTTATATCAAAAATTTGAAGATAAGAGTAACTTTCAGGCATTTTTGCCGCTGCAAGAGAAAAAAAATCATAATCTAAGCGAATTCCCCCGGAAATTCCTATCCGGTTTGCAAAATAATAAGTGAACTGAAATTCGCCTTGAATTCCTGTTGTCATATTGAAAATTTTAGTTTCAGTTATTTGTTTTTGCTGTTTGTACTCTGCCGAAAAAACTCCGATTTTTAATCCTGCATACCATTCAAACCAAAAATTTTGTTCACACAAATGTTTTGAAGCAAAACCTATTGAATAGTCTGTTACAAGAGCTTTTAGTTGACAATTTGTTGGGAGCAAAATATTTTTTTGCCCGTTCATATTTGTATTTATTGCAAAAGGAAGTCCAATATCGAGGTTGAAACCCAAGCCTAAATATGATATTGCTGAAACGTGAAAATAAAGGCGGTACTCAAAATTAAGTGCAAAACCGTGTGCAAGATTTGAAAATGTTTTATTGTTATATTTTGCTAATTCCAAATAAAACATGTAATCTAATCCTAAAGAAAATTCGTTTTCTTCAAAATTACGCAAAATTGGAGTTTCAATTTTTACTTTTCCATTTTCAAAAAAGTTTTCTTCCGATAAAGAAAAAGCAGGTAACAATATTATAAATAAGAAAATCGCTACCAAGTTAAGTCTACGAAAAAGCATGTGTACATTCTAATGTTTTTTATAACATTTTTCCACAAAAATCACTGATTTTATCATAACCTTTTCTTGTCATCCAAGATTTTATTCCTTCAATAATCTCTATCATGCAATTCGGATTTGAAAATGTTGCCGTTCCAACTTGAATTGCTGTGGCCCCTGCCATGATGAATTCGACAGCATCTTGCCAATTTGAAATTCCTCCAATTCCTACTACCGGAACTTGAAGATTTTTAGGAAGACTGCGGATTGCTTTGCAAACATCATAAACTATACGTAATGCGATCGGTTTTATTGCAGGGCCTGCCAAGCCTGCTGTTTTATTGTCAAAAACAAAATCTTCTTTTTCAACATCAATTGCCATTGCCTGAAAAGTATTACAAAGGCTTATTCCATTGCATCCGGCTTCTATAACAGCAAGTGCAACATCGATTACACTTGGTGCGTTCGGTGTTAGTTTTACAATAAGAGGTTTTTCCGTGAAAGTTTTTACAGCTTTTGTTACTTCTTTTGCAGTAACAGTATCCATTCCGAATCCCATTCCACCTTTTTTTACGTTGGGGCAGGAAATATTAAGTTCAATGATATCTACATCGGTTGTGTTTAAAAGTTTAGCTCCTTGTGTATAAGTTTCAAGTGAATGTCCGCTTAAATTTGCAATACATACCGGTTTTAATTTTTTCATTTCAGGTAGTTTTTCTTCTATAAAGGATTGTATTCCGGGATTTTCAAGACCTATGGAATTAATCAGTCCTGCCGGTGTTTCCCAAAGACGTGTTCCCGTGTTCCCTGATTTTGCTTCAAGAGTCAAGCCTTTTGAGCAAATTCCGCCTAAACGGTTTACATCGAATATCGTTTTATATTCTTCTCCAAAACCGAACGTTCCACTTGCAGCGATAACCGGATTTTTAAAATGAACACCTGCAATATTAACGCTTAAATCCGGGAGGGTGTCGTTTTTTGCCGAAATTTCAAAAGTTTTAAGTGAGCAATTCTGTTTTTTTTGATTTTCGCCGGGAGAATTTTCATTTTCCGGTTTATCAGTTTTTGCTGTGTTTTCGTTTTGAACGGATTTTTCGCAAATTTTTTGTGATTCTGTAAATAGCAATTTTTCGCCTTCAAATACGGGACCGTCCTTACAACAGCGACGATTTCCTTCAGTTGTTGCTATTGTGCAACCAAGACAAGCTCCAACTCCGCAAGCCATTTTGCTTTCTACACTAAGATAACATTTTATTGAAGCTTCTTTGCATATGCTTTGAATATATTTCAGCATCGGAATGGGGCCACATGCATAAACTACATCGTATTTCTTATCACGTAAAGTTTTTGTGGTAAAAACTTCGTTGAGCATTCCCTTTTTTCCTACACTGCCGTCTTCTGTTGTTACGACTAGTGCAGAGGAATTTATGTTTTCCAAACCGTATGTTCCGCTTTTAAAACTTGCGTAAAAATCATACGAATGTTCTCCTAGAACGGATGCAAATCCTGCAACAGGTGCAATTCCTATTCCGCCTCCTACTATCGCAATTTTTTGATCTTTTTTAGGTGGTGGAAAACCGTTTCCCAAAGGTCCTAAAAGATTTACAAAGGAATCTTCTTTTGTACTACAAAGTTCCTTTGTTCCCTGACCTTTTTGTAAAATTAAAAATTGAACTTCAAGGGAATCCGCTTCTTTCTCGTTTTTAAAAGATTTTACCTGATAAATGCTTATCGGTCTGCTCAAAAGTACGGAGCCGTTTACGGTTGACAACATAAAAAATTGTCCGGCAAGAATTTTATTGTATTTAAAATTTGGAATTTGTATTTTTAGCAGAAAAACACTTCCGGCAGGTTTTGCATGAGAAAGTGTTTGACAAAAAGTTACTTTCCCTTGCGTAAAAACCGGATACGAATTTCCATGACAATCTTTACTCATAACTATTCCTGAGTTTCATAATTTTTTTTAGCTTCAAGCAGTTCTTTTTTACAGTTTTTTGCGGTTTTGCAGCCACTTTCTACGATATCGTCAAGCGAAAGTTTTGTTCGATATTTTTTACAATCTTTTTCGGTGGACTTTTCTTCATAAATTTTGTCTGCAAGAAAAGGATCGTTTTTCCATGCACAAAGAATTCCTCTGCTTGAGTTTACTGCTCCTCCTGCTTTGGTCAATAATGTTCCTGCAATTCCGGCTTTTCCTCCTTGTGCTCCATATCCGGGAATCAAAAAGAAAATATCAGGATACATATTGCGTAGTTCTTTTGCATTTTCTTCTTCAGTACAACCTACAACAGCACCTACCGGAGAGCAAATCAGATTTTTATCGTACCCATATTGTTTTGAAAAGTCTTGTGCAATGCGGGAAATTTCTTTTCCGACTCTGTGAAAAACTTTATTTGCATTATTTATTGAATGCAGGATATCTTTATTTTTTTCTGAAAAACTTGGAAATTCGTTTTTATATTGTTCGGTGTTGGAATCTTGTGCGATATCAAGGTTTTCAATGTCTTTCATACCCGGATTTGAAGTACGTAAAAGAACGAAAATCCCCTTGCGGTGTTCAGGTGTGCAATAGCGTGTAAAAGGAATTAAGGTATCAAAGCCCATGTAAGGATTTACCGTAATGATATCCGTTTCAAAATCACCGGAAAAATGTGCTTTTGCATAGGCTTCGGCAGTGTCTGCAATGTCGCCACGTTTTATGTCTGAAATAACCGGGATATCTTCATTTTTTAAAATTTTTAAAGTTTCAACATAAACTTTTAATCCTTCAAGTCCCATTGCTTCGTAATATGCTATTTGAACTTTTGCACATCCTATATATGGTTTGCAGGCTTTTATTAAATCTTTGTTGTAAGCAAGAACTGCCTGAGCAGGATTTTCAAATTGTTCAAGAATATTGCAAGGAATATAATCGGGTGATGTGTCCAAACCGATACACAGAGGGCCGTTTTGTAAGCATGATTGCTGTAAACGATTCATTTGATGCCATATTTTCATGGCTTCATTCTACACGATAATTGTTTAGGGTGCAAAGGGGGAGGGGGCGTGAATTAAAATTTTTTTCTGAAACTTTTGACAGTGCAAAAATTTTGATTTACACTATATGCATGAAAACAACGAAACAGCATGAAATTTTTTCAACCGGAAATTTATTGAACTCTGACGGTACACTTAGGGAAGCCGGCTTTTCAAAAAAGATGCTGCAAGTATATAATCGCGAATGTATTGGAAAAAGCAAGATAAATATTAAAGAATGGGATTATTATCTTGTTACTGACGGAAAATATGGAATAGCTTTAACTATAGCGGATAACGGTTATATGGGATTGGTTTCTGCAAGTTGGCTGGATTTTACCAAGCCTGCCGAGCATACAAACAGCATTGCAACTTTTATGCCGTTAGGGAAAATGAGACTTCCTGTTCAAAGTAAAGATGGTATTTGCAGTTTTTCAAATAAAAGATGCGACTTTTCTTTTGAAACTGAACCTTGCATACAAAATCGTGAGAATGATAAAAATAAATTTGACTATTCTGCAAACCGACACTTAAAATGCAATTTTAATAATTTTAAAGACGGAAAAAGGTTTATTTGTGATATAAAATTAACGGATGAACCTGAAGATTCTATGGTAATTTCAACTCCTTATGCTCAGGACAAAAAAGCTTTTTATTACAACCAAAAAATTATAGGGATGAAAGCTCAAGGATGGGCTGAATTTGATGGACAGCGTATTGAATTTAATCCTGAAAGTGCTTTAGGGCTTTTGGATTGGGGAAGAGGCGTATGGACTTATGAAAATACATGGAACTGGGGAGCTGCGTCGGGCTATGTCGACGGCCACAGTTTTGGTTGGAATATAGGTTATGGTTTTGGAGATACAACAAAGGCCAGCGAAAACATGCTTTTTTATGACGGAAAAGCTCATAAACTGGATAGGATCCGTTTTGACATTCCACGCAAAGATGCGATAGATGAACAAAAAGATGAAAATGATTGGCTAAAAAATCCTCCTAATGCTAAAGTTCATTTGGAAGAAATTTACGAATTTACAAAACCTTGGAAATTTTCAAGTAATGATGGACGTTTTGAAATGGATTTTGTCCCTATAATTGACAGAAAAGCCTGCATGGATTTTAAGATTTTGTGTTCAGATCAACATCAGGTATTCGGAAAGTTTTCGGGAACGGCTGTTTTAGACGACGGAACAAAAATAAAAATCAAAGATTTTTTTGGTTTTGCAGAAAAGGTGCATAACAAATGGTAGAAAAATTATCAAGTTCATTATTGGCAAAATATATGGAGCCGATTATCGGATCGTGCAGTTTATGGAAAGATAAAATTTTGCACGTATTTATTATTTCAAATCCGCAATCCGGTGGATTTACTCAGCTAAAAGTTGCAGAGCATAATTTAAAGGTTTTAAAGCAAGGTTATGAGGCTGCAAGAGAAACGGCAACTATTGTAAAATCAATTGATATTTCAGTTTTTGAAACAGGATATGCATGTCATAGCATGGAATATGTTGAGAAAATTCTTAATGACATGGAACCTTTATTAAAAGATAGGGAAAAGTCTGAACATCGTGTGCTTATAATTACAGCCGGTGGAGACGGAACCAGTCTTGAAGTTCAAACAAGAATATTAAGATATGCAAGACAGTCTGCAGAAAAACGCAGTATTATCGAAAAATGCTATTGTGTATTAAGACTTCCGTTCGGTACCGGAAATGACGGTTCTGACGGAAGAACTTTTGAAGAGTGTCTTTTACGTTTAACTTTTCCAAGTCATATTGAACTTCAAAAAGCTGTAGAAGTTGTAGTTGAAGGTTCAAAAAGCGGTGTTTTTGGGGAATGGAACAAGGATAAAAAAGATAATGTTATTCCACCTTGGTATTCATTTAATATTGCAAGTATCGGAATAGATGCATTTATTACTCACATGACTAACAGAATGAAAGATAAATTGCCCGGAGATTTTTATAAACTTTGGGTTGATTTAGCTTGTCTTTTTTATAATAAATATTATAAGGCAGGAAATGCTCATATTGAAATTTTTGACGGCGAAGAACTTAAGGGAGTATATGACGGTACTTTTGAATTTTGTCTTTTAGGAATTTCGGGGCACAGAACCTATGGCAGTAACCATAAAATCTTACCGAAAGAAGAAAGTGTTTGTATAACTCCAACAATGAAATTATTAAGAAAGCTTAAAACAAAGGAATCCTTTAACGACGGAACTCATCACGGAACCGATTACAGTTTTCATTATTTTGGTAATAAATTACGAATTTTTTATGATGAAGATATTTTGGTGCAAGTTGACGGAGAAAGCCATCTTTTGAAAAAAGAAAACTTTCCGATTGTTATGCAACAGACGGAGCCTATAATTCCTGTTATAAAATTAGACAAATAAAAGAACCTGTTAAAAACTCATTCTTCCTCTAAAACTTCGAGCAAGGGTGAGTTTGTCCGCGTATTCAAGATCTCCTCCAACAGGGATTCCGGATGCAAGGCGACTGGTCTTTACGCCCGTTTTTTTAAGGATTTGGTTCAAGTAAATTGCAGTAGAATCTCCCTCAAATGTAGGATTTGTTGCTATTATAACTTCGGTTGGTTTTTCTTTTTGGATTCTTTCAATAAGTTTTCCAATGGAAAGCTGTTCGGGGCCTATTCCTTCAAGAGGAGCTATCAATCCTCCTAAAACATGAAACAGTCCTTTAAATTCACCGGAATTTTCGATTGTGGTAACATCTTGGGGCTGTTCTACAACACAAATTATATGTCTGTCTCTCAATTGATTTGAGCAGATCGGACAAGGGTCTGTTTCTGTATAAGAACCGCACTCGGAACAAGGTTTTATGCGACTGTGGAGTTCAACAAGTTGTTTTGCAAAACGTTCGATAAAATATTGGTCGCTTTTGAGCAAAAAATTTGAAATACGCATTGCACTTTTTTTTCCTATTCCGGGTAGCCTACTAAAACTTTCTGACAATTCTTCAAGAGCATTCATTTTTTTTTACCTTATTTGTTAAGTAATTGGGATAGCATTGGCCCGTAGGAATTTTTTATTTCATCTTGAATATTATTGTTTGCTTGATGAACAGCTGCAATAATGATGTCTTCGAGCATTTTTACATCACGAGGATCAACCGCAATAGGATCGATATGTAATTCCGTAATCTCAAATTTTCCGTTCATTGTAACTTTTACAAGTCCTCCTCCTGCAGAACCTGTTGACGTAATTTGTTTTAGTTTTTCTTGTGCGTTTGCAAATTCTTCCTTTAGTTGACCTGCATTTTTTAATAAATCCATTGGATTAAAATTAAGACCGTCAAAGTTCATATTCATCTCCTGCTGTGTCTTCATATTTTATTGAAGACTGTGTATTTTCATTTTTTTTATTTTGCTCGTTTGAGCCGGTATTTGAATTTTCAGTACACACTGAAACGCTGATAATTTCACCTCTGAAAGCTTCTTTTAAATTTTTTATAACTGCCGGATAATCTTCCGAAACTTCTTTTTCGATTTTATTCACGATAAAATGTGATTGGACTCTTATTTGTTTTTTCCAAAGTTTTGAAAGAAATATCGAAATTTCTCCTGCATTTGAATCTATTTGATTTTGTAAAAAAGCATTTTCTATCGGAATTTTTATAATATCATTATCAAAAATCCAATTTTCACTCTGTTCAAAAATCGGGAAAAAAAGAGGGCAAGTTCTTAATGATTGCTTTTTTGCTTCTTCTTTTAATTGCTCCAAAGTGAGGTTTGCTGAATTATTTACTTTATTATTATCGTTGGAATTATCTAAAAAAATTTTGCCGGAAGTGTCAAAAAAATTATAATTCTGCTCATTTTTTTGTTCAGCGATAATCTTTGCAGAATTTTTTTCATATAGATTATCGCTGTCCTGAAAAGGGGGCGTTTCTCCTTGCGATCCTGAGCTTAAAAGCAAATTTTTAGCTTGATCTAATGCATTTTTTACTTCGTTATTGCTTACAAATTGGGTTAGCCAGCACATTCTGCTTATTGCAAGTTCCGTTTCATATCTAGGGCTTAAAGAATATCTGATATCCCTGTACAAATTCAAAAAAAGGCTTAGAGCTCTTTCAATCATTGTGATATTCCAACTGTCTAAAACTTTTTGAGAATATCTACTTATACTCTGACCTAAAAGCGATTCTTTTGTTATTCCGCTTTTTATCAGCAAAACAGATCTAAGATAGTCGGTATAATTTGAAATAAACTGCTCCATGGAAATTCCTCTTGTAAACATTTGGTCGAGTTTTTCCAAAGCTGCCATAGAATTTCCTTCAATGCATAATTCGGAAATTTCATTAAGATGTTCTGTTCCTACGAGTCCCAGTTTATCTCTAATTTTTTCATATGTAATTTGATTTTCACTAAAGGCAACTACTTGATCAAATAATGTATAGGCATCCCTAAAACTGCCGGTAGATTCTCTTGCAATCCAGTAAAGAGCTTCCTCATCGGCTTGAATGTTCAAGTCTTGGCAAGCTTTTTCAAGTAAATCTTTTATTTGTTCTATATTCCCTAATCTAAAATGGAATTGCTGGCATCGGCTTTTTATTGTTGCAGGAACTTTATGAAGTTCGGTTGTTGCAAAGATAAATATAACATACTCCGGCGGTTCTTCAATTGTTTTAAGCAAAGCATTAAATGCACTTGTAGAAAGCATGTGAACTTCGTCAATAATATATATTTTGTAACGGGAGCTGTTTGGAGGAAAAAGTATTTCGTCTTTTATTTGGCGTATATCATTTACGCTTGTGTTTGATGCTCCGTCAATTTCGATTACGTCTATGCATGAACCTTTTGTAATTTCTTTACAGCAAGTACAGTTCTCACAAGGAGTTTCTATCGGGCCGTTTTGGCAGTTTAGAGCCTTTGCAAGAATTCTGGCACTGGATGTTTTTCCGCAGCCTCTTGGTCCGCTGAATAAATATGCATGAGCAATTTTCCCGGACTGAATGGAATTTTTTAATGTTGCAACAACAAATTCTTGTCCAACCAAATCTTCAAATTTTTGCGGTCTACGGCGGGTCGCAGTTACTTCATAAGCCATAATAAAAAAAAGCTCCCATTAGTTTAAATTATTTTTCAAATTCAAGTATTTTATTCGTGATTTTTAAATATTTTTCACGCCGTTTAAGATAAAAATCATGAAAAATCTGTGCGGCTTGATTATCGTCAATAGGATTTTTTTCCGTTATGTAGGCAGGAAAACTTCCTGAAATTTTTGCAGATTTCAAAATGCGTTCAAAACAGATTTCTTCTCTAACATCAAGAAAAATTTTAAATCCTCTGATAAAATTAAGGGCTTCTTGATTGTCGCAAATTCCGCCTCCTGTTGCCAGAATAAAACAACCGGAATTATTTTCAAATATTGATTTACATGCTAAAGCTTCTGCCTTAAAAAAAGCCTGTTGTCCTTTTGTTTCGTAAAATTTTCTAACTCCTATACCCTGCATCTTTTCTATTTCGTCATCCAAATCTATAAACGGAATGTCCATAACAAACGCAAGCATTTTTCCAAGCGTGGTTTTTCCGCTGTGTTTAATTCCCATAAGAATAAGAGGGAGTTGTTCTGCTTTAGTTTTATCAATAAGTTGTGCTGATTCTGTAGATTTCATTTTATTGACCCCTTGTCTGTAGTCTATCATAAAAATTTGCGAAAATCATTAGTATTACATAATATTTTATTGTGAATTTGATTTTTGAAATAATGTTGACTACGAGCAGTCAGGTTTCGTAAGTTCATATAAGTTTTACAAGTTTAAATCTTAATTACAAGTTATTTTTTTTATAAGCAAAAATTTGCATTTTTAGTCATAAAAAATTGTGTTTTTGTAAAAAATATGTTAAAATGCGACTAGAATTGGGCATGCTGGATAGTTTTCTAAAATGCCTTGGATACCTTGCGAATTCTTTTATAAATGGAGGAATTTTATGCATAACACAAAAATTCGATTTTTTATAAACTTTTTTAATCATAAATTCCAAAGATATGCGAAAAATATAGCCTTTGCACTTATTGCAAGCCTTTTATTATTTTCCTGTAATAATGCCCCTGAATGGAATTACCCTATAAAGACCTTTGTAAAAGAAGGCTTTGCAAAAGCTGACAGTACGGATGTCAATTATGCAGAGCAGGTTACTGTAGGTAAGATAAAATACGTTCCAAGCGGTACAACAATTCATGCAACAGCAAAAATAAGAAATCCTCAAAAAATAGCTTTTGATGCGGAATTAACTTTGTCAAATGCACTTCATTCAGCTTTTTTTGTAAACGCAATTAAACCGTTTAAAATAAAAACAGCATCGGGAGAAATTGTAACATTTGAGTTTGAATTAAAAGATACTGCCGATTTTTCATCTTTTTTTGCAAAAGGAGCTGATATTCCTGTTGTTCTAAAATTAAGAAAAGCCGGAACCCCTGTTGAATTTGGAAAAACGGAATTTACAATACATTGTAATACTCGCCCTTTAGCCCCTACCGGAATCAGTTCTGCATCGGATAATTTTACGATAAACTTGCCGACACAGGCAATTCATCAGGATATAGTGCTTCTTGAATGTGTTGTAAGTGCAGGCGGAACACAGATAAAACGTAATATACCTGTTGCAAGCGGGCAAACAAGCAAAACGGTCAGTGTAAAAGACTTTGCAAAGGGAGTTGTTGTACCGTTAAAGAATGCAAACGGCTTACGCAGTATAAGTGTAACAACAATTGATAAGGCAGGTTTACGCTCTGCAACGACAACAAATGCAAACGGGAATCATACATACAAAAGTGATAAGGCACTCCAGCTTTCAATTAGGTCGGGTACCGGTACATCCTTAACCAATATAAGCTTTACCAATTCGTCACCTTCTTCCAACACCTATGTTGGAAGTGTGGAAGTTTTTGTTTCCGATGCTGTGTTAAAAGTAATGTCTATCGGGGACGGTGCAACGGTAAAGTGTGCAGGAGTTTCTCAAGTTGTAGGAACCGAAACAAATGTACATTTTGATGTTCAGGATGAAAAAGTTTATATCTATACGGTAACGGCGGAAGATGAAACTGTTTTTTCTTATAAAGTTACTGTAAAAAGAATTGCTACAGTTGCTATAAACAGTGCTACGGATACATGGAAAACTCTAAAAGAGGCTGTAGATGGTATAGCAGACGGCGGAGTTATTACCATAAACGGTGAAATTAAGGCGACAAACGCTACCGACAATTCCGGTGAAATTGAAATAAACAAAAACATTACGATAAAAAGAGCGGTCGGTGCATCATCTGCCGTGCTGAACGCAAACGGCAATCATTCGGGATCTGCACCTGCCGATGCTCCTTCAACAGGGCACCGCATATTTAAAGTTGCAGAGGGAAGGACGCTCACTCTTGATAACCTTAAGATAAAAGGAGGAGAGGGTGCAGTAGCAGGCGATGGCGGCGGAGCCATTTTAGCGGAAGGTAACCTTATTATGACCGACTGTACCGTTACAGGTAATAAAACAGAATACGGCAACGGCGGAGGTATTTTCGCAAAAAGTAATCTTAGCATGACGGACTGTATTGTGGAGAACAATACGGTAAATGATAGTACCGGAGTAGGCGGTGGCATTTACATTTACTTAGAGGGCACTCATATCATGAAGGACTGCACCGTTGACCACAACACGGCAAACTACAGCGACGGTGGCGGTATTTACGCAATGGGTGATCTCACCGTGGAAGGAAGTACCTTTGTCTACAATCAGGCAAAATCCAACGGCTCAGGCGGCGGTATTTACACAACAGGTACATTGACAATGAAGGACTGCGATTTTTCAAACAATGAAACAGTAAACGGTAACGGTGGCGGTATTTACACAACAGGTACTCTTACTATAACAGGTGGTACTCTTACAAACAATAAAGTAACATATGGTGACGGTGGCGGTATTTACACAACAGGTACACTGACCATGACGGACTGTACCCTTACCGGCAATGAAGCGGTAAACAACAAAACCGGAGGCGGTGTGTATGTAAACGGTACAAGTTTTACAATGAAAGGAACCTCATGCATAACCCCGTCGGCATTAAGTGATGCAAACAAACCGGGTAAAAACGACGTGTATTTGGCGAGCGACAAGATGATAACCGTTAACGACGTACTTACTCCTGCAGGCAGTATCGCCGCACGCATTACGGTACTGAACAGCAAATACCTATCCACCACGCAGGTGCTTACCGGTAGCAAAGTTAACACGGAGTACACCAAGTTTAGCGTAACGCCGAAAGGCAGCGAGAAGTGGAGCGTAAATGAACAAGGAAAACTCGCCTTAATGGAAGCGGCCATTGACGCTGTTGCTTCACCTGCCGATGCATGGAAAAAGTTTAAAGAAGCGGTTGAATTTGCAGTAGACGGAGCTGTCATTACGGTAAACGGCGAAGTTAAGGCGACAAATGCAACAGATAACTCAGGCGAAATCGTCATCGACAAGAACCTGACGATTAAAAAAGCCGATACTGCGGCAACTGCCGTACTTGACGCAAACAAAGACGCAGGCGGCAAACCGGCGCACCGCATCTTCAAGGTAACAAGCGGCAAGACGCTCACGCTCCAAGACCTTACGCTTAAAGGCGGAAAGCCTGACGCTTCTAACGAAAACGGATACGGAGGCGGCATACTGTTGCAGGGCGGCACACTGGATATGAAGAACTGCGACGTTAAAGGGAATGAATCTGAAGGCGGCGGCGGAATTTACGCACGGAAAGTCGGAACTGCGGCAGCTTCCGTAACAATCTCAGGCGGTACCATAGGCGGTACGGATGCAGCAGACGCAAATAAAGCGGACGGCACCGGAACAGACGAAGGCATGGGCGGCGGCATTTATGTGGACGAGGGCAGCACCTTGACGATGCAGAACGACGCAAAGGTTATCGGCAACACGGCAACGCAAAACGGCGGCGGCGTATATGTCAAAAACGGTACCGCAACATTTACGATGAAAGGCTCCTCATGTATTACTCCGTCAAGCGCGGGAGACGCAAACGCAGCGGGCAAAAACGATGTGTATTTGGACAACGACGGCGGCGGCAATATTGCAAAGATAAGCCTGCCTGAAGTTTTGAGCGGAACTGCACCTGTCGTTGCGCGTATTACGATAGCGGACGACCAATACCTGTCCACCACGCAAGTGCTTGACGGAGCGGCAGTCGGCACGGAATACGCCAAGTTCACCGTAACACCGAAAGGCAACGAGAAGTGGATTGTAGCCCCTAACGGATACTTACAGTGTCCCAAGGTAATACTGCGCGTTCAGTCAAACGGAAATACAATCAAAGTAAAGGCTGTAACCTCAGATAACTCTGCTGTTACGGTTACAGGCGCTAATACGTCTACCATTGGCGGCAACGGCACAGAGACCACGCTCATTTCAATTGGTACCACAATAACCTTAAACGGCTATATCACCGAGCTGGATTGTAGCGGCACATTCGGGGTAAAAAATAATATTACTAAACTTGAATTTGACGGCTGTGCTCTTTTACAAAAACTGAAATGCGAACTCTGTTTGCTTACTACTCTTGATGTCTCAAGTTTAACCGCTTTGAAAGAGCTGGAGTGTTTCGCCAATGAACTTACAGGTCTTAACCTTTCAGGCTTGACCGCTTTGAAAGAGCTGAACTGCTCCTCAAATAAACTTACAAACCTTAATGTTTCAGGGTTAACTCGTTTGCAAAAGCTGGAGTGTTTCGCCAATGAACTTACAGGTCTTAACCTTTCAGGCTTGACCGCTTTGAAAGAGCTGAACTGCAGCATCAATAAATTTACAAGCCTTAACATTTCAGGCTTAACCGGTTTGCAAGAGCTGTATTGTACTAACAATAAGCTTACATCTATTCAGATGAATAACAACACCAATTTAAAAGTACTGGAGTGCAGTATAAACAATCTTACCCAAGATGCTTTTAAACAGATATTCATTTATTTGCCTATGCGAGAACCATCCGATAAAGGAGTGTGTGTACTTTATAGTCAGAAACCTTCTGACAATGAAGGAAATAACATGACCTTTACCTCCTTACCGACGTATATTGCTGCAAAAGATAGAAACTGGAATATGGCTTATATAGATTCAAGCGGGACTCAACAACCGATTCCATAATTATAAGCGCATAGAGCGGTGGTGCAAAGTCTGCAATGCGGATTTTGCACCACACGTATTCCGTTTAAAAACTTTGCATGCGGGCACGGTTTTTTAATATTACCTTGCCTTTATCAAACCAAACTTGGGAAAGTCGATAAAACTGCAACTGCTGTGCAGATTACAGCTTGACAAAAAAAGTAATTGGATATACAATCTATTCATTCACGACGCAGGGTAGAGCAGTTGGCAGCTCGTCGGGCTCATAACCCGGAGGCCGTAGGTTCGAGTCCTACCCCTGCTAAAGAAAAAGGATCTGTCGCATGATAGATTCTTTTTTGTTTTTGTGTAATCTAAAAAAAATATTTTACCGATCTGCAACCTGACTTTGTTTTTGGGAAATTTTCAATAAACGTTGACATTTTATTTATACCTCTTTATCTTATGGTATCTTGAAACTTTGCAGGATTATTAAACCGGCAAAAATTATGAAAAAGTCGTATAAAATGGGAAAATATATATCATGGAAAAAATTTCTTTTTTAAAATGCGAAAATCTTTCTATAGGATACGGTTCCAAAGTTGTTCAGGAAAATTTGAATTTCTGTGTGGAACAAGGTGATTATTTTTTTATCTTGGGAGAAAACGGTAGCGGTAAGACTACTTTGATGAAGACTGTCTTGGGTTTTATAAAACCTCTTTGCGGAAAAATTATATATTTAAATAGTTGGAACAAACATGGTGTAGGCTTTCTTCCCCAGCAAACTGAAATACAAAAAACTTTTCCTGCAACTGTACGAGAAATAGTGCTTTCAGGATGTCAAGAAAATTTGAGGTTATTCCCGTTTTATCGAAAAAGTGATATAGCAAAAGCGGAACTCAATATGGAAAAACTTGGAATTTTGGAATTGGAAAAATGCAGTTTCAAAGAACTTTCCGGAGGGCAACAGCAACGAGTTTTACTTGCAAGAGCTTTGTGTGCTGCAAAATCTTTTTTATTTTTGGACGAACCTACAAAAGGTTTTGATTCGCAAATTACTTTGGAAATGTACGAACTTTTTTTTGACTTGAATAAAAACGGAATGACTATTATTACAATTTCGCACGATATTGAATCTGCAAAAAAATATGGAAATAAAGTTTTAAAACTTGAAAAAATGGAGAAGGCTTAATAATGGATTTTATTGAAACAATAAGAATGTATTTTTCGTTTTCGTTCGTAAAATATGCTTTAATTTCCGGAGTTATGATCGCTTTGTGTGCAGCTTTGCTTGGAGTAACTCTTGTTCTAAAACGCTTTTCCTTTATTGGTGACGGATTAAGCCACACGGCATTCGGAGCAATGGCTGTTGCTTCCGTTTTAAAGCTTACAAATCAAACTTTGTTTATTTTACCGGTAACAATTTTTTTTGCAGTGCTGATTCTTTGTGCAAAAGAAAATTCTAAAATAAAAGGGGATGCTTCTGTTGCAATGATTTCTGTGGGGGCTTTAGCTTTTGGATATTTTATAATGAATATTTTTTCGCCGCCATCAAATCTTTCAGGTGATGTGTGCAGTACGCTTTTTGGTTCCACTTTGATATTAACGCTTACAAAAGCTGATGTTATCCTTTCCGTGGTTCTTTCAAGTTTAGTTATTTTATTTTATGTTTTTTTCTATAACAAAATTTTTGCAATAACTTTTGATGAAAATTTTGCATTTGCTTGCGGAACAAAAACAAAACTTCTTAACGTTATAATGGCGGTTGTTGTTGCAATAATTATTGTGATTGCAATGAATCTTGTAGGTTCTCTTTTAATTTCCGCTTTAATAATTTTTCCTGCGATTTCTTCAATGCTTGTTCTAAAAAGTTTTAGGGGCGTTACTATTTTGTCATGTATTTTATCGGTTTTAGGTGCTCTTATTGGAATAATTACAGCAGTTATTGCAGGAACTCCTGTAGGTTCTACAATCGTTATTGTTGATATTTTGTGTTTTGGAGTTTGTAAGTTAATTTCAACTTTTAAAAATTAGAAAAGTATAAATTATATGAAAAAATTTTTTATTTTCACTATTTTGATTTTTGTCCTGTGTCCTGTTTTTAGTCAGTCCAAAAAAAAATTTTTGGATTTTACACAGATGAATTACAATGTTCTTTCCGGTTTATTTTTTGAAATGTTAATTTATCCTGAAAAATATGAAGGCATGAGTATAAAAATAAAGGGACTTTTTTATACTGAAAAAACTGAAGAAGAAAGAATTTATGCTCTTGTTGTTTGGGATGCTGCAGGTTGCTGTCCTGCCGGAATTTCTTTTGTTCCGTTAGAAAACTTAAAATATCCAAAAGATTTTCCAAAAGAAAACGAAGAAATAATAGTTTCAGGGGTTATAAAAAGATTTCAAAATGAACTTTCCGATGGAATTTACATTGAAGCTGAGAAAATAGAAATTCCGCAATAAATTAAAATAAAAAAAGCAAAGTTGTCGGAGAATTTTCCAAAATTTGTTTTTGATTTTTAGGTAAATTTTATAATAAGATATTTAAAAAGCAAAAGAGTCTCCTAACAAGGAGACTCTTTTGCTTTTGGGCCCACTTGGACTTGAACCAAGGACCAACGGGTTATGAGTCCGTAGCTCTAACCAACTGAGCTATAGGCCCAAAAAGTGCTTTAAGGATACACGAAAAATTTTTTTAAGTCAATGTATAAAATTATTTTTGTTAGCAAAAATATAAGTTAAAAAATTTTTTTCTCTCCAATTCTATATAAATTGCCAATCAAGCGAATCAATGCTACAATGGCATTGTAGTGTTTAAGGAGTAATGGAAATGTATGCGGCTATGTTAGCTTTTTTGAATATTTACGATATTTGGATATGGCTTACGTTGGTAATAATATTTCTTGTTATAGAAGGTGCTACAATGATGCTTACAACTATTTGGGCAGCAGTAGCTTCGTTTCCGCTTATTTTTATTGCAAAAACGTCGTTAGGATTTCAATGGCAGGTATTGATTTTTGTTATTCTAACTTTGGCCCTTGTGATTTTGACAAGACCTCTTGCTACAAAAAAGTTTAAGCTCGGAAAATTCAAGACTAATATCGAGAGTTTCCAAAATCAGGAATTCATTGTTGTTGAAAAAGTTTCAAGGTTAAAAAAAGGAACCGTAAAATCTTCAAACGGAGTTGTTTGGAATGCAAAAACTTTGGACAACATTGAAATTTCACCTAATACAATGTGCAAGGTTGTTTCAGTTGAGGGGAACACTCTTGTAGTTGAAAATACGGCAAAATAGGAGAAAATATGGTTTGGGTTATTATTGCAATTGCTATTATAATTTTAGTTTTAATTATCGTAAATATCAGGATTGTTCCTCAGTCGCAAGCATATGTAATTGAAAGACTGGGTGGTTATAATAAAACGTGGAGTGTCGGTCTTCATGTAAAATTTCCGTTTATTGATAAAATTCGTAAAAAAATTTCTTTAAAAGAAAATGTAAGGGATTTTGATCCGCAGCCGGTTATCACAAAGGACAACGTTACCATGCAGATCGATACTGTAGTGTATTGTCAGGTTACCGATCCAAAATTGTATACTTACGGTGTTGAAAATCCTATGAATGCTTTGGAAAACCTTACTGCAACTACACTGCGTAATATAATCGGGGAGCTTGAACTTGATGAAACGTTGACAAGCCGAGATGTTATCAATTCAAAAATGCGTGTAATTCTTGATGAGGCTACGGATCCTTGGGGAATAAAGGTAAACAGAGTTGAAGTAAAAAATATTGAACCGCCTCAAGCAATTCGTGATGCTATGGAAAAACAAATGCGTGCAGAACGTGAAAGGCGTGAGCAAATCCTAATTGCAGAGGGGCATAAGCAAAGTGCAATTCTTGAAGCTGAGGGAAAAAAGCAAGCTATGATTCTTGAAGCTGAAGCTCAAAAACAATCTCTTATTTTACAGGCGGAAGCTCAAAGGCAGGCTGTAGTTGAAAAAGCAAAGGGAGATGCTGAGGCTATACTTCAAGTTCAAAATGCAAAATCTAAGGGATTTAGAATGCTCAAGGAAGTTCAAATTGATGGTGCAACTTTAAAATTGCGTAGTCTTGAAGCGTTTGAAAAAGCAAGCGACGGGCAAGCTACAAAAATAATTATTCCGTCCGAAATACAAAATTTGGCAGGACTTGTTACTTCCGTTTCCGAGCTGACAAAATAATTAATTTTACGGTCTAAACCTAATACTGGAAAGACCGTAATGCAATATCCAGTTGCTGAATAAGTTTTTCTTCTTCGTTTTTGGAAGAATACTGCATATCCGGAATTATGCAGGACGGGACTTTTTTAGCTTGCTGTTTTATTGCTTCCGTATAGCTGCTTCTGGAAACTGTTGTTGACATTGCAGGCATCCAGCCACGTGCATTTGCTATCGAATACATAATATCCGGCAACATCAAAAAATCTTTTGCTATTTTCACCCTTTCTTTTGCATCATCATTTTTTCTTACCGGAAAAATTGCCACCGTTGCGTTGCAAATCATTGTAGGTGCAATTTCTGAAAGAATTAACGATTGACGTTGTGAAATTGAAAGTGAATTGAAAAAACTTAGCGGTAAAAAGGTCTTTTTTGCAGTTTCATTTTCAAGAGCAATAAAAGCATCTCTAAAAGTATAGCTTCTGGAGTTTTTGATTAATTCTTTATTATTAGACATGGAAGAAATTTTTTCTATTGCTTCACTTTGTGAAATTATTTTTTTACTTTGATTATAAAACATTACGTATGTCAAAAATGCATATGCAGAGCTATCGATAGCTCCTCCCAATGAAATATCAAAAAGAGTTTTTTGTTTAGGTTCTTTTAACTGCATCATAATCCACGGATTATAGCTCAAAGGTAAAAAATGAGGTTTGGATTGATCTGCATATCCAAATATTGTTTTGTATAATGACAAAGGATATAAATATTCAATTTCTTTGTCCATTTCTACGGTATTAACCTCTGACAGAAGATTTTTCAAATTGTATTCACCGCTTACAATTACTTCTGCCCATAAAATGTTATATTTATCGCTTTGATTAAGATATGAAACAAGTTCTTTGTAATCCTTGTACGTGTATATTGTAACTACAGGAATGTTAATTTTACGTGCAAGTTGTGGCAAGTGTTCTGTCCATACTTCCACGTATCCGCCTTCTGAGGGAAGTAGAATTCCGCAACTACGTTTTGAAAGTTTACCTGCAAAAAGGAGCCAAAAAAATAAGGATAATATTATGAGAGCCAGAGCTAGAAACGAAAAAATCAAAACAGAAACAGATGTCTTATACTTCATATCCTCCAATTATAATGTACAAACTTAAGAAATTTCAATAAAATTTTGCTGTTTATGTGATGATTATTTGAATAGTTATAGAAATTTTAGTTATTTTAATTTAATATTCTACAGAATGCTAAAAGCATCCGATAGGAGATGTTCATAAAATGAAAGGTATTTCGATAAAGGAAAAGTACGGTTATTTATTTCAAGATTTAAAAAACTTAGGACATTCTGCAAAAATAATTGATAGTGAAAATGTTTATCAAGAAGCGAATATGAGCACAAGACCGATTCTTGAAAAAATTTGTGATGATTTTGTAATGGACTCATCAAGATTTGAGGGAAAAGAACATATTGAAGAATTTTTTGATCAGATAAAAAGTGGAAAACGCGGGCTTATAATGATGGAACATTATAGTAACATGGATTTGCCTGTTTTAGTTTATTTACTTGAGCGAAAATGCGGTAGCAAAGGAAAACAACTTGCTGATGAGTTGGTTGCTATTGCAGGAATGAAATTGAATGAAGAAAGTTCTGTTGTCCGTGCTTGGGCTGAAGCTTTTACAAGGATTGTGGTTTATCCGAGCCGTTCCATTGCTGCAATTTCGGATCCGGAACAAAGAATAAAAGAAGAAGCAAAAAGTCGTAGCATAAATATGGCAGCTATGCGTGCTATGGACAGGGTAAAAAAAGACGGTCGCCCGATTTTGGTTTTTCCTGCAGGAACTCGGTACAGACCCGGAGTGCCTGAAACAAAAAAAGGGGTTAGAGAAATTGATTCTTACCTCAGACTTTTTGATATAATGATTTTGATAAGCGAAAATGGCAATGTCCTAAGAATAAATCCTGAAAAGTCAAAAGACATGCTTGAAGATCAATTTTTTGAGGATACGATTATCCTTTCTGCAAGTCCGATTATCGAATGTAAAAAATTTAGAAATGACATTCTTGATGAGCTTGAAGATTACGAGGGTGATAAAAAAATAATAGTTGTAAACAGGATAATGGAAGAATTGCAAAAACTTCATGATAAATATGCCGGAGATTATCAAAGCTTATATAGGCAGACTTTTAATGAAGATTCCTGCGTTCAGCAGTAATTTAGTTTGTTTTGCAAAACTTTTTTATGAATTTCGGTTTCTGAATTCTGCAGCACGAGAGTGTGCAATTAAGCCTTCCGTTTTTCCCAGTATGGATGAAGTTTTTATTGACTTTGCAAGTCCTTCACAGATTTTGCTTGTGTTGCCACCACAGTTGATTTTTTCAGTTCGTAATGTTGTTACAGTTTTTAAGAACATTCGTACAGAAAGACCTCCGGTAAATTTTGCAGCTCCGCTTGTAGGAAGAATGTGATTCAGTCCTGCAGCGTAATCTCCCAGTACTTCGGCAGCTTCGTGTCCTATGAATAAGGTGCCGTAGTTGTGAGTCAATTCAATAATTTTATCCAGTTTTGTCCCGGAATCGAATGCAAGTTCAAGGTGTTCCGGAGCTTTATTATTTGCTATAAAAGCCGCTTCTTCCAAAGAATTCGCAACTATAATTAGACCGTTGTTTTCTATTGAAGTTCTTGCAGTTTTTTTTGTTGGAAGATCCGAAAGTTGTTCTTCAATTTCTGCACTGACTTTTTCCGCAAAATCATAGGAAAAAGTAACAAGAACTGCCTGTGCATCAACGTCGTGTTCTGCTTGTGCCAGCATATCGGAAGCAACCCATTTAGGATTTGCAGATTCATCGGCAATTATGAACGCTTCGGTAGGGCCTGCTATAATGTCTATGCCGGTATCCCCAAAAACAATGCGTTTTGCCTCTGTAACGAATTTGTTGCCCGGTCCTGCTATTACATTGCATTGCGGAATTGTTTGAGTGCCGTAAGCCATTGCTGCAATTGCTTGTGAACCTCCCAGTGCAAAAACTTTGTCTATTTGGCAAATATATGCGGCTGCTAATATTCCTTCGTGGGCATAAGGTTTTGATATATTATTTGGATGAGTAAAAGCGGGGGTGCAAAGAATTGTTTCTTTGCATGGGGCCGCTTTTGCAGGGGCTGCACACATAACAAGGCTGCTGATAAGTGGAAATCTTCCTGCAGGAACATAAAGACCTGCTCTTTCTATGGGTATGTTTTTTTGTCCGGTAATTAATCCCGGTTCTAATTCTGTTTCAAAGTCAGAAAAACTTTGTCGTTGTTTTTTTGCAAATTCAAGAGCAAGTTTATAAGAATGTTCTATTGCTGAATAAAGTTCTGCGTTCTCCGATTTCATTTTTAAAGCTGCATTTTGTATGTCTTGCTTTGAAATTTCGTAATATTCAGGGTTTGCTTTTTCAAATCCTTTTTTATAAAGAGAGCTTACTATATCGTGTAAAGCGTTGTCGCCGTTTGATTTTACCTGTTCAATATAAGACTGAACTTGATCATGTACGGTGGAACCCAGCTTACGAGGTTTAAAAAAATCTTGCGAAACACTTTTTGCACTTATTATTTTTATAGGCATATTATTTCCCTAATTATAAGATTGTGTATTATTTTTTATGTCGCCGATCCAGTTCCCGCATTACCTGTTGCCAAGTTACGTTTTCTTTATACATTAAAACATTCAAAAAATAAAGTAAATCGGCACACTCCCATACCACTTCATCTTCGGTTTTTGCTGTACAAACTTCTTCAGCTTCTTCGCTGATTTTTTCTCTGACAAGTTCATCATCCAAAGTTGCGGTATAAGAGCCCGGTTTAGGGTTTTTAAAGCGTTGTGCAATTACGGAGTAAAGTCGTTCCATAGTTGAAGATTCATCCGGCTCTGAAGAAAAACATGTCCAACTTCCCGTATGGCAGCTTGGTCCTTGAGGTTCAACTGTTGCAAGAACGGTATCTCTGTCGCAGTCAGCTCTAAGTTTCATGACTTTTAAAAAGTTACCGGAAGTTTCTCCTTTAGTCCAAACAGTATTTCTTGTTCTTGACCAAAAAGTAAGTTTTGATGTTTCAAAAGTTTTTTTAAAAGCCTGTTTGTCGGCAAATCCCATCATTAAAACTTGTCCTGCATTGCTTTGGGCAATAACCGGAATTAATCCTCCGGTTTCTTTTTCGGCTTTGGGCCAATTCAAACATTCTATAAAGCTGTCTTTTAAGTTTACTTTATCTGTGTATAATGCCATTCCCAATTGGACATCACAGCCCATTTGTTCTAAAATTACGATTTCTTCAAGACTGGAAATACCGCCTGCTACTACCAATCGACATTTTACGGCTTGCCTAAGGTTGCGTACATAATCCATATTTGTGCCGTTCATACAGCCTTCTTTTTCAATACAGGTGAAAAGAAGTTCACTGCAATATTTTTCAGCTTCTTTTGCACCCTCAATGAAAGGAATGCCAACTGTTTCTGTCCAGCCTTTTATTGCAATTTCGCCGTTTACGGCATCTACTGCGATTATAATTCTTTGTTTTCCGATTGTTTGTACAAGCTCTTCCAAAAATTCAGTATTAAGGATTTTTCCGTTTGCTCTGTCTTCGGCTTTAGCCCATGCGGAAGAACCTATGATTACCTTTTCTGCTCCCAGAGAAATAAGATGTTTTGCTTGTTTTGCACTGCGGATTCCGCCTCCTACACGAATGTTTCCTTTTTGCAAAAGAGAATGCAAAATTTTAGTGTTTGCGGTAGTTACATACCCTTTTTCATCCGTTTGCGAATTTCCCAAAGCTGCATCCAAATCGATTACTGCAATTTCGCCGTATTTGTCAAATTCTTGAACAAGAGATTCTGTATCATTTACTTCAAGAATTTTCTCTTTGCCGTTTTTTAATTGAATTGCTTTTCCGTCTTTTAAATCTATTGATGAAATAACCATATTTTCATAATATCATAAAAAACTTGTTCAAAACAATAAAAAATTAAATAAATTTATGATATAACTGTTGTATAATATTGTAGAGTGCTTTATAACTGTCTCTACGGAGGATTTCTTATGAAGAAGAATTTTGGTTTAAAAACTGTGCTTTATCCGATGCCTGTTTTTATTATAGGAACTTATGATGAAAACGGAATTCCTAATGCTATGAATGCAGCTTGGGGAGGAATTGCCGATACCGAGCAAATCAATATTTGTCTTAGTGCTGAACATAAAACTGTTAAAAATTTTTTAAAAACAGGTGCTTTTACTGTAAGTATGGCGGATGTGGAACATATTGCCGAATGTGATTATCTTGGGATGGTAAGTGCAAACGATTATCCTAATAAAATCGAAAAAATCGGTTTTCATGCGGTAAAAAGTGAATTTGTAAATGCTCCGGTTTTTGATGAGTTAAAATTTGTTTTAGAATGTAAAGTTATAAGTTATGATGAAAAAACTTGCAGACTTTTAGGTTCAATTGAAAACGTTTCTGTTGATGATAGTGTGCTTACTCCGGAAGGAAAAATTGATGTTCTAAAACTAAACCCAATAACATATGATTCTATAAACCATAAATATATTGCGTTGGGTAAGATTGTAGGAAATGCTTTTTCTGACGGAAAGCAAATACAATAAAAATAATATAAACTTATTTTTCTTTTTCTTCGCTTAGTAAGATTTGTGCGGATTGATATATTTCAGCGGCTTGTTCTTCGGTAACAAAAATCGTTTCTGCAAGGGCTTTTAATCCTACCGGTGTTTTTGATTCTTGTGAACCGGGATTTTCTTTGTCATTTATTTCGATTCCCTGAACCGAATCTACAAGGGCTTTCAGAGTGCCGTAATGTGCTGTCAAAATCGCGGCTCGTTTTTTTCCCACATGAGCTAATTTTGTAAAATTTCCTATAGTATTTTCTTTTGTACGTAATTCTTGATTACGACTTGTTGCAAAACGATGGCACTCATCTCTGATTCTTTGTAAAAGCTTTAAAGCTTCGCTTTGTTTTGGAAGTTTTAAAGGTTCATTGTTTTTAGGAAAGTATATATCTTCATTTTTTTCGGCAAGGCCGACGATTGGAATTTTTAGATTCAGTGTATCAAGTATTCCTTGAACAGCATTTACCTGTCCGATTCCTCCGTCAATTAAAATCAGATCCGGCAGTTCTTTTTTTTCATTTATTAAACGGGTGTAGCGTCTTGCAGCAGCTTCTCTCATAGAAGCAAAGTCGTCAATTATTCCTTCTGTGGTTTTTAATCTAAAATATCTGTAATTTTTTTTGTCCGGATTTCCGTTGTAAAAACTGATTAAGCTTGCAATCGGAAACTTACCGGCAATATGTGCAATATCAAAGCCTTCTATTCTTACAGGTAATTTTTCCATATTCATTATTTTTTTCAGTTCGATAAGAGATGGAATATCGGAATGTTCTCTAATTCGTCTTAAAAGATCTTCGTAGGCATTTTGATATGCCATTTTCATTGCAGAAATATGATTATGTTGAATTTTATTTATATTGTTTGTGTCTACTTGTGGATCGATATTTATCAATTCAGGCGAGCAACCGAATTTTTCATTTGAATATTTTTTAAAAAGGGAGTTTTCCGTTACGGAAGGCAAATAAATTTGTTGTGGGAATACTTGCTGAGAAGAATAATATGCCAATAAAAATTCTAACATTAAATCAGACTCATCGTTAATACTTTTTGTTCTGTATAAATCATGAAAAACAAGTCTTCCTTCTCGCATTTTTAATACGCTAAAAGAAACCATGGTACCTTTTGCTGCAAAACCTATGTAATCTCTGGAATCAAAATTAAAGTCCATGACACTGTTTTTTGAGTGAAGTAGTTGGATGGATTGTATTCCGTCCCGAATTCTGGCCGCTTTTTCAAAGTTCAAAGCCTTTGCCTCTTCTTTCATTTCCTGCTGTAATTTTTTTATTTTTTCGCTCGGATTTCCCTCAAGGAAACTTAAAATTTCTCCGATCATTTGATTGTAGGTTTGTTTGTCGATTTTTTTGCAGCATGGTGCGGCACATCGACCTATATGGTAATACATGCAAGGAGAATTTCTAATACGGAATTTTTTGCAATGACGCAATTTATATTGTTTATGTAAGTTTTCAATGTAAGTTGTTAAAGCCCCGGCATTTGGAAATGGTCCAAAGTATTTTGAGCCGTCTTTTAAAATTCGCCGTGTTGCAAAAATTCGCGGGAAATCTTCTTTGGTAATGCATAGGCACGGATAGCTTTTATCGTCTTTCAGATCGATATTGTATTTTGGAGAATGTTGCTTTATTAGATTATTTTCTAAAATCAGGGCTTCGTACTCATTATCGGTGGTGATGTATTCAATACGAAATGCTTTTGAAACTAAAATTTTGGTTTTTATGTCTTTGTTGCCGGAAAAATAGCTTGAAAGTCGATTTTTTAGTACTTTTGCTTTTCCTACATAGATGATATCATCATTTTCGTCATGCCAAAGATAAACTCCCGGTAGTTTTGGAGCGTTGAGAGCCGTTTTGTGTAATTTTTCGTATACTAAAGGATCGTTTTTCATGAAAGTTAAAAATTTTGCTTTTATTTTGCTTTTATCAGTTTTCACTATTTTTGAAATTTTCGCAACAGAAAAAAGTTTTGTGCTTGGTGGTAACGAAGGTTGGGAAAAATTTACATCAACTGCTGATGGACTTGTAATGACTAAGGGACTTTACGGATATCAGGGGTGGCAAATTGCTGCAAAAAACCATAACGTCAATTCAAAAACAGATCTTTATCTTTCCTTTGAAAATGAAAAAAAAACCAAAACTTCCGATGAAACCGGAAAATATACCGTTATTGAAGAAAATCTTTATTTTTCGTCAAATTCTGCTGTTGGTACAAAAGCCGGTGTAAGCCGACACAACGATGCTTTTATCGTACTAATGGGAAATAAAGAGTCAATTTTTGGAAAGGCAGGACCTACGGGATCTTTTAGTATGGAATTTTGGTTAAAACCTTCGGTTTGCGTAAGTGGAGAAAATATTTTTTTCTGGCGTTCCAGTAAAAATAATATGCAATATTCGGATTACCAAACTCTTGATGTCGGTTTTATGAACGGAAAAATGGAATGGAAATTTCTTAATATTTTTTGTGATGTAAACGGCAAAGGAAAGGATATTTACGTAAAAAGTTCGTCTACGATTCTTCCGGAAAAATGGACTCATCATTATCTTTGTTACGATGAAGAAGAAGGCATGATAGAATACTACCTTGACGGAAAATTAGAAGATTTAGTTTATACAACTGACAACGGTAGCTCTTACGGGCAATTTTTAATTTCTGATTTGGGTACTCCTTCAAAAGTTGAAATATGTAAGAATTTTAGCGGCTCAATCGACGAATTTATAATTTCACAAGAAATTCGGCATTTTCTTGATACTGATAAAGAATTTAAGTATATACCTTCCTTTGTGAGTGTTCCTTTAAAAAGCGAAAAAAACGGTTGCAAAATTATAAAAGTGGAATCGCTTTCAACAATTCCAAATCAAACGGATCTGCAATTTTTTATCCGAAGCTCGGATTCTTCTTATTCCATGATTGATGAGGATAAGTTAAAAAACGGTTGGGTTAAAATAAAAGACAATATTCCGTTGCAACAAGTAGAGGGTAGATATTTTCAAATTGCCGCTTTTTTTTATTCAGATGGGGAGTTGGAAAAAAGCCCTATTTTAACTCAGATCGAAATAAAATATGAAGAACCCGATTTGCCGATTCCTCCGTCAAAGATTTATAGTGAAACTAAAGATGGAATGATTAGCGTTTTTTGGACTAATAACAATATGGACGATAGGTACGGCTATATATTGTATTATGGAACAAAAAGCGGTTCGTATATAGGTGTAGGCTTGGATCAAGGAAATTCTCCTATAGATTGCGGGCAAAAAACTTCTATAACACTAAGCGGTCTTGAAGTAGGAAAGATTTACTATTTTACCGTTGCAAGCTATCTAAAAGATTATCCTGAAATAATCGGAGAAACTACAAAAGAAATTTACGATAGAGTTCTACGGTAACCTTAAAATTAACGAATGGGTTAAAACTTCATTGCCATCTTCAGTAATGAGAATATCGTTTTCAAGGCGAACTCCGCCTTCGTTTATGTCGTAAAGTCCGGGTTCTAAAGTTACTGTCATTCCCGGTAAAAAAATTTCCTCTAATGCAAGTTTGCTTTTTATGCGGGGCTGTTCATGAACTTCAAGTCCTATTCCGTGTCCCAGTGAGTGAGGCATTTTCATTTTTTCTTTTGAAAAAATTTTATCGACTTTTATGGCTGAATGTCTTATAGGCATTCCCGGTTTGTAATATTTTAAAGCTTCATCAAAAGCTTCTTGTACAAGACAAATCATTTTTTCTTGTTTTTCAGTTAATTTACCTTTTGCGATCGTCATTGTAACGTCTGTGGAATATCCTTTGTAGTAAACTCCAAAATCAAGAATCGCTAACCCGTTTTCGCCGGGGAATGGAGCGTCAGTATAGGAAGGGAATGCATGAATACTCCAACTTCTGGAACTTCCTGCTGCTAAAGTTTCAAAACTTGTACGCTCGCAATTTCTTTGTCTGCATTCTCTTTCAATCAATTGGGCAGCTTCAAGTTCTGTTTTTATTTCTTCATTTTGTATTGCATTTTTTAAGCGTTCTATGATTTCATCGGTGATTTTTGAAGCTTCTCTTGCAATTTTTATTTCATTCGCAGTTTTTGTTAGACGTAATTTGTCTACAAAGCCGTGTATACCTTCTTTTCTGCATAAAACGTCGTATTGAGGAATTTTATCTACGTATTCCAAAAAATCCGGATACGAAATAAAAGGTTCTATTTCGATACGGCTGTTTTCCGGTAACTTTAATTTTTTTAAAATAGAATTTATGGCATCAATTGCAATGCACTGATAATTTGTGAACGGAATTGTAAATTTTGCTATGCCCATTTCGTTTGCAATATTTATATCCCACGGACATAATACGGTGTCATTTTGTGTAACAATAAAAATTGCATCACTTGGCATTCCGGAAAGATATCTTACTGCAGGTGAACGATGTCCTTCCGAGTCATGAAAAATTACTGCATCAATATTTTTATCTTTCATTTCTTTTCGGACGGCAAAAATTCTTTCTAATTTGCTGTATAGATCATCCGTGCTGCCGGTTAATTTAAAAAGTCTTTGACTTTCTTCTGTTTTCATGAATTCTGTAAGAAATTTATCAAAATCGTTTTCGTTCATTATTTGCTCCGTTTCAGTTTTTGTTTTATTTTTTTTATTATTGATTTTAACAGTGAATCTTTTGTAACTGCAAGTTCAGTTATTCCTATTGCGGCAAAAAGAGATGCTCCTATTATAATAGGAATACCTTGTGAAATAACTCTATTGTGATTTTCAAAAAAAGAACAAAGAACGGGGCGTAAAAAATATACCGGTGTTGCAGAAATCAGCGAAAAAACGATTATTTTCAGTGCATATAAAATTATCGATTTTGTAACTTTGTTTACGTAAATATTTTTATTTTTTTTCATGAAAATAAAAAGAAAAAAGGTATTTGCAATGCTTGCAAGTGTTAAAGCTAAAGCTATGCCGGAACCTTTCATAAGGTAAGATAAAATAAATGCCAGGATAATATTTATTCCAAAACCGCAAATTCCTGCAATTGTAGGAGTTTTTGCATCTTTTTGTGCGTAAAAAGCCGGAGATATGATTCTGTTAAGGGCTATAAAAAAAAGTCCTGCAATGTGATATTTAAAAACTTCCGATGTACTGAAAACTGACTTTTCTGTAAAATTTTTACTTTTGTAAACCAAAATAATTAAATTTTCTCCATATATTAAGGAGTAAAATGTTATGGGAATTGTTATCAAGGCTATGATTTTCATAGCCTGAATTAACATCTGATTAAATTCGTCCCATTTTTCATTTTTTGCAAGCCCTGACAGATCCGGTAGAATTACTGTTCCGATAGAAACTGCAAATATTCCCAGAATAAGCTCTTGTAAACGAAGTGAATATTGTAGGCTTGAAACAATTCCCGTTCCGGTTTTTGCTGCAATTGCTGTAGAAACTAAATCATTAAGCTGATAGGCTGCCATACCTATGATTGTAGGTCCTATAAGACGCAAAACTTGTTTTGTTCCTGAATTTGAAAAAGCACTTTTTAGTGAAGTAAATTTTAAACTCCATCCGTTTTTTATGACGAACGGAAACTGAAAAGCTGCCTGAACAAAGCCTCCTGCAAGAACTCCATAAGCCATTGCCCTGGCCGGATTTGCAGTATAAGGAGCCAGAATGTATACAGCTGTAATTACAATTGAATTAAACAAAACCGGAGTGAAACCTGAGGGGGCAAAAATCTTTATACCGTTCAAAATTCCTTGAAAAATAGCTGCAATAGAAATAAAAAAAAGATACGGGAACATTATTCGGGTTAATATACCCATTTCAATTGTAATTTGTTCACTTTCGTTGTTTGCAAAAAGTTTTACAATCCATGGAGAAAAAATAATTCCCAAACATACCACTATTGCTGTCAAAAAAGAAACAAGAGTAAATGTTGAATTGACAAATTTTTTTGTATCTTCATTTACGGCTTTTTTTTCTTCTTGTGTAAGGGCATTTTTTTCATTTTCTAAGGCTGATTTAAATGTAGGAATAAAAGCAACCGAGACGCTGTTTTCGGCAAAAAGCCTGCGGAACAAATTAGGAATCATAAAAGCAACGCCAAATGCATCTGCCAGTCCGCTTGTACCTAAAAACGCTGCCTTTGTCATTTCTCTAACAAGACCGAGTATACGGGAGCATAAAGTCAACAGTGAAAGATTTAAGCCTGCTTTTGCCAAAGACTTTGTTTTTTTAGACTCCGGAATTTGTGTTATATCGTTACTCACCCCATAACTTTAGTATTTTTTTCTGTTCTTTACAATAAGGTAAAAGTGAGGGAGAAAGCTCAAAAAAATAATGCTTAAAATAAAAATTTCAGTTAAAATAGAATTAAAATTCTTACTTTACATTTGAATAACTATCTTATATGATTTAGCCCATGTAGCTTCGACAGAATGTCTGATTTTCAAAATAATTTGTTAGGTGATTATTGATGAATAAAGAAGAACTGAATGCCTTTGCCGCACAAACTATCCCGGTTAGGATGGGTATTGATGTCGGTTCAACTACGGTAAAAGTTGTTGTCTTGGATAAAAATAGCGACTCGATTTATAGTGAATATGAACGTCATAGAGCCGATATCCGCAGTACAATTGTGGCAGTTGTTGGCAGAGCTTTGGATGCTATTCAAGAAAAATGTGAAGCCGGTGAAAATCAGATCCTAAGTGTAAAGGTTACAGGATCCGGGGGATTGTCGGTTTCTCAGTGGCTTGATATTCCTTTTATTCAAGAAGTTGTTGCTGCAACAACTGCGGTTCAAAAAATTATCCCTCAAACTGATGTTGTAATAGAACTTGGTGGTGAGGACGCAAAAATTACATATTTCACCGGCGGTATAGAACAGCGGATGAACGGAACCTGTGCCGGAGGAACCGGTGCTTTTATAGACCAAATGGCAGCTCTTTTGGAAACGGACGCTCCCGGTCTTAATAAACTTGCAGAGGGTGCAACTACAATTTATCCTATAGCTGCTCGTTGCGGGGTATTTGCAAAAACTGATATTCAACCATTGATTAATGAAGGTGCAAGGCGAGAAGATATAGCAGCCTCTATTTTTCAAGCTGTAGTAAGTCAAACAATTTCCGGACTGGCGTGTGGTAAACCGATACGTGGAAACGTGGCTTTTCTTGGGGGACCTTTACACTTTCTTGATCAGTTAAGGCAAAGATTCATTAATACGTTAAAGTTGGAAGGAGATGCAATTATTGTTCCTGAAAACTCCCAGCTTTTTGTGGCAAGTGGAGCTGCTTATTCGGCAGATGTTTTACATAGCTGCAAAGTATGCGGTGAAAATCCAATTTTCAAAACTGTTTCGGAACTTAGAGAGGGGTTAAAAACTTTAGTTGATGCGGAAATGACAGAGGTTCAACGTTTGGAACCTTTGTTTAAAAACGAAAAAGAACTTAAAGAATTTCATGAGCGACATTCAAAAGAAAAAGCTGCAAGTGCCTCTTTGGAGCAGGCAAAGGGACCTGTTTTTTTAGGTTTGGATTCGGGTTCTACCACTACAAAGGCGGTTTTAGTTGACTTACAAGGTAGAATTTTGTGGAGATTTTATGATGTAAATGCCGGAAATCCTGTAGATCTTGCCGTTCGTGTTTTAAAAGATTTATATAAGAAATTACCTGAAGATGTTTATATTGCTCGTTCCGTTGCAACAGGTTACGGGGAAGCCTTGTTTCAGGCGGCTTTAGGTGTAGATTCCGGAGAGGTTGAAACAATTGCACACTTTAGAGCGGCAGATTTTTTTGTTCCCGGTGTTGAATTTCTTTTGGATATCGGCGGACAGGACATGAAGTGTCTTAGAATGAAAGAAGGTGCGATTACTTCAATACAACTTAATGAAGCGTGTTCTTCCGGATGCGGAAGTTTTCTTGATAATTTTGCACGTTCTCTTGGAATGGATGTGCAAACATTCAGTAAAAAAGCATTGCTTGCTGAATATCCTATTGATTTGGGTAGCAGATGTACTGTTTTTATGAACAGCCGTGTAAAACAAGCTCAAAAAGAAGGCGCCTCTGTTGCAGATATCAGTGCGGGGCTTTCTTATTCTGTAATTAAAAATGCACTTTTTAAGGTAATAAAACTTAGAAGGGCTACGGAAATTGGAACAAAAGTTGTTGTTCAAGGAGGAACCTTTAATAACGATGCTGTTTTACGTGCTTTTGAAAAAATATCAGGTGTAAATGTTTTCCGCCCGGATGTTGCAGGTCTTATGGGTGCATACGGAGCAGCTCTTATTGCAGTAGATCAGTGGCAGGAAGAATGTTCAAAAATTGCAGATGAGTCTGAAAGTGAACCTGAACTTTGTTCAAAAAATATCAGAACAAAAATGGCGAGCCTTGAAGAACTCGAAAATTTCAAAGTTGATTTGGAACTCAGACGATGTGGAAAATGCAATAATAACTGTCTTTTAACGATAAATACATTCTCTTCCGGAGGGGAACAGCGTAAGTTTATTACCGGTAACAGATGTGAAAAAGGTGCTGAACTTGAAGGGGATGTTAAGATAGTTGATGCCAGCAACAAGGAAAATACCGGCATTGACGACGATAAAAGCAACGGCCCTATGCCGAATCTTTTTCAATGGAAATACAAAAGACTTTTTAGTTATGTTCCATTAAAAATAGAAGATGCTCCAAGAGGAGAAGTGGGTATCCCGCGCGTCCTTAACATATATGAAAATTATCCGATGTGGTTTACTTTTTTTACAAAGCTTGGATTTAAAGTAAGACTTTCTCCTCGTTCTACACGCTCTATTTACGAAATGGGCTTGGAAACTATCCCTTCTGAATCCGTTTGCTATCCGGGAAAAATAAGTCATGGACATATTGAAAGTTTGGTAAAAAGCGGAATAAAGTTTATCTTTTATCCTTGTGCTCCGTATGAACAAACCGAAGATTCAGGTGCAGGAAATCATTATAATTGCCCTATTGTTACGAGTTATCCTGAAGTTTTACGTAACAATGTAGAACAGCTAAGGCAGGACAGTTCTATTTGTTTTATGAATCCGTTTTTGCCGATATATGACAAACAAAGACTTGCAGAGCGTCTTTTTGAAGAACTGGGCGAAAAATTTAATATAAGTCAGGAAGAAATAAATAATGCTGTAGATGTTGCATGGACTGAACAGGCAAGGTTTAGACGTGAAGTTCAACTTCAAGGTGAAGAGGCTATAGAAACCATAATTCGCCGTGGAGGAAACGGAATTGTACTTTCCGGTCGTCCATATCACTTGGATCCTGAAATTAATCATGGAATTCCGGAGCTTATAAATGGTTTGGGGCTTGCAGTTCTTACGGAAGACAGCGTTGCTCATTTGGGTTCAATTGAAAGGCCTCTTAGAATAATTGATCAATGGACTTATCATAACAGGCTTTATAGAGCAGCAGCTTTTGTTTCGGAAATGCCCAATATAGAGTTGATTCAATTAACGAGTTTTGGTTGTGGTTTGGATGCTGTAACTGCCGATCAGGTTGATGAAATTATGGCTTCTAAAAACAGAATGTATACACTTATTAAAATTGATGAAGGTTCCAATTTAGGTGCGGTACGTATAAGAGTTCGTTCTTTGATTGCAGCCGTAAAAGAAAGGAACAAACATAAACATCAATCTGTAGTAAAAACTGCAGCTTTTCCGCGTCAAGTGTTTACAAAAGAAATGCGGTATACTCATACAATAATTGCCCCTCAAATGTCTCCAATTCATTTTAGATTGGTGCAGCAAGCTTTCTTATGTTCAGGTTATAACTTGGTTATTTTACCGGATGTTGATACGAAAGCTGTAGATACGGGACTTCAATATGTAAATAACGATGCCTGTTATCCTTCAATTCTTGTTGCAGGTCAAATGATTTCCGCTTTGAAATCCGGGAAGTATGATTTAAATCATGTCAGTTTGATGATAACACAAACAGGTGGCGGATGTAGGGCAACGAATTATATCGGCTTTATCAGACGAGCTTTAAAAGATGCAGGCTGGGGTCATATTCCGGTAATTTCGTTGAGCGTGCAGGGATTTGAAGAAAATCCGGGTTTTAAAATTTCATTTCCGCTTATTGATCGCTCAATGAAGTCCGTTATGCTCGGAGATCTTTTAATGAGAGTTTTGTATCGTACAAGACCTTATGAGGCAGTTCCGGGAAGTGCCAATCATCTTTATGAAAAATGGAATGGAATTATTTGCAAAAATATGAAAAATATATCCGGTATATGCTATCACCGTATCATAAGAGGAATTATTCGTGATTTTGACAAACTGGAACTCCTGCCTGCAAAAAAACCTCGTGTTGGAGTTGTTGGAGAAATCCTTGTAAAATTTCATCCTACTGCAAATAACGATATTTTTGGAACCATTGAAAGAGAAGGTGCTGAATGTGTTGTTCCCGATTTGGCAGATTTTTTCTTTTATTCTTTTTCAACCGGAATCTTTAGACATGAAAAATTGGCTTTTCCTGAAAAAACTAAAAAAAATGCCCGTCGCCTTATTTGGCTTTTGGGCTTGTATCGAAGGTATATTGAAAAGTGCCTTAAAAAAAGCCGAAGGTTTGAAGCGCCTTCCTCAATTTACGAATTGATGAAAGGTGTTGATGATATCGTGCAGCTTGGAAATATAACAGGGGAAGGATGGTTTCTTACCGCAGAAATGGTTGAGCTTATAAAGGGAGGCTGTCCTTCCATTGCTTGTGTTCAACCTTTTGCTTGTTTACCTAATCATGTTACAGGTAAAGGAATGATAAAGGAATTAAAACGCAGATATCCTGATGCAAATATTTCTGCAATAGACTACGACCCGGGTTCGAGTGAAGTAAATCAATTGAATCGATTAAAGCTTTTACTGGCAAATGCTCCTATGGGAAGACATCCGGACGAGTTGGAAGAAAAAGGGTAAAATGAAAAAATACGCTATTTTTACAATAATGTTTTTTCTTTTGATCAGTGTAAGAATTTTTGCGGGAAGTTATTATTGTCGCAATGTTCCGGACTCTTCTAAGATCAGGGAAGGACTTGAAAAAAAATGGTTTACTCAGGATCTAAAACACTTAAGACTGCAAGAGTCTGAAACATATGAAAATTCTTTGGGGCAAAAATTTCAAGTACGTCTTGAAGAATTGGAAGATAATTTTGCAGTGATTGTAGCTCCTCAAAGTTCAATAGATGTTGATATAATCAATGAAAAAAATAAAAAGACGGTCAGGATGGATATTTATCCTTCGGATTTAGCCGGAAGTTGGATTTTATTTAGAGATAAAAAAAATGGAAATCCTACAGGAATTCGTTGGTATTTTCATCAAGATTCCGGAATTTTTGTTGAATTCAATTGTAATTCCTATTCTTCAATGAGAAAATCTGATAAAGATCAAAAAATTTATGCGGATTTTATGCTTTATGATTATTGTTTGGTACGTTCAATGCCTGTAGGCTTAACAATAAATCAGCTTTATTCAATTTCTTTTGTAGATTTGGTTAGAATTACACAAACGAGTATTCCTTGGGAATATACAGATATAAAAAATTATCTTTATGAAGATTCATTGCAGATGATTGGAGTACTGCAAGAAAAGTTGGAAAAACTTACTCACACTGAAGATGCCTGCTATGACGGAGAGGGGAGTCCTGTTTATGTAAGCACCGGAAAGCCAAGGAAAGAACTAGGTAAAAATGGCGGAATTTCTGTTGACGGATTCGGTTTTATAAAATGGATTGTAGACGGTTTAGTTTTGCCCATAACAGGAAGTTATCTTGAATTAGCTCCCTTAAAAAAAGCAACGGTAAAATTAAAGAGCGGTTCAAAAGCGGATACTTTTTCTGATAAATATAATATGTACATTGCATTGGATTGGACGAGAAATTTAGCGGCGGCTTATCTTTCTGTAATTTCAGGAAATAATTACACGTACCAAAATTCCGGATGTGAAGTAGATGCGAAACCATTTGCAAGCCAATATACAGAAACCGGAATAAAAAATGTTCCGCTTTACATAAAAGACAGTGGATATTCGGTGGATTGTTTAAAGGCTTTGTTTTATGTTTTTGCAATCAAGGAACCGGGAAGATTTTATCTTGGGGCTATACGAGAAACTGACGATGAAGTTCCTCAAAATATTTTTTACTCAAGGACTGCCGCTTTTTTTCCTTTTTTTGATGAACACGATGTTTTTTATGTTTCGGTTTTTGAAAATTGCAAGGAAACTTCAATAGAAGAATTCATAAAAGATAATCCTGATACTTTTGTAAATTTAGTTCGTCTGCAGTCCAGTCAAAGATTTTTTCCGCAGTTGCAAAAAGTGAACGATTTACAAAAAATAAAAGATCAATGATTTTAAATAAGTTACACACTTTTTGTAATTTATGATACAATGCCTAATTACCTAAAATAATTTTAATCGGACAAAATAAATGATTAATGAAATTGAAGCCATAGCATTTGATATTGACGGAACTCTCTATTCGAGTGCAAAATTTTATTCAAAAATAGCTACTTATTTTTTTAGCAATTTTTCGTTTTTTGCCGGCTATAACAAAGCTCGTAAAGTTTTACACCGCACAGCACCTTTGGCTGATTTTTACGAATATCAGGCAAGACTTTTAACTGAACACATGCCTTGGGCAAAGGAAAATGCAAAAAAACTGATAAATGATATTGTTTATGACGGTATGAAACCTTATTTTAAAAAAATAAAACCGTATCCTTTTGTTGAAGATTTTATAAAAAATTGTAAAAATGCCGGATTAAAAATAGGGCTTCTTTCAGATTTTCCTCCGGAACAAAAAGGCGATATTTGGGGGCTTGCAAAATATTGTGATGTAATAATGGGCTCTGAGGCTGTGGGGGCATTAAAACCTTCAATCTACGCTTTTGGGCAGCTTCAGCTGGCTTTAGGAGTTCCTTTTAATAAAATTTTGTATGTTGGTAACAGTGTAAAAGCTGATATAGAAGGAGCTTGCAAGTCCGGTATGAAAACGGCGTTTATTCAAACCGGATTTTATAAAATATTTAATATTAGACCAAAAAATGCTGATATTTGCTTTAAGAACTATCGCAAATTAAACGAAATTGTGTTAAAATAAAGCCCTAATAGTTTTTTGGGTGGAAAAATGATACAAGTAACAGTCTCTGTGATATTTTCAGTGGTTTTCAGTGCGGCTCTTGTTGTTTTTTTTAAGTTTTACGACAAGAAAAATAACTCATTGGAAAAGCTAAAAAAATTTACCGAAAAATATAAAAAAGAGTTTGAAGAATATTTTAATCAATCTCAGGAAAATTTAAACTCAAAATCTTACGAACTTAAAGTACAATCGGAGCTTGTCAATGCAGAGGTTTTACGATTGGAGCGTATTTTTGAAGAATTTTCCGAAAAATCCAAACTAATCGAAGATAAATTTAAAGTAATAGAACGAATAAATAAAGAGCTTGAAAAATACGAAAGCAAGATTCAAGAGCTGAGCGAAATGTCTGCTGCCGTTGAAAGTAATTTGGATGCCATAAAAAAAGATTCGTCTTACATAGGTAAACTTGATTCAAAATTAAAAGATCACAAAAAATATATTGATCATCTTGAAAAAAGAATTCCGGAAATTGAAAAGAATTTTGCAGAAAATAATGAAAAAATGCTTGATGCTGCACAAGGGAATATTCTTGCAGATTTTGATTCAAAACGAAAAGAAATTGAAGAATCTACAATTAGTGCCGTAAATAAAAATGAGCAAATTCTTGAACAAATTAACCGGTCTTTTGAGACTGCTTTTGCAAATGCTCAAGAAAAAGCCGAAAATTTTGAGCAATCAAGTTTTATGCAGTTAAAAGAAAAAGCTGACAATCGTATGGCACAGTATTCTAATGCACTTAAAGCAAGTTATGAGCAAATAAACGATGCAATGAAAGTTCAGCTTACATCTGTTCAGGATGAAATAAAAACTTCACATTCGGAAACATTGCGACTTTCTAAAGAAATTTCGGAAGAGTTGACAGGTTCAAATGAAAAACTTGATTCTTTGCAGGGGCTTTGTTCAACTCGTCTTGATGGTTTTATGCAAGAATATACCGGTAAGTTTTCAAATAATTGTTTGCAAATTGAACAGCAGTTAAAAAATAAATTTGATGAAGTGCAAGGAGAGCTGGAATCAGCTTTGGAGAATCAGTTTGTTACTGCTGAAACAGAATTTAATTCTCGCCTTGATAGGATGTCTAAAGACCTAAATTTGCAATTCGGAAATGCCAATTACGAATTATCAAATCATCTTGAAACTATGAAACAAGATTTGACTTCAAAATTCATCGATGCTGAAGAAAATTTGAGTAACGATTTAAATTCAAGAATAGATAACATGCTGGAAATGTTTAATTCAAAATTTGATGATACTTCAGGTGATCTTTCAAACAAGTTCGACTCAATGGTACAAAATTTTAACGAAAAATTCACTGAATCGGATAATAGCTTTCATAATCAATTTGAAAACTCCAAAACCCATTTTTCAGATAAGTTTGATGAAGTTTCTCAAATGATGCAAAGTCATATTTCAAAACTTGAGCAGGATAGTCAAGACAGCATAAATAGGATAGAAAATTCGCTGTATGATAAAGTTGGGCAGTTAGGTAGTTCAGTGGAAGCTGATTTGAATTCTTGTAACAACGACTTGAATGACAAAATAACAAAAATTGCACAAATTCTTGACGATAAAATCAGTCAAGTCAATGATGATCTTGACAACAAGATTGAGCAGTCGTCCGGGGTTTTCAATAAAAAAATCGATCAGACAAATGAAAAGCTTGATTCAAAGATTGTAAAAACAGGCGAAGATTTGTATTTAAAAATCGAGCAATTTGAAAGTACTGCAAAGTCAAAATTTAATGAAATTGTTGAAAATACTAACAATTCTCTCAAGCAATTTGAAGAAAATTATGATAAGGAAAGCAGCAAAGTTTTTGATGAAGCTGCCGGCAAATTTGAAACTTTCAAATCCGATATACTTTACAGGTTTGAGCGTTATGAAAAATCCATTCAAGATATCGATGCTTTGGAAATTTCTTTACGTCAAGCTATGTCTGAAGTGGAAAACCGCATAAAAACAGAATTCGATGTATTTACAAAACAGCAACAAAAGCATAATGCAGATTTTCAAAGTGAACTTGGGGTTCGCACGGATGAAACTTTGTTTAAAATGAAAAGTCTTGAAGGCGAGCTGAATGAACTCAAAAAGAAGGCTTACGATAATGTTGTCGATAAATTTAACGAGTTTGAAGAAAACTTTTTCAAAGATTTGGAAAAAAGACGAAACAGTCTTAATCTTAGCGTAGAAGAATGGAAAACCGATTTTGATAATCGTCTTGAGGAATTCAAAAAATCCTATAATGATAAGCGTTTAAGTCTTGAAGATTCTTATTCTAAGCAGCTTGATTTAAAAATTGACGCAATGGAAAAGATCGTCAGCGAGCAGTTTGCTCGAATTCAAAAAGATTTTGCTGCTAATGATGAATTGCTTTCTGCAAAAGGTAAGGAATTTTCAGAAGAAATTAAGCGTTTTACAGAATCTTATCAGCGTTCGTTAATAAATGCACAAAAAAATGCTTCGGAGTATCTTCAAAATGAATATCAGGAATATATCGAGCAAATAAAAAAACAAGTTTCCCTTTTTGAAAAAGAAATCGATAACAATATCGGTTTAATTTCCAATAATGTAGAAGTTTGCAAAGATAAAACCGGTAATGATTTGGAATCTTTAAGAGCTGATTTTGAAGCATGGAAAGAGCGTATCAATTCACAATTTAATGATGCAAACGGTTTGTTTATTCAAAAACTGGAAAACCTGGATGCCACTGTAAATGATAAAATAGAACAGACAAAAAATTACTTTGAAATTGATTTTAATTCTTTTATGGAAAAGTCAAATGAGGAGAAGAATAATTTATCGGATGAAATAGAAAGTCTTTCTCAAAAAACTCATGAAACGGTTGAGAGATTTGAAGAAACCTCAAACAGCATGATGGAAACGTTCAAATCAAATTACAGCGAAATGTTAATGCAAACTCAAAAAAATATCAGAGAACAGGGAGCTGAAATAGAGCAACGACTTAGGGAAGAAAGGCTTTTTGTTCAAGAAATCAAAGAAAAAAATGAAGCTGCACAGGAAGAGATTATCCTTAAAATTCAAAGTGATGGAACAAAAATGTATGAGCTTATGGACGATATGGATAAGCGAATCAAAAATTTTATCAATCAGACTCAGGTGTTTGACAAAGCGGATCAGTTGACAAATGAATTGACCGGAAAAATTAATGAAATTCACGGTGAAATAAATCGAATTGAAAGCTTTAAATCTACAATCGACGATATAAAACATCAATTTGAGCTTATACGCACAGGTGAAGAAGATATAAACCGAAAAGCAACGGAATTTGCAAAAGAAAAACAGCATATAGACGAAATGGAAAAAGATTTTAAAAAACTTCTTGATTTAAGTGAAAAGATGGAAGTAAAAATCAAAGAGCTTGAAGAAACAAATTCTAATGTTCAGTCTTTGCATTTTGAAGTTCAAAAGTTCCTTGAAACTCTTAATGAAATTTCTGACAGATATGATATTCTTGAGCGGAAAAATGTCATTATCGACAAGACTGTTATTAGCGTAGACAAGGCATTTGATTCCTTGCGTGAAGTTGAAAAAAGGTTGGAATCTTGTGAAAAGGAAAGTGCTTCTTTTCCCGAACACATTTCAATGTTAAAACACGACGTTGATGCTCTTATGGAAAAAACACCTAGAATACGAGCTACTTTAGATAAGCTTGAATCTTTGGATGAAATTTTATCGACTACAGAAAATAGAATGAAGGATCTTAAAACTAGTAATGAATGGCTTGCAAGAACTGAAACTCGTTTAAATGAAGTAAATAACGAAGCTACAAAACATATCAGGGCTTTGAGAGAAATAACAAAGGCTACTCCTTCAAATTCTTCCAGTCAAAGTGGAGCTCCAAGTCTTTCCACTAGAGAAAATATCCAAGCACTTTCAAGACAAGGTTGGACTCCAAACCAGATAGCAAATCGTTTGCATATTTCTCTTGGAGAGGTAGAACTTATACTTGCTACTCCCGGTAATTAATTTTAAGTTTTTAATTTTGAAGTAAGGCTGTTGCCCAAACGGCGACAGCTTTTTTTTGACCTATATCTCCGAGTTTTTCTCCGGTTTTTGCTTTTACAAAAATATTTGTTTTTTCTATACATAAAATTGATGCGATGGATTGGATTATTTGATTACGATAAGGTAAAATTTTTGGAGATTCTATATTTATTACGCAGTCTATATTTACGATATTCCAGCCTGCGTCTTTTACTTTTTGCATACATTGTTTTAAAAGTTCTTTTGAGTCTGCATTTTTCCATTTAGGATCTGAAGGCGGAAAAAATTCCCCTATATCTCCTATTCCTGCAGCACCTAAAATTGCATCACAAAGTGCATGTAAAAGAACATCACCATCTGAATGTCCGTATTCTCCCAAGTTACTCGGTATTTCTACACCGCCCAATATTAAAGGACGACCTGCAACTAAAGGATGTAAATCATAGCCCAATCCGATTTTTATCAATTTTTGCTCCTCAAAGGATTTGTTTTTATAGGATAGGTCAACATCGTCTTTATAAGTAATTTTTTTATTTTCGATATTACCTCTAACATAAGATACCGGATATTCAATATAATGAGCCCAAAGTTCCGTGTCATCTGTAAAATTGAGTTCGTCTTTTAAAGCTTTGTTATGTGCTTTAAGTAAAAGTTCAAAATCAAAAACTTGTGGAGTTTGGATTGCTCCAAGTTCGTTTCTTTTTAGGTGTTTTTTTATAAGCGTATTTTCACTGTCAATTTCTTTTATTGTATCTACAACATCGATAATAGGAGCTGCTGCTTTATTTTTTTTTGCAGCCTCAAGACAATCTGAAACTGTCCGCTCATCAACCCAAGGTCTTGCACCATCGTGAATTGCAACAAATTCCGGAGGATTTGTTTTTTTTAAAACTTCCATAGCATTTTTTACAGAAAGTTGTCTTGTTTTTCCTCCGTCCACAAAATAAACTTGAGTTTTATTTTCTTCCAAAAGTTCTTTTATTTTCGAATTTGAGAATAAAGCGGTTTTTGCTTGTTCACATTCGTTGCAAGCTACTACTATGGATTTTAATTTATACAAAGGTTCTTTTTTTGCTGTTAACAAAAAAGCTTCGGCTGCACAAGAAAGTACGGTCGAAGCTTTTTCATTCGGAAAGTTAGGAGAAATAAGAGGTAAAAATTCTTTTTTTTTACCTATATTCATTCTTGTTGAATTTCCGCTTGCAGCTATTACTAAACTATAATTCATTTTTACAAATTTTAATCTTCATCCTCGTCAAAGTCATCTTCTTCATTGTCGTCGTCTGCAGGTTTGTCTTCTTCCATGAATTCTTCATCATCGCTGTCTAAGTCATCTTCTTCATCTAAGACCACAGGTTTTGCATGGAGAATACCGACAGGTTCAAGTTTTGCGTGAATTATTGCTTCAATCTCTTTTGTTGTTTTTCCTAAGGAAAAGGCCATTTCATCTTCTAAAAGTTTTTTTGCAGAATCGTAAAGTTTTCTTTCAAGAATCGGCAGTTCTTTTACCTTGCTGCGATGATAAAGGCATCTTACGATTGAAGCTATATCCGTAATACTTCCTTTTTTAAGTAATTCAAGGTTCATTTGATAGCGTAATTTCCAGTCTGTTGTTACCGGTTCATAGTCTTGCCCCATCATTTCAATAGCAGCTTCGGCTTCTTGTGCACTGACAATGGCCCTAAGTCCCAATTCATCAGCCTTATCTACAGGTATCATTATTGTCATGCCGGATACTTCAAGAAAAATGATATAGTAAAGACGCAACTCGCCTTTAAACTGTTTTTCTTTTATTTCTGTAATTGTTCCAACCCCTTGACTTGGGTAAACTATTTTTTGATTTAACTTATACGCCGTTTGAATATCACTCATAACTGTTCCCATTATACCATAAAAATTAAAAATTGTACAAATGCTTGATAATTACATATCTTCTACGATACCAAGCTTCTCCATCTGTTTTTTTTCTTCACTTACAGAAATATATTCTGCTCTCTTTTGATTAGCTTTAATAACGGTATTTTGTATTCCCGTTGTTTCCATTTTAATTCCTTTTACATCGGAGCGATGTTTTGAATCGACTGTATTTTTAAAAAATTCATCCAGAGCATCAAGAAAAAGAAGATATTTTTGACTTTCGGATAAGAGATTTATCAAAATTTCAAAAACTTGTTCCTCTTCCATTTGTTCTATTTTTGCAAAAAGAGGAGATTTTTCTGCCGAAAGTACATTAAAGTACTTTATTCTTTTTTCAAGTTTTAGAATGAACTCGGAAAAGTTTATATATTCGTTTCTTTTTGTGTGATTTACAGGATCTGTAACTACGACCTTATATGTGATCGGTTTTTCCTTTATTCCCAATGCTCTTTTTAGTTTTAGAAAAAACTTTTGCCATTTTGTCAGTTTTGTTGTTTCTAAAAGTTTAGAGTTGGCTTCAAGTTTGAAAACCGCTTGTTCCAAATGAGGAGCAAGTGCTCCCATTATCTTTAAAGCTTCAGTAAGGACTTCAAAGGTATTGATTTTTACCATATTTATTTCGGAGGATTTTTGTGCAATAGCGAACTTTTTAAAAACTTCATTAATTCGTTGCTCTCTATCTTCTCCTATGGTTTCTTCGATAAGCTCTTCAACTAATTCTTTATAAAAAGGCTGTTTTTTGTTTAATTGAGCGTAAATTTTTGCAATAGAACTAAGCATCAGCTCTTTTGAAGATGTAAAACTTTCATCAAAATTAGGATGTTCAAGAACGTCTTTACGAATACCCATTTTGTATGCTTCACGCTGAAAATTTCCAAAAAGTTTAAGAGCGTCATTTATTTTTGTAATGGTTTTTCCGGAAATTTCAAGTGTGCTGTTTACCAAGTTTATTGCTAAAAGATCGGAACCCTGTCGAATTGAGATTAAACTTTCAGCCAATTCTCTTGTGTTTACATTTTGAGTGCAAGTTGAAAAAGCATTCCATTCAAAACTTTTGTTGAATTCCAAAAGCTTTTTTATTTTTTCCATCGTCAGTACATTTGTAGTAAATGAAAGACAGTCCGAAATAAAAGTCAGCGTTAGTTCATAGCTGCTAAGACGCCTTCCGAGTACCGATGCTCTGTCATTTGAGTTAAAAGGAGTTTTTTCGATAGGTTCTATATCCGTAATTTTTTTGTCCATTTTATACGGATCTTCAATTATGGTTCCTTTTGAAATCAATGTTTTTATCAAACTGGACACGATTGAATGAAGCTCTCTATAATTTCCAAGGATATTTTTCAATTCTACGGAATTATACCAGTCTAATTTTTCGTTAAATGAGGAAAAAAGTTTGCCATTTAATTCTTTATCCATCTCCATATTGTGATTATCGGCAAAAAAACTTGAATTCAACAATGCTTTTTGTGTATACTTAAAATATAAAATATTTCGGATAAAGTTCCGACGATATCTGCAAAAGGAAGTTTTTATGATTCAAAAACAGGAAGCCCAAGATTTATCTTTAATCAGGCATAGTGCTGCACACGTAATGGCAGAAGCTGTGAAAAACTTGTTCCCCGGAACAAAAATTGCAATCGGGCCTGCTATTGACAACGGTTTTTACTATGATTTTGATTTTCCAGAAGATCACAAAATAACTGAAAATGATTTTGCAGAAATTGAAAAAGAAATGCGTCGTATTATTAACGGAAAGCATCAGTTTATTCGTAAAGAGGTTACAAAGGTTCAAGCTTTGGAAATTTTTAAAGATGAGCCTTATAAAATTGAGCTGATTCAAGACTTGCCGGAAGATGAAGTAATTTCTACGTATGAGCAAGATGGATATATGGATTTGTGCAGAGGGCCTCATGTCCCTTCTACCGATAAAATAAATGCGCAGTCTTTTAAGTTGGCAAAAATTGCAGGTGCGTATTGGCGTGGAGATGTACAGCGTCCTCAACTTACCAGGGTTTATGCCTATTGTTTTGCAAAACCTAACGATCTGAAAGATTATTTAAAAATGCTTGAAGAAGCTGAAAAGCGTGAGCATAGAAAACTTGGCGTTCAAATGGATTTATTCCATATAGACCCTGAAAATCCGGGACAAATTTTTTGGCACCCTAATGGCTGGTCTATGTATGTTACAATTCAAGATTATATGAGAAAGCGGACTGTTGCCGACGGGTATAAAGAAGTTTGTACTCCTGCAATTATGCCTCGTTCTTTATGGGAACGTAGCGGACATTGGGGACATTACCAAAAAAATATGTTCATTACGGAAAGTGAAAACAGAGTTTTTGCTATAAAACCGATGAACTGTCCGGGTGCTATTGAAATTTTTAAAGCGAAAACTCGTTCTTACAAGGATTTGCCTTTGCGTCTTGCTGAATTTGGACACGATGTAAGAAATGAACCTAGCGGAACTTTGCATGGAATTATGAGGGTAAGAGGTTTTGTTCAAGATGACGCTCATATCATTTGTACTGAAGAGCAAGTAAGCGGCGAGGTTGCAAAGTTTTGTAAACTTTTGAAAAGTTGTTATCATGATTTTGGCTTTGATAATTTGGTAGTCAAATTTTCTACAATGCCTGAAGATCATGTTGGTGATTTGGCAACTTGGGAGAGGGCTGAAAAGGCTTTAGCGGATGCCTGCAAAGAAGCGGGGCTTGAGTATGAAGTACAAGATGGGGAAGGTGCTTTTTATGGGCCTAAACTTGAGTTTAAACTTTACGATACTCTCGGACGTGAATGGCAGTGCGGAACGATTCAGGCAGATTTTCAGTTGCCAAGTGCAGAACGTTTAGACGCAACTTATGTCGGTTCAGATAATCAAAAACATCATCCGGTAATGCTTCATAGAGCAGTACTGGGCTCTATTGAGCGTTTTCTTGGTATTTTAATCGAAAATTTTGCAGGTCTTATGCCGCCTTGGATTGCTTTTGAGCAGGTTGCAGTTGTTCCTGTGGGATTGGATTTTAAAGATTATGCTGAAAAAGTTGCGGATGAACTTTCACAGGCAGGTTTGCGTGTAAATGCTTATCTAAATGAAGATAATCTTAATTCAAAAATTAAGCAGATACGTACGGAAAATAAAACTCCTTATATTTTGGTTGTCGGTTCAAAGGAACAGGAAAGCGGAAGCGTGAATGTAAAATTTAGAGCTGATTCTGAGAAACAACCGCAGATGATGGGTGTGGAAGAATTTAAAGAATATATTTTGGATAATGTAAAAAATCATTCTATAAAGTTATAAAAAGAATCTAAAAACGAATTTTCTACATATAATTAATTTGAGGATATAAAGGAGATGCGTTTTGAATGAATATCTATAAAAAAATAAAAGGGCAGACATTGAAAGTCTGCTTTTTTTTATCGCTCTTAATGTTTTCAATGTCTTTTATGGCTTTAAATGCTGAAAGTGCAAATGAAAGTTTAAAAGATGATAACCAAGTTTTATTTGAAATGCTTGAATTTACTGCAAGTGGAAAAACATTTGATCAAGCACAAAAAAAAGCTTTAAAAAAAATGGATTTTTACTTGCGTTCATGTATAAACAGTTCGCTTGCATATTTTGTTTCCCAAGTACTTCCTGAGAGTAATGGAGAAAGCGAACTTGAAGATTTTTCCATGGATACTATTTTTTTTGATATTGCAATTAAAATTTCATATTTGTGTTGTGAGTATGCCCGATGTACTGTATTAGAACAAGATAAAGCAAACGATTGCATAAAAGATCAGGTGCAAGTTTTGCTCTGTATTTCAAAAAAAGATGTTTTTAGTGAATTAAAAAAACAACTTGAAAAAGAGCTTGAAAATTTTGTTTTTGAAACTGAAGAAATTGATTTTAGTCGTTTTGTTTTTGAAAATTTATTATGGAGCTAATTCGTTTTTCTGTTTATCGGTTTTTTTTATTTTGATATCAAAGCCAAAGCGAATTCCTGCACTTATTATGGTTTCCTGAGCTTTTGAAAAAGAATTCTTGTCGATCCAACTTCCCATAGGTAGAAGGTATTTTACAAAAATTCCGCAAAAGCTGTCATTTGTTAGCCCAAAATCCCAAGCAAGTTGAAAAGAAGGCATAAAAAATCTTCCGTTAGACCAAAAAAAATTATTAATTTTTTTTACATCATCTTGTTCTGCAGGAGGTACTCCATCCGTTAAAAATGCTACACGGGCATAAAAAACAAAACCGGCACCCAGAGAAAACTGGGTTTTTCCTACAGGACATACAAAACACATGGGAAAATCAAGTAGAATAGCAGGGACATAAGCAGTCCTGTTTTCCGGTGGAGAGGGCAAGGCATTTTCTTTGTTCCATAAATAATAATTTCCAAAAAACTGTATATGAGGCATAAAAGCAAACCATTTTGCAAAACCTATACTTCCTCCTATTCCAAAACTAAAAACCGTCATATTTCCGGAAGGAAGAGGAGCCTGATTTATTTGAATTGTGCTACCCATATTTATAAAAATATTATATGTAGTCGGATAGTCCAAAAGTTTTTTTACATTTTTTTCTGAATTGTTTTCTAACAGGTTTTCCTGTTGATCGGGTTGAAAATTTTGTGCGGCAATCGGAAGTGAAAAATTTATAAAAACGGGAAATGCTAAAATAAATATAAAATATAACTTTGCTATTCTCATGTATTAATTATCGGAGTAAAGTTGAGGAAAATGCAAGTATTCTTTTTTCATGATTTTTTTAATTGTGATAAGTTTTTAAGACTTGCAGTATAAAAAATATATTTGTATAATTTAAATTGTAATTATAAAATATGAATAAGAAGAAAAAATATGAAAAAGTTACGAAATTTTTTGATAATTGCACTTTGCTATCTTCTTTTTGCTTTTAATTTTGCAGGTTGTGCTGTTTCTACAAAATTATTGGAAACTTGCTGGGAAAACACAGTCAGCTTTGAACCTTTTTTCCTGTACAAAGAAACTTGGACTTTTTACAAAAAAAACACAAACCATTTTAATGGCTTTGACATGACAATAAAACAATATCAGGTAGAGAACGGTAAAGTAATACGAAATGATGTGTTTGAGGGTGGTTGGCAAATTGAAGGAAAAGACAAAATCAGAATAGATTGCCCGCATGCAGGGTATTCTCATAAATTATTTACGGTTTTGGTCAAAGATGATGTTTTAATTGCAGAAAGTGAAGGAAATAAGATTATTTTAAATCGAGTTTACTAACTCAGTTTTTTTTAGTTGATAAACTCGATTTAATATTTTTTTAGAATTCTTGTTCAACAGAAGTTACGCCGGGGATATTTTCTTTTAAAAAAACTTCCACGCCTTCTTTTAGCGTCATTGTTGCCATAGGACAAGATCCGCAGGCTCCGTGTAATTTTACAAAAACTCTCCCGTCTTCTTCAGCACGGATAAATTCTATATCTCCGCCGTCTTGAGCAAGTTGAGGTCTTAGTGTTTCAATAGCTCGTTTTATTTTTTCGATATCAAGCATATTATTACTCCTTTTAATTATTTATACCTAAAATTTTTGCCAAAACTATATTTGTTCCAAGCACATCGGCAATTGCATTATAACCGTCTGTAATATTTTTTTCATTACTTTTGTTAAATTTTTTATTTTTTTTCACGGCTCGTATAAGTAAATTTTTAGGAGTATGAGTCATATCGATGAATTCCAAAAGCTGTGTAGAATAACCGGTTTTTTCCAATAATTCGCATCTCATAACATCAGTTGCCAAAGCTAAAAAACGTTCTCTTGCAATTCCGTATTTAAAAAATGTTTCGATCGCACTTATTTGCCGCTCATAAGCTATCTTATCTGTTGAGCTTTTTTCAAGTTTTTTACCTATTTTCAGGTTCAACTCATGTTGGCAACAAGGAACGCTTAAAATAGCTTTAGCTTCCTGTTTTATTGCACTTGCTATGGCATAGTCGGTTGCAGTATCACATGCATGAAGTGAAATTACAAGGTCTGTAGGACGGTTGTTATTTTCAAAATACTTTTCAATGCTGTTGCAATAAAAGTGCAAATTATCATATTCAAATTCTTTTGCAAGACGGGAACACATTAAAATCACGTCTTCTTTTAAATCAAGACCTACAATTTCAACCGGAAGATTTAATATTTTATTTAGATAGTGATAAACTGCAAAAGTTAAATAGCTTTTTCCACATCCAAAATCTACTATATAAATGGGTTTGTTTTGTGTATTTTGAATTTCCGGCAAGATATCTTTTATATATTCTAAAAATCTGTTTATTTGTTTAAATTTGTCATATTTTTTATTTATAACTTTGCCTTCTTGATTCATAACTCCAAGTTTAATTAAAAACGGAACCGGGATTCCTTCACGGATTATATATTGCTTTTGGCGGTTTAAGTTGTTTGCACTGTAAAAAATATTCGGTGTAATGGAATTGTCATTTGCACAAATATATTCTTTTTTTTCTATTTTACAAGACATTTTTTTTAGAACACTGATTTTCCCCTTTTTATTTGTCAATATATTGTAGAAAAAACAATCTTTGCCATTAATACATTCAAAATAAGCATTTTTGAATGATGATGGAATGTGGTTCATAAAAAATTCAACAAGTTCATTACAGGATAAAGTTTGCTGGAAAGCCTGTTTTTTTGTAAATTGCTCTATATAAAACATTTTTTTTACACTATATTCCGGAACGGAAGTAAAAGAAAGATTGTAATTTTGATTGTGTCTTGAATTTGCATCTTGATAAATAATTTTTGTTATTTTTATTTTTATGAATTTGGAATTATTTACCGGTTTTGAAAGAGTTGCTTTTTGCAAGATTTCAACTGTATTTTTAATAAATTCGCGGTCAAAATTCAACATATCTAAAGCCATGTCAAAAGTGTAGCATTTATAAGTAAAAAATGATATATTTTCATCATGGCAAAAATATATGTATTCGTTAATCAAAAAGGCGGAGTGGGAAAAACTACTTCCGTAATAAATATTGGGGCTTATATTGCACAGACCGGCAAAAAAGTTTTGCTTGTTGATTTTGATTCTCAGGGAAATATGTCAAGCGGTGTCGGTGTTTCAAAAGATAAACCTACTATTTATGAATTTCTTGCAGAACAAGCAAATTCTGAACAAACGATTAGGCATACTTGTATAGAAAACATGGATGCAATTCCTGCTTCCATAGATCTTTCCGGAGCTGCAGTAGAACTTGCGGATCAAAAAGATAGAGAATTCTATCTTAAAAATGTTTTGGATCCTCTTCGTGAACGCTATGACTACATACTCATAGATTGTCCACCATCTCTTGGAATTCTTACAGTAAACGGGCTTGCCGCAAGTGATGCGGTTTTAATTCCTATGCAATGTGAATATTTTGCAATGGAAGGAATTTCTCTTTTGCTGGGAACTATTAAAAAAGTTCAGCAAAGTATAAATCCTGCTTTAAAAATAGGCGGAATTTTCTTTACGATGTACGATTCCAGAACTCGCCTTGCTAATGATGTTGTAACTCAAGTAAAAACTTATTTTAAAGGTGCTGTTTTTTCTACGATTATTCCAAGAAATGTACGTCTTTCCGAAGCTCCTTCTCATGGGCTGCCTATTTCTTTGTATGACAGTGCATGTCTTGGAGCTCGAAGCTATAAGCAGCTTGCAGAAGAGGTAATTGAGCGTGGCTAAAAATGCATTAGGCAAGGGGCTGGATGCTCTACTTTCCGAGAATAAAATAGGCGAAGAAGATTTTGGAATTTCAGGTTCTGTTACAACAGGAAGTGTTGACGGAACAAAAATGTTTTCAAAAAAAACGGAGCAGGGTGAGTCGGTTTTTGAAATTGAACTTGATAAAATTAAGCCTAATCCATATCAACCTCGCAAAGAATTTGACGAAGAAACTCTTGCAGAATTGGCTGATTCTATAAAAGAGCACGGCGTAATTGAGCCTATTATTGTTACGGAAAATTCTGATGGTACTTATTTTATTGTTGGTGGAGAAAGGCGTACAAGGGCAAGTCGCATTGCCGGGTTAAGTAAAATTCCTGCAATTGTAAAAAGCTACAGCCAACAAAAAATGCTGGAAATAGCTCTTATAGAAAATATCCAACGTGAAGATTTAAATTCTTTAGAAGAAGCCCTTGCTTATTCTAAACTTATGGAAATGGCTAATTTGAGTCAGGAAGAAGTTGCGAAACGTGTAGGTAAAAATCGTTCTACTGTGGCAAACTCTTTACGTCTTTTAAAGTTGCCGCAGGATATGCAGCGTTCTTTGGCTGATGGAAAAATAACGGCAGGGCATGCAAGAGCAATTTTAAGTGTCAATAATTCTTCTGACCAACAAATTCTTTTTGCAAGGATTGTAGGTTCCGGAATGAGTGTTCGCGATGCAGAGAAAAATGCTCAAGAAATGAATAATGCCGGCTTATCGAGTAATTTTGCACATTCCAAAGTTAGCCTAAAAAATCTGTCAGATTTTGAAAAGGTTTCAAGTAAAGACCCTGATTTATTGGATTTTGAACAAAAGCTTATAGAAAAATTCGGTACAAAAGTTTCCATAAAGGGAACTCTTAGCAAGGGAATAATTCAGTTGGATTATTTTTCTGATGATGATCTTGATCGATTATATAATTTGCTTCTAAATGTATAAAAAAAACTCTAAAATCTCCAATTGTTCTGAAATATAGACTACATTTTCCCTCCACCCCCCCCCCTACCTATTTACAAATCGGATAAACTTGCCGATAATCGGGGAGGAGGATTGGCCTTTTATGATTGAACGATTGAAAAAGTTTATATTGTTTCTTGCTGTTGCTTTGTTTTTTTGCAGTGGACTTTTTGCAAAAAAATATATTGAAGAACGTGTTGTTGAAAATCCTGAAAGTTGGAAGGAAACTTTTGACGTTTCGGAAAAAAGAGCAGGAAAGTATAATGTTATTGTTACGGCAGAAGATCACGGCGGAAACGTAACGACAGAGGGACCTCATAATATCGTTATTAATCCTAAATCGGATCTTCCCGATGCTTTTATTACGAATCCTCGTCAGAATATGCATGTTTCCGGTAACTTAAATATTGCAGGAACTTGTGTTGATGACGATGCTGTAGATCATGTAGAAATAATTTTTGACGATAACAAAGAAAATCCTGTAAGGGCTTTAGGTAAGGAATTTTGGTCATACTATCTTGATACCAAAAACATGGAAGAAGGTCCTCACAAGATTACTGTATACGGTATAGATATAAATGGAGTTGTTGGAAAAAGCAGAACTGTTATTTGGCATCTTGACAGGCATCATCCTGAGCTTGAAATTACAAATTATGAAATAGGTTCCCTTGTAAGCGGTAAGATAAAGCTTTTTGGGACTGTAAGCGACGGTAATGGAATTGATAGACTTTTGTTCTCTCTTGACGGAGGGGATCATTATTCTGAAATAAAAACACATCCTAACAAAAATGGAACTGTATGTAATTTTTCTTTATCTATCGATACTGAAAAATTGGAAGACGGAGGAACCGTATGTTGGTTCAAAACTGCGGATAAGCAAGGAACTGTAGGGTATTCCACTTTTTTGTTTTTTGTAGATAACTCTTTACCTGAAGTAAAAATTGTTTCTCCGAAATTGGATGAGGCTGTAAACGGAAAATTTGTTGTAGCAGGATATGTAAAGGATATAGTCGGAATACAAAGTTTGACTTGGACTTGGGGAAAAGAAAAAGGCGAAATTGAATTAATTCCGGGTAATCCGTATTGGACGGTAGAATTGGATATGCTGAATTCACCTGTAAAACAGCAGGACTTTGTAATTACAGCTGTAGACCTTGTAGGAAACAAGACAAGTGCTAAACAAAAAATTTTGATCGATAATGCTACCGATATGGCATCCGTTTTTTTGCAAAATCCGGTTAATGATAAATTTTATGACGGGGATGTTTTTGTACGGGGACATGCCGTAGATGATGACGGAGTTGTCAGTGTAAATTATACAATCGATAACGGTACCGAATATGTTATCGAAACTGACGGTGCATTTTACAAAAATATCAACACGGAAGATACAGGTCTTTTATCCGCAGGGAATCACGTTTTAAAAATTTGGGCAACGGATTTAAACGGTGTAAAAGGAAATGTTCAAACGGTAAAATTTTCGATTGCAGGTGAAAAACCTAAATTTTCAAATATTACCGTAATTAAAGCAAAGGGTGAAAGTGCAGTTGAGTATGATCCGGGAATGGAAATAAATCCTGAATCTGTGGCTGTAGTAAAAATGCTTCTTGAAGCTAAAAACGGAATAAAGTCTTTAACTTATAAATTTAGCGGTGATGAAGAAAAAACTCTTAGTGCAAATTCAACTAAAAATGCAATACAGATAGATATTCCGTCTAAAATTTGTACTTGGGGATTTTGTGAATTAAATGTAACAGCAATTGACAATACGGACCGAATGGTTCAGGAAAATCTTTTCTTTTATTTAACGGATTTAACAAAAACTCGTGGAAAACCGGAAGTAGTTTTTGTAGATAACTACGTTGATGAAAGCGGTATAGCTGATTTATCCGGAGGGAATGCTATTTCAGGATATTTTGTTGGAGGTAAGGCAAGTTCCGTTCGTTTTGAACCTGCAACAAGATTTGCTTCCGTTTCATTAGAAAATAATGCAATTTTTATAAAATCCAATAATGAGCAGGGTAAGTCTGAAAGGGTTTGTGTTGTTGTAAGAACCGATAAAGGCGTTGAATATCGTTCAAAACCTTTTGTTTTAAAGGGAAAAACTCAACCGCCTCAAATTTCTTTCAATGGAAGTGAACTTCTTGACGGTTTTGCTCCTGTCAGTGTCAGTGGCTCGGTGGTATGTTCCAGAAGTGATCGAAATCCTATAAATGTTTCTGAACTTTCATACAGAATTTTACAAGGAAACAATGCGGGTAGTTGGAATGTTATCAGCGAGGGAAAAAGTAATTTTAATATTTCCTTGCAACCCGAAAATTTTGTTGAAGGGATTTCTGTAATAGAAGTTAAGGCTGTTGATGATCTTGGAAATACCGGAGCAGGTGGAATTTTTGTAAGAAAAATTACCCCGCCTGAAATTGACAAAAAGCCGCCATCTCCAAGTCTTTGCTGGGTAAAGGGAGAAAATTACTATTATACTTGTGCCTACAAAGGTGAATTGCAACTGGCAGGGGTAAAAATTAACGGGGAAGATTCTTCAAATTATAAAAATCCTGTTTGCGGAGTTGTAAAGAAAAACTCTTTAAATGAGGGAACGGTAAATTTAGAGGTAACAGTAACCGATCCTGCCGGAAAAGATTATGTATGTTCTACAACAGCAAAAACAGCCGCTTCATTAAATGCGTATTTTGATTCGCTAAATGAAGTAAAATATGCAAGTGGCATGGAAGTTGTTATTCCGGAAAATTTGGCAAAGGGAGAAACTTTGCCTTCTTTAAAATTGAAAATAAAATCAGCCAGCGGGGTTTCTTCTGTAAAATTCGGAATGAATGACAGTCCTGTGAGTAAAACTTTAAAAGATATAAGAACCGTAGATGCCGGCGAATATGAAGTTGAAATTCCTCTTATCGAAATGAAATCTGATTTTAATTTTATAAAAGTTGAAGTAGTTTCTTCGGACGGAATTGTTGGAAAATACAGGGGAACTGTAAGCGTTGTTAGACCGTATGAAAAGGTTGAAAACAAAGAAGGTGTTTATTGGCCGTACAATTCAATAAATGAGCAAAAATGTGTTGTTCTTGACAAGGGTTCTGTTTTTACAGGTTACGCAAACTTAAAAACACCGATAAGAGCTGCTTTCAATACAAAGGTTGATGGGATAACAGTAACTACACAAGGTAAAAAAATTATTTTTGCACCTTCAAAGTCTTGTTTTTTTGATCCGCTTACTATTACCGTTACGGATGCCGAAGGAGTTTCGTATACTTCGCCTCCGATAGGTTTTGTAGTCGATGACAAAGCTCCTGTAATTTCAATTACTTCGCCAAAATTGCAAATGTGGACAAGAAAATCTGTTGTGCTTTCAGGTAATTGCAGTGATGATATTGGCGTTTTATCTTCGGAGTATTCGATTGACGGCGGTGAAACTTGGAAAATTTTGCCTACAGACAGGAGCGGTTCATTTTGGCAGAATATTAATCTTGAAGAAATTGAAGACGGGAATGTTTCCATTGATGTAAAAGCGACTGATAAAACGGGAAAAACCACAATTGAACATCTGGTTGTTTATAAAAAAACAAAAGAGCCTGATGTCGATGTAATTCTACCTTGTCCTGATGATATTATAAACGGAGTAAATGTTTTGCTTTTTGAAGTAGACAATCCTGGTTCTGTAACGGAGGCTTTTTACGGTGAAAAAAGTGCAAAAAATGACAAAAGCATAAAGCTTGATGTTAAGAATTATGTAACGGCAAAAGTTGGTACTTCGGATATGCCTTTAGATCAGAAAATGAAGTTTACCTTTATCGATAAGGCAGGGAATAAAAATGAATTTAACGAGGAAAAGTGGCGTTTTACTGTAAACAGAAAAAGCGATTTACCTGTTCCGCAGATTCATGTTCCGATAGATGGTGAGGTAAAAATAGATAATTTTAATATAAGCGGTGTTGTAATTGACGACGATGGTGCATGTAAAATTTGGTACAAAATAGACAACGGCGATTATATTCCTCTAGGAGAAGAAGGAACAAGTTTTAATATTCCGATTGAGCTGAAGACTTTGACAGACAACGAACATTCTATTACAGTTTATGCAGAAGATCGCAACGGAGTAAAAAGCGATCCTGTGAGGCGTGTATTTAATGTCAGTTTGGAAGAACCTAAGGGGGCTATTGTCAGTCCGAGTTATGACAAAACTGTAAAGGGAGTTGTTTCCGTTACGGGTTGGGCAAAAGATAAAAACGGAATTGAAAAAGTTCAAATTTCGGTAAATAACGGTTCAACATGGAACGATTGTAAAGGAACGGAAAACTGGAGTTATGAGTTTGATACCAGGGTTTTGCCGGATGGAACTCATGCAGTATTTATGAAAGTCTTTGATAAATTTGGAATTCACTCTGTTTATTCAAATTTGATAAATATAGACAACACTCCTCCGGAAATTAATCTTGAGCTTCCTATGGACGGAAGCGTAACTACAAAAATGCTTTTTTTCAGCGGTGAAACAACAGACAATTTGAGAATGGCAAAGATTCAAGCTCATATTGCAGGCTTGGATCCAAAACAATCGCCGGTGCCACCTTCTCTTGCGGTTATCGATTTGGAGCCGGAAGAAATCATAGGAAAGGCATTTGATTTAAGTGGGCTTTCGGACGGATTTTACAATATTGAGCTTTTGACCGAAGACTTTGCAGGGAATGTTACAAGAGCGTCAAGAAATATTTTCTTAAACAAAAAAATTGCCGCAGCTAAAATTGATTTACTTTCTCCTCTTAACGGAGAAACGCTTTTTGGAAAATTTAACTTGTACGGTTTGGTTTCTACTGAAGTTCCTGTAGAAAGTCTTATTTTGTATGTGGACGGAGAAGAAAATCAAACTGCAACTCTTTCTACGACAGGATATTTTAAATTTGCTCTTTCGCCGGAGAATTTAAAAAGCGGTACTCACAAATTCAAAGTAAAGGGAATTTTAAAAGACAAAAAAACCGTTCTTTCAAATGAAATTTCAATAACCTATAAAGATGTAGGTCCTTGGATTACAATTGATAATTTTTCAATGGGAGACTTTGCAGAACGAAGACCTTTTATAGAGGGAACTGCCGGTTATATTTTATCTGAATCGGAAATTGAGGCTACTCAAAATAAAAAAACTCCTAAAGAAACTCGGAGTGAGATTGCAAAAAAATCTTTAGATTTTGTGGAGTTAAGCTGGGACAACGGAAAAACTTTTATTAATCTTGGAAGAAACAAAAAGTGGCGTTACAGGATTGAAAACGATATGCTTTCAAACGGATATCACTTTCTTGTTATAAAAGCAAATATGAAAAACGGAGAGTCTGTAACGGCTCGTACTATCGTTCAAATAGATAAAGATGGTCCTAAGATTATTTTAATACAACCGGTTCCGGGAGCTGTGTACAATGATAAATTAACAGTTAGCGGACTTGCAAGTGATGCGATTAATTTGAAAAAAGTAAAAGTTTCGTTAAGAAGCGGAGATAAGGCTAATTACGAAATTCCAAGTTTTATTCAAGGTTTGTACTTGGATTGGCACTTTTTTGGTGCAACGCTGTATGATGTCGGTTTGGGACTTACTTTTTTTCAAGATAACGTAAAATTGCAATTCCAATTCGGTCAGATGACACAGGGACAGTATGACTTTTTGTGTAATTGGGGTGGTTACAATACCGGAAAATTTCGATACGGTGGTAATGTTTTTGGAGTTAAAATACTTGCCAACGTAGTGTATTTGCCGCTTAAATGGATTTTTGGCCCTGATTGGCAATGGCTTAGCTTAAACCTTGCTCTTGGAGCAAATTTTAGTCTTTTTACAGAGACACAGAGCAATAAAGCTCAAGTTTTATCAGCTATTATAGGGCAATTGGAATTTCCTAGGATAACTATTTCGGAACAGAAAATGTTTAGGACTTTTTCAATTTATTGGGAATATCAGTTATGGTTTATTCCAACTGATGTACGATCGGCGGGGAATACAATTGCTTCGGTTGTTCATCAGTTTGGAGTAGGGGCAAGGATTAATGTTTTTTAGGTTAAATGAAGATCTATAAAAAGGCAGGAGTCGATATGGCTAAGGTAAATTTTATTAAGAAGGTTTTTTTTGTAAGTGTATGTTTTTTTGTGGCACTTTTGTTTAATTCATGTCCGCCCGGATTGGGAGGAGCTGTAGACGTTTTTGCTCCCGCTGTAAGCGTATCAAGTCCAATAACAAAGTCTGTTATCAGTGGACCTTTTACAATGACAGGATCTTGTTCGGACGAAACTGCTATAACAAGTGTTGTTGTCCAGTTTTTTAAGATTAACAGCAACGGAACTAAAACTCTTTATACAACTCAAAAAGCTTCTGTAAACAAAGAAAAATGGAAGCTTTCTCTTAATTCTTTAACAGGAACAAGAATTCCGGATGGAGATTACAGTATAACGATAACAGCAAATGACAACGGAGGACATGCGTCAAGTTGTGATGTTGTTTACACTATCGATAACAAGGCTCCTACGGTTTTGTTGACATCTCCAAATACTTACGAAGCAACTCCTGAGTTTACAAGAATAGGAACAATAAAAGGTGAAGTTTACGATGCGACAACTCTTAGTAAGGTAACCGTTTATATTGCAGATTCAACCGGAGCTACAAAGGTAAGTAAAATTGCAGAAGGTACGAATACTTTTCTTGCAGCTTTTACCGAAGATGAACTTAGCTGCCTTACAAACGATAGAGTTTATTTTTACTATGCAGTAGCTGAAGATGGAGTAACAGTCGGAAATGTAAATAAAAATACATATAATTATCACAAAAGTGATATTTACGGATTGATTCCTGTAGGAACAGTATTCCCTTCAATAAATGCATTGGGAAGTCTTGATCAGGGAACAGCCGCAACTCTTGACTGCGGTTTATCGGCAACTAATCTTGCTTCAAAACGTTTTGCAATAGCAAAATCCGGTGCTACAGAAAGAGCATATCCGTGTTTTAGATTTTATAATTCGGAACCTAAAAAAATTCAGTGGCATAATGTAGACAGGGCTACAAACTGGACAAATGAGAAAAAACTAAGTTTGGGTTCTTCGGTAATTGGAACGATATTGCCTACCAGTGATGAATCGAGCCCAAGAAATTTTCAGGTTTGGGTAAAAAAATGTGAAGGTTTGGGTGCAGATTCAAGACCTATATTTAGTGCTTTTGTGGATTCAGATAAAATAACTTGTTCCAATGAACCTGGAATCAGGGATACGGTTCAGGGTGCTTTTACATCTTTAGGGGCAACTTATAACTTTGAAATCAGATCAAAGGATCCGAGTGTTGCAGGTGCTTTTGATTGGGAGAGTACCTACTGGAAAGTAAAAGTTCAGTATGAACTTGCAAGTGGTGGAGCTCCGATATTTGATGAAGCAATTTTTGCGGTAAGTTCCTCATTGCCTATTCTTACAGAATCTACTTTTGGAGGAATTGAAAGTCCTATTTATTATCGTGGCTACATGAATGCTGAAACTAAGATTGCGGGAAAAAATAAATTTTCCGGAAGAGCGGTTGCAAGTGATAATTTAACACCTGTAGATTCGGTAAAATTGTTCAAAAATAACGATCTTATTCACAGTGAAGATCTTCCATATGAAACATCGACAAAGACATATACAAAAGTTTTTAATTATGCAACGGACGGTTCTCAAGACGAAGTTGTGCAGTATACTATAAAGGCTGATAAGGGTGGAATTGTAACGGAAATTGTACGTATTGTTATAATTGATACGATTAAGCCTAAAATAGAACTTAATAACCTTGCAAACGGTGATATACTTTCGCAAAAACGATATCTTGTAAAAGGAATTATAGACGATAAAAACGGTATTACTAAAACCGAGTACAAAATTGATGTTGACGGTGTAACAAAAGTAGATTGGAAAGAAAGTACTTTAAAAACAAAGCTTGAAGTTCAACTTGATACGGAACTTGGAGAGTTGCTAAGTGAAGGAAAAACTTATAAACTTTACGTTCGTTCTTTGGACGTTGCCGGAAATCAAACCGGCGATAATGAGTGCGTTTGCACGTTTTCTGTAGACTTGGGAAAACCTAGAGCAGGGTTTGTTTCTCCTGCAAAATATACAGGTGTGAATTATGCTCTGGTAAAAGAACCTCCTCTTGTAAAAGGTATTGCAGATGATGCACTTATTACAGCCGGTAAACAGGCTTTAGAAGCAAAACTTTTTTATACACGAGGAGACTCTTCATCTGAAGTTGAAGTAGTTGCAGGAACGGGTGCAAACGAATTCAACTGGAACAGAGCTACAGGAGCTTGGCAATGGCAAATGCCTTCTTCATTTTCAGGTACTTACAATTTAAAGCTTGTTGTAAAAGACAGTGTTGGAAATATATCTGAAGCTGAACATAAACTAATAATTGACAAAAACGCTCCGGTAATTTTGTTTGATTCTATTTCTTCCGTAGTTGAAAGGGGTGGTGCAAAATTTGTAAACGGAAAAATAAATGCGATCTTAAAAATTGATGATGACGATCAAATTTCTGTAATAAATTATTTTATTAACGGTGTAAAGCAATCTCGAATGGTAGGTGGCGTTCCTACAGATAACTTTATAGATAACTCAACAAGTACTTTTAATCTTGTTCTAAACGGCATTGATACGGACAATGCATCTTTTCCTGATGGTACAAAATTGTCGGATCATATAAAAATTACAGCTAAAGACCGCTCCGGTAATGTAACTGAATTTACCGGTGATACTTGTGAATTTGCAAATTATAAGATTGATCAGGGAACCGATAAACCTTCATTTGAAGGAAGTAATTTTGAAGTTTTAGCTTCCAAAGAAATTGCCGGTTTTGCAAAAAAAGATTCTCTTGCAACACAAGCTACGGAAAATAATATTTTTGATAAAACCAGCGGAATGTTGTTCATTACTCTTGCGGATGATGATGGGCTGAACAAAATTTTTATCAAGGTTGATGATGAAACTTCATGGACAGATATCGGTTCTGTTATTTCCGGTCAGCAGCCAAAAACGGCTCAATACAAACTTGCTGTAAAAAATATAGCAGGATTAACTTACGGAAGACACAAGATTTATTTTAAAGTAACGGATTCTAATTATGTAAGTGATGTTGCAACTCCTAACAGTTATGTTGAAACAGGCGTATACTATATTGCGATAGACGATGCTAGACCTGCATTAAATATTACAACGCAGTCAGCTCAGTTTGTTTCAAATAGTTTTAATATTAGTGGAGAAACGACAGATGAATGTAACATAGAAAAACTTGAATTCATTTCAAAAAATACAAGCAATCAAGATGTTGTTTTTTATAGTCTAACTCCTGTTACTCCTGCAACAACTGTAGCAAGCCCCTGGTCAATAACATGGGACATGGAAACCGATAACAAAAAAGTTGCAGACATCACAATTAGGGCAACTGATGGAATCGGGCGTGTAATGGAAAGAGTGTTTACCTACAAAAAAGATACAACAGCTCCTCTTTTATCGGTTGAAGAAAGTACTGATTCTATGATGCTTAGGTATAATCTTGATGGTTGTGTAATAAATGCTTCAAATACGGTTTATATTTACGGAACTTTCAATGACGATAATGATGGTGCACTTACAAATCCGAATGAAATCAGTGGTGTAACAAAAATTGAGTGGGGACTGGTAAAAGACTGGTACAAAACTGCAAACGATGTTACCGTTTGGTCTAATGCAGTTATGGGAAAAACCATAAATCGGGCACTCGGCTACAAGGAAGAAGATAAGGTTGATGGCTGGTATATTTCTTATGCAAAGCCGGAATTTGAGGATGGAAAGTATACTCTTATTGTAAGAGCAATAGATGCTGTAGGAAATATAAGCGATACTACCAGAAAGATAACAACTACAACAGAAGTTTCAAAAAATTATCAAAAGACAGGAACAGGAACGGTTGGTCTGCCTTTTAACGTAATGTCTTCTTCTGCTGATTTTGATCCGGCTGAATATGCAAGACTTAAACACAATTCCAATTTTAACATAATAGTAGACCTTACCTCTCCTAAACTTAAGGAAAGCACTTTCCCCAATTCAAACGAAGCAACATTGTATACAAAACGCAATGTATCAGTAAACGGTACCATAAAAGAGGCAAATTATGTTACGGATACCGAGTATAACTTTTGGAAAATCAAGCTTGGCGGTAGTGAAATGTATACAAAAGGATTTTCCGTAACAGCCGAGAGCGGAGTAGACATAGGTACATATAACGTTAATTATACTGCAAATGGAGATGGCAACGGAACATGGAGCTGGACCCACAATTTTGCATCCGATGGTCTTTACAAGATAATAATTAATGCAAAAGATAAGGCTTTTTGGAACGGATATCCGGAAAAAAACAGTGCTATTTTAACTCGAAATATAGTTGTCGACAGTGAAAGTCCTACTGTTACCGTTACTTCCGTAAATCCTGTTTTGACTTACAAAGGAATTGCGGATACTGTAAACGGAAAAAATCTGACATTAAAAGCAATTGTTGTCGATTCTAATTTGAAAAGTGCAATGTATACTTACGATTACAATGCCGATGACAGCTTGAGAAATTGGGCTACTGCTACAAGTTTTACGGATGAACAGCTTGTAAGCGGTATTACTCTTTCGGTAGATACTACAAACCCTGCAAATTATCACAGTGTAGGCGGTAAGAATTACCTGAACCTCTGTTTTAAAGCTGAAGATAAGTCAGGTAATGTAGCGTATAAAAAGTTTGAATATGTAATTGAACAGGAAAGTGATAAACCTGTTTTTACACCTTCAAATATAATACAGCTTTCAAACAGAGATGATGCAGGATTTGATGCTTCAAATAATCCTAAAAATATTCTGGGAAAAACTTCAAACAACAATATCAGTGTGAATCTTTCTGATGATGACGGCTTAAAAGATATTTATGTTGCAGTAAACGGAGCTCCTTCTACAAAGATAGGAGATCTTTCCGGAAATTCAATGGTATGGAGTTACAACGTAAAGGATTTGCCTTATGGCAGACATACTCTTGTTTTTAAATTAAACGATATTTACGAAGGAACTTCAAATGCTTTCGGTACGTATAATTACACAGAATATACTGCACATATTGCAATTGATGATGGTGCTCCTTTGTTATCTGTAAATAATATCAGTTCAAACGGAACTTTTGTATCAAGAACTTTCAAAATCAGTGGAACTGTTTCGGATGCTAATGGAATAGCCTCGATAACGGTAAAAGAAGTTCAAACCGGTACCGGAACTATAGGACAAAATATTAAAATAGATAATCCTTCGCCTTCTTGGGAAATTCCTGCTTTCACCTTAACGCATGATTCAGGTACAATAAAGGTTATAGCTGTTGATGGAATAGGACACCAAATTGAAAAAGAGTTGGACTATACCGTTGATGAAGAAAAACCTGTCATTACGATGGATCCCGATTCAGTAGGGCCTTTTTATGTTGATGCTGTATCTGCAGGTAAACGACTTACAGGAAAGTTTACGGATTTAACAAGCGGTATAGATGAAGTCAGGTTTGTAATTACCGGAGATGCAACACCTCCTGTATTTGTTCCTTCAACCGGACAGAATGCGTCTTTGATAGTTTCTTCCGGAGATTTTGTTGTAAATGCGGATTTTACAGGAATGAGCGGTAAACGCTACGTTCACATAAACGGAAGGGATAAAGCCGGTAACTGGTGTGAAAATGCAACTTCCGTAGAAGTAAATATTGACAGTGCAGCTCCTCAAACTACAGTTACTCCTATGAACGGGATATTTACTTCTTCACAGGTTTTTAGCGGAACAGCAACTGATGATCAGGATCTTAAATCGTTAACAGCAACTTTCCGGGGCGAAAGTTCTCCTTTGTATTCCGTGAATTTAAGCGGAAAAAATCAAGCATGGAGTTTTACTTTGCCTGCAAGTGCTGCCGAGGGAAAAAACCGCGAAATAGTGTTTAAAGTTGTGGATCAGTGTCAAAAAGAAACTTCGTATACTTACAAGTACACAATAGACAGAACTGCTCCTAACATAACATGGAACAACATTGAAGCTTCCGATGGACTTACTAAGTTTACAAGTGTAAATTCAAGTTCGATAAAAATAAGTGTAGGCTTTAGCGATTCTATAAGCGGTGTAAGGTCTTTGCAATATCAATTCCAGCATTCAAACGACGGCGGGTTAAGTTATACAGATTTTTCCGGAGCAGGAGCTTCCGGAACTTTGAATTACACTGCCGTTACAAGCGGTTCTGTAAATATTTCTATGGCAAGTTTCCTTGCAGGACAGACCGAGGAAAGTGTTGTAGGAACTACTGACGGATTATGGAAATTAAAGATAATTGCAACGGATGAGGCAGGTATAAGCCAAACTTATACTTCAAATGCTTTTTGGGTAGATCAAAATAAGCCTTATTTGTCTACTCCAAGTTTTGATATTCTGCACGCAAAAGGAGATAACTTTTCATACAGCGGTTCAGTATATGACAAGGAATTCGGAAAAATAAACAGAGTGGAAATTTTCATTACTCATCCTAGCTATACCGTTTCCGAAAAAGCAAAATATTCGGTTATATTAAAACCTGATGAAACACCTCCTTTGGGGGCAACTTTTGCATGGAATGCTGTAGACAAAAAATATAATTTTACATGGATTCCGGGAGGATCTTTAACAGATGAAAGTCCGTATATTTATGACGGTTCTTACGTAACAACAATTTCAGTATACGATGAAGCCGGAAATGAAAGAGAGCAGACAATAAAAACGGCTTGTGATAATACTCCTCCTCAGATGAAATTTAGCCGTCCTTACGTTATGAATGTAGATGCTTCATGTACTCATGATGTAACAACCGGAAATGCTACTGATGTACTTGGAACCGTATCTGTTACAGGAACAATTCCTGCAAGCGGTGAAGACTCAATGGGCAAAATTTTCTACCAAATAGGAAAGTCCGATGCAATTACGATTTTATTGGAAGACGGCAGTTCAATTACAAATATGTCAAACTATGTAAACGGCATCGGTTCAAGACGTATAAAAACGATCAGCTTGGGAGTAGGAAAAGGTGCTATTGAAGACGGAGTTGTGGATAACCCTATAACATCCGGCACGGATATAATTGTAGGCGGAAAATGGAAAAACAGTGGAGATTCATGGAACTGGAACTTTGATTTTAAATCTTTGAACATTGTAAACGGAGGTTTTGCCGATAGGAGAACTTCAGATAACTTATGGACTACTTATGTTTATGTTGTTGCTCGTGATCAAGCCGGAAATATGAACTTTGGGGTTTATCCTATAAACATTGATACTGACTCCGATAAACCGACCGTAACTATCAGTTATCCTGATCCTAACTCTCCTAAAAATGAAGTTGGAGGTTCCTTTACTGTAAGCGGACTTGCTACTGATGATTATGTAGTTTCAAAAGTTTATATGCAGGTTGAGGTTATAAACGGTAACTATGTAAACGGTGTTTTAACAGCCAGAAGCGGAGCTGAAAATTATGTTCCGGGAACGGTTTTCCCCGGAGAAGAAATTATCAGGGAAGGCGGAGTTCCTATGAAGGACGCTACGGGAAATACTGTAACTTCTTATTTTTCAAAAGCTCAAAAAGATGTAGGTGTTAAGGGGGCTTACACAAACAAAGATTATTGGTATGAAGTTGACGGTGTAACCGGACTTGCTCCTGTTGCTAACTGGAAACTTAAAATTAATAATTCTAACGTAAATAAACCCGGAAGTTCCATTGACGGCAAACGTATCTTTGACAATATGGCTCTTAAAGATTTTTATACGGACAGTTGGGTTACTAGCGGTTATAGAGACGGCGACCAAACTCAGCTCAAGATTCGTGTTATGGCTCTTGATACAAAAGAAGAAGGTCCTGCAAATGCGGTATTTGGCGAGGTAAAAGAAGTAACGGTATTTATAGATTCCGGTGCTCCAAGTATTGAACTTACTTCAATGCCTTCTGCTGATATATACTTGAGTCAAGATTTTGATTATGAAATCAACTTGAGCGATGATGGTAATGTTGATTCTTATTCTGTAACTGCAACAGGTTCCAGGGGTAAACAAGTTATAACCTCGGTAACCGGACATTCAGGTTCTTCTGCAAGAATTACCGGAACTTTTGACTTAAGTGAGCTTATAAACAGATGTGGAAATGCCGTAACAATTACGGTTGAAGCAACGGATAATAATATAAAACAGACCGTTGTTACCAGAAGATTCTATATCGATATCAGTGCTCCTACTTTTGAAAAGGCAAAGGTGGGTTCTGCCTACATGACAACGTATTTGTATAATGATCCGTTCGGTGAGGGCAGTGTACGTGATGAAAATCAGTTTATGAGAATTGCAGGTGGAGAAGCTACAATACGAGGCTACATGCAGGAAGAAAGCGGCGGAAGTGGAATTGCTTATGCAATGCTTTTCTTTACAGCAGAATCGGATGATACAAGAGTGTTCTCTGTAGGCGGTAATTCCTCAGATCCTTACGCTTTGGATACTACAGGGGAAGTAATGACTCATACTGCAACTGTATATACCGAAAGTGGAAGTACAAGAGTAATTCATATTCCTTTTGATTCTTTTGCAAATGTAAACAAAAACTTAAACGGTGTTACTTACAACAGTGTAACAAAAAGGATCAGTAACGGTAGTAGAACTAAGTATATTGTTATTGACTGTGCCGAAGGTGGAAGTGATTTAGGTGTAAATGCCGATAACGACGGATATGATGAAAACATGGCAGCTTCAGGTATTTGGTACATGGATTTTGATTCCGCTTTGCTTAATGACGGAAAGTATCATGTAAATTATCTTATTGCCGATTCAGCAGGAAATGTACGCTTTTTCCAGGACAAAATGTTTGTTTGCAATCATGCACCGACTGTAACAAAGCTTACAATGAATACGGATATTATGGCGGTAGACAATTTATCTGCTGATAACGAAGTAAATTTTGTTCCTAAGAGAACCGGAAGTACCAGAATCGATATGGACTATGATCTGAAAGATTCACCTCTTACAGATACTACTGTGTTCAAGAGTTTAAATTATTATTTACAATTCGGTTTTGATGTAAGTGGAGCAAACGGCGGTCTTGTATATCACATGAAATGGACTAACGGAACCGATGAATACACAATTGCAAGTAATTCTTCCACATTGCCTACAGGTATTTCTTGGAATGCCGCAAAAACTGCGTTTGAATTTAAGGGAAATACCTGTAAAGCATTAAAGGCAACCGGTTCCATTACTTACACAGTTTGGGTAGAGGATGTTCTTGGACTTTCGACCGGAAGTACTACGTTTGTAGTTTCTATGGAAAATACCGATACTGAAAATCCTGTAGCTCAACTTTTGGCATTCAATACAGATGCGTATGTAGCTATGACTGATCCGGCATGGCAGACAATGTCTGATTCCCATAAAAACAGAGGTACCTTTGATAAAGATATAGGACATATTGAACCTAGAAAATCCATTTTAAGTTCAAACGAAAAACCTACATTAAGCGGTAAGGTTTATATCAGAGGTGAAGCTTTTGATAATCAGCGTATACAAAAAATCGAAGTTAAGATTACCGGAGACACCGTTCAAACTTATGACATTGCAACTTGGTCCGGCGGAGCATTAACTTTTAATACTGCTTATACAGGCGAATTGCATCAATTTCTTAACCAAAAAGGCCATTATCTTGAATTTGCATATCTGTGGGATACAAGTACTATAAGCGGTGTTGCAAAAAATAACGTAAGTATTGAACTCGTTATTTTTGATGGTGGAGGAAGAACATCTACGGTAAGCGATTATGCTTCTACCGAAAATATCCCTCGATCTTCAAGTAATTTTTATACGACTAATAACTGGGGATATGGAAAAACCGATGTAGATGTTGTTCCTTATATTACCAAAATTGGAACAGCTTTGGACGGAGCTTATAAGAAAAAAACTTCTGTGTTTAACCGCTCTGCAAACGGAAAATATCCTGTGCAGCAAAGTGAAATTATTAAGATTTTTGGTTTCAACTTGAATAATACAGGGGTAAATAAAGTTGTGGTAAACGGAACTGCCGTACCTGGAGGAGAGAGCCTTAATTACACTGTACCTTCAAGTGCTAAAAGCGGGCCTTTGCTTGTAAAAGTAAATGGAGTTGATTCTATCAATAACATTAACGACAACAAAAAAGATTACAATAAAGAGCCTAACAACGTGAACAACAATATCTTAAATGACGATCGTTATTTATATGTATGGAAGTTTTACGAGATTAGGGGTGATACAACTATACGATATCCTACAATGCGGGTAGGAAAGGATGTCGGACAGACTGTAGGTTTTGTATACGACAGTGGAGCTCAAGATACTCGTATGAATTTGAATGGAGCTGATTTTAGAATAGACCATTCGTTTACTCAGTGGTACGATACTGCTTGTGCTGTTGACAATGCAGGAAGAATTTACGGTTCTTCAATGAACGGAGATTCAGGAGCAGGCGGAAATAACGATAACGGGGGGTATGCAAATTACGGTTTTTATGCATGGAATACCGCCTCTCATCCCGGAAATATATATAAAGGCAGCGGATCCACGTGGTCTAATTTGTCATATCAAAATCCTAATTCGGATCCTTCTAGCCGTATGGCGTATAATTCAGGACGGAAAAAAGTTGCCTTGGAAAACAGCTATAACGGTGCAAATTTCAGTGCAAACCGTGTAAAAAATCCTAAAATAGTTGCAACAAGTTCAGCAGCTACTAATTCACAAGGAAATGTATACACTATTTATTATGAAAGTTTATCAAACCAAGTAAGATTCCGCTACGGAACAGTTTCCGGTAATATGAATTCGGATTCTCAGTTGACATTTTCCGGAGGATTAGGAAATCACGGTAACAACGGAAGCGGTTCTGCAAACGGCTTTCAAATAATTGCAGGTTCCGGAGCTACGGGGATTTCTTCATCTACAGGAACAAATAACGTTAATAGAGTTGGAGAATATGTTGCAGTTGGAGTAACTTCAAGTGGTACCGCAGTTGTTGCTTGGTATGACTCAGAAAACCAGTCTTTGATGTTCAGCTATAATACTACACCCGGAAGCAATGCCGATAAGTGGGGACAAAATACAAAAGTCATTGATGGAGATTTTGCCGGTTGGTATGTGGATCTGAAAGTAGATCCGGATGACGGTGTTCATATAGCTTACTATGGTGCAAGTGCAGGAGATTTAAAGTACGCTTATTTACCTAGTTACAGTCAAGATGCACAAATTTGTACTGTAGACAGTTATCTTTCTGTAGGAACATGTATCAGTATTGATGTGAGCAACGAGAAAAAATCTGTTACAAAACCGGACGGTACAATTGTTAGCCGTTATATTCCGTATATCTCGTATTACATGAGTGCCTTTATGGAAACAAAGTTTTCCAACAGGATTGCTTGGTTAGCAGGAGTTGCTCAGGACGGAAAAATTCTTGACGGAGCAATTGACGATGAATTTACCGGTAACTGGGAAGTTATGACAGTTCCTACAGGGCGAATTCCTTTGAACTATACTGTTGGTGTGGGTATAAGGAAAAACAGCTCACTCAGTAATACTCCGTTTCTTGGTTACGGAACAAAAACCGGTCTTGAAACTGCCCATTTGCAATAGGATCAAATTTGTCGGAACGGCTTGCCGTTCCGGCAAAAATTTATTATCTTTAAGTTAGTATTAAGTATTCTTTCTATCGTTAAGGAGATAAAAAATGGCAAAACAGTTGGTTTTCAATGAAGATGCTCGAAAGAAGTTGCTTTCAGGTGTTGAACAAATTTCTAAGGCAGTAAAGGTAACTTTAGGTCCTAAAGGCCGTCTTGTTATGTTGGATAAAAAATTTGGTGCCCCTACAATAACTAAAGATGGTGTAAGCGTTGCAAAGGAAATTGAATTAGAAGATCCTTTTGAAAATATGGGTGCTCAGCTTTTAAAAGAAGTTGCTTCAAAAACAAATGATGTTGCCGGAGACGGAACGACAACTGCTACCGTTCTTGCATATTCAATGGTTAGAGAAGGCTTAAAAGCCGTGGCTGCAGGTATTACTCCTATTGAGCTTAAAAGAGGTATTGACAAGGCTGTAAACTTGGCAGTAGAAGAAATTAAAAAGAATTCAAAAGAAGTAAAAGGTTCCAATGATGTTAGTCATGTAGCTACAATTTCTGCTAACAACGATAGTGAAATCGGTGGAATTCTTGCCGATGCTATTGAAAAAGTTGGAAAAGACGGAGTTATAACCGTAGAAGAAAGCAAAACAATGGAAACTACAACCGACTTTGTTGAAGGTATGCAGTTTGATCGAGGATATATTTCTTCATATTTTGTAACTGACAGAGATAGAATGGAAGCTTGCTATGATAATCCGTATATTTTGATTCATGATAAAAAAATCAGCAATATGAAAGATATTTTACCTCTTTTGGAACAGATTGCACAAACAGGTAAGGCTCTTGTAATTATTTGTGAAGATATGGACGGAGAGGCACTTGCAACTCTTATCGTAAATAGTCTTAGAGGAACTTTGAAAACTGTGGCTGTAAAGGCTCCGGGTTTTGGTGATAGACGAAAAGCAATGCTTGAAGATATTGCAATTCTTACCGGCGGACAGGTTATTACTGAAGATTTGGGAATTAAACTTGAATCAGCTACTGTGGAAATGCTTGGAACTGCAAAATCTGTAAAAATTGATAAAGACAACACAACTATTGTTGACGGTGCCGGTTCTCAAGAAGCTATAAAGGCTCGTGTTGCTGAAATAAAAAATCAAATTGAAACAAGCACTTCGGATTATGATAAAGATAAGCTGAAAGAACGTCTTGCAAAACTCAGTGGAGGGGTTGCTGTTATTAACATAGGAGCAGCTACGGAAACTGAAATGAAAGAAAAGAAACACAGAGTTGAAGATACTTTGGCTGCAACTCGTGCAGCTTTGGAAGAAGGTATTGTTTGTGGAGGCGGTCTAGCTTTAATTGAAGCTGCAAAATCTTTGGATAAGACGGAGATTGCTCTTACTGATGATGAAAGAGTTGGTTTTAAAATTGTAAAGAGAGCTCTTGAAGAACCTATCAGACAAATTGCAGAAAATGCAGGTGTTGACGGTAGCGTGATTGCTGATAAAGCAAAAACTTCAAAGAAAGGTTGGGGTTTTGATGCTTATGCATTGGAATGGAAAGACATGATGGAAGCCGGAATAATTGACCCTGCAAAGGTTACTCGTTCAGCTTTACAGAATGCTGCAAGTGTTGCAAGTCTACTTCTTACAACCGAATGTGCAGTAACGGATTTGCCTGAGAAAAATCCTGCTCCTGCTATGCCTGCCGGCGGTATGGATGGAATGGGCGGAATGTATTAATTTACGGCAAAAAGCTGAAAAGTTTTAAAATTAAAAATTGACGGGCAGTCCGAAAATTTCGATTTTCGGACTGCCCGTGCTTTTTAGGACGTTAGCCGGATATAATTCATTCAGACAATGATATCAAAAAACTAATCAATGGATGCTTCATCTTTTTTTAATGTTTTTGAGTGTTATTTTTTACAAACAAGAATCATTGTTCTTAGATTTTGATCGTATGCTTCTTCGTTAAAATCACCGAATACATCTATTTTTGAAAAACCTATTTGTTTTAGGGTATTTTTTAATTCCGTTGCAGAATATAGGCGTTGAACAAAACAATGTTCTCTTTTTTCGCCGGTCTTGTTATCGATTAAAATCCATTTTGATTTTAAACCTTCCCAAGCTCCCTCTACCGAGAACTCTGTTAAAACGGTTTTCCCGGAACGCTCAAACCACTCACCGTCGGTAAAATATTTTACAGCACTTTCGCGGCTGGTGCATTCCATAATGAAAATTCCGCCGTCTTTTAGTGCATTGTAAATGTTTTTCAAAATCAAGGTGTCTTCTTCTATGGAATCGCAATATCCGAAACTTGTGTACATATTGCAGCAGCAGTCAAATTTTTCGTTATTTTTCAGTCCTGCATCGGAACATTTAAAAGTGCGTAAATCTGCATTCACGAGATTCAAATATACATTTTCAGCTTCGGCACTTTCTTTTGCTGCATCCAAAAACGGACGGATAAGGTCTACTCCTGTTACGTCAAGTCCCAGCAAAGCCAGTTCCACACAAATTCTTCCCGGTCCGCAACCTGCATCCAAAACTTTTGAACCTTTCTGTAAGCTTGCAAGTCTAAAAATATGTCTTGCAACATCGGGAGCTTCTGCCCATCGTTTATCTTCAAACATTATGGGAGCATACTCCAGCCAAAAATTTTCTTTTTCAAACCATTGTTGCGTTCGAGTTTTATGGTTGTCCAATTCCTTCATACACAAGAATGATTGCCGCTACCGCACTTGTGTTCACCATGATTTTCTCCATGTCCATGATGAGTGCATTGTACATTAGGATTATATTCCAAAGTCCCTTCTATAAAATTTTTTACAGCAGTATCAGCATCTCCTGTAACTCCGCCAAAAATCTTTATACCTGCTTCGGATAAAGCTGCTTTTGCACCTCCTCCTATTCCTCCGCAAATTAAAGTGTCAACCCGGAACGACTTTAAAAAGCCTGCTAACGCACCATGACCTTGTCCATTTGTATCAACTATTTTTGACTCAAGGATTTTGTCATCGGCTACCTCAAAGATTTTAAATTTTTCAGTGTGTCCAAAATGTTGAAAAATTTGTCCGTTTTCGTAAGTTACTGCAATTTTCATATATTTTTTTGCCTCCATAATAATTTTGTTTTTTTGTTCATAATATTGACCACGTTTGCAATTTTTACAGCAAATATTTGTTGATTCTCCAAAGCAAAAACGATAATTTCCGCCTTGAATCAAAAGTTTTTTTCCTTCCACAAGAGTTTGTGCAATTTTACCTCTTGCATTTTCATAAATTTCGCTAGCGGTTGTTCTGGAAATTTCCATTATATCGGCTGCGGTTTTATGATCAAGTTTTTCAAAATCTACAAGTCTAATAATTTCATATTCATCAAGACTTAGGTAGATACAATTGTCTTTGCAGTTTGTGTTTTCAAAACCTTCCGGAAAAAATGAAGTAAATTTCGGTTTTTTACAAATCTTTCTGCATCGTTGCTGCCTTGGCATACCTCTATTATAACCGACATATGTCGGAAATGCAATATGAAAAATAAAAGATAGCATAAAATTAAAAACTTTCGTATAATATTATTTTACATTAGGAGAAAAATAGGAGAAAGAAAATGGTTATTTTAACATTGAACTGTGGATCCAGTTCTGCAAAGTATCAGGTTTATGACTGGGATAATAGGGCTGTTTTGGCAAGCGGCATAGTAGAAAGAATTGCTGCATCCGGAAGCTGTATTACACATAAGGCAAAGGGGCAAAAAATAGAATTTGAAAGCCCGTGTCCTACTCACAAAGAAGCTATCGAATTGATTTTAAAAGAAATAACTGATAAGGAAGCAGGTGTTATTTCCGATATGAGTATGATAGGAGCTGTAGGGCACCGTGTTCTTCATGGCGGCGATAAATTTACAAAATCAGTTCTCATTACTCCTGAAGCGTTAGAGACTTTTCGTTCTGTACAGGATTTGGGGCCTTTACACAATCCTGCAAATATTATGGGTATTGAAGCTGCTCAAAAGGTTATGAAAGATGTGCCTCATGTTGCAGTCATGGATACTGCATGGCATCAAACAATGAGTGAAAAAGCTTTTATGTATGCTATTCCGCGTGAGTGGTATTTAAAATATTCTGCCAGAAAATACGGATTTCATGGAACTTCATTTTTATACACGTCAAAAAGAGCTTCTGCCTTGTTGGGAAAAGAGCCTAAAGATACAAATGTAATTATCTGCCACATAGGAAACGGAGCAAGTTGCTGTGCTGTAAAAGAAGGAAAATGCTATGATACTACTATGGGAATAACTCCTTTGGAAGGACTTGTAATGGGTACGCGTTCCGGTTCTCTTGATCCTGCTCTCCCTTTTTATATTATGAGAAAAACCGGAATGAGTGCAGAAGAAATGGATAATGCATTGAATAAAAAATCCGGTTTGCTTGGAATTACAGAAAAATATACGGATAGGCGTGATATTGAAAATGCAGCAGAAGCAGGAGATGAGCTTTGCAAACTTGGGCAGGAAATGGAAGGTTACCGAATAAAAAAGACGATAGGTGCTTATATGGCTGCTCTTGGCAATGTTGATGCTGTTGTTTTTACAGCAGGTGTAGGAGAGCATTCTCCAAAAATCAGAGCTTTGGCTACTCAAGGTTTAGAGTGCATGGGTATAAAACTTGATCCTAATAAAAATAATCTTTCAAATACTGGTAATGCGGAAACACTTATCAGTACTTCCGATTCAAAAGTAAAAATTTTTGTAATTCCTACTGATGAGGAACTGGTAATGACAGAAGATGCTTATGCCATAATGAAAGGTACTTATGATATTCATACTAATTTTAGGTACAGTTTTCAGGAAAAAGATTATGTCAACAAAGCACGCAATGAAGCTCTTGCAAAAGAATTAGAAAAATTACCTGAGTTGAAATCTATTTTGGCAAGATAATATGTTGAAAACAGGCTGGTGTACCGATAATAATACTGTATGAAAACCGTTTTTATTATTGATGCACCGCCTCTATTTAGGGATTTTCTCAAGTACAAGCTTTCTGCGGAGAAAGTAAAAGTGGAGATTGCGGAAAGCAACCGGGGTGCCTTTACAAAATGTTTATCGCAAATTCCCGACTTAATTATAATCAATATAGAAAAAAGCATTTATGATATTTCAGAATTTCTTGATAAAAAAGCCGGAAACCCCAATACTAAAAATATTCCGATTATTGTAGCCGGCCCCGATTTACAAAAACCCACGATAGATAAAATAGTTTCTTATGGTGTAGTAAAGTACTTTTTTAAACCGATTAGGTTTGATATATTTTTTGAATTTTTAAGCAAACAGCTTAGGTTGTTTTTTTCTTTGGATATAACTCCGTGTATTCTTGAAATGCATGTAAACAATGACATTTTGTTTATTGAAATAGGGCAAGGTTTAAATCGAGATAAACTTTATTTTTTAAAATATAAAGTTTCTGAAATTCTTGATCAGGTAAAATTATCAAGACCAAAAGTGGTTATTATGATGACTGACCTTACCTTGTCGTTTGTGGACGGAGTTAATTTGGAGTTTTTGTTTAGCAATGTGCTTGCAGATTCCAGAGTCAATCCTTCAAATGTAAAGGTTCTTTCTTTTGATTCGTTTACAAAGGATTTTATTGCAGGTCATGACGAGTTTGCCGGAATTTCCGTTGCTACAAACATTCAAAATGTTTTGTCTTCTCTTATTGAGAATACAGAAACATCGGATATGGCAGAATTTATAAACGAGAATATTCTTGCTTCTACAGCTGAAGTGCAAGCCGGAGCGGTTGAAATGCAATATAATCCAAACCTTCAAACGGTTTCCGAAGAAACGAATGTTGCAGGAATAACCATAGCTGTAGTTGATGACGATCCTGCAGTTCATGTCTTTTTGAAAGGTGTTTTTAAAAATATCGGAAATATAATTTCGTTCAATAATGGTTCAGATTTTTTGACCGCTATAGGAAAAAATAAATTTGACATAACTTTTCTTGATATAAAAATGCCCGGATATTCGGGACTGGATGTCCTTAAAATTTTGCAGGGAAAAAGATATATAGATCCTGTTATTGTTTACACAGTTTCACAAGAAAAAAATACGATAATGAATGCCTTAAATTTGGGTGCAAAGAGCGTTCTGATTAAAAATAAATCGGATCCTAAAAAAATTATTGCTAAGGTAAACGAGATTTTAAATTATGAAATATAATCCGGTTCATATCTTATGAAAACAAATTATCATACGCATACAAATTTTTGTGATGGGAAAGCCTCTGTATTTGATATGGTAGAAGATGCCGTTGCAAGTGGTTTTGATATTTTGGGATTTTCTGCTCATGCAATTTATCCTTATAAAAGCAGTTGGCATATGGACTGTAACGATTATGAGAAATACTGCAGAGTGATAAATTCTTTTAAAAAAGAATATGAAAAAAAAATAGAAATTCTATTGGGTTTTGAAGCTGACTATCTTCCTTTAGTTTCTACGCCGGAAAAAAGCAGATATCAAAGTTTTAATCCCGATTTTATTATTGGTTCAGTTCATTACCTTGTAAATCTTGATAATCCTGAAAAAAAAGGATATTCTAAAGATTTTGCTCACATTCCTATTAATTGTTTTGCTATTGACGGTTCTGTAGAAGAAGTAAAAAGTGGTATACAAACTTTGTTTGACGGAAACGGGAAAATTGCAGTCCAAAGTTATTTTGCATTGGAAAGAGAAATGGCAAGTTCCTTTAATTTTGATATAATCGGACATCCTGATATTTTCCAAAAACGTAACAGTGTGCTTAATTTTGCCGATTGCAATGAAACCTGGTACAAAAATGAGCTGACAGAAACTGCAAAAGTTATAGCAAAGAGCGGAAAAATTTGCGAAGTAAACTTTGGCGGCATTGCACGCGGTACTATGAAAGGTACTTATCCTAGTCTTGAATTTTTAAAAATTTTAAAAAGTTTTGATGTCCCAATTACGATAAATTCAGATGCACATAATGTAGGGCAAATGAACAAAGGTTACGAGTTTGCCGTAGACCAAGCAAAACAAGCCGGTTATGAGCAAACGTGGTACTTTCATAACGGTTTTTGGAACAGTCAGCCAATAGAATAAAAACTATCGATTTCTTCTTTCTTCTGCACTTTTACATACAATGCACATAAGAGCGTACGGAATTGCTTCCAGACGGTCTTGCGGTATTTTTTTTCCACATTTTACACACGACCCGTACTTTCCCTGTTCAATTCTTGTTAGAGCGTTATCAATCAACTTTATTCTGTTAAGATCCTTTGCTCCCAAGGTTTCAAGCATTTTGCCGTCTACTGCATCGGAGGCTATATCAATACTGTCCTTTGATTCCATTGTTTCAATAAGATGCTGCAAATCAGAATTGTTATCTTTAACCTGTGCTAAAAGCTCTGTTTTAGACCGGATTAATTCATCTTTCATTCGCATTAAAAATTCTTTTTCCATTAAAATTCTCTCCCCATGTTGACAAACTCATTGTTTTACTCATAAATTATAAGTATACTTTTGAGAAAAGGCAAATAATTTTTTCTTTTTTTGATAATTTTTGGAGGAATCGTGGCTAAAGAAGAAGCGATTGAAGTAGACGGAGTTGTAAGAGAGGCTTTGCCTAATACTATGTTTAGAGTTGAGTTACAAAATGGACACATTATTCTTGCTCATTTGTCGGGGAAAATGCGAAAACACTACATCAGAATTGTACCGGGCGATACGGTAAAGGTTGCACTTTCTCCATACGATTTAAATCGAGGAAGAATTATTTTTAGAGAACGCTAGAGTTTTTCTTAAGTTTTTTAGCTTACTTATCATTATGCGGTATCAGCATTTTGATGCCGCGAATAATTCCTGTAATTCCATTTGCAATTGCAGCAATACAAAAAATAGGACCAAAGGGGAAAAGGTATAAAGAATATTTGAATAATACAATCCCCGCACACAAACTCATTGCACTGGAGAGAATTCCGGTTATTGTAGAACTTTTTTTAGGTTTTCTGTAGTAGTTATCGGAAGTTTCGTAGTCGTATTGACCTCTCCAATTGTAATTTTGGGATTCCTTGAACCACTGTTCGAAAGGATCTTGATATTGTTCGTTGCCGTGGTATTGATATTTGTAGCCGTTGTAACTGTAACTGTTTTGTTGCTGTCTGTTATCATTTGCAGAGCCGTACATATCATATTCTTTACGTTTTGAATCATCAGCCAAGATTGAATAAGCTGCATTAATTTTTTTGAATTTTTCTTCAGCATCTTTATTTCCGGGATTTCTATCAGGATGATATTTCATTGCTTGTGAACGATACGCTTTTTTTATTTCATCTGCATTTGCAGTTTTTGCAACACCAAGAATTTTGTATAAATCTTCCAAAAAAAACTCCTTAAATTTTAAAATATAAAAATTTACTAAAACTAATGTTTTGCTTAGTTTAAAAATATCAGACTTTCGCGTTTTATCCAACCGGATGAGGTTTCAGAATAGATGATGTAAATCCATTCCTTTGTAGTATTCTTGATTTTTACACGAGAACCCATAGGTAGTGTAAAAAACAAATTGGAATCATTTTCCGGAATAGAATAAATTTTTTCGTCAAGAATAAGAGCGTAGTTGACAGTTTTATTTATTCCAAAAATTAATACACAAACAAAACTGCAACACAAAAGTATTGCCATAATAATGCAAAAAACTTTTTTTCTTAAAACAAGTCCTATAGTTAATGAAACAATAAAAATTACTAAAAGCAACAAAAATCCGTAAAAATATAAATTGGAAATTTCATTTTGGGTTTTTGTTAATCCAATCTGTTCTTCCAAAAATTTTCTTTCTTCAATTATGTTTTTATTAAAAATTTTATTTCGCTCTAAATTTCTAAAACCCGCAATTAATTCAATTTTGTTTTTTTTGTCTAAAATTTCTTCAAAATTTAAATTTTGTCCGCTTTCATCTGAAAATTCCAAAACGGACATTATTTTGTATTGTTCCAAAAGTGAATTTTGCAAATTTTTTTCAATTTGATTTTGATTCGGATTTTTTTTGATGTGCAGTTCCAAAGGTTCTGAAATAGAAGTCTTGTTTATTCCTTTCCAAGTGCAGACTTGAACATTTACTTGAGGTACTTTTATCAAGCCTTCTTCAAATGGAATAAAATAAAAATTTGCAATTGGGTATTCTATATCTGAAAAATTTTCCATACTCGAAGGTAGTTTGAAGTCTTCGTGTGTTTTGCAAAGAGCAGAGTTTTCCTGTAAATCAACCGTAAAACCGGAAATTCTTTTTGCAAAAGAAACTGTTAGTTGCAAAGGTATTTTTGAACCTACAGTATAATTTTTTGCCTGTTCGTCAAGGAGCTTGTATTTTACAAATGGCTGGATGGTTTCTAAATTATGAAAAACATTTACGTTTTCAACGGGTAGACTGTATGTGCCGTATTTTATTCTGCCGGTAAGCGGTGTCATTTTATAGTAACCTACATCATCAAATCGATATATAATTCTTATACACAAGCAAGGTTTTCCGTTTTCATCTAAAAATTCCCTTTTATCCGAAGAAATAAATGTAACTTTGTCAGGCAAGTTTTGAGCCATAACAAGTACGTCAACGGTACGTAGATTTGGAATTATCGTTTCAAAAATGCAGTCTTGATCTGTAAAAATGTATTTATCAACAGGTTTTAAAACATATTCAGAATACATGTGAGAAAAAATTTGAGTTTGTACACACAAGATTAATACTGAAATTGCAATTTTTTTTAGTAATCTAAAGGATCTTGTGAATTTTGTTGCGTCTGTTGATTTTTCCATATGTTTTGGTCATTCTCCCTAATAATTGAAAAAATAGAATTTTTCAAAATCGAGTCTGTCGAATCGTTTTTTCTTGTATTATGTAAATTCTTTTTTTTGTGCAACTCTTTTTGAAATTGAATAAATGAAAGTTCATAGTTGATTTTAGCCTCAATGGATTTTGAATTTATTTCCAAAGCTTTTTTAAAATAATCCTTTGCTTGGCTGTAATTTCCTTTTGAATACGAAAGTACTCCAAGATTGTAATTTGCTGAAAATTTTAGATGTTCAGGAGCCTTGTCGGATACTGAATGAAGTCTTTGAAAAGCTGCAATTTCTTCATTTTGCATGGCGTAAGAGCAACCTAAGCCGTAAATTGCGTATTCTGCAAGGATTTGATTATCAGTGTCTTGTGCCTCGTTTAAGGATTGCAAAAATTTTACTTGTGCTTTTTGAAAATTTCCTTGGTGCCAAAAGTATGAACCTTGCAAAAGCGTTATTGTTTGTCCAAGGCCTACGGTACAAGAATTTATAAAAAACGAACCTAAAATCATAAAAATAAACAAGCCGGTACTCGTAAAAATATTTTGTTTGAATTTTGTAATTACAAAACCTGTTATAAAAAATACTATCGCTAAAAAAATAAATAAATTGTGATGGGAAAGATTTTTTATTTCGTAACTCAATTGTTGATATTCTTCAAAATCTTGTTTGATTGTAGGGTACATAGCTTGTAAAATTTTATTTTTATCTTCGGTGGAAGTGGAATCTATATATTCAAATTCTATTTTTTTGTACGAATTTTTTTCTTTTATAGTTGTAATTAGCTTTTTTATTTCGTCTTCTCTAAGATAAGTATGAACTTTCGCATTTTTTTCGCCTACAAAAATATTACAGCCTTCTTTGCTTCCGAATCCGATAAAAAATACATTTATTCCTCGATTTAAAGCTTCGATTGAGGCTTTTTCAATGGAACCGCCTATCTCCTCTCCGTCCGTAAAAACTAAAATTGTTCCCTGTCTAGCTTCTGTTGCAGGAAATGTACTTATAGCTTTTGTTATTCCATCTCCTATGTTGCTTCCGGTGCTACTCATGTACAACGGAGAAAGGTTTTCTATTGCACTTAGAATTGCATTTTGATCTTCTGTAACGGGGACTAAAATTGCTCCGTTTCCCTTTGCTGCAACTACCGAAATTGAAGGTATTTGATCGATAGAATTTTTATCAAAAATTAAATTTTTTGCATATTCTTTGGCTTTTTCAAGGCGTGTCGATTTTAATTCTGCATTCAAAAAATTGTTTTCATCGTTTATATCTGATATATCTGAAGCATTCATGCTCCATGAAATGTCAAAAACCATGGAAACTGAGCTGCCAACTTTTTGTGTTGCAAATGTTTTTGAACCCCAAAACGGATTTGCCGCAGCAAAAATAATGCAGACAATTCCCAGAGTGTAACAAATTGTTCTTATGTGAATTTTGATCTGTAATTCTTTGGTTCGTTTTGCAGATTCTTCTTTTGTTCTAAAAAGAAATCCTGTTGTTTTTTTTATTTTAGGAGAACCGAATACTGCAAGCAAAATAGGTACGATAAGGATAAAAAGAGTCCAAAGTATATATGGTCTTTCAAAATGCACTATAAAATCTCCTTTAAATAAATTCTATTAATTAACCATGCTAAAAATATAAAAATTGATGCAATATAAATAAAAAAAGTATAATATTCTTTATCTACAGGAACTGTGTAAAAGTGTGTAGTTACGGATTCTCTTTGAATTATTGAACGTAAAACGTTTGTAAGGTCTGTTAGGGATTGAATTTCAAAATAGCTTCCTCCTGTGAGGTCGGCAATATTTTTTAAAGCGTCCGGATCAAAAGATGATTCAATAAAACCGGAGCGATGCTTTCCTGTCATAGGATCAGTAAATTCTACAGGTACGGTACCTCTTGTGCCTATTTCAAGTATAAAAACGGGAATATTTTGTTCTCCGGCAAGCCGTGCTGCAGTATTTGGGTGGATTGTTCCTGCATTATTTTCACCGTCTGTAATAAGTATAATAATTTTTTGATTTGCCATGGAGGATACCAAGTGAAAAATTCCACTACTTATTCCAACTCCAATGGCAGTTTTGTCTCCCAATGTTCCTAGTGTAAGTGAATTTAGTTTTTTATAAAAAGTTTTTCTGTCCATTGAAGGAGGCATAACACACTCTGCTTCTGAAGCCATTGCTACTATGCCTAATGAGATCTCCGGAATTTTATCCGCAATTTCGCCTATTGCCTTCTTTGCTGTTTCCAAACGGTTTTCCGACACAAAATCCAGTGCAGCCATTGAAGGACTTATATCAACAACAAACATGATTTCAGTTCCTCGTGAAATATATCGCTTTTCGGTATTGGTTATTTTAGGATCCGATAGAGCAATAACACTGAAAATGTATGCAAGAAAAATCAAAGTCCATGAAATTCCTTTAAAAATTTTTATTTTTTTTGAATTAAAATGAAAAGTTTTTTCCTGCCAATTACTTACATTTAATGGAAAAGAAATTTTTTTAACAACGTTAGTTTTGTACAGGGTAATAAAAAGAGGAATTAAAAAAAATAAAAAAAATGCATAGTAATTTTCAAATTTTATCATTTTCTGTTAAAATTCCTTTTTCAATTAAACAAAAAGTTTGAAGACTTTTTTGAGCAAGAGTTTCTCGCTCATTTGTCTGCATTTTACCTTCAGGAACGGATTTCCCGGAAAATCTGATAAAATCGCAGCGGAACATAATTTCATAAAACAATTGAACCGCAGTTTCTGCATTTTCCGGCAGTATTTTATAAAAAATAGTATTAAACCACTGCATTATTTCTGATGTTGTAAGATTGAAAATTTCCGGTGAAAATCTGTATGCAAAATAATTGCGTAAAATCGATTGAATTTGTAAGCAGTATTCTTTACTTGTGTATGAGTTTGAATTTTTTAAAAGATTTTTTATAGCTAAAACCGATTTTTTATAATTTTTTTTGAATTTATATTTTGTTTTTAATTCTTTAAAAAAACGTTTTATTTTTTTCATTTTTATTAAAAAAAATACAATTCCGCTAATAAAAGCTATTATCAATAAAAACCCTCCGTAAACCAAATATTTGCTGCCGGGTATAACGGCAGGGCCTGCGTATGTTTGGCTTACAGTAATTTTAGACTTTTCAATCATTGAACTTACTTTTATTTCGGGGATGATAAATTCTAATACTTGATTTTCTTCTGCAATTTTGAAAGTTGGCAGTTGTATGTTTCCGGGTTGCCAAAAAATGCAATTTATTTTTACGGTTATTTGATTTTGATTTGTCTCAAATGAAATGGATTTTATGTCATAAATGTCGGGATTAAAGTTTATGATATTGCCGATTTCTGCTTGGCTTGAAAATTCGATATTGTTCAAATCTTTGAGCTCCATTGCTGCAAAATCTGAAACTAAAAAATCGTAAGAAAGAAATACCGTATCACCGCAAAAAAACTCTACGGGGCTTACAAATAAATTTCCTTTTGTAACCGTTTCGATAGGGGTTTGCTTTTCCATTTAAATTTTCTCCCTTACAGCAAGAGATTTTGCAAGTCTAAGGGGAGGATCGTCGGCTGTGGAAATAAGTATAGGAATAATACCGTTTTTTTTACACATATATTTCCAGCGGTGTATTTCATTTTTGTAATTTTCACGCCATATTTGTTTAAAAAGTGAATTTTCAGTTGGAATTAAAACTTCATTATGTGTTTCAGGGTCTCTTACTCTAACAAGTCCTACTTTAGGTAATTCAAAGTCATTCTTGTCTGTAATCCTAATTGCAACTACATCGTGTTTTTGTGATAAACGGACAAAGTTTTCTTCGTAGCCGTTTGTTTTAAAATCAGAAATTACAAAAATCATGGAACGTTTTTTTAATATTTGTGAAGCTCCTTTAATAGCGTTTGAAAGTACAGTTCCGTTTGTAATGTGCTGTTCTCGTTGTGAAAATTTTGTAAAAAGCATCATTGTATGTTCTTTACTTTTTTTTGGTAGGCAAGAAAATGTTATTTTTCCGTCAAATAAAACAGTCCCTACAGGGCAGAAGTTGATTTGTGCTGCAAAAAGCAAAATGCTTGCAGTTTCACAGGCGATATTCAGTCTGCTGGAATCAGTGCTTCCGGTTTCCATGGAGCAGGAACGATCTAAAATTATAAAAACAGTTTGTTCCCGTTCTTCTTCGTATAGCTTTACAAAGGCTTTTCCCATGCGTGCTGTAACGTTCCAATCTATGCTGCGTACATCATCTCCTGCAAAATATTCTCTAACTCCTGCAAAGTCTATCCCTTGCCCCTTGAACATTGAAGCAAAATTTCCGGATTTAAGTTCTTGAGCGACGGTTCTGGCTCTAAGCCTAAGCAAGCCGGCACTTTTTGCAAGAGAATTACTGTTTGAAAGTAAAAGGGAGTTTTTTTTCATCACGGAACCGGAATGAAAGATACGATTTTTTGTATTAAATCATCAGCTGTAATCCCGTCAGCACCTGCCTCATAGGAAAGAACTAACCTGTGTCTTAAAGCACTCGGAGCAATTTCCTTTATATCTTCGGGTAGAACAAAGGTTCTTCCTTGAAATAAAGCTCTCACCTTTGCACATTTACAAAGAGCTATACTACCTCGTGGACTTGCTCCATAATTTATATAATTTAAAATATCATTACTTTTTTGAGCCCCTGCAATGTCAGGTCTTGTTACGGAAACTAAAGCTACTATATATTCTATGATTTTATCATCGCAAACAACTTGATCTGCAAGTTGTTTTAACTTTTCAAGATCTTCAAAAGTTAATTTTTTCTCCAGTTCGGCGTTTTCCAGTTCTTTATTATTTTTAATAATCCGAATTTCCTCATTCGGCATTGGGTATGGGACTTTTATTTTTAACAAAAACCTGTCTAACTCAGCTTCCGGAAGATTGTATGTCCCTTCCTGTTCAATAGAATTTTGTGTTGCTAAAACTAAAAACGGTTCAGGCAGTTTATAGGTTGTTTCTCCGATTGTTACTTGATGTTCTGCCATAGCTTCAAGCAAAGCGGACTGAACTTTTGCAGGTGCTCTGTTGATTTCATCAGCTAAAATAACATTTGCAAAAATAGGCCCTTTTCTTACTGAAAATTCGCTTTTTGACTGATTATACAAAAGAGTTCCTGTTATATCTGCAGGTAATAAATCGGGAGTAAACTGAATTCTTTTAAAATCCAAGCCGCATAGTTGTGCAAAAGTCTTTACTGCAGAAGTTTTTGCAAGTCCCGGAACACCCTCTAAAAGAACATGCCCGCCTGTTACCATTGCGGTTAAAATTCCGTCCAAAATTTCCGTTTGTCCTACAATCCTTTTGGAAGCTTCGGTTTTACAATCTTCAATTATTTTTTTTGCCCATTGACAGTCTTTTTGAAACTGATTTGTACTGCTCATAGTTATTGACACCCTCCCATAAGATTGGCAATAATGTAGTTTATCATGATACACTTTTTAGCACAAGAATTAAATGAAGTTCTTAAAGGGACTGTTGCAGAAACTTTACTTTCCGATATGGGGATGCGGATGTATTTTCCAAAGGGAATTATTGCACAAAGTACTGAGGCAAAAAAATTCGGAAAAAAAGCTAATGCTACTATTGGAATTACAGTGAATGATGGGATGCCCGTATGGTTGCCTGCCGTACAAAAGCAACTCCCTGCTTTTTCTTCAGCAGAGATGGTTTCATATTCTCCAACTGCGGGAAATTTAAATCTTAGAAATACATGGAAAGAAAAACTTACTTCCAAAAACCCTGATTTGCAGAAAAAAAGCTTTTCCGTTCCGGTTGTAGTTCCGGGGCTTACAGCCGGGATTTCATATGTCAGCGATCTTTTTTTGAATCAGGACGATACTCTTTTATCCTGTGATCCTAGTTGGGATAACTATGCTTTGATTGTTCAAACAAGAAGGAATGCAAATCTTAAACAATTTAAAATGTTTTGGGGCGACGGTTTTGAAGGGGGGTTTAATATTGAATCTTTCAAAGAGGCAATAACCGAGCAATTTAAATTGACCGGAACAGTTAAGATTATTTTAAATTTTCCTCAAAATCCTTCAGGATACAGTGTTACAAAAACCGAAGCAGCTGAAATTTGTAAGGCGATAAAAGAATGTGCTGAAAGCGGAGCTAAGATTTTAGTTTGCTGTGATGATGCGTATTATGGACTTGCCTATGAGCAAGATATAGAACTCCAATCTTTATTTGCATATTTGGCTGACATTCATAAAAATGTTCTTGCTGTAAAAATTGATGGTCCTACAAAGGAAGATTATGTTTGGGGTTTTAGATGCGGTTTTTTAACATTCGGCTGTAAAGATTTTACCGAATCTCAATACGATGCTTTGGTAAAAAAACTTATGGGGGTTATCAGATCTTCTGTCAGCTGCTGTTCAACTCCAAGTCAGACGATTTTGTTAAAAGCTTTTGAAGATCCGATGCTTGAAAAAGAAAAAGAAGAGTTTAAATGCATTCTTGAAGGTAGATATCGCAAAGCTAGGGATTTTTTAAAAAGCAAAAAAGGTCATCCTGTGCTTACTCCTATGCCTTTTAATTCCGGCTATTTTATGAGTTTACGTTGTAATGGAATTAATGCGGAAATCTTACGCCAAAAACTTTTATTTGAACATGAAGTAGGAACCATAGCTATCGACGAAAAAACTTTGCGGATTGCTTTTTCAAGTTTGAATAAACGAGATATTGATTCTACTTATGAGATTATATATAAAACTGCAGAGGAATTAGCCGGTGTTAAAGCGTAAAATCTCCATTTTTACCTCGATGCTTTTTTATTTTGTTTGTTCTTGTGTTCTTCTTAGTTGTTCAAAAAATTCCGGCAAACCTGTGATTATTTGGACAAACAAAAGTGAAATTGTTTCCTACGTTGAGCTTTTCAATATAAGACAAAATAAGTGTAAAGCTATTGTTGTTTATAAGGAGAATCCTGCACTTTCTTTACCTGCTGAAAAAGGAGAAAATCCCCCTGATATCGTAATCGGGACTTGGTTAAAAAACGAAAGTACTCGAAAAAATTTTTCATCGATTAATTATCTTTTTCATAACTCAAATATGAAAAAAAGCCAATTTTATCCTGAAATTTTGAATGTGGGTTGTATAAATCGTAGACAATATCTGTTGCCGATAAGTTTCAATTTACCTGCCGTAATTTTTTTAAAGAAAAATGAAAAACTTATCCCGAATAACTTTGTAATTTCTCCGGATGAGATGCGTGATATTTCCGTTAAATATAATGAAAAAGATGAACATGGTATTTTTACATATATGGGCTTTGCTCCTAGATGGAATCCCAAGTTTTTGTATACAGCAGCAAAAATGTATGGTGCCGATTTTAGGGAATCCTCGAAAGTTTTTTCATGGAATTCTTCTCAGCTTACAAACTCAATAAACTATATGAAAGAGTGGACATTGCTTAATAATGTTTCAAGTACTATTGAAGAAGACTATGCTTTTAAATATCTTTATATGCCGGATTATAAATTGATAGCTCAAAATCGTTGCCTTTTTGCTTTTACAACCAGCGATAAATTTTTTTCATTACCGGATGAAAAAATTGCAGGAATCGATTACAGGTGGCTTCAATTTAACAATAAATGCCCTATTGAAGACACTGTTGTTTTTTTAGGGCTATGCAAAAAGTCCAAAAATGTTGAAAGTGCAGAGCAATTTATTTTGTGGCTCATGAAAGAAGATTCTCAGAAAGAAATTATCGCACGTAACAAAGATATGAAGTTAAATACTGCAACATTCGGAATTGCAGACGGATTTTCTTCGATAAAATCCGTAAATGAAAAAATTTTTACGCAGTACAATCCTAATTTAATGAAAAATTTGCCTATCTCAGAATATATATCTTCTGTAAATATCTTGCCTGTCCGCTGGGCGGAAATAAAAGAAAATGTACTTTTGCCATATTTACTTGATGCTGTGGATACTTCAAAGGAAATTTCTGAAACGGAACTTATCGAAAGAATTCAAAAATGGAATAAACAATATTTTTAATTTTTTTCTCTTATCTTTTTTTTGTAAATTCCGACAAATAAGATAGGAGGCGTGAGTTATGGTTTCTGGAATGCCAACATTAAATCCGGCATCTTATGGTTCTTATGTAGGTGGTGGAAATAAAGTTTATGTGCAAGTAAAACCGAATCAAGTTGTGTATTCTCAGTTTGAACACGTTTCCGGATATTCTTTTTCGGCTCAGGGTGATAGATTTGTTCCTGTAAGTAAGATAAAAATTCTTAATACGCTCATAGACCAGTTGGTAAAAATGCAGGCAAATAAAACAAAACCTGACTTACCAACTGATATGACGGATGCTCAAGTTGATGCTATGATCAAAGACTACCAGCAACAAGTAAAAGCTGCAATAAATAGTGCAAAAGAAAGTCCTTTCGGATTGTCAGGAGCTACAGGCTTGCCGTCAGCTCTTGTTATGAGTGTTTCCGGCTAGTCATTAAATGTTTTCTTTATTCCGTTTTTATATTGTACTCCCCTGTCGAATTCGTTGTTAAACATTCCAAAAGAAGTTGCACCCGGAGAAAAAACTACAGGGATTTTGTTCGAGAAATCTTTTTTATCTATTGAAGATTGTTTGCTTTGAGAATCTGAAAAAGCTTGAGGCTCTTCCAATAAAGAATCCAAATAATATTTTAGTTTAAAAAAAAGTTCTTCAAGATTTATGGCAGGTTTTTCGTATTTTATTTTGTAAGAATCAAGTATATCGGTAAGTTTATCTGTTCCGCTTCCTGCAAGAAGAAAAAGTTTGAGTGCTTTTTTTGCAGATTTTGCAAGTGTAGTAAATTCCAAATTTTTATCTGTTCCACCGCAAATCATAATTGGTTTTATTTCAAAAGCTTCAATAGCGGCTCCGGTTGCTTCAGGGACTGTCGCAGCAGAATCATTGTAAAATGCAAAAGTTATTCCGTTTTTATTTTTCCATTCATGAAAAAATTCCAATCTGTGTTCAATTCCCGGAAAAGTTTTTAAAATTTCTTTGATTTTGTCGGCAGGAATTTTCATAAGATTCATAACCAAAGCTGCGTTAAGGATGTTTTCTCTCATGTGTTTCCCCGGTACTGCTAAACTTTCAAGTGCAAGCAACGGTTCAGAATTGTTTGAAGTTTTTATTCGGCCATAATTTTTTTTATCGATGTAGCAACCTAAAAAATCCTTTTTGTTGTAAAATGAATCTTTTTCAGAATAAAAAAGGACTGTCCCTTTGCTCTCAGAGGCAAAAATTTTCCCCCAACTATCGTTTCCGTCAAAAATTGAAAAATCTTCGTGATCTTGATCGGCATAAATGAGTTTTTTGTCCGCAACATATGCTTCCATACTTCCATACCAGTTTTGATGATCCGGAACAATTTTTGTAATGAGAGCTATTTTAGGTTTTAATAATTTTCTACCCCTAAGGTCTGAAAGCTGCCAACTGGAAAGTTCCAAAACAACCGGGGTGTTTTCATTTGTTTTTTCAATAAAAGTTAGAGGACTTACTGTAATGTTTCCTCCAAGAAAGGCGTTGAAGCCTGCTTTACATAATCCGTAATGTATTGCACTTACTGTGCTGCTTTTTCCTTTGCTACCTGTAACTGCAATAATAGGAGCTTTTGTAAAATGTAAAAAAATGGATAAATCCGTTTCTATATTTTTTGCTGCGGCAAGATATTTGTTCCCCGAATATTTTACTCCGGGATTTTTTATTATAACATCAGCTTGTTCAAAATCCGAAATTTCGTGCCGCCCTAGAACATAACGTATTTTTTCTTGCGGTAAAGTTGTATCGGAAGAAAGTTTTTTTATTGTAGGGGCAAGTTGTTCTTCTGTTTTCATGTCTGTAACAGTAACAAAAGCCCCATGTTTGAGCAAAAAACGGACACAAGCTTCCCCTCCGCCGTTAAGTCCCAAACCCATTACCGTAACCTTTTTGTTTTTTATATCATCCAGTGTCATAAAGGCAGGAGTACTTGAATACTCGTGAGTAAAATTTTGTGTTTGCGTGTCCATTTTTTTATTATCCTTAAATCAGGTTCTTCAATCCGGATTTTTTTTTATTTTTTTATCGGCTAGTTTTTAAATTTCGTCTGTATTCAAACCTTTCAATTCCAAGTTTTATTAGGTGCTCAATGAGGTCTGCATATTTTAATCCCGAAACTTCACACATTTTTGGAAACATACTTATGGATGTGAAACCGGGCATGGTGTTTATTTCATTAAGCATAATTTGTCCGGTTTCTTTACAGATGAAAAAATCTACGCGGCTAAGGCCTGTAACATCAAGAAGTGTATAAGCCTTTTCTGCCATGTTTTTTATTTTTTCTGTAACGTCTTTGTCAAGTTTTGCAGGAATTAAAAGAGAAGCTCCGTTCGGATCCTTGTATTTTGCATCATAATCATAAAATTCATGTGTCGGTGAAATTTCTCCTAGCGTATAGGATTTCGTTTCGTAATTACCGGTAACACTGCATTCAATTTCCCTTGCAGGAATAAATTTTTCTATCAGGATTTTCTCATCCCATTTGAATGCTTCTTCAACAGCAGTGTAAAGTTCTTTTTTATCTGATGCCTTTGAAGAACCTACAGAACTGCCTGCACAGCACGGTTTTATAAAAACCGGATAGCCGAATTTTTTTTCAGAATCACAAATAAGACTTTCAATATCTGAAAGTCTATCTTTTTTTGCACATATATAGGGAACTACCGGTAAACCTGAAAACTCCCAAATTTGCTTTGTTTTTTCTTTGTCCATTGTAAGTGCACTTGCCATTGTGCCGCATCCTACATACGGAAGTTCAGCCATTTCAAGTAAACCTTGGATTGTCCCGTCTTCACCGTAACTTCCATGGAGAACCGGAAAAACAATATCCGTATGTATACTTTCAAAAGCCGAATGTGTTTTTACTTGCAAGGCTTGATTTTTTCCGCCACCCGGAATAATAAAAACAGGGTAGTCAGTTTTTATTTGAAATGAACTTTCCGGATCATTTTTGACCCGTTGAAACTCTGCCAAATCTTGATAATACCACTTTCCGTCTTTTGCAATTCCTATCAAATTTACTGTGTGCTTTTTAGTATCGATGTTTCTTGCTACATAAGATGCAGAAACTACGGAAACTTCATGTTCTCCTGATTTTCCGCCGAATAAAATTGTGATGTTCAAAATCGAATCCCTCCAAAAATGAGTAAGCTGATTTTATCACAATGTTTATTAAAATCCAAGTTCGCTCAAAGCTTTTTTTGCTTCCAAGATTTCATCATAAGGCATTACAAAATCTTTGTAGATAATTGAATTTTCATGACTTTTTCCCAGTAAAAGGACAATGTCGTTCTTTTTTGCCATGCTAAAAGCTTTTCTGACAGCTTTTTTTCTGTCGGGAATAATAAAAAGCCTTTCGTTTCGTTTTAAAAGTTCTCCGTTTTGGTCTTTACAACCTGCAGCAATATCCTCTAACAGAAGAAGAGGATCTTCGTTTCTAGGATCTTCATCGGCAAGAATTACAATGTCGCAATATTTGCTTGCAATCCCTCCTTGAATTGGACGTTTTTGAGTATCCCTTTCTCCTCCTGAACCGAAAATGCAAATTACTCGTCCCTTGCAGCGATTCTTTATTGGTGGAAAAATAGTTTCGAAGCTTGAAGGGGTATGTGCATAATCAACTATAACTTCAAAAGGTTGAGAACACTTTATTTTTGTCATTCTACCTTTTATTCCTTCAAGTTTTTTTGCAAAAAGTGCAATATCGATAACATTTTTATAGAGAATGCCGCTGACAGCTAAAACTGCTGCGGTGATATTGAAAGCATTAAACGAGCCTGAAAGTTTTGTAGAAATTTTTGCAAGAGATTCTATTTCAAAGCTTAAACCTTTTGAATTTTCATGTATATTTGCTATGTTTATTTGTTTTACGTTACTAAGGCAACTGGAAGTATTTTTTGTTGTAAATCCGAAAACCTGCTTTGCAGTACAACCTGCAAAGTAATCGGCAGCTTTGTCGTCAAGATTTACTATACCAAAGCTTGGTACCGGAGTTTTTATTCCTCCTATCAGTTTAAGATGATCATGATTTTCGATGTTTCTAAATAAGTTTGCTTTATCGTATTTGTATTGTTCGTAACTTCCATGAAATTCCAAATGTTCATGAGTTACATTCATCATAATAGCTACGTCAAAAAGAACGTTACCAAGTCGGTTTGTTTTTTCCGAAAGTCCATGGCTACTGGATTCGATAACGGCGTATTCACAGCCATTCAAAAGCATTTGATAAAGTTTTTCATGAATAATTACAGACTCGGGAGTTGTTTGGTGTTCCGGATTTGCAAAAATTTCTTTGCCGAGTGAATATTCAACGGTAGAAATGAAGCCGGCTTTTTTCCCTGCTGAACACAACAGCTGGTGAATAAAAGAAACTGTCGAGCTTTTTCCCTCTGTGCCGGTAACTCCTATAATTCCCAATTTGGTTGAAGGAAAATCATAAAAGGCATCTGCAATCGGCGACATGGCAAAACGTGCGGAAGCAACTTGGATAGCAGGGATATTGTTTTTTTCTAAAATCTTTTCAGCTTTTTGCGGTATTTCATCCTGATAAATTACAGCCACAGCTCCGGCCTTTATTGATTGCTCTATAAACGAATTTCCATGTACATGAACTCCGGGTAAGGCAAAAAACAACGAACCGTTTTTTACACTTCTTGAATCAAAAGTCAAAGAACTTATGATAGGATCGGAATGTTCTTTTTCAAGATTTGTAATATATTTTACCGATAGAACTTGAATATGTTTTATAAGCTGCGATAATTTTTTTTTCATATTTTGCATCCTTTTTGTAACAAGATACAAACTAAGTATACAACAGAATTTTACTTCGCTCAAGTTTTGTAAAATTTCATAAAAATAATTGCTAATTCGGTAACTTAGATTGTATAATTTACAGGTACAAGAAAAAAATTTGGTGTAAAATTTTATGGAGAGTTACAATAAATGAAAAAAATAGCAGTATTTGTAAGTGCTTTTCTGATAAGTGTGAGTTTATTTGCCCTTTCAACTCAAGAATCCGGCAGAATTTCTGTAACAGCCGCGATCAATGCCGGAAAAATTCCAAGTGCAAATCAAATAGATCCAAGTTATTATTTGGATGATTTTGCTTTCCCGTATAAGGCAAAAAAGGAAGAACCGCTTTCGATTTTTGTTCAACAAAGCAAAAGTTTTGTTTACTCAAACGGAGATGAAAACTGTATTCAAATTGCTTTAAAAGCAAATAATCGTGATTTTTTTTCACAACGTGATGTAAATTATGCAATTTTCCTTACAAATCCGGCTTTTTTACAAAATGAAAGAGGTAAAGCTCTTTTTTCTAATGCACTTTTTAAGATACTTGAAAATAAATCCCGGAATTCAAGAATATGTTTATATGTTGCAAGCTCTGAATCTTTGATTTTTGTAACGAACAAAGATTCTGTTGATGAAGTTTTGACAGATATTTCACTTTCCGAAAGACCGAGCGATATTGATAAGGTTTTGGAGAAAATCGTTCAATCCGTTCAAGTAAATGCAAACGGAATGGACTGGCAGGTATTATGTGTTTCTGATCAAGATATGTTTAAGACAAAGGCTGTTCAAAATGCTTTTGTTCAACTTCCTTTAATTTACGATGATGTGAATCTCAGTTTTGCGTACATAGGTTACGGAGTTTCTTCTGAATGGATAAATATTAATAAAAAATTGAAGTCGCAAAAAGGTGGTGTTTATTATGAGAACACTTACAAGGCACTGGAAAATCGTATTTATATGGATTTTGATAAATTTGCTCATGAAGGACTTGAAAATATAAAGGTTAGAATTTCATATGCACCGTGGCTTGAAGAAAAAGATGAAGAATTTTTTATTTCAGAAATGAATTACGATGCTCATAAAATAATTATGAAAACATTGCAGGTTCCAAGCAGTTTTAAGATTCACTATGAAGATTTTACTTATGCCACGGTTTCGGTCAATTACAATTTCACGGGGGAAAATTCAAAAACAGTATATAAAACCTATGCGTTGAAATTAAAATTTTCAAATGATCCTGAAGAAATCCAAAACGGAACAAATCCTATCATAGTGCAAAATCAAATTTTGCAATCGGGGGCAGGAATTTTTGCACAGGTGGAAAAAGCATGTAATGAGAAGGATTATGCGTATGCTATGCAAAAAATTGATTCTCAAATAAAAAAACTTGAAGCGATCGAAAAAAATACAAAAGATAGGCAGGTTAATATTGAATTGGAAAATTTTTATAACTTAAAAAAGAACGTAATTCAATATAAAATTGAAAATCCGGAAACTGAAGAATAGTTTTTTACAAAGTTTTAGTTTAAGAATTTAATTGAAACGCCGGCTGTTTTATGTAGCACCTATATAAAACAGCCGGCGTTCATTTTTGTTTATTCCGGCTTAGTAATCGGTTAATTTATAAGCCAAAACAGAATATTTAAAATTTCCACTTTTTTTAAATTTTATCTTGGAAATTTTTGCTCAAATTCTGCAAGAACTTTTTCAGGAGCAGGTCGAGCGTCAACATCTACTAAAAGTCCTTTTTTCTTGTAAAAATCAATTAAAGGTGATGTTGATTTTCTGTAAACTACAAGCCTGTTTTCAATGGCTTCTGTCTTGTCGTCATCTCGTGTATAAAGCTCCCCATTGCATTTGTCGCAAGTTCCCTGTACTTTTGGTGGATTGAATTTAGTATGAAACATTTGTCCGCATTCTTTGCAACAAACTCTACCGCCCAGTCTTTCTACTACAGCATCGTCTGCAATGTCAAAGTTTACAGCAGCGTCTATTTTTGCAAAAGTTTCCAGAGCTTCTGCTTGTGGAATTGTTCGCGGAAAACCGTCCAAGATGTAACCTTTTTCCGTGTCCGGTTGTGAAAGTCTATCTTTTACTAAATCGATTGTAATTTCATCGCTTACAAGACCTCCGGCATCGATAATCGCTTTTGCTTTTTTCCCCAGTTCGGTTTCTCTTTTGATATTATCTCTAAAAATATCACCGGTTGAAATATGAGGAATGTTATAAGCCTTTGCCGCTTCTTTTGCCAAAGTTCCTTTTCCTGCTCCCGGAGGGCCTAAAAAAATAAAGTTCATTTTTACCTCTTTTATGCGTATCATTTTATTGCAATAAAGTCTTTAAGACAAAACTGCACTATGATAGAATTCTACCATGACAAACGTGTTTTTGCAAAAAGTTTTTTATAAGAAACTGTTTTAATAAATACAAGCGATACAAGTAAAAATAATAATATCGGCAACGCTTTTACATTTGTGTTTTTTGTATTTCAACCATATATTTATCTAAAATGATTTCCGGATAATATGAAAGTTTTGCTTTTCTCAGTCCTTCTATTCCCAAATCTTCTTCGCGGTTTATATATTTTGTGGCAACTGTTTTTGAAAACTCATTATTTATTACAGCATACCCGCCGTCCCTTGCAAATTCTGAAAGACATTTTTCAAAGTGAATATCTGTTACCAAAGAACTTAATGTGCTTGATAAACAAAAAGCAATAGGAATATTTTTAACAAAAATAATTCCTCCCGTCATGCCGCATAATTTTGAAAAATAATCAAAATTCTCAAGAGCATTTTTTATTATTTTTTGTTCTCTTTGTAAATCTAAGGTGTTTTCTGTTTTAGCTTCGTTTTCAATAGTTTCTAAAAGCCATTTTTCTTCGATTTGATATGCAAGTTCAATATTTTCAGAATTCAAAAGTTCAAATTTATAAATCGGATATTTTTTATAAAATTGATGTAGATGATTTCGTTTTTTGCTATATTTTTTGCCGGACAGGTTACTCAAATTTTCCGTAAGATAAATATATTCGCTGCGTTCGGGAAGGTTTTTGATTGTTAACGATGTGAATAGTTCTAAAAGAACATCCTTTTCTTCTAAAGTTATATTTCTAAAAACGCAGGTATGATTTGAATTTTTAGCTTCTTCAACAAGAAGTTCTATAGCTGATTTTATTTTTGATTTATCGCCGTCTACGTTATGAGGAAAACCAAAGCAGATTTTTCCGTTTTCAAAATACTTTTCAAAAATCCAGTTATCTTTTATGGCAATTTGCGAGCAATATTTTTTTTGATACAAAATTGAATTGACTGAACCGTAGTTATTTGCAAAAACATTATTATTAAGTGCACATTTTTGCATAATTTCCAACTCATCCATTGATGCTATATGCCAATTCATTTTTTTTCTCCATTGTGGGTAAAAATTCGGTATCGTTGATATTGTAGTTAAGCTGTAACTTGCTTGTCAAGTTTAACCGGTAATTAAAAAAAAATACGATTTCTCATACCAAAATTTTTATTTTCCGTTTTCTTTATCTTCTATTTCTTCGACAAAGAATGTTCTTTGAGGTTTTCCGTCGTCAGATAATTTAAACTTTTTTTCAAACTTTAATAATAATTCTCTTGGAGATTTTACCCCATAATCTTTTACGTTAAAATCGGATTTTTGCCTGTAAATAGTTTCCCACATTTGTGATACTAATTTTGTATTTGTGCCATTGTAATACGGCGTTAGGTGGAATGCCTTTTCTAAAAATTTTTCAAGGGAAAAATCTTCCGGAGTGATATTATCCTTTTTATTCTTTTCGTTTAATACAACTTCTTCATCATTATCTTCCAATTCTTCCAAATATGAAAATTCATTACAGGACTTTATCCATATTGGATTACATTTTTTCTTTTCTCCAATACCCATAACTCGTTTTCCCAATTCTCTTAAACGTAATGCTAATGAATGATAACCGTTATCGGAAGCGACTAATGCAAATGCATTTATATTATCCTGCTTTATTGCCATTTCAATTGCATCCATCATTATCAATTTATCAACGGCTTGTTTTTCATTGTGATGAAATTGTTGTATAGCTGTAATTGGTGTTTTATTTAATTGATCTTTCCAAGATTTTGTATTGGAAACCGACCAATCGGCATATGCTCTTTGAAAAAGGATATCCCCTTTTGTAGAAAGATAATCAATGATTAATGGTACTTTGTCGGCAGGTATATTTTCTGCATCAAAAAAAACAGCAATTTTTAGATTTTCATCCATAACATGAATCTCCATTTTTGTGATACGTTTGCGTAAAAATCGGATAACTTAAAGCAAAAGCTTTCTAAGTTCTTCAGAACTCAAAGGGCTTAAATATGCAGGGGGAACATCAAATACGGTTTTGCAACCGAATATTCCTTCTTTATTCATTTTGTAAACTGCTCTTGCAAAAGCTGTAATTACGCTTGCAGTAAAAGCCGGGTTTGAATCCAATTTTAGCGAATATTCTACTATATTATTAAATTCATTGTCCCATCCGGTAATTCCGCTTCTAAAAACAAAGCCGCCGTGTGCAATTTTTGAATGATTTTCTTCAAATTCTTTTTCACTTATAAAATTGACGGTTGTATCATAGTCCGCAAAGTAATTCGGCATTTCTTTTATTTCTTTTTCAATTCTATCTTTATCGTTTTGATCGCACCAATCTTCAAGAACTAAAAAACATTCACGGGTATGTTTTTGTCTTGGACTAAGATCAGGATTTTCTCCTTTTCTTACTTGTTCTAAGGATTTTTGAACAGGAATTGTATACTGTTTTCCATTTTTTACGCCTTTTACTCTTCTAATCGCATCGCTGTGTCCTTGACTTACTCCTTTGCCCCAAAAAGTATAGTCATTTCCTTGTGGAAGAATACAATTTCCATATAATCTCATAAGGCTAAAAAGTCCCGGATCCCAGCCACAGCTGATTAAAGCTGTATGGTTTGAAGATCTTGCAGCCTTATCTACATTTTCAAAATGTTCGGGAATTCGTGCGTGAGTATCAAAGCTGTCGATTATGTTAAAATATTTTGCATATTTCGGAGTTTGAAAAGGTAAATCTGTGGCACTTCCTCCGCAAAGAACAAGAACGTCGATATTTTGTTTATGTTTTTCTATTTCTTCAATTTTGTAAACCGGAATTCCTTGTGTAAGAATTTTTACTGTGCAAGGATCTCTTCTTGTAAAAACTGCCGTAAGTTCGCAATCAGGATTTTGTTTTACGCAACATTCAATACCCTTTGCCAAATTTCCATAGCCTAAAATAGCGATTTTCATTTATTTTTTTTGACTCCAAAAAGTAAGCTTTATTTTTTTAATAAAATCTGCATAAGCTGTGCAAATTGTGCAATTTGTTTGTAAATAGAAACTCCCATTTCACGAATTGGAACGTCTGCAAAATGTTCCAATTCTTTCCAGTTTATGATCATTTGAGGACTAGGTTTTTCTTTATCCTCCAGTAGGGATCTTGCATCTTTTGCAAACTGAACAAGATATTGAGAAGCTCTTGTCAACATATCAAAAGCTGCTTCATTGATATCCTTTAGCTGAGTTCTTAAAATTTTTGCCGCTTCCGAATCTTTGTCGCAACGAACTAAAAAGTTTTTGAGTTTTGCTCCTCTTTCAGAATCTTCTCCCAAAGAGGCGTCAAAGTTATTTAATTCTTCGGCTATAGCAAGAATACTGTTATAAGTATCGGAAAGCTGTTTTGAAAGAACCGATGTTGTCCATTTCCCCCTGATTAAAACAAGATCTGCAAATTCTCTGACGTCTTTTTTAAAAAAATCGGTCAAAAAAGCTTTCATATAGTCCAGAGGTTGATAGTATAAATATCCGCCCATCATTTTACGTTCAAACGGAGCGTTATTTGCTTCTGTGTAATTTTTTAAGCGTAACACCGTAGTGCTTCCGAAAAGCTGTACTGCAAGGTCATTGACTTTTGATGTTCGCTTTTCTGTTTCTATTTTTTTGAGAGCAAGATTTGTCTGTGTTTTTATTTTGTCAATGTAAGATTCAAACAGATATTTTGTTTCTTGAGTGGATTCCTGTTTGTAAAACGGGTCTTGTAACAAAATTCTTAACATGGCTTCAAGAATTCCGCTTGTCCTAATATCTTTTAAGCGAGATAAAATCTTATTCCAAGTGTTTAAAGCAACAGGTTCAACGCCTTTTAACTCTTTAAAAATCTTCATTACAAAAGCCCAGTCTGCCTCAACCGGTAGGCAATACAGGATATCTATAAAATCTTTTATATCTTCTACAACATATTCGCCACGGATAGTGTCAAATTTTGGTGTTACCGAAAAAGTGCTTTCCTGCATGGAAGAGTCAAACTTTTTAAGAAGAAAGAAAAAGTCATAAGTGCAAAAAGACTTAAAAATTTCTATTTGATTGTAAGCTTTGTCTACTTCCTGTATTTTTTCGCTGTCAAATTCTCTGGAAAAAGTTTCAAGATTATTCTTTGTTTCTTCAGCAAGTTTTTCAAAAGGAACGGACTCTGCTTGTTCCAAAATATAGTCTTCCGAAATTTTTTCAAAAAGGTCTATTTGTTTAGGCGTCATTGCAACGATCATTATTCTGTTTTTAATGGCATTAGGATTTTGAATTCCTCTTATGATAGCTTGTGCAGGTGCAATATTTTTGTATATATCATAAAAAAATTTTGCAAATTGAGGAGTAACTTCTGAAGAAGCCGGTTTTATGAATTTGTATTTACTTCGTGCAATTTCTTTTGCAATAATCTTTAATTGCCGCTTTTTTTCCGCTTCAGGATCATTGGATTTAAACAGCTTTGCAATTAATTTTGAAAAAAAATTTTCTCCCTTTGAGATTTTCTTTATAGCCATACAAGGTACATTATCAGTTAAAAAAAATGAAAAGTCAATAAAGAAGGTACCGGTTTTGAAGAGCCTTAAATAAATTTAGTTTAAAATCAGTACCTTGGTAGGGCAACCTTCAACACATTTACCGCAGGCATTGCACTTTTTGCTGTCTACAACCGGAATGTTATTTTCAAGTTTGATGGCTCCGGTTTCGCACAGTTTTTCGCATTTTCCGCATTTTACACAGCCGTTTTTACAAAATTTAAGAATTTGTGCTTTTACAGGACTTTTATTTGAACATTGAACTTTTACAAAACTTTTGCCTACTTCCAATACTTTTAAAATTCCTTGGGGACAAACTTTTACGCAAGAACCGCAGCCTGTGCAAACTGAATGATTTACGTGAGGTAATCCGTCATCGCCTATTTTTAATCCTTTAAAAGAACAAGAATTTTCACAGTCGCCAAAACCTATACAAGCCCAATTGCAAAATTTTGTTCCATTTATGGCTTGTTTTGCAGCAGAGCATGTTTTTATTCCGGTGTAAATTCCACGGGCAATTGCAACATCTTTAGTTCCGCGGCAACCTACGAAAGTAGCTTTTTGTACGACTTCGGCAGTTGTTCCCATGATTGAGGCGATTTTTGAAATGACTTCGGCTCCTCCTGCTGTGCAACCCTCTACGGAAGCTTCTCCTTTTGCACAAGCTGCAGCAAAACCGTCGCATCCCGGATATCCACATCCTCCGCAATTTGCACCCGGCAAACATTCGCGTATCTTGCTTACGGTCGGATCAACTTCAACATGGAATATTTTTTTAAAAATACCTAAAAGAAGTCCCAGAAAAAAAGCTGTGATAGCAGAAACCAAAAGTGTAAGTAAAACAATTTTCATAACTTGTAACCGTCCTTATTTGATTAAGCCGCTGAAACCGCTGAACGCAAGAGAAAGAAGTCCTGCCGCAATGAACATGATGGGAGTTCCTTTACAAAAACTTGGAATATTTGCGATTTTGATTCTTGAACGAATCCCGCTCATCAAGATCATTGCCATTAAAAATCCGGCAGAAGATCCCAAAGCATAAACCAGTGATTGAATATAATTGTAGTCTTTTGAAATGGAGTTAAGTGTTACTGCTAAAACTGCACAGTTAGTTGTTATAAGAGCAAGGTAAACTCCCATAGAGCTGTAAAGTGCCGGAGCCGATTTTTTTAGGTAAAATTCAACAAGCTGAACAAGTGCTGCAATTACTAAAATGAAAATCAAAGTCTGTAAAAATTGCAGTTCTAAGGGTAATAATACAAAATAAAAAAGCGGCCAAGTAACAACGGTTGCTAAAATCATAACAAAAGAAGTTGCTATTCCCATTCCGGTTGCTTTTCCGGTGTCGCTTGTCATTCCTACAAACGGGCAAAGAGCTAAATATTGAATAAGTATTACATTGTCAACCAGCATGGATTTTAAGAAAATCTTTAATAAATCAGTCATTTGTTTTCTCCTTTTCAGCTGGTTTGCTTTGTTTTCCCTGTTTAATCATCTGAGTAACTGCAATAAATATTGCAAAGACAACAAAGCCTCCGGGAGCTTTTTCAAAAAAACCTATGGTGTATTGTTCCGGAATAACCGAAAATCCTGCAAAAGTGCCTTTTCCTAAAACTTCACGTACAATTGAAATTCCTGTAAGAACCCAAAAGTAACCGAGCCCCATTCCGAAGGCATCTAAAATAGCTTTTCCTACCGAATTTTTACTGGCAAAGCTTTCACTCCTTCCCATGATAATACAGTTTACAACTATGAGAGGAATGAATACGCCCATGGATTTTGAAAGTGATGGAAGGTATGCCTGCATAAGAAGATCTACAATTGTGGTGAATGCCGCAATTACAATAATAAAAACAGGAATTCTGATAGAATCAGGAATAAGTTTCCTAAACAAACTTATGATGATTTCACTCATTACAAGAACAAATGTCATTGCAGCTCCCATGCCGATTCCGTTCAGCACTTCCGTTGTTACTGCCAGAGATGAACAAAGTCCTATCATCAAAACCAAAAGAGGATTTTCTTTCAGTATGCCGTTTGTAAATATTTTTAATCCGTCTTTCATTATTCATTTCCATTTGCAATTTTTAATTGCGATTGGGCTTTTGTCGTAGAAATTTTAAGAATTTTTGCAATGCCCCTTCGAGTAATTGTTGCTCCGCTTAGACCGTCGATATCTCCTCCTTTTTCTGCTGAAAAAGGATCATCCAGAGATTTTCCCGTGAATTGCGGTGCAAAATCCGGTTTTAAAGCATTTTGTCCAAATCCTGACGTATCTGAAATCGAAAGGATTTTTATAGCCTTGATATTATTTTCTGTTGTAATTCCGCTAAGAATTGTAGCTCTGTCATAGGTTGCCCCGGATGCCTGAACTGCTGCTCCTATGATTTTTCCTTTTGCGTCTTTTGCAATGTAAATTTCTTCTATGTCGATACCGTCTATAGTTTCTTTTTCAAAACCGTCTGCTACAGAAAATTCTGCCGCTTCTGAAAAAATTGATCTTAGAGCATCATTTCTGGCTTGTTCCGATAAGGCTTTTATTTTTGGAGCCGTTACATTGTTCACTAAGGCTAAAAGAACACATGCTGCACCTGCAAAGCAAGCTAAAATTGCTCCTAATTTTAAAGACTGAATAATTGCTTTTTTCATTTTGCAGCTCCTTTTTTGTCTGTTTTTTTGTGGTATCCGTATTTCCTGCCACCTACGATTTTTGTAAGAAATGGAGTAAGTGCATTCATTATGAGGATACTGAACATCACTCCTTCAGGATAGCCTCCGAATTTTCTTATCAGAAAAGTAATTAAACCGCATCCCGTTCCAAAAATTATGCGTCCCCAGCTTGTAACAGGAGTTGTTGCGTAGTCGGTTGCCATAAAAACCGCTCCAAAAATCAAGCCTCCTGAAAGAAGTGCAAAAAGTACATCTTCTCCGGCCAGTGCACTGCAAATCAGTGTTATTCCAATCATTGAAATTGTGGCTTTTCCGTCTATAATTTTCATTGCCATAAGAAAAATGAATGCAATCAGTATAAGAAAAATTGCAGTTTCCCCTATGCAGCCGGCTCTGTTTCCTAAAAAATATTTTAGGTATGTGTCCGGTGTTATTTCAAAAATTCCTTGCTTTACTTGAGAAAGAGCTGTTGCACTTGATATTGCATCAGCTCCCGCGTTTATCCAGCTTATTTTTTTTGAAGGGTCAAGCCATGTAGCTCCCATTTGAGTGGGAAAACTTACGAACATAAAAGCTCTTCCTGCAAGGGCAGGATTAAAAACATTTGAGCCGATTCCGCCAAAAAAGCCTTTTGTAACTACGATTGCAAAAAATGCACCAAGAATTGTCATCCATGCCGGTACTGACGGTGGTAAAGCTAAAGCCATAAGAATTCCGGTTACAGCGGCAGAACAGTCATTTATTGTAATTTTTTGTTTTGTTGTCAGTTGGAACAAAAATTCAAAGAGGATACAGCTTGCCGTTGAAACAAGTAACGTGATCAGTGCCTTTAGCCCGAAAAGAACTGTACCGTAAACGCATATAGGTAAAAGCGAAATTATTACACATGCCATAATCTTTGCGGTAGAAATTTTTTTTATTGCATGAGGGCTAGAAGATAAATAAATTTCATTTTTATCTGATGGTGCCATTATTTTATTCCTTTGCAGTTTGTGTTGTTTTTGCTTTTTCCGCTTCAATTTTGGCCTTTTCGGCAGCTATTTGAAGCCGAACGATATTTTTCCCTTGTCTATACCTTTGAACAAGTTTTATGCCGGCAGGACAGGTATATGCACAGCACCCGCATTCAATGCAGTCCATAAGTCCGTATTTTTTTGCATTCTCAATATTGTCTGCTCTAAGTTCTTTTTGAATTAATACGGGATGCAGTCTTATAGGGCATACTTTTATGCATAATCCGCAATTTATGCACTGACTTTCTTCCGTAATGTCAGCTTCATTTGAGGTAAGAAACGTGATTCCCGATGTATTTTTTACAACCGGAAAATTCGGTAAGGCACATGAAAACCCCATCATAGGCCCGCCACTTAAAATTTTTACAACATCTGATTTTAATGTTATTGTGCTTCCCAATAAATCTTCCATGACGGTTCCTATAGGAACTTTTAAGTTTTTTGGAGTTTCTACAGCTCCCCCTGATACTGTAAATCCTCGATCAATTAGAGGTTTGCCTAATCTGAAAGCTTCAGAAATTGCACAAAGGGTGCCTACATTGCTTATTACACAGCCTACATCGGCAGGTAGTCCTCCTGCAGGAATTTCTCTATTTAAAACGGATTTTACAACGGATTTTTCACCGCCTTGAGGATATTTTGTTTTTACAAGACAAATACCCAGTTTTTCCTTGTATTCCGATTTATCTATTGCTTCGGAAAGAACAGGTACTAAATCTATTTTGTTGTCTTCAAGAGCAATGATTCCGCATTGAGCTCCGGTAATTTTTACAACAATGGCAAGTCCGTCAATCAAAAGTCCGGGAGTTTCTTTCATTGTTCGGTAATCTATCGTAAGATAAGGTTCACACTCTGCCGCATTTGCAAGAACGCAGTCGATAATTTTTCCCGGTGGAGGATTAAGTTTTACATGTGTAGGAAAGGCTGCTCCCCCCATGCCTACGATCCCTGCTTCTTTTACTCGCTTGAGAGCTTCTTCTTTTGTGCATTTAAATGGATCCAACGGTGTCATAAAAGCTGTTTCGTCACTTTCTTCTGTTTGGATTGTAATACACAAAGCATCCTGATTTGCGGCGATTGCATGCATTTCAATTTTTTTTACGACTCCGGTTACAGAGGAATGAACGGGAGCTGACATGAAAGCATCGCTTTTTGCAATAACTTGCCCCCTCACAACTCGGCTACCGGGCGTAACAATGGGCTGATTCGGAGCACCTCCCATCGTTACCGGAATACTGACCATCCTGGATTTTGGAAATGCCCATTCAATGCAAGCATCTTCCGACATTTCCTTGTGTTCAGGAGGAAAAACTCCTCCTTTAAACGTTTTTATTTTCAAAGTTGCCACCTTTGATTCTAAGTATTGTCTTCATTATATGCCCTGCATTTATAGCAGTCAATTAAATTTTTTTTATCACATCTTTCATTTTCCTAAAAGTCGTGTTACTATAACAGTCGGATATTTTTAAATTTGGGGTCAAAATGAAGTTTGATATGCAACCAAAAAAAATAATAACGATTTTTTTAGTATTGATGATGGGGTTTGCACTTTTTGCTTACAATCCGCCGGCAAATTGTGATAACTTTTTTAATATTTGCAGTCCGGAAACACTTTCAAATGCTTCTTCCGTAGCAGGAGGTGCTCTTACAAATGTAACATCCGGTTCGGCATTTTTGAATCCGGCTTTGATAGCTTATGAACAACGATGGACAATTGATTTTGCTTATACAGCGTTAATCCCCGAACGTTCCAAAATAGGATTTGGGAATGCCGGGCAATTCGGTTTTATACTTCCATCAGGTTATGGAACGTATGCTACGGTGATTAATTTCTTTGCAGCTGACGACGCTGTTTTAAGGGGAAGTGGCAGTTCATGTACATTCAGAGGGGTTTACTCAAAAGATTTAACAAACAGGCTTTTTATAGGGCTTGGACTTTACGGTGGTTTTAACACCTTTAACGGTTCGTATAATGATTATTGTGTTGCTGCCGATATCGGATTTTTATATTTTATAGGAACTGTTCAGTTTTTGCCGTTTTTACAAAACGTACGCTGGGCAATGTCTTTTACGGGGCTTGGGAAAAGTTATACTACTCCTTTTCCGGGAATTTACTACAATAAAAACAAATTAGAGTATCCGGCTCCTTTTACTCTTAGAGGCGGTATAGCAGCGGATTTGTGTGATTTTAAATATTTCAAATGTGGAATTTCTTTGGATGCTTATTTCCCGTCATTTCAAAACTTTGTGTTTGATATAGGAATGCAATTTTTGTTTGCAAAAATATTACGTTTGAGCCTTTCTTGGGAAGGAAATCTTAGAGAAATGATACACGGCAAAGCTGATTATTATCCGGTTGCCGCATTGAGCGTAAAATTCAATTTTGGCGACAAAAACGATTCGCCGTCTGCCGGAGAAAAAGAAAACAAGGCCGGAGCCTTTATGCAAAGACATGGCTGGTCGCAAAGTGAAGCTGAAATTTCCACAGCCTATCGTCATTTTTACGGTGATATTCATGCGGTAAGTGGAAGTGGAACCGTAAGGCTTGGTTCAAAAGATACTCAAGCTCCTGAAATCATTTTGTGGGAGGATGAAAAATAATGAAGAACTTAAAATTTATTTTTGTGATTTTTGCAGGAATTATTTTGTTCTCACAAAATTTAATGGCTAAAGATGTTGTTTATGTTTCCCCAAATGCGGACGGTTCTCAAGATGAGCTTGTTATTCCTCTTCGTATAAAAGAGACACGTTATATAAGTGAATGGAAATTGCAGATTTTTGATAAAAAGGGATTGGATGCAAATCCTTCTGTTCCTATAAAGGTAATAGGAAACAAAGATAAGCGAGATGAAAGTGCTTCAAGCTTTTTTAAGAGTTTGGTTGCAGGAGAAAGTGCAAAAAGCTTTTTTAAGAATTTGGGTAACGCTTTCGGTCCTAAAAACGGGGTTACTGTTCCTGAAGAAATCCGATGGGACTGCCATTTGGACAATGGGCAACTGGTAAATGACGGAACATATTTTTATTATTTTTCTGCAAAAGATGACAACGGCAATGAAGCAAGAACAAAAACTTATACAGTTGTAATAGATACCGGTGTTCCGGTGATAAATTTGGTTCAACCTTCAGAAAATGCAAAAATTTTCGGGGCAGGTTCAAAACCTGTTTTACCTATAAAACAATCCGGTTCAAAAGAAGATTTGTGGACAGCAACTTTTTCAAATTCTTCCGGAGAAGTTGTACGTACTTATACATGGGAAAATTCTGCACCTTCAGCAATTGATTGGGATGGGCAAAACGATAACGGCTTTTTTGTTGAAGAGGGTGTTTATACTTACCAAATTTCTTGTACTAACAGGGCGGGTACAAAATCTCAGCCGGCTTTCGTTTCAAATATTATTTACGATGCAGTTCCAAGAAGCGTTTCTATGTATATAGACGGGAGTCCTTTTTCACCCGGAACTGCAAGTCCTAAACAGTCCTTGTTATTGGACTTAGATATTCCAAATACATCCGGGATGTCAGGATGGAAAATCTTTGTTACAAATGTAAAGTCTTCAAAAAAAGTTTTGCGTACAATTTCCGGCAGCAGTTCAGATAAGTTACCGTTGAAATTCGACGGTAGAGGTGATGACGGGAATTTCTTGCTTGACGGCGAATACAATATTACTTTCTCAGCTATGTTCAATAATGGACAGGAGCCTAAAAAGACTTTGAATTTTGAAATAGATACGGTAGCTCCAAGAGTTCAACTTTCCTGTGATTCTGATGTACTTTCCCCTGATGGAGATGGAAATAAAGATATTATAAAATTCACTCAGACTGCTTCAAATGAAAGTTCTTGGACCGGAAGAATTGTTGATAATAAGGGTAAATTTGTAAAAAATTGGACTTTTGAGGGAATTCCGCCGGAAACAATCGAATGGAACGGAATAAAAGACGATGGAACTCTTGCATCGGACGGTTTTTATTATTATGAACTTGCAGCTTCCGATAGTGCCGGAAATTCCAGTGTTACCAGAACCGGAGGAGATTTTGAACTTGATACAAGCAAGGCAGAAGTTGTACTTCACTGTAGTTCTGAGGCTTTTTCTCCAAATGGAGACGGAAATAACGATACCATTGATATAGTTCCTGTGATAAAGGCAACCAGTGGAATTGAGTTTTATTATTTTTGCATTGTTGATAAAACAGGGAATGAAGTTTGGAATTTTAGCGACAAGGGTAATGTAAAGAATTTATTTAAATGGGATGGGAAAAATTCTGAAGGAAATATTTGTTCTGACGGACAATATTTTGCAAAACTTCAGATAAAGTCAAAAAACGGGAATGTAACTTGGGCTCAATCTCAGAATTTTACGGTTCTTAAACTTTTACCTGTAGTAAATTCTTTTACTGCGGATAACATAATTTTTTCTCCTAACGGAAAAAGTGCAAAACGGAATGTTACTTTTTCTTCTCAAACAACTTCGGAAGAACTTTGGAAGCTTGCAATCAAGGACAGTAAGGGTAATGTAGTTAGGGAAGAAACATGGAAAAACGGAATTGCAAAAAATTATACATGGAACGGAACTGATGATCAGGGAAATATCGTAAAAGACGGAAAATATGTTGCAGAATTGAGTTCTCAAAATATTGCAGGAAGTAAGGCTTTCGCAAAAATTGAAAACATCACGGTTGATACTCGTGAGGTAAAAGCTTACGTAACAACTTCTTTGGATTCTTTTTCTCCTCTCGTTTCGGGTAAATTTTCATCCGAAAGCTTTACTCTTATGGCAAATCCCGGTGATGGAATTGAACAATGGCAGCTTTCAATACTTGATGTAGCCGGCAAAGTTGTAAGAAGCTGGTCTACGAGCGATCAAAAAGAAATGCCAAAGACACTTTCTTGGAATGGGAAAATTTCAGATACAGAAAATGCAAACGGAACTTACATTGCTGTGCTTGATTTAGTGTATGCAAAGGGTGATTCCGTCAGTTCAACTTCTTCAAATTTTATTTGTGTATCAACTCCTCCTTCTGCAAAAGTTCAACTTTCCCCAAAATATTTCAGTCCGGATAATGACGGAATAGATGATGATCTTTTTGTAAAACTAAAATGTGATAGCCTTTTGCCTATTTCTGAATGGTCGTTTACGGTAAAAGATCCTCAGGGTAGCGATGCGGTTTTTTGGAAAAAAACCGGAACTTCTGCTATAAGTGAACGTATAATTTGGGACGGAAAAAGCAATTCAGGAGAGCTTGTTCAATCTGCGACTGATTATCCTTATGAATTTACAGTTACTGATACGGTCGGGCTTGTTACAAAGGTAACCGGATTTATACCGGTAGATGTTCTTGTTATCAGAACGGGTGATGTGCTAAAAATTCAAATTCCGTCTATTATCTTTAGAGCAAATAAAGCCGATTTTATAGGTAAAGATAAAGATCCTGTTCATGGGCTCAGCAAAGAAACTATTGCAAATAATGAAAGAGTTTTAAAAAGAATTGCGGAGATTCTCAACAAATTTAGAGATTATAATGTTATAATAGAAGGGCATGCAAATAACGTAACAGGCACTGAATCTGAAGAGGTGAATGAACTTGTTCCTCTTTCAAAAGAACGGGCGGATTTTGTAAGGACAAGAATTTCACGATACGGTGTAAATCCTGCAAGGATGACTTCGTACGGAAAAGGTGGAAGAGAACCGGTTGCTCCTACCAATGATAAAAGTATAAACTGGAAAAACAGAAGGGTCGAATTCATACTTGTTAAGTAGTTAATTACAAAAAAATTACTTGGCAAAAACTGAGGGGTTGTGGTTATTATGGATAAGCAGTTGGCTTCTGAACTGAGAAAAATAATTGAAGAATTCTTTTATGATTCAAAGGATTCCGTTCGCTATGTTTCATGCGATTGCGGAATCCTTAGGAAAATAAAAGAATTTATGCCTCAAGATGCGATCATTGTGGATATGATGTCGCCCTTGACAAGGTATTCTCCATTTGCCCCTTTTTTGGAAATTCTCCGTAAAGTTAAAATCAGTAATGCTGAAATAGACAAAAGAGTTTATTCTTTGCAAAAAGAAACTTTTAAATCTTTTGTAGCAACAGGAACTGCAAAATCCAGAAAAGATATGTTCGTAAAAGAAGAAGTTTATTACGAACGCTTTAGAATTAAAACTGCTATTTATGACTTGTATTCTTCAAATGTAAAAACACCTTTGATAATATACAATGCTCAACTTATGGATGAAGACGGTTTGGATATCATAAAAATGTTGGAGAAATCCCATAAAGGAAAACTTCTTTTGTATTTTGATTTCAGCCGTTTTAGAATAACCAGCGAAACTCCTATTCTTTTTGCAGAATTAACTTCAAAAGATAATTATTATGAAATAGTTAGAAAAGATGTAAAGACACAAAGTGATTTAAAATTTGTAATCGAAGAAAGCAACTTTTATACTTTTGAAAATCTTTACAAGTGTTTTTTAAATTGCAAAAATTTTTTATCTTTGGATACTTCTTCCAAGCTTGCAATAAAAATTTTGCAGGAAAGAGACTTTTTAAACTGTAATTCTGAAGAACGTGCAAAAATTTTTATGGAAATTTCCCAGATTTTTTATTATGCGGATGATATTGAAAATGCGTATGCTGCATTGAATATTGCAATTTCGCAAATACGCGATAAAAAATTGAAAAAAAATGCTATATTTTATTTAGTTCCGATACTTTATGAAAGAAAAGCGTATTTTGATGCCTTAAAATATTGTGAATACTTGTCGTCAGAAGAAGATGATGACGGCTTTTCTGATTATACTTTAGCTCTTTTGTTTAAGTGTAAAATATATTATAAGACGAATTCTCCAAATTTTGAATCTTGTTATAAAGAAACGATTTCAAAATTAAAAAGAAAATTTAAAAACAATTTTTTGACTGCAGGTCTTTTATTTTCGGTTAGTAAAGTTAAAGGAAATGAAAAGAAAGTAGAAAAATTTTTAGACATAATCGAAGAAAATTTAAAAATTGGTGAAAAAATAGGGAACGAAAACGCCTATGCTTGTTATTGCCATAAAAAAGCTTCGCTTTTATTGACTAAAGGAAGAGCGGAAGAGGCTTTGCAGTGGTTTGACTATGCAGACAAGATACGAAGGCGTGTTGATGACTGCCATTCAATCGTAAATATTAGAAATGATATGGCTTACGAACATATTTTGATCGGGGATTTTTTGAGTGCTTTCAAAATTATGCTTGATATTTCCGACGAAATCCTTGCAATGACAAATTATTCTGAAATTATCAATACTTTAAATACCATTGCAAAAACATATTTTTTTATCGGATATTTTGCAGAATGCCAGAGGCTTTTAAATTCGATTACCAAGATCATGCAAATCTACAATTACAATAATGAAGGTGTCTGTACTATTAACGATATTTCCATAATGCTTGCTTTGATAGATGTGTATTACAGCAAATTCAATCATGCACATGTTATATGTGAAAATGTAAAAGTGAACGGGAAAGGTTATTCGGATTTTTCAAGTCTCATTCTTATGGTAACAGAATCTGTTATTCTTTTGCACGATAAAAAGCAGGAAGAGGCTGTAGAGTTGTTCTCAAAAGCCGAAAACTTTTTTATGAAAAAAATTCCGGAACAAAAAAGTTTGTATGCATTTATTGAATATTTTTTTGCAAATATGCTTTACCGTTTCGGTTTTGAAGAATTATCCAAAAAATATAGAGAAAAAGCCGATGATTATGCAATGGAAGAGGCACTTGTTTTTTTCATAATTAATTACAAAGATGTGCCGACTCGTAGAATTTATACTTTGGATTTTTCTTTACAGCAATTTCTTGTTTCTCTAAAAAAACTTGAAAAGCAAAGTGTAAGAATTCAAGTTATGAATAGTTTGCAAAAACGTATAAGAGATTCAAAATTTTTGAATAAATTGATAGAAATTTCAAACAGTGAGCTTGCACGTGATGAATACATAAAAAGAACTTTGAATGAAATTTCGGATTATGTTTTGTGTAAGGGAATTTACTTTGCAGAAATAAGCGAAGAAACCGGAGAATGGATTGTAGTTCAGCAAATAACAAGAGATGCTACTTATTTTCCAAAAGAAGAGGATTGGAAGTACTTGATGATAAAAACTTCCAATGCGGATGTAAATTTTATAGCTGTTAACGAAAATACAAGATATTATAATCTTTCAAAGTTTGATTCCGTGGCTGCCATAATTATAGAATTCAATGATGAATTCCAATACTCTGAAACTGATATGAATATTTTTAAAATGGGGCTTGCAAGTATTCAATCTCAGTTGACAATTATAAACCAGCAGGAACACTTACGTATTATTTCTTCAACTGACAGGCTTTCAAGGCTTAATAACAGATGGGCCCTTGAAGAAGAGTTGGAGTTAGAAAATGATATGATGAGACGATGCAAGGGAAAAGGATTGAGTTCCAGACCTATTACCGTTATTTTTATAGACTTGGATCATTTTAAGTTTTACAACGATACTTACGGTCATGAATCCGGCGATAAACTTATACGTAGCTTTTCTACCTTGCTTAAAAAAATATATCGTCGAGGAGCTTTTGTTTCAAGGTACGGAGGAGATGAGTTTGTTGTTCTCTTGCCGAACACCGATTCTCAAAAAGCTTACCATGTTACGGAACGGTTACGTTCTGCTCTCGTAGAAGAAGATTATTTTTTGCCGGTGTTGGAAAAAGAATTGGATATTAAGCGTGAAATGGTACCTCCGGATCAATATATTTCGTTCAGTGCAGGTATTTGTTCAAATATTGATTTGGAATCTCCTGAAACAATGTCGGATATTCTTGGTTATGCTGATAAGGCTTTATATTACGCAAAGGAAAACGGACGATCCAAAACGGTTCTGTGGACTGAAATTCAATAAAATGCTATATTAGTCCTCGTTATCTTTTTTGGGAGGATGTTCATGTCTTTACTCATAAAACCCGATGGGTATAAATCTATCCTTTCTGTTCGCGAAACGGAACATGCTATTATCGATATTAAAAATTTTTTTCAATTGGCACTTTCAACAGAATTGAATCTTACTCGTGTTACCGCACCGTTGTTTGTAAAGCAGGGTACGGGCTTAAATGATGATTTGAACGGAACCGAGCGTGCTGTGAATTTTCCCGTAAAAGATATGAACGATACCAGACTTGAGATAGTTCATTCGCTTGCAAAATGGAAAAGAGTAAAGGTTACGGATTTAAATTGCGATTCAGGTTTTGGAATTTACACGGATATGAATGCAATTCGTGCCGATGAGGAGTTGGATAATATTCACTCTCTTTATGTGGATCAGTGGGATTGGGAAATTGCAATAAAAGATGAAGAACGCAATTTAGCTTATTTAAAAGATGTAGTTTGTAAAATTTACCGTTGCATAAAACGCACCGAATTTTTTCTTTTTGACAGGTATCCTGAATTAAATCCGATTTTACCCGAAAATATTACTTTTGTTTTTGCCGATGATTTACAAAAACAGTTTCCGTCTGCCACTCCTAAAGAGCGTGAAAATATTGTTGCACAAAAATACAAGGCAGTTTTTATAATAGGAATTGGTGGAAAATTGCCGGACGGTTCAATTCATGATGGCAGAGCTCCGGACTATGATGACTGGATTACGGAAACGGAAAACGGGCATAGAGGTCTGAACGGAGATCTTCTTGTATGGAATCCAATTTTAGGTAGCGTTTTTGAACTTTCTTCAATGGGTATTAGGGTAAATCCGGAATCTTTGAAAGCTCAGCTTGAACAAAGGCAATGTATGGAACGCAGCAAACTTTATTTTCATTCAAAACTTCTTGCAGGACAGTTAAAGCAAACTCTTGGAGGCGGCATAGGTCAATCAAGACTTTGTATGTATCTTTTGCGAAAAGCCCATATAGGAGAAACTCAAGCAAGTATTTGGCCGGAAGATGTAGTTGCTCAATGCAAAAAATCCGGAATTCATTTGCTTTAGTTTTTTATGTAAAAACGCATAATTTTATAAAAATTGGCAAAATATAAAAACTAATAGAAAATGAAAGTGGAAAAAAATTTTTATTTTTCAATGCAGGAACTTTTTTCTCATCCTGAAATTTTGCTGGAAAAGCGGATTACACAATTACGCCTTTGTGATCGGAATTTTCTTTGTGATAAAAAAAAATTACTCAAGTTTATTCAAAAACTTAATGATGTAAAGTGGAACGGGAAAACAAGTTTTCCTTATATCACTTTTGAAATAAACATGGAAATTATCGACAAAGACAGTGTAGATATGTTTTTGCAGATTCCATGTGGGCTGCAACTTGAATTTTTGCAAGATTATCTTAACGGACAACGAAAAATTTTTGCCAGAAAAATTGCCTTACTCAACAAGGCCGGGCTTGTGTTTGGTTTTGATGTTTGTTCCAACGAATTTGCAACTATAAAACTTTTTAAATCCTGCATAGATGAAATATGCAATTATTATCCCAACCATGTTTACATTGATAACGAGAGTTTAGCACCTTCAGAAAAACTTTCAACCCAAGACATTAAAAATATAAAACGCTTGTCTTTTTCTTTTGAAATTTTTTATTCTTACGGAAGAGCTGTTCCCTGGTTTTTGGCAGTTTTGCAACCGTTGCGGATAAAAAGTTCTTCGTTTTTTTCTGATTTTGCAGAATGGCAGGAATGCAACAATTGCGGATTAAATTCGAGTTTTGACTGCGAAGCTGCGGAACATGAAGATATCGAAAAAATGCAATTGTCTTTTTTAAAACTCAAATATGAGGAAAAAAAAGCTGAACATATTTTTGCTGCGGTAAAAGATTTGGTTTGCATTCACGGCTCTTTTTCACGTTGCAGCTGTGAAAATACTCAAAGCATAATTGAACTTTCCTATCATCCTGATGATATCCTTTCTCCTTATGCGATGGATTTACAAAATTTTGCAGAACAAGTCTGTCTTGAACCGTGCAAGGTAAAAATTTTTTCAGATTCTGATGGACCTCATATAGAATTTATTGAATAGATTTTTCGTTACTCATTTTTTATATATTTTGTGCTATAAATTTAAAATAAATTTGTCTTTTAAACTTGACGGCAACGAAGAAAAATTATTATCTTTAGGATATGAGTAAAGATGAATTGAAAAACGAAGATGAAAAAGTGGCTTGTGCTATGGAAAATTCAGAAGAAAATGTAAAATCTTCTGCCGAACCGAAAGCAAACGATGTAAATGAGAGTGAAAAATCGGTACAGGATGATTCCAAGAGCGAAGAGCCTTGCGAAAAAACAGAAGAAGTGCAAAAAGAACTGACCGTAGAGGAAAAACTTGCGGAAAGTGAAAAACAAATTGCACAATTAAAAGATCAATATCTTCGTAAGTGTGCAGATTTTGACAATTATCGAAAAAAGATGATCAGAGAAAAACAGGAGGCATTTGATTATGCAAATGCAAATCTTCTTGCCGACTTGTTGGGTGTTTTAGATGATTTGGACAGAGCTTTGTTAGCCTGTACCGAAAAAGAAAACGAAGCTGCAAAGTCTTTTATTGCAGGTGTTGAGATGATTCAAAAACAGTTAAAAAACATGCTTGAATCAAAATACAATCTTTCGTCTTTTGGTGAAAAGGGCGATATCTTCGATCCTGAAAAGCATGAAGCTTTAGCAAGTAATCAAGCGGATGTTGAGGAGCCCGTTCTTGCAGAGGTTTACTTAAAAGGATACATGCTGAAAGAAAGAATTTTACGCCATGCAAAGGTCGTGGTGAATATGCCTAAAAAAGGATAAAATTAAAAAAAAACAGCAAAATGCTGAAGGAAGGAATAAAATGGGAAAGATTATCGGAATTGACTTAGGAACAACAAATTCTTGTGTATCGGTTATGGAAGGTGGAGAACCGGTTGTTATTCAAAACTCTGAAGGTGGAAGAACTACACCTTCTATTGTGGGTTTTACGTCAAAGGGTGAAAGAATTGTGGGGCAGCCTGCAAAAAACCAGATGGTTACGAATCCTGAAAATACGATTTATTCGATTAAGAGGTTTATTGGCCACAGATTTAATGAACTTACCGGAGAAGCAAAACTGGTTCCATACCATGTGGAAGCATTTGGAAGTGAAGATTTACGAATCAATATTGATGGTAAAAAATATTCTACACAGGAAATCAGTGCCTTCATTCTTCAAAAAATGAAAAAAACAGCAGAAGACTATCTTGGCGAAGAAGTAACGGAAGCTGTAATTACTGTTCCTGCATATTTTAATGATGCACAACGACAGGCTACAAAAGATGCCGGAAAAATAGCCGGTTTGGATGTAAAAAGAATTATTAACGAACCGACTGCTGCTTCTTTAGCTTACGGTTTTAACAAAGAGCAAAAAAATGAAAGAACGATAGCTGTTTATGACCTTGGGGGAGGAACTTTTGATATTTCTATTCTCGAACTTGGTGATGGCGTTTTTGAAGTAAAATCTACAAATGGAGATACCCATCTTGGTGGAGATGATTTTGACCGCCGAATTATTAACTGGTTGGTTGATGAATTCAAAGCTGATACAGGTATTGATTTGAGCCAAGACAGAATGGCATTGCAAAGGCTTAGAGAAGCTGCAGAAAAAGCAAAGATTGAACTGTCTTCATCTTCTTCAACGGATATAAATTTACCGTTCATTACAGCCGACGCAACAGGTCCTAAACACCTTCAAAAATCTTTGAGCCGTGCAAAATTTGAGCAGATGACTGATGATTTGTTTGAGCGTACAAAAGATCCTTGCAGAAAAGCTTTATCTGATGCAGGTGTTAGTGCCGATGATATTGATGAGGTTCTTTTGGTTGGCGGTTCAACTCGTATGCCTAAGGTAATGCAAGTTGTAAAAGAAATTTTTGGAAAAGAAGGTTCAAAAGGTGTAAATCCTGACGAAGCTGTAGCTGTAGGTGCTGCAATTCAGGGAGGTATTCTTGGGGGAGATGTAAAAGACGTACTTTTGCTTGACGTTACACCTCTTTCTCTTGGTATTGAAACTATGGGTGCTGTATTTACAAAACTTATTCCACGCAATACTACTATACCTACAAAGAAAAGTCAGATTTTCTCTACAGCTGCCGATGGTCAAACGGCTGTAAGCATTCATGTACTTCAGGGTGAACGGGAGATGGCTGCACAAAACAGAACTTTAGGTAGATTTGATCTTGTAGGAATTCCTTCTGCTCCAAGAGGAGTACCTCAAATTGAAGTAACTTTCGATATAGATGCAAACGGAATTGTTCATGTATCTGCAAAAGATTTGGGGACAGGAAAAGAACAAAGCGTTAGGATTGAATCTTCAAGTGGTTTGAGTGAAAGTGAAATTGATCGAATGGTAAAAGAAGCTGAAGCAAATGCCGCTGCCGATAAAAAAGAGCGTGAAAAAGTTGATGTAAAAAATGAAGCTGATTCAATGGTTTATGCTACGGAAAAAACTCTTAAAGATTTGGGAGATAAGGTGAACGCTGCAGAAAAACAGAAGATTGAAGATGCAATTGCCGCTCTTAAAAAGTCTTTAGAAAGCGATGACGTTGAACAGATAAAAGCTAAGACGGAAGAACTTAAACAGGCTTCTTATAAAATTGCAGAAGAAGTGTATAAACAACAGGCTGCACAAGGTGCTCAGCCTAATGCAGGTGCAGATTCTCAAGGAGAAAGCAGCTCAAGTACGGAACAAAAAAATGGCGGTAAAGCCGATGATGTTGATTATGAAGTTGTAGATGACGATAAATAAATTTGTTCTTTAACTGCGAAGCGCACCTATGATTTTCATGGGTGCGTTTTTTATTCTTAAAAAATTAATAAAAAATAGATTTATCCACCTTTTAATTACCGATTTGAATTGTTTATTGAAAAATAAAATATTTTATGCTAGAGTTTTTGAGGAGTTTTTTTTAGAAAATGGCAAAGCGAGATTATTACGAAGTTCTTGGCGTAGAAAAGAATGCATCAAAAGATGAGATAAAAAAAGGTTACAGAAAGTTAGCTGTTCAGTACCATCCGGATAAGAATCCGGGGAATAAAGAAGCCGAGGAAAAATTTAAAGAAGCAACGGAAGCATACGAAATTCTTTCTGATGATGAAAAACGAAAAGTGTATGACCAGTACGGTTTTGCCGGTATAGACGGAATGAGTGATGGCGGTTTTAATCCCAACAGCTTTCATGATTTTGATGATATTTTTGGCGGTTTTGGAAGTGTATTTGAAAATTTTTTTGGAGGCGGTTCTGCCGGACGTTCTGCCTCCACTTCCGGACAGGGTTCCAGTATTCGATGTGATTTGGAAATTTCTTTTAAAGATGCAATTTTTGGTGTTGAAAAAGAAATTTCGTTTCAGCACGATGAAGTTTGCGAATTTTGTCATGGAACCGGTGGTGAAAACGGTTCAAAGAGAAAAACTTGTCATGTGTGTAACGGTGCAGGGCAAGTAAGAAGAAGTGCAGGTTTTTTTGCTGTTGCACAAACTTGTCCAAACTGCCAAGGTTCGGGAACGGAAATTGATATTCCATGTAAACATTGTGGTGGAACCGGATTAACTTCAAAAAGACGGAAGATTAAAATTAAGATTCCGGCAGGTGTAGATGGCGGTAAAAAAATTTCAATTCCTAGGCAGGGAAATGCAGGTGTCAACGGAGGTGCCAGCGGTGATTTGATTGTTATCCTGCATGTTCAAAGTCATGAATGTTTTGAAAGAGATAGACAAGACTTATATTGTGCAGTTCCTATAACCTTTTCTCAGGCTGCAATCGGAGCTGATATATTTATAACTACGCTTGATGATAGAAAATTAAAGGTAAAGATTCCGGCAGGTATTCAAAACGGAAAGCTTTTAAGGGTGAAAAATGAAGGAATCGTTTATCCTAATTCAAATAGGAAAGGCGATTTATACATAAAAGTAATGGTGCAGACTCCTTCAAAACTTTCTTCCGCTCAAAAATCATTATATGAAGAAATTGCCAAGTTAGAAGCTGCAACCGACTCTCCAAAATTTATTAAACGTTCTGAGCTTGGCAGAAATTAACTGAATTTTGTGAGTAGCTTTTAAAGTCTTATGTAATTAGAATTTGTTAAAACAGAAATTGCCGTAATTATTATATTTTTTAGCCTAAAACAGTGCGGGCACTTGC
>JBQMYD010000002.1:0-311778 GCA_052173655.1 Treponemataceae bacterium | reverse complement strand
TTGTTTGGTTAAAATAGTTTGATAAGTCGGTGATTTCATCATTGCCTTTTACAGGAAGCCTTACTGTTAAATCTCCCTCTCCTTGTGCGATGTCTTTTAGGGCAGCTACAGTTGTCTTTATCGGTTTTACCACGGCTGTTGCTACAAAATAGACTATCAAGAACGTAGTAAGAATGATAATGATTCCTATTATGATCATTGTAATACGTAAAACATTTACGGTACCCATGAATTCATCTACAGGGGCATTAATAATAACAACTCTTCCGGTAGACCCCACCTTTGCAAAAGCGGCAATGTATTCAAATTGTTTATATTGATAAAAACCGACGGATGGATTTTCAGACATAACAGCAGATTCTATAAAAGAACCGTACGAAGCAAAGGCAACATTGTTCTTTGCTTCCGTTATACCGTTAAAAAATTTAGTTACCCAGTCAGGACTTTTATGTGCAATGATAGTTCCCGATTTTCCTATAACATGACAATATCCGGTTTCCCCGACTACAATATCGTCAATTTGGTCGGAAAGCCATAGACCGTCAACATTTGCGGCAAGTATATTGACAACTTGTCTTTTGTCATTGTAGATAGGAACGGCAAATACGGCAATTAATTTTCCGGCATGGAGGCGTGATTGTAAAGGCTCGGAAAAAAAGTTTTTGCCCTGTGAAGCATTTTTAAACCAATCTCGGTCTGAAACACTGAAAACAGTTCCATCGCTGGCATGTCGATTTCCTTTCATATCGACAATGTTCAATTCCAGTATTTGATCGTTAAATGCCGCTTCAATCTTTAATTGAACCATTTTACTTGCGAATGAAGCATTAGGATCGCTCAATATCGGCATTCGTGCTATGCCTTCGAGGAACTGAAAAAAAGCGTTTATTCTGCCGTCAATAATTGATGCAGTGTCTACCGCCTTATCTGTAAGGTGCTTTTCAACTTTTTCAGTTACAGCCTTGCGAGCAGTTCTTATAGCAAGAAAACCTTCAACCAAGGATGCAAGCAGAATAAGCAAACCGAAAACCAAAATAAGTTTTGCCCTTAACGAAAATCTTTTTTTTACTTTCTTACTATCCCCCCTAAAATTACTTGACTTTTTTAGGGGGGGGGGTAGAATAGAGGATTCTCCTTTCATTTTTCTTAACTCCTTGTTATATTTATATTTTCACACTCCATTCAAGAATTATAACTCCTTATTTGATTTTACGTCCACACTTTTTTTTGTTTTCATCTCATACTTGCCTTTTCTTGTATTGACTAATAAGCAAATCTTTAGAATAATCATACATGATATGGAAGAATTATTTCCGATACTTATAGCTGCGATAGTTATAATTGCTTTTATTACTTTTTTTGCAGTTCTTATCTCTGCAAAGAAAAAGTTAGGCAAAAATCGCCCGAAAAAGCAAAAAACTCGTCAAGCTATAATTAATGAAGCTACAAGAAAACTTTCTTCGGATCCTCACAACATAGAAGCACTTTACGAACTGGGTGATCTTTATTTTAGTGAGAAAAATTATGAAAAAGCCCTTCCTATGTTTGACGCATTGGTAAATTTGGCATCTACAAGGCATTCCATAAATGTAGGGGATGTAAATCTAAAACTTGGTATTTGTGCAATCAATTGCCATAACGCAACTCAAGCTTTCAATGCACTTTTAGCATCAAGAAGAGTCAATCCTGATAATTTTGATGTAAATTACTACATGGGAAAAACTCTTTATGAACTTAAAGAATACGAAAAAGCAATTCCAATAGTAAAAAAAGCTATTACCATAAACAGTGAAATTCAAGATTCGTACGAATTATTGGGGCAGATTTACTTTGATTATAAAAAATACAGGGAAGCTCTCCCATACTTAAAAAGAACTCTTGATGTGGATCCCGCCAACAAAGCTGTTTTGTATAATATGGCAACAGCCTTGAGTGAAACAGGAAATTCCGACAAAGCAATAAAAGTTTTTATACACTTACGTCCAGACCCTGTATATGGAGCTTCAAGTTGTCTTGCAGCAGGAAAATTTCACATAAAAAACAATCAAATTGAAAATGCTATAAAAGATTTTGAGATAGGTTTAAAACATGAAAAGGCACCTGTAGAGCTTATGTTAGAAATAAAATATAGGCTTGCAACTTGCTATCTAAAGTCGGGCAACATACCTTCAGGTTTATCGCTTTTAAAAGATATTCAGGCAATAGCGCCAAATTACAAAGACATTTCATCATTGGTTCCAAAATATCAAGAATTGAATCAAAATTCAAATCTAAAAACCTATCTTATAGGAACTACAAGTGATTTTGTTGCTCTTTGCAGAAAAATTGCAGTTATTTTCTTTAAAAACTCGCGAGTAAAAATAACAAATATTAATGTTACCTCAGAATGTGCAGAAATATTATCTGAAATTGATACAGACAAGTGGGAAGATAACGTAATTTTCCGTTTTTATAGAACCACAGGCTCTACCGGAGAACTTTTTATCAGAGATTTTCATGCAAAAATCAGAGATGAAAAAGCAGGAAGAGGAATATGTTTTACAGCAGGTACTTACACAGAAGAAGCAAAGGCTTTCATTGACGGGCGTCCTATTGACTTGATCGAAAAAACTCAACTTGCAAGACTTCTTTCCAAGGTTGAATCTACAGGACTAACCCAGTCCTAGACTTATACACCTCATCAGGAAAAAACTATGCTAAAAAAAGGATTAGAGGCTCTTGGGGTTGCACCGGAGAAAATCAATGAAATTGCAAATAAACTTGAATTGTATGTAAAAGAATTGGAACTTTTTAACGCAGCATACGATTTGGTAGGTGCCGATACTCATGAGCAAATCATCGTGCGACACATTTTTGACAGCTTGGCAGCTTATAAAAATCTTTCTGCACTTATAAAATTTTTTTATAACTTTTCCGATCATGTAAGCATTGCAGACATTGGAAGCGGCGGGGGACTTCCGGGAATTCCTTTATCTATTGTTTTTCCCGAAGAGAAATTTACCCTGATTGAACGTATGAGCAAAAGATGCTCTTTTCTTGAAAATTGCAAAGCTGTGTTAGGATTGGAAAATGTTAGCGTAAAATGTACACAAGCTGAAAATATAGAAAATAATAGTTTTGATATTGTAGTTTTTAGAGCTTTTAGACCTTTGGATAAAAAAATGATAAAAACTCTTTTGCGTATCTTAACGGAAAACGGAAAACTTGCTGCTTACAAAGCAAGACCGGAAAAAATTGCAGAAGAAATGGACAATATAAAACAATTGGCACCGGTTTGGGAGAGCATACCGTTAAGTGTACCTTTTTTACCCCAAAACCGGCGCCATCTTGTAGTTATTCCGAAAAAACAGAATTAATCAGCAAAATTATTTTTTAGCTAAAATATTAGTTCTGACTTTTGTAATTTCGTTTAACCTTTCTTGAAGTTGTCATTTCCAAAGCTTCTTTCAAAATCGTAATTTTGGAAATTCGTGCATACGGCTGCAAATCCTTATTCACTTTTTCTACGATATCAAAAACTACCTGTTTTACGGGTTCTTCACTTTCTTTAGAATTTCTTTCAACTTTTAATTCCGTAATTAAAGAATCGGAAGGATAAATAAGAGCTTCAACGCCTTCAGACTTGGTTTGCTCATCGATTATATAGCCTTGAACTGTGATCTGCTCAATCCGGTCGTAAAGTTGGAATGCATTTTCAATTTCTTCAGGAAATACATTTTTTCCACCTTCTGTAACGATGAGGTTTTTAGCCCTCCCTGAAAGATAAAGATAATTTTCTTCATCAAGTTTTCCCAAATCTCCGGTTTTTAACCAACCATCTTCGGTAAACATTTCTGCAGTTTCTTCAGGCATTTTGTAGTAACCTTGCATAACCATCGGACCTTTTACCTGAACTTCACCTATTCCGTCTTCATCAGGATTATCAATTCTCATTTCCATATAAGGATGGAAGAAAGCTCCAACAGATTCTATTTTGAAGTGTTCTACAGGATTCAATGCAATGATAGGAGAAGTTTCGGTAAGTCCGTAACCTTGAATAAAATCAATTCCCAATTCCTGATAAGCCTTAAAAACATTCGGCGCTAGAGGACCGCCACCTGAAATAGCAACACGAAGAGTTCCAAGTGAAGCTTTGTCTAAAATAGACTTAAACATTTTTTTACCCGGATTCTGACCGGATATTTTCTTTATTAAATAAGAAAGTCCCATCAGCATTTTTATGATACCGTATACAACAGGACCTTTTGCTCTTATTCCTTTCATTATTCCAAAAATAATTTTGTTATATAAAAGCGGAACTCCTAAAAAGATAGTAACACGACCTTCTTTCAGTTCTCTAAGTATTTTTGAAACAACAATTGACTTTCCAAAAAGTACCTCCGCTCCTACCGAAAGTCCGTTTATTAAAACAGCTTGCATTGTATATGAGTGGTGTACCGGTAAAAGTGCATAGAATACATCTGTTTCTTTAGTCCACAAGTGAGTTTGTGCAATATAGCAGTCAGAAACAAGATTTTTATGGGACAACATAACACCCTTTGGAGTTCCTGTTGTTCCTGAAGTAAACAATATGGCAGCCAAGTCATTTTCACAAGGAAGTTCAGCTTCATATGAATTTTCAGAACGCAAATTGTAGATGTAAGTATCCTGATATTTTGCGTTAACAGAATAAACTTCGTATCCCTTTGCATTTTCTTTAAAGTAATCATATTTTTCTTCATCTACAAAGAAGAATTTAGGCTCGGAAGTCTTTAACAGATTTTCAACTTCTTCCTTACGAAGACCATGATCGATAGGAACTATAACACCGCCTGCAAAAAATGTTCCATAGAATACTACAGTCCATTCCGGTGAGTTTTTTCCGGTAACGGCAACCTTATCGCCTTTTTTAAATCCTTTTGAAAGAAGCCAATTTGCAAAAATTTTCATTTTGTCAACTGCCTGTTCATAAGTCAAAACTATCTTATCCGGATCAAAAACAGAAAGACACGGTCGTTCAGGATAACGAATTGATGAAATTTTTATCATTTCATTTAGAGTTGGCCATTCTCCTTTAAATTCTTTTCCCCTGAATTCATCCAAAAATGCCCAAGGAAGCGGCCTGGTAATTTTGTTTCCCATATTTTATTCCTTTATTATTTTCTATAATCGGTAAAAATCCTCTTTCCGATAAAAATATGATAATACAAAATTAAATTTTTTGTCAATATGACATTTTATAAAAATTCGTCAAGAAAAATCAAAAAAATAAATTTTTTACAAAACCTTTATCAGTGTAAAACCGACAATTTTATTTTCTAACAATTGCACACAGTTCTACAGACAATTCCATACCTGTATCAAATCTTGTAAAATTTTTGCTACTATAATATACTTGTGTACATGTATCACAAAAAAAACTTGATTTTAGTTTTTCTTCTCTTTTTGAATTTTTTTTCTTTAAAGATTTTTTCTCAAGATATGCAGTTACCTAGTACTGAAAAAAGAAAAGCTTTGGTAAATGAGTGCAAAACATACATAGGAACTCCCTATCTTTTAGGCGGAGAAACAAAGTCAGGAATTGACTGTTCCGGACTGATTATGATCAGCGTCAAAAATGCAACCGGTATAAAACTTCCACGTAAGGCAAAGGATATTTACGCTCACATAAGAATAATTCCGGATTCAAAAAAACAACCCGGCGATCTGCTTTTTTTTAAAACAAAAGGAACAGAAATCAGTCATGTTGCCGTATACATCGGACAAAATCAATTTATTCATGCAGTAAGCGACGGAGAAAATACAGGAGTTATCGTTTCTTCTCTTGAACAAAAATACTGGTCATCAAAATATGTCGGATGCGGTAGTATTTTTACTGTAGATCAGGATTTAGCCGGTCAGGAAAAATATGAAAATAGTTCAAAAAATACTAAAACTCCGCAAATAAAAATAACTCTCAAAGAAGCTTCTCTAAAAGAAGAGGCCTATAACAGATTTCCGGTAGATTTTGACGTTAGTCTGTTTTTCAACTGGAATTTTTTTACCTCTAAGGAAGTTTTATTCAATACCAGAGGATACTCAATTCAACTCCATGCTCAATACAACCGCTTACAGATGAAACCCGGTTTGGGAATAGATCTACGGGGTGAACCTAAAATGGGAATTTTTCAAATTCCCATTTTTTTAACTATATCTCCTTTAGACTACATTAAAGTTTATGCCGGAGCTGTATTTACAATAGGAAAACCTAAGTTAATAGGCACAGGAACCGAGATTTTAGGTTCTATTTTCCCGGGAATTTTGGGTATTTCTTTTCAAACTCCTGCCGTTCAAATTAACTCTGTTGTCGGGCTGCGTTTTGTTCAAGATATATCTTATATTGTATTTAACTCAGCTTCAGGCTCTGCTCTTTCATTTGCAGATTCTTGTTCTGCAGGCTTGGTATTTCAAAGCGGAATTCGGTTAGATATCTATATCCCTAAAAGTAATTTAAAACAAAAAGATAAAGGAACAAAAAAATGAAAAATATAAAAAACTTTTTTTTGATGCTATTCTGTTTTTTTTCGATTATTCTCATTTTTAGCTGCAATCCGAAACTTGAAATTAATATTTTGGATGAAAATTCAAGTTTAATAAAAATTGACTGTAATAATTCGGAAGAATTTAACAACATATTAAAAAATTTTTCAGAAACGGAAAATAATACTTCTCTTTTTGATACGGAATACTTAAAAGAACGATTAAAAGAATATGGCTTTATGCAAACCTCAGTAAAAACACAAAATCTTGCAGATATTTCAATTTCAACAAAACTTGAAAAAAATCAAGATCTCAACGAATTGATAAAAAATTTTGTTGAAGTAAAAAAAGAAAACTCCAAAACAAAACTTACTTTTACGCTTTCTGCAGATAATGCAAAATCGGCATCGGAACTTATTCCTGAAGTAAAAGAGTATTTGGAACTTCTTGCAGCTCCCATTTTTACAGGAGAAAACATAAATGAGCAAGAATACATTGAAATACTTTCCTCGTTTTACGGTAAAAATTCTGTAGAACAATTAAGACTTTCAAATCTGATAATAAAAATACAAACACCTAAAAACATAATAAAGGCAGAAAAAAACTCACAATCCATAGGGGAAATAAAAACATCCGGCAATTCCTGCCAAATTTCAATTCCAATTTGTAAATATCTTTGTTCAAGAGACATAAATACTTACACACTAACCTATTAAAACTTTTATCACTTTACCAAAAATGTAAAAACTCTCCTCGTTAAAAAAAAAAAATTCTTGTAAATGCAATTTTTCTCTCTTATAATCAGGGAAAAATGAGCAGAAAATCAAAACTTTTTTTTGGGGGAGGTCAATTATGACTGAATTGTCTAATGCAGGTTTTTCAAAAGAACTCATAGCATTTATCGACGAGTGGAAAAATAAGCCGGGGAATCTTATTATGATCCTCCACAAGGTACAAGAAGAACAAGGCTACATTTCAAAAGAAGCAGCCGTTGAAGTCGCCAAAAGAACTGAAACCAGGCTTTCTCGTGTTTATGGGGTTATGTCATTCTATCATTTTTTCAAAACTCAAAAACCCGGCAAAAACAGAATCAGTGTATGCCTCGGTACTGCATGTTACCTAAAAGGCAGTCAAGACGTAATCGATGAATGTAGAAAACTTTTAAAATTATCGGAAGGAAAAATATCTACTGATGACGGACAATTTTCCGTTGAACCTGTTAGATGTATCGGTTGCTGCGGGTTAGCTCCTGTTGTGTCAATAAACGGTGAAGTTTACGGTAAAATTACTAAAAATAATGTTGCCGAAATTTTGGACAAATACAAAGCTTAAAATTTACATAGGAAAGATGAATTATGGAAAAAATAACCCTTGAAAATTTAAGAATTCTCCGTGAATCAAAAAAACTGGAGCTTAGAAAAAAAGAAGTTGAAGGAAAAGTTATTCTTGTTTGCGGTGGAACTGCCTGCGAATCTTCAAATTCCGATAAAATTTATGAAAACTTGGTTTGTGCATTAAAAGAATTCGGTTTTGAAAATAAAGTATCCGTAAAAAAGACCGGTTGCTTTGGATTTTGCGAAAAAGGCCCTATTGTAAAAATTTTACCTGATGACTCGTTTTATGTGGAAGTTAAACCGGAAGATGCAAGAGAAATTGTTGAAAGCCACATCGTAAAAAATATTGAAGTAGACAGACTTTTATATAAAAAAAACGGTAAACCTACACCAAAAGGCGAAGAAATAGATTTTTATAAAAAGCAGGTAAGAATCGTTTTGCGTAACTGCGGTCTTATAAATCCTGAAGATATTACCGAGTACATAGCTCACGACGGGTATGTTGCTTTGGAAAAAGCATTGTTTGAGATGAACAGCGAAGATATCATTAATGAACTCAAATTATCAGGACTTAGAGGAAGGGGCGGTGCAGGTTTTCCTACAGGTTTAAAATGGGAAGCCGGCATGAAAGCTTCAGGTGATGAAAAATACGTTGTTTGCAATGCAGATGAAGGAGATCCTGGAGCTTACATGGATCGTTCCACTATAGAAGGAGATCCTAACTCAATTCTGGAAGCTATGACGATATGCGGAAAAGCAATAGGAGCAAGCAAAGGCTTTGTATACATTCGAGCTGAATACCCTCTTGCGGTAAATCGTCTAAAACTTGCTATTGAACAATCCAAAGAAATGGGACTTTTGGGTGATAACATACTTGGATCAGGTTTTAATTTTGATATTTGTAATTTATATTAAAGAATTAGAATTTAAAAAGTTTTCTAATATTTTTGTAAAATGTTATATTATATAAAGATAAAGCATTTATTTCTAAAAAATTCTAATATAATCGGAATTTGATAAAAGTTGATAAAAAGGTTAAAAAAACATCATTTTTACCCCATTTTGAAGCTCATTTGTTACCTTTTTTGTTACCCTTAATTTTAGCTGAACTAAAACACTCTACCGTTTTGATGTGTTTTTGTGTATTTTTCGGCTGTCATATTTTTTCATAGTTTCTCCTTCGTTATTTTTTTAGCTGTGTAGTCTAACTCAAAAGTTTAATATTCACATTTTTTTTACAAAACCCCAAGTCTTCGTGTGCCGCTACCTGTCATTTGTCGGCTGAGGTTTATTTTTTCGGCATCGTTATTTCCACGTGAAAAAGCTGTAGTGTTTACATTTTCAAATTTGGTTGCTGATACAGAAATTGAAACTTGTTTTTCAACAAACTCTGCAATTTGCTTTTTTTGAGCTGCCAATTCTTTTGGGTTTCTCCAGCTACACTGCTGACCGAGTTCAAACATTCGATCATAAAGACGGCTCGCAATTCCTGCCCTGTATGATTGGCGATATTTATACTTTGCATTTTTGCGGATATTTTGCTTTGCCATTCGGTCTATCGTTTTTACAAGATATTTGTACATTTCGGTAGACATGAAGACATCAAGTTCTTCTCCGATAAAAACAATGTCTCCTGCTCCGTCATTGTAATGAAATGTTGCATAAAGATTTTCGACAGCGTTTGCAAGGACAGCTCGCCATCTAATAAAAGTCTTAGTTCCTTTCACTTTCGCTTCCGTATATTCGGAAAATTGTTCAGAGGAGAGGTTGTACCCAGCTATCAATTCATTTGCTTTTCTGAGTGCTGAGGTAGCTTCATTTTCATTTGGTGATTTTGATAAGGCAAGTAGCTTCTTTATCCTGTGCTTTACAATTTCTAAATTTTCCATAAATTTCTCCTGTCCTTTGCGTGCTGGAGTTAAAGTCTTGCACATATCAATCATTTTATGTCAGATCTAACTCAAAATTTTAACATTTTCATTTTCAATTCCAATAGGATAATTGGCTGTAAGAACCTCAATCTTTGTAACATATTTTTCTGAAAGTACTGACGCAGTCTTTCTCATTTTCAATTCAATTTGATACCAGTTGTTATTTTTTACAGCTTTTGTCAAATTTTCATTCCGAAATGAACTTAAAAGAAACTTTCCTTTTATTTTTGAAAGAGAACAAATTAGCCGGTCAAAATCATCTTGCGAATAACCGTCATAATGCCCTTGACATGTTCCTACATATGGAGGATCTAAATAAAAAAAAGTTTCAGAAGAATCCTTTAATTCTATAATTCTTAAAGCGTCCAAGTTTTCTATTAAAAGATTTTCGATTCGCTTTGAAAGTTCTGTTGTAAATAAAGCTTTTTTAGATGCCAAAGCTCTAGTTGTTGTTCCCCTTTTATCACCGCTAAATCCTGCCGTAATATCATGACAAAAAGATGTATTAGAAAGCATCCAAACCGCCCATGCTCTTTTTACATTATCAAACATTTCAGTATTCTCATAAATTACTTTAGCCTTTTCATAAAGTTTTCGGGAATGTAGGCTAATTTGAATTTCAGATTGCAAATCCGAAAAATTCTGTTTTAGTACTTGATAAAAATTAATTATTTCTGAATTGATATCATTTATAATTTCAAAATTTGACGGTTTTTTTGCAAAGAAAACAGCCCCCCCCCAACAAATGGCTCACAATAAATTTTGTGTTCAGGAATTAATGATACAATTTTTGAAGCAAGCTGTTGTTTACCTCCGTAATAAGTTAAAGGTGGTTTCATTTTTTTCTCCTTAAGATTTTGTTATATTTTTTTTATAAAAAATATAACAAAAAGTCTTGTAAATAACTTGAATATAGACAAAAAAAATACTTGCTTTTTTTTGTAAGATGTAGTACTTTTAAAGCGTGTTTTGGGGCAACCCCTATAAATAGGCTGATGATACCTCGAAATGTTAGGGGGCTGTTTATCACTAGACGGCTCCCATATTTATTTTAAAATTCTATAGTTTTCTTTACCCTTGTAAATCCAAGTAACAGACAATCTTCCGTGACTCCAGTTATCAAAAGTTTGTTCAATTTCTTTCAATGTAAAGCTATCAGGAATGAAAAGAATGACAGTTTTAAGATTCTGTTTTTTAGCACTCATTAACCGAGATTTTATTGATGATTTAGCAACCTTTATATCCGCTAAAAAACCGTCTAGGATTATATCAGGATTTGACCATTTTATTTTATACTTTTCTTTCACATTTTGAATATCAGGTATCACCTTAATTTTATGTCCGTTTTCAGCAAGGAACTCTACAATAGGTTTGTTATCTGTCAACCAGTCGTTTGGAGGAGTTGCACATAAATCGTACCAGCCTCCATTTTTACCTTCAAATCGTTTGTATCCTTTCCAAACTTTATTATAAACTGCAAAAATATTTTCTTCTCTGTTGAATTCTGACAATATGCCGTATTTTATGGCTTGTTCCATTTGACTTTGTGTAAGTTGCCACCAGTTTCCGCTGTCAAGAGGATTACCGCCAAAACCGTCCAGTGGCTTAAATTTTGTAAAACTTTTCATACTTGGATTGTCAGTTACAATTCTATCTTTTGCAATTTGACTTTTAAATATTGCTCTAATGCTCGTTCTGCACTGAAAATGATACGGAGGGAATCCGTATTTAGTCCAAAAGTGATGATCTTTTGGAAGAATAAAACCTCTGCCACTTTGTGTTAAAAGGTGGCGACAAATATGACTTGTTCTTGCATCTTCAATAACAAATAGTTGATATCCTACAACTCCTTTCATGCTTTCGTATTTTTCAAGTTTTCCTGCAACGTAGGAAGCTTGGCTATTTGTTCTAAAAACATTCTCCCAATATCCGGGAACCATACTAAATGAATCAAAATAGAGTTTTGATTTTACTTGCTCCCAAGATTCTGAATAGGATAGTCCTTTTTCAACAGAATCTATCAAAATCTTTCTTGCATTTTCAATAGCTTTTTGTGTTCCTAATTTTGCAACAGTGAAAGCCCTGAATTTTAATTTAGATTCAAGACTATAGTAGTTATCCTTTGTTATTGATATTTTTCTTTTTAAAAAATTAACAGCTTCATCAAAACTTATAGCAGGGCTGTCTTCGTCCGAAGCATTTATTTTAAATTGTGAGTTTTCATTTTCTGCATGAATCGAGCCTAAAAAATACGAAGATATAAGACACTTTTCTATATTTAAAATCAAATCTTTGTCATTTTTTGTAAAAAATGGATTTTTTAAATTATCGTTTTGTTCTGTTTTTACGTTATTTAAAAAATCTTCTAAAACTACTTTTAAGTAAGGTTCAATTCGTTTTTTGCAAATCAAACAAAGCTCATCCAGTTCTTCTATATTTGCTTTTTCTTTTTTAAAGTCATTAGAATCATTTGATTTTGAATCATTTAATAAAATCGAAAGTTTTTTTTTACGTCTTTTACATCTTCTAAATAAGGATCACTTAAAAGCATTTGTGAATCTTCTTTTACAAAGCTATCACTATCATCTTTTGGCTTTGGAATTCCGTAAAACGAATAAAGTGCAGATCGACTTACAGGAATCTTTCTATCAATTGCACTGATCAATTGCTCAAAACTTGCTTTGCGTTCTACGTCAAATGTAAATTGTGGGGCAAAAGTAGATTTTCCAAAATTAAGCTCTACAGTCCAATCGATAATCTTTTGAATTACCCCTTGCAATTCAAGGGCTATCCCTTTGCAATCTTCAAAAATCAAATCAGCTTGAACTTCTCCTAAAGCAAGAGAGCCACCATTGGTATTTGAAGTGGCTATTGATTGACCTGTAAGTCCGTAGCTGATTTGAGTATCACAACATTCTACAAGTTCTTTAAATTGATTTAAATTTCCGTCCATGCCGAATTGTTCGATTTTTTCAACATTTCCTAAAGCTGTAGAAGAACCTGATTCAATTCCTTGAAGCATTTGAGCAAGATCAAATGCACGCCTTTTTACTTCCTCTTCATTTCCGTCAGCACGAAAAATAGCTACTATTGATTTTACAGAGTACTTTTCTGTTGCTTGAAGCCAAAAATCATAACCTGCCTGCTTAAACATCCAAGCCCAATACACGGATCTTAGAAGACTTGTACCGTATGGATTTTCGTCGTCAGGATCGTGCTGATAAATTAACCACTTATAATCTTGATTAAGCACTTGTTTGTCGCCAAGATTGTTTAAATATAGTTGCCAATCTTGACCAAAGCAGAATCGTTCAGGTTTTCTGGTTATAATATTGTCAGGAATCCACATACCATTTTCAAAAATCCATGTTAATTCTGAAATTGAAAAGCCGTAATTTAGAGCAGAAAGAATCCTTTTTTGTTTTTTGTACATGTTTTTAAAAATATCAAGATTTTTTATAAATTCAAAAACTTTATCATCGGAATTTTCTTGAACAATGTGAGCAGGGAAAGTAAGTGAAAGTGATTTTATTTTTCCAAGCAAAGAAAAAATACGAGGATCCTTCATCATTTTCCGATAAGTGTTGTAACTTTCAAAACTACCACTTGCCACATCATCAGGATTGGGCATGTAGTTTAAAAAATTTATAAAACTTTCCTGTACAATTGAGACTTTCATTTCTTTTTCATTTGGTTTTCTTAATTTTTTCAAATTCTTGCTCTCCTTATCACCGAGTTTGCCCCAGTTTTAATTTTTTGAGGAATAGATTGCACAACAATTTTTGAACTTCCCATTTTTTCAAAAGCCGTAACCAAAAGCTTTAAACCGTCGCAGGCGTCATCAAAGGCTCCCAATGGGAACTCTGTTAATTGTGTTTCAATATTTTGACATCCTTTTTCCGGGAAACGAATAAAACCATTTTGAATCAAAGGTGAAAGTGATCTAACTCTCATTTCTTTAGAAAGTCCCCCGGTTCCAACTTTAACAATTGGAAGATATATATTTTTTTCTGCTGCAAGTTTTTGAATGTAATTTCCGTATATTCCTGAAAAAACTACATCCTCCCACGCAATTGAAGCAAAGTGCCACATGGAGTGCCTTAAACAAAGTTCATCCAAAGTCTTCTGCTCGGTACAAGTTTGAACGAAACTCGGCAATATATAAATAATACCGGTTTCTTTGTCTCTTGCTCCGCAGACAATTGCAGTGCCGTCATGCTTTCCTGTTGCAGGATCAACTCCGCAAGCAAATTGTAATTTATCCCTACTTGGAAGTTGACTATATCGGTGATCATCAATCCACTCTTTTGCAAAAATCCTTTGCTCATCAGAAAGTGGCTCATTCATATATTCAGTTGAAAATGCGGCAGCTCCTATTGTCTTTTTCTTGTCTTGCAAACTTTTTAAATCCCAATATTCAGCCCACAAAGGTTTCCCGTCAGGCTTTATGCAACCTAGTCTAACAGCAATCCAATTTACAAGGTCTCCAGCTTCCACTTCTCTACATAATCGGCTTATAGGATCATCGTTATGAAAAATCGTGTTGACCCAAATTATAAACGCTTTTTTCCCCAAATTAAAAACAACACGCTTTAACCATTTGTGTATCTTATTTCTTTGTGATGGAGAATTTATCGCATCGTCTTTTAAAACATCATCAATTACGATTAAATCCGGGCGATACTGCCTAAACCTTGTACCACGCATAGAAGCCCCTGATCCTTTCGATTGGATACATCTTCCGTTTTTAAGTTCTAACCTCTTATTAGTCCAAACATCTCCTTGAAGTTGCCCAAAGTCATTTGCAATAAGTTCGTTCTCTTCAAGTTCCGTTTTTATGTTTCCAAGATTCTCCCCGGCTGCATCTGCTGAAGAACCGATTAAAAGTACATATCTTGCTCGCCCTGTAAGAATGCACCATAAAATGTATGCAAAACTCCACCTTACTGTCTTTCCGTGTTCTCGAGGTTCTATAAACATTGCTCCTGAAAGAGTTTTTGTAGGTTTAAAAAGAGTTCTATATTTATCATTCACAAAAGGTTCTAATTTTTTTTTCACATTTGACGATAAAGACCTTTTGTTAGCAACTTCGTACAAAAGTTTTTGATACTTTGCAGGATTTTCATAAAAATAATCACTAAGGTATGTTTTGCAAAAATATCCAAAATCGTTTATTGCTTTTTCAAGTCTTTCTTTTTTTTCAATGGATGATTTATCATTTCCGACAAGCTGGCTTAATAATTCCATAATTATTTGACCTCAACTTTATCTATGATTGAGCAAAGACGCGTCAATAATTCTGCATCACTTTGAATTTCTCTTTGCAGTTCAAGTTTTAGTTGATTTTTTGCCTTATCTAAGGCTTTGATTGCCTTAGTTCGATATTGAGAAAGCTTTAGTTGACTTTCAGCCATTCTAGCAGCAGAATTAACCAGCTTTTCAGGATCGTCAAATTCAAGACTATCGATAGATCTTATATCTTTGGCAATTAAACTTGAAATATGCATAATTGTAGCTTCTGCAATCTCTGTTCCCGGGTTATCCTTTAAAACATCAGCCATTGCCTTTGCTATCTCTATTGACTTTCTAGTATCTGCTATTGCTTCTTCTTGAGATTTTATAACCCTACGTATAGATTCTCTTGAAAAAGTGGCATGAAGTCCTTTTTCTTTTAAAATCTTGTTTACCTCTTCTGTAACGTAGATTATGGTGTTTCTCCCACCTTCCCATTTATCAACTATTAATTCTACAAGTCCGTTAGCCTCAGCCTTTCCCTTCCTTCCCATGCTAAGCCTCCGGCAAGATCAAAATTCCAATATCGCCCTTAGCGTTCCCTTCAACAAGATCAAGTCCTTCTGGACTTATTTTGTAAAAAATAACTTTCATGTTGTCTTTGTAAGGGTGAGGGTTCTCTTTTTTATAAACAAAACCTTTATCAACAAGGTATTCAACAGACTTGGTTATATCATCGACTTTTTCGTATGCGTGATAAATTCCGATTAAAGAAGTAAGCTCTACTCCGTTGGGGTAGAAGTCTGCAAGAAGCCTTAAAATTTTTCCTCTTAAAATATTCTTTTTCATAGTTACCCTAACCCTTACCCGTTATATCTTTTATAATCTTGATAATTTCAAGAGGTAAATTTGAAACATCTCTTCTAACCCCCTGAATTTCTGTCCGCCAACCCTCAGTATCTTTAAAATGATCAGTCTTAGTTACGTAATCACGCTCTATAAATTTGATTTCTTTTTCAGCCGCTTCAAGCCGTCCTAAAATCTCTTTGTCTTTTTCATCTGAATATCTTTGAAGATTGTCAAATCTTTGCTTTACGTCTGAGCTTAATTCTGAAATACTTGCTTTTGAATTCTTACTTTCTTTTTTTACTTCTAAAATAACAAAAAAACCTATAACGCATAAAATGATTATGGTTGCAGGAAGCCCTATAACAGTTATTAATCCTTCAACGCTCTTGGCAACTACAACTCCTTCCATATCACATTCCCATCCTTGTTAGAAAACCAAGTAAAAACCCGCCTGCAATTCCGCCTATGCAACAACCTGTGCCTATTAAAATCTGATTGCGTTTCAGGTTTTTACTTTCTTTTTCCAAGTTATCCTGAAAATTTTCAAGTGCATAAATTTTAGGAGCATATTCTAAAACTCCTTGTTTGTACCCATCATCAAAAGCTTTATCGATAGCTTTTTCCGCTTCAAAATAAACGCTATCAAGAATCTGTTGAACTTCTTCTTTTGTGTAAAACTCTGATTGCACCGTCGGCATTTCTTCTAAACTCATCTTTGAGTTCTGCTTTTCTTCGCTCAAGCATATTTGCACTGCAAGAAGAGCTAACAATGTTACTAGAATCAGTTTTTTCAATTTCATTTTTCTTTTCCTTTTCTGCTTTTTCTAAAATAAAATCTTTTGCATTATTCGGTTTTTTCTTAAAAAAAATTCCTGTAAAAATTCCAACTACAACTAAACCGATGATTGCAAATACTGTTTTTACTTTTTCAACTATCTTCATCTACTATTCCTATCAAAACCTTTACCTTTCTAAAAATTGCCTCGTAGCCGAAAACTGATATTGCAAAAATCACCGCCCAATAAAAAGGGGATTGTTTCCATGCAAAAAATTCTCCAAAAGCAAGCATTACGGATTCAATGCCACTTAAAATAGCCGGGATATAAATCCTGTAACCTTTTAGCTTGTTTTTTTTATCAAAACTTTTAATTAATTCTGTAAAAATTACAGTTAAAATAATTGCAACGATTACAAATGCAGGTAGTAATTTTGAAAAATCAATATCCATTTAATCCTCCTCGATTTTGCCAAAAATCATATCTCCGCTTTTAAACTTATAAGCGTGTAAAAAGGCATTTAACATTTCTAAATCACTACTTGAAAGAATGATACAGCCCGAACTCCATGCAAAGTTTGTGTCGCTTTTTGTCTTTGATGACCACCTGTCATGTATCAGCCACCTTCCTGTCTGATAGCCATCTGACGTTGTCTGCATAGCTTCATGATTGATCCATTGACCGTCTATATCTTTTGTGTTAGTGATTGCGTGTATTTCTCCATGAAAATTCCGGGGCGGGACAAAAAGTTTTAGTAAAAACTCTCCTTCGGCTATACTATCCCCATAGCTTACTGTATCTCCCGGTTTTTGACTTCCAAAACAATAATTTGCAACGCTTTGGCATTTTAAATGCATTAGAACATTTTCATCCTCAAAAATGTAAAAGTCGTCCTCGCTATTATGTTTCCAATTGTTTTCAAAACAGTCCTTTGCTTTAGGATCTGATTTAAAATCATAACTGGTTTTTTTTCTTTTAATTAAAATTTTTATCATAATTAAAATTTTAATTAAAACTTTAATTCTAAAACAGAATCTAGGCATAAAAAAAAGACCTTGAAATAAATCAAGGTCTTGCCATATTTTTTTTACCCCCCCCCTATACTTTTAGCTTTTGCAAGTACTTTTATCTTCGTAAAAAGTTATCTTCTTGCAATTCTTTGCATATTGCAATTCCATTTTCGCACCTTTTGAATCTTGCCAGTCTTTTAGCATAAAAATTGCATCACACACGTCAATCATGGCATAGCAGATGTGCATATAATCTTCATGTTCAAAGCCTTCGTTCATGGCAAGGGTTGTGGGGGACATTACAAGGTTACCATCTTTTTTTAGCCTATTTTGAATTTTGTTAAACTTTTTGAAAATTACCTCTTTGTCAAGCCCTGTTATTCGTCCTGAAATGTAGACTTTCATTTTTTGCCCTCTTAAAATTTTAAAAATCTTCTTCGTTAAAAAGTAAAAGTTGTTTATAAATTATGTTTCGTTTTTTATTTTCAACCAATTTATCAAATCGACCCTTGTTACATTCCATTCTCCGTCTACTTTGTAGGCGTGTAAAAGTGGATCTGCCAATATTCTCCATACACTTCTGTCTGACACTCTCAAGACGTTCTTCAAATCCTGAATATCCAAAATTGCAGGAAGATTCTCCAAAGTCAAGCTCTCTAAATCGTTCATACATCTCCTTTAACGTATCTTCGTCTATTCTCCAGTTACTAAGTACTTTAAAAGCTCCTTTTACACGACTTAGACTTAGCTCGTAATAAAGCCTTGTCGGGGATATGTTTAAAATGTAGCTTGCTTCGTAAACTGAAAATAACATATATTTCTCCTTTAATCCTTAGAGTCAGGATTAAAACCTGCATCGGAGGTAATGCTTCTCAAAGCTAATATCAACTTTTGAGCGTGTTTTTTTTGACACCAAGAAACATCTTCAACTCCTGTTATTCTTTTACAAAGTTGCCTTAAAGAGTCTTCATCTTTTTTGCGACTTGCAAGTTTCCACAAACCTTTTATGTAATATTCTTGTTTTTCGCTGATAAAATCAGGACTTCTCTCACTTTGCGGATCAACTTTCATTTTATAAAATTGCTTATAACCTAGCTTTGTAAACACTTTCATAACAGTCGCGTATTGTTCAAAGGTTTCTATTTCTTTTGAACTTTCAACTCCGGCACAACCTAAAAGAATCGCTATGTAATTCTCATCGCTGAGTCTTAGTTGATTCTTTGCAATATGAATATTAGATATCCATCGTTTATTCACTTTTTTCACCCCCCATTTAAGAAAGGAGAGCTAATTTGTTCTCCTTTCTTTTTTTTTCTAACCGTAACATCCGGAGCCGGTTAAAACTTACATTCAAAGTGAAGACTTTAAAAGATCCTTGTTGATTTCTTCGCTGTTAGCTTGGCAGAAAAAATCATTTGAAACCTTTTTAAATGCGTCCACTTGTTCAAGGTCTTCTTGGCTAAGATCTGACATAGCATCTTTGTTAACCTCTTCTTTGACTCTTATAAACTTTGTCATGCTAAGTTTTTTTAAAAGATCAAGAGTTGTCTTTTTTATGCTTATTTTTGTGCTTTTTCGATAACCGAAAACCCCAAAAGAAAGCTCTATACTTTTCCTGTCCTTAAAAAGCTCATCCTGATTGTAATCAGCATAAGCTTGGATTTTTGCACTTATTTCAGCGATCTTAGTTCTAAGATTCTCCCCGTCTTTTACAGCTTTTGTTTTGATTTCTGCAATTAACTTATGTGCTTCCGTATCAATTACTTCAAGTTCTTTTTCTGCCAACCCAATATCTCTCAAAGCCAAATTTACATCATCGAGTGATTTTAATTTTACAGAATTTGTTTTAATTCTCGTTCCCATGACTTACTCCTTTTTTGTCTTGCTTTTTTTTAAAGCACCGGTTTTTGAAAGCTTTGGAAGATTGAGCTTTGATTTTTTTTCGGCTTTAACAACGCTTTCTGTCGGAGTTAAAGCTTTTGGTTCAAGTCCAACAGCTATCTTCGGTTTTTCTAAATTAGAAAGACTCTCTGCTTGATTGTTGTTAATCATATGAGATAGAGCTGAATATGAAGCAGAATGCCCAACTTCTTTTTTAAGCCTACTTATCGCACAGGATGCGACTAACAATGCAATTTTAGCACTTAAGGTAGGCTTTACGCCTTGAATAATCCTTGTGCCGTTTTCAACAAAAACAACTTTTGAAACTTTTGACATATTTTTTTCTCCTTAAAAAAATTAAAATGTTTTTTTTATAAAAATTAAAAATTAAAAATTAAAAATTAAAAAACCTCTTTCCTACATCTCGTTCTCCCCCTCTTGTTTTTCATAAATTGAATAAAACTCTTCGGCTGCAACTTGAATAGCTTTTATCATTTTTTTGTGGGCAAGTTTTACACTGGGGTTCTCCGTTGCCCCTGCAAAAACATCAATTATTTTCATTGGAACGTTTACACCCCTTTTTACAATCCAAAGCTCGCTATCATTTGAAGATGTAATTCTGTATTGATTTAAACTGACTTTTGAAATAGGTTTTTGTTTAAAAATCTCTTCCCAATCAAACTCCTCGTATTCATCTCCTGCATATTCAATTTGTTTTCGCTCTGAATTTTTTGAAGCTTCTTTTGGGCTAATAAGCTTCATACATTCTTGAACAGACATCTCTTTTAATGAATCAGGACTCTCCTTAAAATGTTCATAAATTTTCATAGCAGTTTTAACCCTGCTTTCAGGAAGCCCCGTAATATCTGCAATTTGACTATAAAACTTAACAAGCCTCCAGTCAGGAAAGTTGTCTCGAGCTTCTGAAAGAACTTGACCTATAACAAAGTTATTTTCTGCCGCACTTCTGATTAAGCTTTCAATTTTAAGTCCGCATGAGGCAATCTGTTTTTCAGCAGAATTGATTTTTGCGATTTGCTCTTTACTCAGAAAAACAGATCCATTTACAACAATTCCTTCATTTGTTTTTTTCACTTTCATAACCTCGTTTTCTTTCATCTTGCAAAATTCCTCCTAATGATTCTTTTTGCTCCAAGCTCTACAGCTTCAAGAGTTGGTAATTCTAATTTATTCAAAGCCATAACCGACTGGGTTCTTGCAATTATTTTTGTAAACTGCCTAGCGTCAGTTCTGCTGATTGCATAGATAGCATCTATGACTTCATTGCTAACATCATCCCCCCAAACGGTTTTTGCAATAAGGCTTGCATCTTTTTTTGACAAACCCGAAACGTTCAGATAAATTCCAATTCGGCTTTCAAGTTGCCTATGATCGTTTCTAAGGTTTTGAATTGTGCCTGCAAGAGTCGGAAGTCCGATTAATACAAGACCGCTCTGTCCTAAGTCGTATACAAGGCGTCTTGTAAACTCTAAAGCATCGTTTTTCAAGTAATCTGCTTCGTCTAAAATTACAACCATATCTTTGCTTGCAAGTGTGTCCGCAACTTGCTTTACAAGTACGTTTTGATTGACCTTTGTCGTAACAATGGATAGCTGTCTTGCAATTTCTAAAACTAACATCTTCTTATCTGTGCCACTTACGATGTTTATGTAAATGACGGTTGTCGGATTTTGTTTTTCATAAAACTTTGCAGCTGAAGTCTTTCCGGCTCCGGCATCAGCTGTAATTAAAGCTATATCTCGTGTCGTGTGAGCTTCTCCGATTGCATTTGTAATTACTTTAAGTAAGTCTGTTTCTACAATAGGAACTTTCTTTTGACTTAATGCTTTCTCATTTCTTGCAATCCATGAAATAATCGAATTTTCAAGTTTTTCAACATCCCCTTTGTAAGCTCCGCTTCTATAGCTACTTAAAACCGCCCCCGAATATCCCATGTCCATTGCAGCTTTGTTTTGGGATACCCCAAACTTTTCAAGACTTTTTTCAAGCCTCTCTTTTATTTCTTGATTCATTTTTTACCCCCTTATGAATCTCTTTTACATCCAATCTGAATTGTCGCTTGTGTAAGGATCCAACAATTTATTTTCTTTTACTCCCGTTGAGCTGTGGTTTTCGCTTTTTTTTAAAAAATCATTTTCAGCCCCCACCGCTTTTGGAAGCTCTAACTCTTCGTCTAAATCAGGAAGCTTCGTTTTTGAATAAACGCCGGAGGCAACCTCAAGCATTGTGTTATATTCAGGAGACGCTTGCACCTCATCGCTTCCTTGCTCTGCAAGCCATTTAAGACTTCTCTTTCTTGAACTTTCCAGCCGATTAATATCAATTTCAAGGTTTCCGCTTTCTTTGAAAAAGTCTGCGTATGCTGTGCAGATAAAAGAGCCTTTACTGTCATAAACTTGAACTTCACTATCAATTATTAAAGATGTCTTTACGATAACTTCGTTTCCGACAAATCTAAAAAGATCAGGATGATAGAAATTTAAGCCGTGAACTTTTACGCCGTTTCTGCCGCACTTTCTTACTTCGCTTTCAGCTAATGCACTTTGAAGAAGCTCTTTACTTGCATGTCTTATTTGGTCGCTTGGCGGTAAAAACTTTTCAAAAGCTTCGCTTCTTGTCATCCCATCAACTCCTTTTCCGGTACAAATGAAGTTGTCATTTATGTATTGAGTCATGGCGTTCGCACTTTCTTGAAATTCCTCAAAGCTTTTTATGTCCTCCCTCTTTTCCATACCGTTGATACTTCGCCACATAAGGATTGCGTCTTCCGGTCTTGTCCTTGAATCAGAACCTATGTAACTTCCAAAGTCCTTTGCAAGATACTCACCCAATATTCTAAAATATCTTTCTTGTCGCCCTTTTGATTTTCCGTTGCAAACTCTTGTAAAGCTTACAGAGCTTCCGATGATGTTAAAAATTCCTTCAAAATACACTTCTGTTTCTTGCTCAATTCCTTCAGGAAGGAACACTGTTATAGATTCCGCTTTTCCGTTTAACAATTTTGACCGATAATCTTTTCCGTTATCAAAAAGTAACTCACGTGGAATCCCGTACACAATGCAAGTCATATAATAGGCAACAATTATTGACAGGCTTGACGGCTTTCGGCACACGCACCAACCTAAAATCTTTCCGCTTCTGTAATCTTGCATGGTTGTGATCCACGGTCTAATCAGCTTGCCGTTGTCAATACAAACACAATCAAGTACATGATGATCAGAAACAACCAGGTCAAGACTTTTGTATCTTTCAACATCTTGCTCCATGTAAGGTAGATATGCGTTTTCAAATCTGCTTTTTCCTTTTCGATAAAAATCTGCAATACAAAGCGGAATAGATTTCAAATAATTATTTGCAACTTGGTAAGAACAGTTGCTGTAGGGAATATTTGCTTTCATAAGCATAAGAGCATGGCTTACTGTTGGTTGAGTATTTTTAAGCCAAAAATGCCTTAAATAATTTTTTTCCAAATCAGTAAGACTGGCACCGGCTCCTCCGGTGTTCATGCCGTATTTAGCAATCAATCCCTCAGCACCTTGCTTTTTAAAAGCTTTTAACCAGTTATAAAGCGTCGCTTTACTAACCTTGCCAATTTTTGAAAGAAGAATTTTATCTACCGCCCCGCAATTGAAAGCTTCAACAAAGTTTTCAACATTTAACTCACTTTCCCTGTATTTAAATAAAACGGCACTTTTCCAAATTGCAACTTGCCTTGCTTTTTCAGATGCTTTTGCAAAAGCATCTTTTTTTGAATCAAAGGTATCTTCTTTTGCACATATCCTGTCTCCTTGTGCAGCAAGAGCAAAGCGAACGTTTATAGGAAGTTTTGACTCTACCCACAACATGGCATTTCCTTTTTTGATAAAAGCCCACTTTTCTTTCTGTGCTTTTTCTAAAACGCCCTTTCGGCTCAATCCTAAAGCTTGTGAAATTTCAATTGTTTTTAAAGTTTTCACACTCATAAATTATTTGCTGCCTTTTTAATCTCTGATAAAGACTTTTTCGGAAATAGATACTCAACCGGTACCCTTACCGCTTTTGCTATCTTCTCCTCCGCACTTCGGTAAGGTTTTTTCCCATTTATAACATCGCTGATATATGGTCTGGAAACCCCTATTCGATAAGAAAGACTTGTGATTGTCATGCCCTTAGAAGCAAGAATTGCCATAGCTCTGTTTTTTCGCTTTTTATCAACTCTTTTAAAACTGTTCATTTTTGCTCCTTATTAAAAAAAAGTATTTATAATGTCTTTTGTCGCAGCAATTGCACTATCTCCACCTATACAAATTACTTTTGTGCTTCCGCATTCATAAAAGACCGTTGCACATCTGCTTGCTTCATTCACATCTTCTAGCTCTATTCGGCTTACGGTAAAGCCTGTCTTTTGCAAAAGCTCTGTTAATAACTTTGCGTGTTCTTCTGTAAAGTTCATTTTTTTACTCCCTTTATTTTTTTTTAACCATGCCGATACTTTGGTTACGAAACGTAACCAAAAATCTTACGACTACTCTTGTTTTTGGTTACGTTTCGTAACCAATTAAATATATAATACTACATTTGTAGTAATTGTCAATACATTTTTGTTGAAAAGGAAAAAAAATGAACGCAATTTTAGTTAGAATTAAAAAACTTATAACACATTTGCAGCTATCAGACAGTTCATTTGCCGAAAAAATTGGAATTGGACAAACAACTCTGTCAGCTATGTTTCAAAGAAATTCTGATCCTAGATCAGAAACGTTAAAAAGCATTATTGAAAGATATCATGTAAATCCTGATTGGCTACTTACGGGAAACGGGGCGATGTTTCAGGAAAAGGAGAATCTACCGTCTGTACAAAGCGTAAAGATTCCGATTTTAACGCAAAAGGTATCTTGCGGATCCGGTGTTAGTTGGGAAGCTGAGCAGAATGTTTCAGAATATCTTGACATCGCAAATTTGGCACCGGCTTTAAAAAATAAAAAAATTTACGGATTTCGTGTAAAAGGTACTTCAATGCTTGGAGCCGGGATTAAAGACGGTGATATTGTTGTTTTTTCGTCAGATCAGGAATTCTCGTACGATGACGGAATCTATGTATTCAGCCTTGATGGGGATGTGTATTGCAAAAGACTTGAATTTGACCCCATCGCAAGTAAGGTAAAGATCTATTCTGTGCGTGTTGCAGATTTGGAAAAAGCAGAACTTTTGACAACTCTTACAAGTGCAGATTCAGGTTTTGAAGAAAGATTTAGTTTGTTCGGAAAAGTGCACTTTTGGATTCACAGGACTGAATAAAAAAAGAACACCGTTGAAATATACGGTGTTCTTAAAAAGAAAATCTAATCAATGTTTTTTTTCAAGGGCAAGTTCTACAAGATAGCGACTTATAGGCAATCCTTTTTTTGCAGATCGTTTTCTTTTGGAACTCTTGCTCCACCTCGAGTATTTGTTTTCATTTTTTCTTCAAAACAAAAAGTAATATTCTGCAAGTGGCAGAAATCCCTAAACATATCACTAACAGTATTTTTAAAATAAACATTTGACAACCTCTATAATTATAAGTATTATACAAGCAAGGTTCTTTTTAAGAACCTTGCTAACCTTATTCTATTTTATAAAAAGCAGAACAAGGGCAATAATGAAACTTGCGATTGAAGTTATGTCGGCGACAATCGCAAGTATTTTTTTTAAATATTCCATGCGTACCTCCTTATAGAAATCATAATACTATGTAATCTTGATTGTGTCAACTGTTTTCAAGTTTTTTTTCAAAACTTATTTTATTTTTATTAAAAAAAAACACAAAAAACGCTAATTTTGCACTCTTTTAATCTTTTATGTAAAATTAGTCGCCTTTTGCAGAAAAGTCGATAAAAACCGTTAAAAAAGTGTTAAAAAGAAAGGATTTATAAGCAAGGCAAGATATGAAAGTCTCATTTTTAGTAAAAAAAAGAAAAATGATAAAAAAATAACTTTTTTTTGAAAAAAACTTGAAAAATAGTTGACGCAATCAAGTTTATGTGTTATATTTTAATCATGAGGCTGAGAGCTTCAAAAGAAATTAAATCAAACTACTTTAGGAGGTAGAAAAATGGAATACTTTATAAGCTTTACAAATTTGGATTTAGATGGTTACTGCAAGGGTACAGGTGGGCTTGTATCTTATGATTTTGGAGAAACAAATAATGAGGAATTAGCTTTAACTTTTGAAACAAGAGAGGAGGCTGAAAACTGGTGCAAGGGTGCTGAAAAGGAAGGATGGGATACTTATAGAGTTAAATTTGACATTTGGAGTTATGACGAATAAAATGAATAAAGGTACTGAAATTTTTATGGAAAAGAAAAAAAATACATGGGGCGGAAAAAGAACAGGATCAGGAAGAAAGGCAAACGGAGATGAGAATGCAACCGAGCAAGTTCAAATCCGCTTTACTCCAAAAGAACTTGAAAGAGCAAAAGCAAAAGCCGATGAAACGGGAATTGCACTTTCAACACTTTGTAAAAAAGTTTTTATAAATTATTTAGAAAATAGTTAATTTTAAAAAAAACTTGACAGAATATAAGTTTTATTATAAATTGAGATCAGATTACTACCTCATTGAGGGTTGTGATTTAATTTCTTTTAGGAGCAGTGTAAAAGCTGCTCCTTTTTTTTTGTAAAAAACATCCTACCATTCTAACAATTTTAAATAAAAAAATACTGACTACATTTAAGTTTTTGAAAAACCTTTGTGTTAAGTTTGAATCATGAAAAAGAGAAAAAGAGAATTAGCAAAGGTTGGGATTTTCGGCTCTATCGAAAATCCTGTAATTGTTACAGAAAAGGATTTACAGGAAATTGCACAGACTTTTCCTGAAATAAAAACTGCTCCTGTAAAATTGGGAAATCACTGGACAGACGACAATCCTCGACTTGGAAATGTCGTATCGGTATCTTACGACAAAGAAACACAAATTCTTTCAGGAGAGATTGAAGAACATGACAATCTTGCAAAAGCTGTTGATGACGGATTCTATCCTGACGTGTCGATTGGGGCAAAAAGGAGAGCTATCGACGGTAAGATGTATTTAAATCACCTTGCGTATCTTGGCGATGAGGCTCCTGCTGTAAAGGATCTTTATAAGGAGATTTCAAGTGAGCTGAATCAGGAACAGCTTTCTGCAAGCGATAGGGGGGACTTTCTTATAATTCCCTCGTTCATGTGTAAAAAACTTTATCTGTCTGACAATTTTATCACTTTACAAGACCTACAAAAAAACAATGAAAAAGTAAGCGGAATTCAAGCTTCGGTTGATTCCTACCCCAATTTGACTGAAGCTTCTATTCCACTTTTTAATAAAAAGGAGGAAGCTTCTATGACAGAAAATGAAATCAAAGCTATTCAAAAAGAGAATGAAAAGTTAAAACAGGAGTCTGCGAGAAAGGACAAGTTGTTGTCAGACACGTTTGTTCAAAAACATCTTGCAGAAAAGGAACAGCTTAGAAAGGTGGCAGAGGGGAAGATTACTGTACCGCAAATGGAAAATCTTATGAACCTTGCAGACAGTTTTGAAAATGGAAAAGTAATTGAACTTTCAGACGGAAGTTCAAAAAGAAATGTGTCTCCGATTTCTGTGCTTTCAGAAATTTTTCAAAGCCTTCCCAAAAAAGTAGAAGAAGGAGCATTAAATCTTTCAGACACAATTACAGGACAGGAAAGAGTGATGCCTCTTTGTTCAAAGATGTTATCAAATATTTAAAAAAAAGGAGAAAAAAAAATGAATAGAGTTATAGGGTCTATAGAGACAAAGCAGATTAGCGTTCTTGAAGGAAGTCACCATATCATAACAACGCTATCTTTAAAAGATGGAATTACAGGGGTTCAGGAAGGCTCTGTCATTTGCTTAAAAGGCGGAGAGTTGGAAGTTCTTTCAAAAACTGATTCAACATCAGAGCCGGTTGCGGTTGCACTGGATGAAGTTGAAGGGGTAACTTCAAAGACTTCGATAAATGCTTGTATTCACGGTCTTGTAAAAGCTGAAAAGCTTGTTTATTCAGATAAAAGTCCGATTGCTTTGACTAGCGTAGACAAGCTTCGTAAAGTCGGAATTTATGCTGTTGGAAATATTTTAGGTTAAAAAAAGGAGAAAAAAAATGATAAAACAAATTGGAACCATCAACAAGCTTTTTACACAAGGTGCAATTGCAGACATTGTAAATGCACTTCCAAAACCGTCTACTCCGGTTACAAGTCTTTTGTTCCCGGAAGGAAAAAGACAGCAAAAATATTCGCCGTATGTTTCCGTTGAGGATATCAAGGAGGAGACAGGGGCTGTTCCTTTGGTTTTGCGGGGCGGACGGTCTATCCCTGTAGACACTGCAGAAAATAAACGTACTCTTATTGAAGTCGATCCGATAAGCGTAAGTTGCTTTGCTTCTGCAAAAGATGTCAACGATCTTATTTCCCTCGGCGATACCCAGTCAATCAAGGCGTTTGTTTCTGAAAATGTTGAACGTCTTAGAAATCGGGTTAGCCAGACTATTGAAGTTCTTTGCCGTCAGGCAATGAGCGGAAAAATAAGCTATCCGTATCAAAGTTCAAATGGAATTTCTGGAACTTGTGATATTGAATTAGGCAGTCCTGTAAACATTGCAAAGGCTGATATTTCAGGAGGTACTCTGGCTCAAGTTCAAAGGTGGCTTGAAAATTTGATAAATGAACATATTTCAAAGACCGGAACAAGTTCAAATCTTGTAATTCTTCTGGCTAACAATGTTTATAACAAGTTGGTCAACATTCTAACAAGTCTTCAAAATGCTCCTGTTATTTGGAAGCCTGATGGAATGGTGCTTTTTGGAAAATATGACATAAGATCAATTGGGTTTACTTACCAATTGCCGGGTTCGACAAAAACCGAAAGCGTTATAAAAGACGGCTTTGCAAGGGTTCTGTCTCTTGATTATACAGGAAAGCTTATATTTGCTTCTCTTGATGATATTGATGCAAACCTTGCTCCACTTCCGTTTTATGCAAAACCGATTGAAAAGAAAGACCCTGACGGTATTAAGATCGTTGGAATGTCAAAGCCTCTTCCGGCTCTTGCTATATCTAAGCAGACAAGCCAAGAAGTTAAGATCGCTTAAAAATTTTTGAAAAGAGAAAAAAGATATGGAAGAACTTAGTATTTCCGGTATTTTTGCAAAAAAAAATAAAGAAGTAATTTTTGAACCGTTTGGAAATGATATAACGACAGAGGAAGTATCTGACTGCCTTTCTGAAAATCTTTATCAGCAACTTTCAGATGGAAGCGATGAAAAAGTGATAAGTGCGATAAATAGGGCAAAAATTTATATCGGAACGGTTCTTTCATATCTTGGGGTAAGCCTTAATCTTGATGACAAGATTATTAGGCAAATTGTCATTATGCAATCGATTTATGAATTGCACCTTGCATTGGGGCATGAAGAAGCTGGCAGGGAATATCGGATCCAAGCCAAAAATACAATCATTGCAGCTTACGGCTCTTTCCCCGAAAGCGACAAAGGAAGGTGTGATATAAGTTGTGCTGCGGTTTGTTCGGGTAAAAAATTTGATAATCAAAAATTTTGGAAAGCAAGAGAATTTTCAAAATGAAACAGAGTAATGTGTGTCAATCTTTGGATGACATTGCAAAAGAGCTTAAAAATCCGGCTAGAGTTGAAAAAGTGGGCATAATGGCTTCCGATATGATCAGAAATCATATTTATGAAGGCAAAGGCTTTGCTCCTCTTTCTCAAGTAACTGTTGCTTATAGAAATAAAGGAAAGCCTTTGCAAGATACTGGAAGTTTGCGAGATAGTATTACATCTCAAGTTTTGTCAGAAAATTGTGTGTCGGTGGGGACAAACAATAAGAGTGCAAGTTTACACAATTTTGGGGGAGTTATAACTGCAAAAAAAGAATGGCTTTTTATTCCGGCTTCCGGAACAAGGAGGCTTGAGCGTAAATTTGGAAAAAGTCCAACAAGCGTTATTACAGGGCTAAAATCTTTAAAAGCTTACGTTTATAGAGTTGGAAGAACTGTTTGTTATAAAAAAAAAGAAATGATCAAGGGCAAGGTTCTTTATTATTTGAAAAAGTCTGTAGAGATTCCGAAGCGAGAATTTTTTTATTTAACGGAATCTGAAAAAGATACAATTTTTAGGGAAATTACAAATGACGTCCTTTGAAGCACTTAATTTATTTAAAGATCAGCTTTCCAGAATATCAGACGGAACAACTTTTAAGACAAAGGTTGTTTTAACACCGTCTTCTATAAAAGAAGCAGGGCTGGTTATAAAAGTAACGCTTTTAAAAAGCGTAATTGACACAAGGTCTGATTTTTCTAAAAATACAAGAATTTTAAAATTTCGAGTAGAAGTATCAGGAAGTGCAGAAAGTCAAAGGGGGCTTGAGCAGGCTGTTGAAGCTATAGAAAGTCTTGATAGTTTTTTTATGCAAAAAGATTTAAGGCTTGAAAAAATGGAGGGAGGTTTTGTAAAAAAAATTGCAAACACAAGAATCGTTCAAAAAGTCAGCGAGGAAGATTCATTTATAGATTCACCTGATTCAACCCAAGTTCAAGACGTAGAGGATATAAGATTTGTATACATAACAATTCCGGTTTATTAAAGATTTAAAAAGGAGGCTATATGATCCATGTAACAAAGTATGAGACGAAAGACGGCAGGACTGTTGCTGTTTTTGAAAAACAAAAAGAAAAAAAACATTCGATTGTTTCTGAATTTAAGCAAGAAACGGAAAATCAAGAAAAAATAGGAGAAAAAGATGGCAAGAAATGAAGTTCCTCTTGTTGGAGATGATGGTCAATTTTTGACCGGAGTAAAAGGCTCGGTGTATCAAGGAAATGGGGCAAAGACTTTGCACCAGCTTGTAGGAGGCGATGGAGCCGTTACCGGCGGACAGGGCATGTACATAATTGAACAAATAGCCGAAAGTGGCTCTGTAATTCCCAATGGGCTTAGAGTTGGAGAGTTGTACCCTGCTTTAGGAACAGAAGTTTTGGCTACAGATGACAAGCTTTCAAGATTAAACCTTACCCACGTTGCAGACTGTACAGGGTGGGAACTTAATATCACGCAGTCAGAAATAGAAGTAACAAGGCTTTGTGATCAGTTTAAAAAGTATAGACTCGGAAAAAAAGATGCAACAGGGACAGTTAATTCAATCATGACACTTGGCGTGTCAGATGAACCTGACGGCATTATTGCAAAAACAATGAAGCTTTTTAGAAGGTCTTCGGATAACTCTGTTACCGTCACAGAGATAGACAATAAGCCTTTGTATTTTCAAGGCTATGTAAGAAAGACAGATGTTTTAGGAGAAACACAAGCTTTTGTTTTTGGGCAAATCTATTTGTACAATATGAAACTTGGAGGATCTACCGGAAACGCACAAAGTTATGATTCTTCAATGAGGCTTACCGGAGCAGATCCTGTTTTTTATTCAATTGACAATTTTTAAAAAAGGAGAAAAATGAATGATATTAAATGTTTCTAAAAAACTTACATTTATTCCGAATTTTAACAAAAACAAAGAATGCGATCCGACAGATCAGATAGCGATTGTATTGAAGAATCCAACAATACAGATGAAAAATCGAATTTCCAGCACACCGGAAACTGTTGCAAGAGCTGATACGTCAGGAAAGATTGAGGGGATAGACATTCGTTTAAAAACTGACGATGTTGCAGTACTCAATGCGATGGTTGAAAGTCTTTCAAATTGTAGTTATGAAGACGAGGACGGAAAGCACAGCATTACGAACGTAAAGCAATTGCTTGAATCCCCTGTAGAATTTTCGCCCCTAATCGATGAAATCATCCATGAGTGCAACAAAATTCTTTCACGAGAAATCGACGAAAAAAACTAAAAATTGCCTTTCGTTTGTATAACGAGGGGCATTGGAAGCATGATTACAAAGAAGGACGGGGGGATGTACTTTTTGACACGAAAATAAAGGATGAAACGGGTAATTCTATTTTTATAAAAAGAAAATCTTTTAAAGATTATTTAAATGAATACTTTTTTTCGTGTCTTGAAGTTTTTTATTTAACGGAAAACATGGGATGTCTTCCGTTTGCCGGAGGCTGGGCAGAGCAACCGGCAGAAATAACAGCTGTTATAAATTTATTCAGAATCGAAAGGTCGATTTGGGATAAAGAACAGATGGAAAAGGAAAGCAAAAGTTAATTAATGACCGGCTGATTTTTTAGCCGGTCATTTTTTTTGCCTACGTTAAAGAAAATATTTAAAACGTATTTAAAATATTTTTAAATGGCAGATAAAAAAACTCTTGAAATGATAATAAATGTAAAAGCAGACTCGGCAGCAAAGACCTTAAAAGCTTTTTCAAATCAGATAAAGACCTTATCAGAAAGTGCAACACATTCAGCAAATGGAATTAAAGCTGATAAGGCAATTTTTCAAAATCTTGAAAAGTCTGCAAAACAAGCGACGGCATCTTTTAAGCTTTTTGGGAAAAGTTCGGCAGAGCTTCATGATTTGCAAAGTCAGTTAAAAAAGACAGCGTTAGATCTAGCTACATCAGGTTTTAGAATTGAATCAAAAGAAGTTCAAAAATTAAAAGAGCAGTATCAAGAGCTTGAGGCACAGTCTTTAAAACTTGAATCAGAGGAAAGAGGGCTTTTTGGAATTTTTGAAAAATTAAAAACAGAGCTTGGATCAGTTGCGGTTGTCGCGGCGGCGGTTAAATTTGATAAAATGCTTGGCTCCGGCATTAAGTACGCACTTGAACAAGCCGATTCATTTCGGGGCATGAAGGAAGAATTCGGAATAATGCTTGGCGATATGCAAGCAGGGGCAGGGCTTTTTAACGAGCTTCAAAAATTTAACTTTTGGACTCCCTTTGATATGGATCAGATTTCACAAGCAACAAAGGGCTTGATGGCTGCAAAAGTGCCGTTATCGGAGATAACAAAGTATTTGACTATTTTTGGAGACCTTTCACAAGGCAACGGACAAAAGTTCCAATCGTTTATAAATGCTTTTAACAAAGCTTCTGCCAAAGGTAAAGCCGATATGGAAATTTTGAATGTTTACATAGATCAAGGGGTTCAAATCTTAGATCAACTAGGTTCTCAAATGGGAGTTACTTCATCAGAAGTTACGAAGATGGCAAGCAACGGGGAGATTTCTTTTTTACAATTAAAAAATGCTTTGCAAACTCTTACAGCAGAAGGAGGACTGTATCATGATTCTATGGCTTTGGCAAGTCAAAGGCTTTCCGGGGCATATGCAGGATTAGAAGAATCTGTAAACGCTCTTGCTTCCTCTTTTGGGCAAGTTCTAGCACCGGCGGCACAAAAAGTTGTAGAATTTTTAACTTTAATAATAGATTCAATTAACAATAGTCCCTTTGTTAAAGGAATATTTGTTGGATTAATAGCTTCTGTTGCAACACTGATAAACGGGAAGCTTATCATCGCTTTGCTTTCTTTGATAAAAACTACATGGGCAGCATTTGCTGCAATTATGGCAAAGAATCTAGCCTTATCAGCGACAAACGTTGCTTTACTTGCAGCTACTGTAGCTGTAGGAGTTGCCGTTACTGCTTGGGTTGCATATTCAGCAAAGCAACAAGAAGCTGCAAATTCTACGGCAGAACACGCTTTGGAATTAAAAAAACAAACAGATGCTGTGCAAGATTTGAAAAATGCGGTAAAAGAGCTTAATTTAGTTCAATTAAAATTTAACATAAGTCAAACTGAATCAGAAATTAAAAAGGTACAAGCTGAAATTGAAAGTTTACGATCTGAAAAAAAACGAGCTTTAACAAGTGAATTATCGGGCATAAATATTCCTGTTGGGAACATGGGAAAGTCGTTTTTTTCTCTTACAGAGGAAAAATTGCAAGAAGCTGAAAAAAATCTAAAAAACCTTAATGATCAACTTAAAATTTACAAAGACGAATTAGGCGAAAGAGATTTTAAAGAGGCTTTGAAAGAAGGAAACGAACTTTTGGAATGGCGAAACAAATTGTACTCGCAAACAAAAGAGGCACAAAGAGAGCAACTGTTGTTAGAACTTGAAAAAGCGAAGTCTTTAAGAAATAAACAAACTGTCAATGAAGACGGATCTTATTCCGGTTTTGATTTACGAAAAACCGAAGCTATAATTTCTATGCTTTCTAAAAAGTTAGAAGATTTGGATAAAGATGTTGTTGCATCTTTAGGAGATGAATGGGCAAATAAAGTTGCTTCAAATTTAGATAAAACTTTGAAAGAATACGAAAAATCTCAAAAAGATTTACAAAAACGAATAAATCAATTAAAAGCTTCAGGATTCAACAATGAAACTGAATTTGTAAAAGAAAAAGCAGCCTTAGAGCTTTATTATGTAAAAAAGATTTCCGAAGCAAAGCGTAAAGATTTGGATGAATGGAATTCCAAATTCAAAAACATTTTAGATAATTTGAAATATCAACAACTTGAATCTATTAAGAACAAAGATTTAGCCGGTGCAATAAAATCTACTTCTTCACATTCTGTTTTGGATTCTTCAAAAAATAGTGAACTTGGAAAGGTGATAGAGGGTGCTATTCAAGGAGGTGAAATTGGAGCTATTGCAGCTATCGTCAATGCTTTTGTAAATGCTGTTTCAAAAGCTATTTCAACAATAGAAAACGGACAAAAGATTTTAAATTTTATGACAACGATAGTAGAAAAGGCTTTTGAAAATATTAAATTCTTGTTGAACGACCTTTTGCAACCATTTGTAGATATCCTTGATGCTCTAGGAGAAGCATTTGCTCGTTATTTAAAACTATTTCTTCCTGCTATTGCTCTTTTTTACAAAATAAATCCGATTTTTAAAGTTCTTTCATTTTTTTTGCAACAACTTGCAGTTCTTTTTGAAGGCTTATATGAAATTATAAAGCCTGTTTTAAAAGCGTTCATTTTCTTGTACAACGGTCTTGTAGACCTGTTAGGAAGAATCGGAATTCGACTAAAAAAAATAACTATGAATTTAGATCAATCACAGGAACAGATTGAAAATTTTACAAAACAACAAGAAGAAAGGGTGCGAAATTTTTTCAACAGAAAACAGGATGCTATAAAAGAACTTTTAAATAGTCAGCTTGAAGCTTTGAAAAGTCAGTATGAGCTTGGACTTATTAGCAGAGATTCTTATGAAGCTCAAGCTCAGATGTACTCTACGGCAGCCGACGAAAAAATCATTTCTTTAAATGAACAAATGAATGCTCGTTTAAAAGAGATTTCAAAAAATACCTATGCCAGCCTATCTGGAGCCGGTAAGACAGTTCAAAATCAACAAGATAGTAGAACTTGGTACAAGAGGTTGTTCGATCCTCTAAATCTTTTTTGGCACGACACAGGATCTGCTAATATTGAGTTTGATCATGTTGCGATGATTCATAAGGGTGAAACTATCATTCCAAAGACCTTTGCTCAAGGAATTAGATCTGGAGAGCTTTCTCTTGTTGGGGGAAAGAAAGGAGAAAATTCAGAAAATAATCAATCGATAAATGTATCTATAAATGTTGAAGGTTCTGTTGTAAGTGAAGGTCAAATTGTTGATGCCGTTTACAAAGGTATTTCAGCAGGAATCAATTCAAAAAAATATTCACCTTTTCCGGGAGCTACTATATGATTTTTTTAGAAATTGAAAATTATAAAAAAAAGGTATATCCAACATCAATTACAATCTATGAATCTTGCATTAACGAAAGTTTGCAACATACACAAGTTAGTTGTCCTGTAAAAATTCCATATGATCCTGAAATTTTTGCACTTTTTGTAAAAAATACTGAACTTTTAGCAGTTGTAAAAGATGATTCTAAAACTCTTTTTACAGGAAAAATAAAAACAGATGTATCTTGGAATGACGATGGTTTACCTAATCCTATTTTTGAAATAAATTTTACAATTTCAGATAATACCTATCTTTTTGAAAAAAAAACAAACGCAGAAATAGCTCTTATAAACACAACGTTAGACAAAGTTGTTAGTCGGCTTTGTAAGGATTGTGATGTGCAAATTGAAGACCTTTGTGATACTTCTAAAATTGATATCGAAGCTTTTGTTTTAGACAAAGATAGCTCTTACTTGCAATCTTTAAACAACGTGCTTTTTCAAAATTGTTATGCATTTTTTTTCAATGAAGAAGGAAAACTTTTTATAAAAAATTTATCAAAAATTCCAAGTAAGCTAGAAATACTTTCAGATGTGGATTTTTATACAGGATTAAAAGCGGCAAAAACCGACAAAGACTTTGATATGGTAAAGGTGCAGTTTAATTGCCTTACAAAAAAAGAAAACGAACAAATTTATTTTGAAGGCAAAAATCTTGATTCTGAAAATCATATAATCCCAATTGTTGTTAGACCAAATCAATACTACCCATACGATTCAGATCCTATTCAGGAAGCTCGTGAGGGACAAGTTTTTCAAACCTTTGCAACAGGCTATGCGGAAGCTTACACTCTTTATTCAGGTCAACAAAAGTTTAGAAGATCAACAAAAACAACTTTGCTTTATTCAGAAAATCATAAATTAGTAAAAGATTGGAAAGGAAGCCTAGAAATTGATAGAACAGATTTTGGAGCAAGAAGAGCTTCTGTAAGGTTGATAAATAGGGGAAATCAAGATGCAATTCTTTATCAGCTTGCAATAAGAGCCGATGCATATTTTAGAAGCTCTGATTCGTCAGTTACATACGGAAAAGGAATAAAAGAATACTTATATGAAGCAGAGTTTTTGTACAATTCAAAAAGTGCTGAAAATCTTGCATCTTTTTTAAGTCGATTTTTTATAAAATCATCATTTAAATTTACGGGGCAATGTACACAAAAGTTACTTCCGGGAACTTATTATTCAATCGACACAGGCATTTCAGGATTTAAAAGCGATTGTATAGTTTTGTCGTGTTTTTACAATTTTGAAGATGAAAAATATTCTGTAGAATTTATGACTTATGGAAAAGTTGCACTTGATATTACTCGTTATAAAACAACATCACAAGTTGGTAACGATCTTCAAAGCCGCTTAGATTCCCTAGAATCAAAAGTCTCTTCCATTCCTGCTCCAGATACAACGCCACCAAGTGTTCCTGTTATAAAATCAATTACATGTACGGATAGAGGAGATGCTATTGTAGTCTTTTCTGCTTCAAAAGACGAAAAATCAGGAGTAAAATATTATTCAATTTTAAAAAGAAAAGCTGACGTTTCAAATTGGAGTGTTGTCGGAACAATTGAACATGATGATTGTTTGGAGTTTTCTTTTACAGACAAAATTTTACAAAAACAAATAAGCTATTTTTACGCAATAACAGCAACTGACAAAGCTGGCAATACGAGTGAAAAATCGAATAGTGTAAAGTTTTATTCAAAAGTATCTGCACTTCCGAAAAGACCTGAAAATCTTACGGCTAAAGCGTCAAAAGATTTTATAAATTTATCTTGGAAAAGCTACTCCGGATTTGATTCAGCTTTCAAAGCCTCTCATTACGTTGTTGAAATTTGTAGATCATTAAGTGGAGATTGGGAGAATGTCGGCACCTCTTATGCTGATTCTTTTAGTTACGAATTTAAAAGAAATATTGACGGTTATCCTGAAAAGGAAGACTTAAAAAATTATAAATTTAGAATAAAAGCAATTTCTGCCTATGGCAATGAATCTGAATATGTTATATCCAAAGTTGATACAAGCGATTATTTGACTTGGAAAATTGAGGAGCAAGAAATATTTGTAATTCCTTTTGAAAGTTTTATTTCAATAAATTGGAAAAATAAAAGCGATAAAATTTGGTACGGAGACACAAAATTCGATTTATATATTAACGGAAAAAAAGTTAAGGAAAATCTTTTAACAAATGAAACTTCGTATTTTTTTGACAGAAAAATCGACGGATATCCTGAAAAAAATGAAATTGAAAGCTATATATTTTGTCTTGTTTCAAAAACTGAAGCTGGTACAAAAGAGAGTTGCACAACAGATTTTGACTTTAAAAATTATCATACATGGAAAATTGAAAAGCCACTTGTCAGTGCGTTTTGTCAAGAAAAAGGAATTCAAATTTATTGGAACATAGATAAAAAATCTTTCGGATCAAAAGTTTTTGATGTTTTTGTAAACGATGAAAAAGTTAAGGAGAATTGTTTTGGAGAATCTTTTTTTTATTTTTTCAAAGATTTTCCGCTAAATAAAGAAAATGCAAGATCATATTCAATTTTCATTTTGGAAAAATCAGAAGCATATTCTATAAAAAGTGATGTTATAAATCCTGATGTTTCAGAATATCTAGGATATGAGCCTGCTATTCCCTATCTTTATATTTCAAGTTCAGCTCGCCAAATAAATTTAAAATGGGAAAATCAAAATATATATGAATATAAAGGCGTATATATTCAAGTTGCTAAAGCTTATAAAGTTATAAACGGTGCTTATGAGCGTATAACAGATACAACAAAACTTAAATGGTTTAAACCTGCATTAGGATTAAATCCTTATGAATCAGAAGACAATTTTAAAGTTGATTTTGAAAATGACAAACTCTTTCAACAAGGATCATCTGTATCTTTCACATTGCCTCTTTATGGGCAAGCAAAAAATCAATCTGTAAATACTCTTTATGCGTATAGAATCAAAGCTTTTTCAACTAAAGCTGAAAGTGAATGGTCTCCTCCCTATTTTATCGAAGCTAAGGCAACTTCGGCTAGAGATGTGGTGAGAGCATGGAAATTAAATGATAAGGGTGAGAGAGTTAAAATTGATGGAGCTTTGGGTGTTAATCAAATCTTTGTTGAGCAACTTAGTGCATTAACTGCCAATCTTGGGCTAATTACAGACGGAGGATTGATAGGGAGCGAGCTTAATTATTGGGCTGTAAATGACGTTTTAGATGAAAATAAAAAAATCATTTACCACAAAGGAGCTTTTAGAGTTGGTGGGCAAAGTCAATATATTGAAGTAAAGCCAAAGCTTGAAAATGGGACGATTGTTGATTATGATGTCATCTTTGTAGTCGGAAATTTTAAGATGAATGCAAAAGGGACATCGATTTCAGGCGGAAATTTTGAAATTTTTGATGAAAACAATAATCTACTTTTTGGAATTTCAAATAAAGAAACAAAAATAGCTGTTGATACAGGATTTGTAAAAAGTGCTGTTCCAATTGTTGAAAGTAAAGAGATGAGTAAGGAGCCACACTTTTTAATCAATTTATTTTCAAAAATTTTTGAATATAATGGCGAAAAATATAAAGTTTTTTATAAAAAATCATCAAATGAATTTGATTTGTTTTTACAAAAAATAAATGAAAATTCAAAAGAGGAATTTTTTATAAAAAAGGTAAAAATACAACACTATGTCATGAACAGTTTTAATGGCGTTTTTTATTTTTTGGATAAAGAAAATGACGGGCTTGATGTTTACGAATTTTCTATCGAAACAAAAAATTATAGATTAGTTAATCATTTGGAAGACAACACAATAGATGGGTTTATGTTCCAAAAAGCCATTTTTTTTAATCCTGAAAATATGACATTTCATGATTTATTGGAAAATAAAAAATATAAATCGTTTGGAACTAATCAAAGCATTTGTGGGATGTGTTCTGAATTTGAATATGTTTATATTTTGCATAAAATGAATCTTTGGACTGTTATTGAAAGATTTAATTGTGATACAAAAGAAATAGACTATGCAATTTTGCAAGGAATTTTAGAAGACATTAATGAATTTGTCCAAAGTTTTTTTAAAATAAAAAATAATGAATTGTACATGACTTGTTGTTTAAGTTATTTTGTAAATAATCAAAAAGCCGAAAAGTGCGGGGCTTTTGTAAGGGCAAAATTAAAATGGAACTTGAACATTGAAAATCCTGATCAAATGTCAATTATGGAGATTTGGAAAACTCCGAAGTTGATGAACGGTTTTTACGTATACAATGATTTAACTAAGTTTATAATGTCAGATTTTGAAGGCAATTTATATCGTTGTCAAAAGGCTGATACTGCAGAACCTGAAAATATGTATTACTCGGTTATTAAAGGCAATGTAAATGTTTTAAATAAAATTGAAAATTTAAATTGTAAAGAAACCTATGTGAGCGATGTTGCAGAATTGGGATCAGTCGAAAATAGTCAATTGTGTTTTCAAATATACGGTGAAATTTCGACAGGAACAGTTTTTGAAAAAGATGTGCGTTTTTATTGGCAAAGTGAAAAAGTTGTAAATGAAAAAAGAGTTGTAAAAACAGGAGTTGGGTTCAATCAAATAATTTTCGATAAGGCAAGTAAAAGATACTCGTACTTCATGGATACAGGGGCTTATCTTGAATTTGATGAAAAAGGAAAGCTGATAGCAGAAAGAGGAGAGCAAGGTTTAAAGGGCGATAAAGGCGAACGGGGAGAGAAAGGAGAACAAGGCTCAAAGGGCGATAAGGGTGAACGAGGCGAGAAAGGAGAGCAAGGCGAGAAAGGAGAGCAAGGCTTAAAAGGTGATAAGGGCGAGCGGGGGACGAGTAACATTCCGATTGCTTCTATTTTCCCGTTTTCAGGAAATGAAGCTCCTGATGGTTGGCTTTTTTGCAAGGGTCAAGAAATTTCAAGAATTAAATATGCATCGTTATTTGCTGTTATAGGAACGACTTATGGATCAGGAGACGGGAACACTACATTTAATCTTCCGAATTTGTCAAATAAATTTATAAAAGGAACTGCGAATAATTTAGGGGAGACAGGCGGAAAAGAAAGCCATATATTAACGCTTGATCAAATGCCATCTCATGACCATGGCGGAGTTACGGAGGGGATGAGTGGTATTACAAATGCCTATTTTACAGGCATTAGCCATAATAATATCCGTGATAACAATGCTTGGGAGCGAAAGTTTGGGCGACAAAGTAACTACTATGCAGGTGGGAGAATTCAGAATAAGGGAAGTAACGGAACTGTTAATCACGGCGATTGCATGACAACGTATTTTGCTAAATATTACCTTGATTTAGAGCATACGCATACGATTCAGGCGTCCGGAGGTGGTCAAGAATTTTCAATACTTCCACCATTTTTAACCTTAAATTTTATTATAAAAATCGATTAAAAAGTGTTTTTAATACACGAAAAAGCATGAAAAAACACAAAAAAACATGAAAAAAGGGTGAAAATTCTAAAACTAAAATATAATTTTTCTAAAATTGCGTTCGACGTTACAATATTGAAATCAGGCTTGGAGCAGGAGCTTTTGTTTGTGGGGAAGAAACAGCACTTTTACGTTCCATTGAAGGTCAGCGTGGAATGCCTACTCCAAAACCTCCGTTTCCGGCACAAAGCGGACTTTGGAACAAACCGACAGTCATTAATAATGTAGAAACTTGGGCAAATATTCCGGTAATTTTGACAAAAGGTGCCGATTGGTTTAATAAAATTGGTACAGAAGATTCAAAAGGAACAAAAGTTTTTGCACTGACCGGAAAAATAAATAATTCAGGACTTGTTGAAGTCCCAATGGGAACAACGCTTAGAGAAATCATTTTTGAAGTAGGAGGAGGAATTCGGGACGGCAAAAAGTTCAAGGGAGTTCAAACAGGAGGACCGTCCGGAGGCATTATTACAGAAGAATCTTTGGATACACAAATAGACTTTGGAGCACTTACACGACTGGGCTCGATGATGGGTTCCGGAGGTATGATTGTAATGGATGAAGATGATTGTGTAATTGACGTTGCAAAATTCTACATGGAATTCTGCGTAGATGAAAGCTGCGGAAAGTGTTCTCCTTGCAGAATAGGAACACGCCAAATGCACTCAATTCTTGATAAAATTTCTAAGGGTAACGGTGAAATAAAAGATATTCAAAGTCTTAAAGATATCGGTCAGGCAATGAAATCATGCTCTCTTTGTGCTTTAGGGCAAACAGCACCGAATCCTACCCTTTCAACCATAGATAAATTTGAGCAAGAATACATCGACCACATCCAAGACAAACACTGTGATTCGGGAAAATGCAAGAGCCTCTTGTTATTCATAATAAAAAGCGATCAGTGTATCGGATGCGGTATTTGTGTTAAAAACTGCCCTGCAAACGCTATATCCAATAATCCGGCCAATGAAATTAAGGAAGGTAGAAAACTTGCTTGGAAAATAATCGAACAATCCAAGTGCCTAAAATGCGGAGCTTGTATAACGAGTTGTAAATTCGATGCTATTTATAAAAAATAACGTTTGGAGGAAATTTGAATGATTAATTTAACTATCAACGACAAAAATATTTGTGTAGAAGAAGGAACATCTATTCTTAACGCTGCAGAAAAACTTAACATAAAAATTCCGTCATTGTGTTATAACAAAGATCTTCCGGCTTGGGGTTCGTGCGGTATTTGTGTCGTAAAAAATATTGATCCTAGAACTGGAAGAGCAAGAATGATAAGAGCCTGCACAACAAAAGTTACCGAAGGCATGTGTCTTATTACCGATGATGCGGAACTAAGAAAAGCAAGACGAACTGTTTTGGAATTGATACTTGCAAACCATCCTCAAGATTGTCTTCAATGTAACAGAAGCGGAGAATGCGAACTTCAAGACTTGGCAATCCAATTTAATTTGAGACAAGAACCGAGATTCAAGCAAATTCTAAAAAATCAACCCACAGATAACTCTTACGAAGAAATTGTTTTGGATAGAAACAAATGTATAAATTGCGGACGATGTGTAGAAACATGCCAGCAGGTACAAGATGTGTGGGCATTGGAATATACAGGTCGCGGAGATCAAACTGTTATAGGACCGGTTGCAGGACACAATCTTGCTCAAAGCCCATGCATTCGATGCGGACAATGTGCAGCTCACTGCCCTACCGGAGCTATCACAACCTGTAATCCGATTGCAGAAGTTATGGATAAAATAAATGAAAAAGGAATTACCTCAGTAGTTTCCATAGCACCTTCTGTTAGAGCAGCTTTAGGCGAAGAATTCGGATTAGAAGCAGGTACTCTTACAACAGGAAAAATTTATACGGCACTCAGAATGCTTGGTTTCAATCATATATTCGACACAAACTTCGGTGCAGATCTTACAATTATGGAAGAAGGAACTGAATTGATTTCAAGGTTGACAAATGGAGGTGAACTTCCTATGTTTACGTCCTGTTGTCCGGGCTGGGTTGATTATGCCGAAAAAAACTACCATGATCTTTTACCTAATCTTTCTTCAGCAAAATCACCTCAGCAAATGCAAGGTGCAATAACAAAAACATATTGGGCTGAAAAAGCCGGATTAAAAGCCGACCAAATATATCACGTTTCAATAATGCCTTGCACTGCAAAAGCTTATGAGGCTAGAAGAAATGATGATATGAAATCCAGCGGAGCTCAAGATGTCGATAAAGTCCTTACAACAAGGGAATTGGCAGTTCTTATCAAAATGGCGGGTATCAATTTTACAGAACTTGAAGACGGATTTGCAGATAGCCCTATAGGCCCTTACAGTGGAGCAGGAACAATTTTCGGTGCAACCGGCGGTGTAATGGAAGCTGCAGTAAGAACGGCTTATAAGTTAATAACCGGAAAAGAACTTGGGAATGTAAATTATCAGCAAGCACGAGGTCTTGACGGAATAAAAAAAGCTGTAATAGATGCAAACGGAACAAAAATAAAAATAGCCGTGGTTCATCAAATGGGAAATGTTGACAAAATCATCCAAGAAATAAACGAAGCAAAAGAGACAGGAAAAGAACGTCCTTACGATTTTATAGAAGTTATGGCATGTAAAGGAGGTTGCGTAACCGGAGGCGGACAGCCTTATGGACACTGTGATGATTTAAGAACAAAACGGGCTTCTGCCTTGTACAATGACGATGAAAATCATGAAATTCGATGTTCCCACCAAAATCCTTTAATCACTCAAATTTACAAAGAATATTTTGGTGAGCCTAATTCAAAAAAAGCTCATCACTTGTTGCATACAAAATATGGTAAACGACAGTTGTATCAATAGAAAATGCAAAAATAAAAGCCGTCTTAGTTAAAATTCTTAATTTTTAGGCGGCTTTTTTCTTCTAAAAAAAACAATTTTGTGATATGATATTCTACAGTGTAAATTACACAAGTTTGAAAAAAAGTTATGGGAGTAATTATATGTCAGCAGAATTTGATCCAATCGATATTAACGATCAGGCAGCAATTGATTATTGGTGTAACAAACTAACTTGTTCGAAGGAAGAACTTTTAGAAGCAATCAACACGTGCGGAAACGCAGGAAGTGAAGTAGAAGCTTTTTTAAGATAATTTCTGCCTAGTAATGGGGCGGCTTTCTGTTAGGAATGTCGCCCTCCGGATTTTCATAAATATCTTTTAACTTTGAAAGGAAAAACTTGCTTTGCTCATCAATTCTTTGGATCTGTTTTTCATGTTCCAATGTAACTTCATGCAGTTGGTTTAAAAAATCCTCGATGTAAGCAAGTTTTTTTTCTATACGAATAAGACTTTCATCTTCTTTTTCAGACAATTTCCGATTCCTTTTTGCTTTCTTTAATTTCCAAAAGTTGACATTGAATTGCAATTTTCATTCTTTTGCACTCTTGAGTTGTGGCAAGAATAACATTGTTCCTTGCTGAAATAAAATCTGCATATCTTGTCCAAGCTGTAATACGCAATTCAACTCCGGATGGGTTAAAATTTGAACACACAACTTCGCACGGAGGATGTGAAATAACAGAATTTGCTTTACCGACAGCTTCCTTTAGATTGTTCATAACTTCGGGTAAATTCTCATTATATGAAACTGTCATATATAAACATACTCGCCTAGTCGAAAGTGAAGAAACATTTTCCAACTTGGATTTTATTACAGTTTCGTTTGAAACTCGAACAATCTGATTATCAAAAGTTTTTACCTTAATTGCAAGCAAATCTACGGATTCAACATTTCCTTCTACTTCTTCAATTTTTACGTGATCTCCAACTTTGAACGCCCTTTCATTCAGAATAAAAAATCCGCTGATGATATTTCCAAGTGCAGTTTGAGCTGCAAGACCCAACGCAACTCCCGCAATTCCTGCAGCACCGAAAAGTGCATTTAGATTAACTCCTAAAAAATTCAAAATATAAATTATAATCAAAACTTCAAAAACATACTTAAAAATTTTTAAAATAAAATTTTTTGCATGAGGTTTCATCTTTTCGTCGGGGATTTTTTTAAAAATATGTCTTATTGCAATGTAAATAAGAAGAAATATTATAACAGTAATCGAAACAAAAATAAATTTTATCATGCTGTCAAAATTGATTACACGTTTAAGAAAATCAACAATACTTTGTGGATACCAGTTTGAAATTGCTTCCTGAACATTCATATCAAAATTTTGTGGTACAGTACTTACGTTTTCCACTTCCACTTCCGCCATTTCTTCTATCATTTTTATTTTTCCTCTTTATTTTTATTTTTTACCATTTCAACCGTTTTTATTAAATTGTTTTTAGCACAAATATCACAAATTAAACATTTTGGACAATCCGGTTTTCGGGCGGTACAAACGTAACGTCCATGCAGTATCAGCCAGTGGTGTGCGTGTTCCATGAATTCTTGCGGAATTACCGAAAGCAAATCCTTTTCCACCTCGACAGGACTTGTACCACAGCTTAGCCCTATTCTAGGTGCAATTCTAAGCAAATGAGTATCAACCGGCATTGTTTTTTGATGAAATACTACGTTTAAAATTACATTTGCAGTTTTGCGACCAACTCCGGAAAGGCTTTCCAGCTCCTCTCTTGTTGCAGGCAATTTTGAATCAAATCTTTCAATTAACTGCCTGCTAAGTTCCATTATATAACGAGCCTTTGCCCTATAAAGCCCGATGGACTTTATGTATTCAATTAGGTTATCGTATCCCAATTCAAGCATCTGATGAGGAGTTTTCACTGTTTGAAAAAGCTTTTCCGTAGCCTTATTCACACTTTTATCAGTTGCTTGTGCAGAAAGAACTACTGCTACAAGAAGCGTATAATCGTTAGGTGCAATCAACTCTGTTGTAGGAAAAGGATTTTCCTCTCTAAATCGGCTAAAAATTTCATAAATCAACTCTGCCGTCAAAAATTTAAAATCACTCATCAGTGCTCAAATAAATGTACAAAAAAACTATTCTTTTACAGCCTCTTGGAGAGCTTTGCATTTATCCGTTTTTTCCCATGTAAAACCTGCTCTTCCAAAATGGCCGTAATTTACAGTTGATCTGTAAATAGGTTTACGAAGTTCAAGAGCCTTTTCAATTCCGTTAGGGGTGCAATCAAAAACTTTTTTTACAGCATCGTTTATTTTTTCGATTTCAACTTTTTCTGTCCCGAAAGTTTCTATCATAACCGAAATAGGATACGGAACTCCTATTGCATATGAAAGTTGAACTTCGGCTCTATCGGAAAGTCCTGCATACACAATATTCTTTGCAATATAGCGAGCCATATAAGCTGCACTTCTATCAACCTTACTAGGATCTTTACCGCTGAAAGCACCTCCACCGTGGCGTCCCATTCCGCCGTAAGTGTCTACAATGATTTTTCGCCCCGTAAGCCCTGTATCCCCGTCAGGGCCGCCGATTTCAAATTTTCCTGTAGGATTTATATAGAATTTTGTATTTTCATCGAGCAAACCTGAAGGCTGCAAAACAGGTTTTACTATTTGTTCGATGATTGTTTTTTCAATTTCCTCATGAGTTACATTTCCGTCATGCTGATGACTTACAACAACAGTATCTATTCTGATAGGTTTAAATCCTTCATATTCTATCGTAACTTGTGCCTTTGAATCCGGACGAAGCCATTTTATCGTTTTATTTTTACGAAGTTCTGCTGCTTTTTGCAAAATTTTATGAGAAAAAATAACAGTTGCAGGCATAAGCTCAGGAGTTTCGTTGCAGGCAAAACCGAACATCATCCCTTGATCTCCTGCCCCCTGAGTTCCTTTAAACTTTTCAAGCCCTACACCGTCAACTCCCTGTTTAATATCGGAAGACTGAGAATGCAGTCTGTTCATAAATTCAAAAGTCTGACAATTCAAACCGAATTTTTCATCTGTATAACCAACTTCTTTTGCAACTTCTCTGGCAATTTTTTCGGCATTTTCTGAAACTTTCTTTGAATTTTCTTGGGCATTTATTGAAAATCCTATTTCTCCACAAATGCATACAAAATTTGTAGTAGCAAAAGACTCGCAGGCAACGTGGGCATTTGGATCTAAAGAAAGAACGAAATCAAGAATTGCATCACTGATTTGATCGCAAAGTTTATCAGGATGTCCTTCACTCACCGATTCGGACGTAAAAAGATATTTTCGTGCAAAGAGTGCACCTTTTGAATTTGGAAAAATGCTCATACAAAGCTCTCCTATTTAGCAAGATTTTAGATCCCATACGGAACCTGTATCCGTTCTGCAATTTGGATAAATCGACGGAATGGTTTTTCTACACATTTTAGGATAGTGCAAAAACGAAAAAATGGCAACAGAGGATTAATATCGGATGTAAATTTAGAACAATGTTTTCATTGTAGTGTCGATTTTTATAGCAAAAATACAAAACAGTGTAAAAAAAATGATTTGTAAATGCGTTAACTCCGCTTCATAGCACAATCTGTGCGTTATATGTACAAAGAATCTTATTTTTGGTATATTATGGTAGTGATATAAAAAAGATTTTCAAGGAGACACCTTTGTCACTTTACAAAACCTACAAAAAAACACAAAAAACATGTGTAGTAAAGTTTGAACTTTCGGCAGAAGCTGCAAATGGAGCCGAAAAAGTTTGGTTGGCAGGAGATTTCAATAGTTGGAGCAGCATCGACACTCCAATGAAAAAACAAAAAGACGGTTCTTTTTCCGTAAAAGTTACGTTGGAAACCGGCAAAGAATATCAATTCCGCTATCTTTTAGACGGTAAGAGATGGGAAAACGACTGGAACGCAGACAAATACGTACCAGCCCCTTTTTCTTTTACTGATAATTCCGTAGTTATCGTATAAAAATCTTGTAAGTTTATTAATATTCGTAATTACAAATAATTTTTCCGTCATTTAAAACAAAAAAATAAAAAGTGTCGGGAAAATTTTGATGCAAAAATTTTACAGAACGCTCCGAACCTAGTATAAAACACAAAGTGGAAAGGCTGTCTGCAAGCATTGAATTTTCATGTATTATACTGGAACTCAACAGATCACTTTGCGACGGAAAGCCTGTTCTTGTATCTATAATGTGATGATATTTTTTTCCGTCCAATTCAAAATAACGCTCATAAGAACCTGAAGTTACAACAGATTTATTTATGATATCAAGAATGGCAATGGGATTTTCTGATTTTTCATCAGGATTTTTTATGCCGATTTTCCATGGGGTAACCGACGAGCTGTCCTCAGATTTGCCGGATTGTTCTACAGCATTTTCGTTTACTTCAGGAATTTTTAAAGTACATACCCCATTTTCATCACATTCGTGTTCAATAACACTTTTTGGTGTATCAAAACCGCTTTTTGCACCAAATGCATAAATGTTTCCGCCCAAATCTATAACGGCTCGCTTTATATTTTTTTTACGCAAAATAGAAACAAGTTCATCTGCCACAAAACCTTTTGCTATTCCGCCCGTCTCCAATTGTATACCGGGCTTTAATATGCTTACAAAATATTGGACACTGCCATCAGAGTTTTCCTGTTTTTCAAGCTGCACAGATTTCCAATCTACAAAGGAGCGTGCTTTTTCAATTTGTTCTGCCGTAGGAACAGTTTTTTGTGAAGAAAAAGATTTTTCTCCGGTTTGTAAAACAAATTCGTTGATACCCCATAATTGTACCAGAGCACCGATTGTAAGATCAAAAACTCCGTCCGACAAACGTGAAATTTCCAAGCCTTGTTGCAAAACGGAATAGACATCATCACTAATACAAAACTTATCTACCTTAGAATTAAGACAAGCCTTGTTTAAACGCGAAATTTCGCTTGATTCAATTGAGGTACTCATTTCCTGCTCAATTTGATCTATACGTTCAAAAAGAATATCATAAAGCTCTGTAGTTCCTGCTTCAAAAAGTGAAATTGAACAAACGGTTCCCAACGCCATACAGGTTTTCTTTTGTTCGATTTTTGAGTTGCAAGAAAAAAGCATAAAAACAAAAAAACAAACAGCAAAAAATGCAAAACGTTTAGCGACTTTATTTTGAAAACACAAAAAATATTTTGTCAAAGTACAAGTCCTGTTTTCCGTACCTGTATTTTCACAGTCCGATTCAATATTTTTTAATTTAGTCTTTTTCAACATCATAACAATTAATATGTAAATCTTTAAGCTGCTGTTCATCAACATATGAAGGGCTGTTATCCATAGGCGACATAGCTAAATTGTTTTTAGGAAAAGCGATAACTTCATGTATGGATTCTTCATGACACATAAGCATTACTAAACGGTCAAGCCCCGGTGCAATTCCTCCATGCGGTGGAGCTCCGTATTTAAAAGATTGAACCAAAAAGCCAAAAGCTTTTTCCGCACGTTCATTTGAATATCCTACAATCTTAAAAATTCTTTGTTGCAATTCAGGATCATTAATACGCATACTGCCTGAAGCCAATTCATAGCCATTCAAAACCAAATCGTAAAGATCGCCCTTTACAGCTCCGGGTTCACTTTCCAAAATATCCCAATATTTTTCTTGCGGAAGAGTAAACATGTGATGTTCGGTTTCCCAGTGATTTTCCTCAGCATTCCATGCAAAATAAGGAAAATCAATTATCCATACAAAATGAAATTCATCTTTAGGATCATACAAATTTAAGTCTTTCCCCAATTGTTTTCGCACAGCACCTAAAGCCGTACAAGCAGTCTGCCAGTCACTATCGCTTACAAAAAGCAAAAGATCGTTTTTTTCAGCCCCAAGCTTTGAACAAATTTCTTTTTCATGGCCTGTAAAAAACTTGCTTATTCCTCCTTCAAAAAGCCCCGTATCACAATTCACTTTCATCCAAGCAAGACCTTTTGCCCGATATTTTTTAGCAATTCCTTCAAGTTCTTCAATTTTTTTACGACTATACAGATTTGCAACATTTTTCACAACCAAAACTTTTACTGCTGTTCTTTCATGTCGCAAAACTTTTTTCTCGCAATTTGCACAGCCTTCCTTAAAGGGAGCAAAGTCGCTCAAATCCGACATGAAATCGGCATCCTGCATTTTCATATCAAAACGAAGATCAGGTTTATCAGTTCCATATAGATCAAAGGCATCGTCCCATGCGAGACGGTCGAATTTTACAGGTAGATCTGTATTCATCGTTTTTTTGAAAATATATCCAAGCATTTCTTCAGTTGTAGAAAGCACTTCTTCTCTGTTTGTAAAACTCATTTCCATATCGATTTGAGTAAATTCGGGCTGTCTGTCGCCCCTTGCATCTTCATCGCGATAACATCTGGCAATTTGAAAATATTTGTCAAAACCTGAAACCATTAAAAGTTGCTTGTAAAGCTGAGGAGATTGCGGAAGGGAATAAAATTTTCCCGAGTGAATTCTTGAAGGAACAAGATAGTCCCTGGCACCTTCCGGAGTGGATTTGATAAAAGTTGGAGTTTCAATTTCCAAAAAACCTTTTGAAGTTAAAAACTCTCGAGCAGCAAATGTAACATTAGATCTAAGAACAATATTATTTTTCATTTGCTCACGACGTAGATCCAAATATCTATATTTTAATCTTAAATCTTCATTCGGAATAACAGGAGTTCCATCTTTTTGAACCTCATCGATCATAAAAGGTAGCGTTTCCGCTTTACTTAAAATCTTAATATTTTTTGCACTAACTTCAATTTCACCGGTAATCATATCAGTATTTATCATTGTATCCGGACGAGGGCGAACACAACCTTCCACAGCAACAACATATTCCATGTGAAGTTCTTTTGCAATTTCAGATAAACTTGCAGGAGAATCGGAATCTACAACTACCTGTGTAATTCCGTAGCGATCTCTCAAATTAATAAAAGTAATTCCGCCGTGTTCACGGATACGATGAATCCATCCATTAAGTACAACTGTTTTTCCATTATCGCTCTTGCGTAAATCCGCGCAAGTAACCGTTCTTTTAGTATTTTCCATAAGGTGAATTTTAACAGAAAGCAAAATTTTCTACAATGTATTTGTAACGATATAAAATAAACTTGGCAGCACAATATATTTTAAGTTTTTATCAAGTCTTTATCCTTGCAAACTCCGCTTTTTAATGCAGCTTGCATTACCGCCTGAGAAACAGCTTGTACAACACGTTTATCAAAGGCAGAAGGAATAATATAATCAGGATTTAAATTTTCATCATCGATAAGATTTGCAATAGCATAACTTGCAGCAAGCTTCATTTCTTCATTTATTTTTGAAGCCCTACAGTCTAAAGCCCCTCTAAAAATTCCGGGAAAAGCCAATACATTATTTATTTGATTGGGATAATCGCTTCTGCCGGTTCCTACCACGTAAGCACCTCCTTCTTTTGCCTTTTCATAGGAAATCTCCGGATTGGGGTTTGCTAATGCAAAAACACAAGAGTTTTGATTCATTGTTCGTATCATCTGTGGTGTTAAAATATTTTGAGCTGAAACACCTATAAAAACGTCGGCATTTTCCAAAAGAGATGCTAAAGTGCCGTTATTTTCTTTTTTGTCATCAATAATCTTTTTTTTAAGCAATTCTTTTATTAAAAAATCATAAGAATCATATTTTGAAGATTCAACTACACCATCTTTGTTGAAAGCATAAAGATTTCCTACTCCAAGTTTTTTTAGAGTACAAGCAATGGAAGATCCTGCAGCTCCGGTACCGCTTAAAACTATTGTCAAATCTTGGATATTTTTTTTTGTAAGACGTAGATAATTTAGCAGTGCAGCACCAACAACAATTGCAGTTCCGTGCTGGTCATCATGAAAAACCGGAATGTCAAGTTCTTCAATAAGACGACGTTCTATTGTTACACAATGCGGAGAACAAATATCTTCAAGATTGATTCCCCCAAAACTCAAAGATAAATATTTTACGGTTTTTATTATTTGTTCGGTATCTTGTGTATCAAGACAAATCGGGATTGAATCTATACCTGCAAATTCCTTAAAAAGAATGGCCTTGCCTTCCATAACAGGCATTCCTGCCAAAGCTCCGATATTTCCCAAACCTAAAACAGCCGAACCATCGGTTATTACAGCTACGGTATTTGCCCTGTTTGTATATTTGTATGAATTTTCAGGATCTTTTACAATTTCAAGACAAGGCTGTGCTACTCCGGGTGTATACGCAAGTGATAATTCTTTTGTATTTTTAACGGAAACTTTTGAATGCATTTCAAGTTTACCGCGATTAATTTCATGGAGTTTAAGAGATTCCTGTTTTATATCAAAAATTTTTCCGTTATCATCATCTATTACAGAGCTGCAACCTGTTTCAAAAATATCATTACCAAGATAATCTATAGCACAAATCATTTTAAAATTTTTTACTTCCAAACGCTTTATCGATTCTGTTCCCAAATCTTCAAAAGCAATTTCTTCGTTTTTTATAACTGACTTTGACAATAAAGCCCCGCAACCTCCGGTTGTAATAAAATATAAAATCTTATTTTTTTTGTAGAATTCGCTACATTGTTTACTCCTGGCACCTTTTCCGATAGTTCCTGTAACTTTTAATTCTTTCATTATGGAACAAAATCCATCCATTCTGCTTGAAGTGGTAGGACCAATTGAACCGATAATCTCTCCGGGCTTTGCAGGTGTGGGACCTGCATAAAAAATAAACGAATCGGCAAAATCTATAGGAGGTAAAATTCCGTTTTCAAGATTTTTTTTTATACGCATGTGAGCGGCATCACGAGCAGTAAAAATCACACCCTCAAACTCAACTATATCTCCCGCTCTAAGTTCTTTCAATTTATATTTTTCTTCAGGATATTTTATAATCAAAGAATAACCTCCTTATGTCTTACAGCATGACATTGAAGATTTACACAAACAGGCAAAGATGCGATGTGGCACGGAAAAAGATTTACTTTTACCGCAAGACAAGTAGTTTTTCCGCCCAAACCCATAGGACCGATATTCAAGTTATTTATTAATTCAAAAAGTTCTTCTTCAAGACGGCGGGCATCTTTATCTTTACTTTTGTCATCAATCGGACGAAGAAGACTTTGTTTAGCAATCTGAGCACATTTTTCAATATCGCCGCCGATTCCAACACCTACAAAAAGTGGCGGACAAGATTTTCCTCCCGCTTGTTCAACCGTATCTAAAACAAATTCTTTAACGCCTTGAACTCCATCTGATGGATTGAGCATTTTTACTTTGCTCATATTTTCGCTACCCGCTCCCTTGGGGCACAAAGAAAGTTTTAGCTTATCCCCTTTTACAATAGAAATATGAATCACAGCAGGAGTATTATCATTTGTATTTATTCTATTTAGGGGAGATTTTACAACACTTTTCCTAAGATACCCCTCTTTATACCCTGCCGCAACCCCCCTGTTTATAATCTCATTTATATCACCGTCAATAAAAACTTCATTTCCCATTTCTACAAATACAACCATGATACCTGTATCTTGACACATAGGAATATTTTGATTTTTAGCGATAATATCATTTTCTATAATTTGATTTAGAATTTCTGCAGAAAGAATGTTATCGGAACCGACTTTGAAATTTTTATGGGCACGGTTGCACAAAGCATCATACGATATGTCTGATTTTGCCTCATTTTTGTATGCAAGTTTTAAGGCATTCAAAATTTTATTATCTAAAACCGAACAAGATTCAATACACAATCGTTTTACTTGATCAATAATAAGTTGAGGTGAAATTGTTCTCATAAATAAATTATATCACGAATAAAAATTTTTAATCATAAAAAAACTTTTTTAAAAGTCCCAAAAATTTTACAAATGCTTAATGAAAAACATGCTTTAAATATAACCCCATTATTTTTGTAAAAATTTTTTCAATATATTTTGCTTCACTTTCAGTTAGGCATGCTCGGCTAAAAATTCCACGCCAAAAATTTTTCATATATTCATCATCGGTAAGTTTAAAAAAACCGATTTTTTCAAGACTGTCTGTCATTACTTTTAAAGTATTATCAAGTCTTGCAAGATTTACAGGAGTATATCCGTTTTTTTGCTTACAAAATTTTCTAAAAAATGTATAACACATGATTTGAACCGCATGGCTTAAATTTAAACTGCCAAAATCATCGCAGGAAGGAATGTTCACACCTACAGTACAGCAATCAAGCTCTTCATCGCTTAATCCTGCTCTCTCATTACCGAAAACAAGTGCAACTTTAGCAACGTCAACTTGTAAGCCATTAGGCACTTCCGCATTGTACGGTGCAAGTTTACAAACTAAATCCGCAAATTCTTCGGGAAAAATTAAAAAATCTTTACGTTTTTTTCCACGCCTTCTTGTAGTTCCCCCTGCCATACAACAATCCTGCAAAGACTGCTGCAAATTTTCGTAAAACTTTGCATTTTCCCAAATATAAAAAGCATGAACAGAAAGAGTTTTTACTTGGCTTTCATCATAGTCTGTTTTTTTTCCTATAATCCGTAAATCTTTTATATCATTATTTGCCATTGCCCTGCAAACTGCACCCACGTTTTTACTTTCATCAGGATGACTAAGTATAATACAAATATTATTCCCGTTCATTTTTTTACTCCGTCTTTTATTTATTGTATTCTTTATCTGTTGCAGTTTTTACGAATTACGTTTCCAGCCTTTGTCATACGGAAACAAAACACCGTTTTTTCTTTCATCAAAAATTAAATCGGCAGATATTTTTGCAATTTCATCAGTACTTATCATATCCTGACCTCCCAAAAGCTCTAAGTAATGCCTTTTTTGCTCCAAATTCACATATTCAGTTTCAACAAACCCCGGAAGCACTGCATTACATCTTATTCCCATTTTTGCATAATTTTGTGCAACAGATTTTACAAGACTGCACAATGCAATTTTTTGAGCCCCGTATACAGCATTAGTTTTAAAAGCACAAACAGAATCTGTGCCGGTTCCCCCAAAAACAAAAATATTACCGGATTTTTTTTGTATCATATGTGGTAAAGAATTACAAATAAAATGAGCCGGTAAAGCAAACACAAGATTACAAATAGATTGAATTTCAAATGCATTCATTTTGTGCAAGTCTTTTTGCAAAAACGGACCGTAGCAAATACAAAGTAAATCCGCGGTTTTTATTTCGTTCATAAAATTTTGGGGAAGCAAATTAAAATCTTTGTAAAAGTTAAAAAAATCAAGAGAAAAAGTTTTGATATGAAAATCGGAACAAAAATTTGTGCATTCATCCGTGTCTACAACATGTGCAGTAATGTTTTTTTTTAAAAGATCGCAGATGATATTCAATTTTTCCATGGATTTTCCTTGAAGAACAAAGTCCATCTTAGAATTATTTTTCTGCTCGGATTTTTTTATACGTTTTGAAATTTCCAAAGTTAAACTTTTACCTATTCCACCGCTTGCACCGATAATTACAGTTTTCATTACTACAGATTATACCATTTAAAAATATTTGACTACCAAGCTTTTTTGGTGTATCATGTGAAGTAGGCAGTTTTCAGTCATTATAATTTTCTATGGAGTAAAAATGAGTAACAATAGTATTGTACCTGGTTTTGATGAAGATAAAGACGAGAGTTTAAAGATGGTTCTTGAAAAGATATCATCACTCGAAAACAGCATATTGATTTTTCTTACAGGATATATAGACACGTACAACTCAAATTTTTTTCAAAAACAAGTTGGAAAGATCGTAGAAGCAGGTTTTGTTAATTTGGTTTTCAGTTGCAGAGGACTTTCATATGTTTCCTCTACGGGAATAGGCTCTTTTACGGCATTTCTAAAGATGGTAAAACCGAAAGGAGGAGATCTCGTTCTTCTTGAAATTCAGCCTAAAGTTTATGAAGTTTTCCAGCTTTTAGGATTTTCGCAGTTTTTCAATATCAAAGAATCGTTGGAAGAAGCAGTATCGTTCTTTAAGAGAGAAATTCCTGAAGAAGTTTCCATTTTTCCAAAAGTTTTTTCCTGTCCGTTGTGCAATAAAAAACTAAAGGCTGTAAAAGCCGGACGTTTTAGGTGTTCGGAGTGCAAATCCATTATTGCCATTAATGGGCAGGGAACGGTTTCCTTAGGTTAGTTTCTAATCTGGATGAAAAAATCTTTTTTTCTTATTATAGTTTTTTTAATCACTTTTATTTTCATAACTTTGATCGGTACTCTCGGCTATGTTTTGTACAATGATTGCTTGAATTTTTCTGCCGGCGGAACGATGGATATTTTCGATTTTAAATTATTACTAAAAGGAATTACTTTTTCTTCGCCGTTTTCCTCGATTCTTTCGACTCTTTTTATAATTTTTTATTTTATTCGCCACTCTTCCGAAAAATGGACAAATTTTGGTATATATCTTTTTCTTACAGGATTAACATGGGCAGTCATTTTTCCTCTTTCGGTAAAATTTTCAGATGTAATTGAATTTAACAATGAAAATGAACAAAACAAAAATTTTATTTCAAAAAATTATTTTAGACAAACTGAAAAAGGTACGGTTTATTTTACTTCACTTAATGAATATAGCCTTACCGGATCCGGTATTTTAATTACAAAAAATTCCGTTTCAACATTTACTGATGTAAGCCTGTATGATTTTTTTGAAATTGACAAAGACACTCACAATATTCAAGATCCTCTTTTTGATTCAATTCTAAAGCCCGGAGGATTCATGAATCATTTTTGCGATACTCTTAATCTTATCACGGAAATTGCAAGATATTCATACAAAGGCAAGGGGCTGTATTTAGCAGCTTTAATATCTATGGCTTTGGCAATACATTCTGTAATAGGTTTTTCTCACTACAGTAAATGGCGACTTTGCAATTTATGCTTGGTTTTTGCTTTCTTCTTTATCTACTGTTTTGTAAATTTAAAAATCTATTCTTCGCAAACCGCAAATAAAATCGTTGCCTATTTTATACATAAAAAAGTAGATTTTTTAGCGAACAGACAAATTTTGCAAATAATTGCAAATACAATATTCTTTTTATTTTCCTTGACGATAGGAATCATAAAAATAATAAAAAATCCTCATGCAAACGAAAAAGACGATAATGGCGACAGACCAGTAGCCGTAAAAAAGAGGAAATCCTGAAATATGAAATTTAAAATAGGTTTTTCAAAACACATCATATTTATTATCGGAATTGAGTTCATTGTAGGTTTTATTCTATGTATAGCTTGTGGTTTTATTTTTTATAAAATGCCAAGTGTAGCCCTGTACACATTCGGGATGTATAAATTTCAAGCCGGTTTAATGTTATTTTTTAAAACTCTCCCGGCTTTGTTTATTTCCGGAATAATAGTAAGCTATTCATGGGCATTCGGAAAAGATAAACAAACCTCCGGAGAAAGATTTTCAAAAGACAATGCAAGATATTTAAAAAGCATAATGCTGGTTTCTCTTTGTTGCACGATTTTATGTTTTATTTGTACGGAAATGGGAACCCCTTTTATTTTAAATGCACAAAAAGTTGCAAAAGAAGACTCTGCAAATATAGAAGAATATCTTTCCCTTGCTGAAGAAAAATACAATGCAGGCGATTATAAATCATCACTTTTTTACGCAAAATCAGCCATAGACTTGTATCCAAAATACAGACCTTCATCCGAAATGCTGGCAAAAATTGAACTTGCCCTTTCAAAAATGGACGAAAATAATAAAAACAAAAATGAATTAAAGACAAAAATCGATAAAAAAAATGAAACCGATACCGTTCCTAATTTACTAAAAAGTGCAATTTTTTGCTTTGAAAATGAAGACTACATAAATGCCCATTACTATGCCTCACAAATTATCGAAATAAATTCTAAAAATGATGCAAACAGAATCAAGGCAACTCAAATTGCCGCAGAAGCATGGAATAAACTTTCGGAAACAAAGTCCTTTGAAAATGACCTTTCAAAAGAAATTTTTGAAACAAAAAAATCCGGCTATAGATATTTAAAACAAGGTGAAGTTACAAAATCTTATTATATTTTTTCCGATCTGTTAGAGCGTTTTCCTTTGGATTATGACATTCGTAAATATTATGAAAAATCAAAAGAAAAACTTTTACAACAATGTTTTTTCATGGACGAAACCTCAAATTTACAAAAATTTGAAAAATTTAGAAATATTTATTTTACTTTAGATCAACTGCACGGCGGAAAAGATGTCATTTCTATTTCAGGAATTACGTCAATAAAATCAGCAAGCAGAATGATAATGTATTTGCGTGAATTTTCGATAGTTTCCTATGATAAAGACGGCTTTATTATGTATAACATGAGTGTACCTTACGCAAAAATGTGTTCATTTCCATTGGACAGTACCAACAATCAATTTCAGTCGTTCGTAAATGAGCGATACAAAACCGAGATGATTCCTTACGTGCTGTTAAAATCCGTAGATCGAAAAGATAAAAATATTTACGTAGAGCCTAAATACGAATATTTTACCGAAGATGAACCTTTCTTTGCAAAATCTTATATAATGCCGGTTTCTTACGATGTTTTTTCAACTTTATGTGATGTTTCACAAGGAGCAAAAACTATGGGACTTTTCAGTCTGTGGAAGTTCATAAAAAATGCTCCAAAATACGGGTACTCAAGAGAAATTTTTTCACATGCAATGATTTCAAGGCTTGCATATCCATTTATTTTGTTATTTCTTTTTTTAATAGCGGGAACAATAGCGTGGTATACAAGGTATCTTAGGGATGAACAGTTCAAGTTGATTTGGCTGTTATTATTCCCTTTTCTTTTTTCTGCAGCATACGTTTTCATTGAATTTGCAAAATATTTTGTAGGAATTATCTTGTATGGAATTTTAGGAGCAACAGGTTCTTACGCACTGCTAATAACCCTTGTAACCTTATCAGTATTAATTTTTTGTGTAACATTCCGTTTTGCAGCAATCCGCAGTTAAATTGCTTTCATGAAATTTTTGTTACATTGTAATCCGCTCAATGTGTGCACCTAAAGATTGCAACTTTTCTGTAAGATGCTCGTAGCCACGTTCTACTTGATATACATTCTTTATGCGGCTCTCACCCCTAGCACTCATGGCAGCAATCACCATTGCCATACCTGCTCTAACGTCAGGAGAGACCAGTTCCGTTCCATGTAAAGGAGTTGGACCTGAAACTACGGCTCGATGAGGATCGCAAAGAACAATGCGGGCACCCATTCCGATAAGTTTATCTACAAAAAACATACGACTTTCAAACATTTTTTCGTGGATCATGACAGTCCCGTTTACCTGTGTAGCAACTACAGTCATGATACTTGTAAGATCAGGTGGAAAACCGGGCCAAGGAGCATCGTCTATTTTTGGAATCATTCCTCCTAAATCAGGAACAACCTCCATATTTTGACCGCTGTCAACTATAATCGCATTTTCATCAACTTGCCATGTAATTCCCAGTCTTGCAAAACCCAGCTTTATACATCTCATATCCCTTTGATCAACACCTTCAATTCTGATTGAACCGTGCGTAGCAGCTGCAAGTCCAATAAAAGAACCTATCTCCATGTAGTCAGGGCCAATTGTGAAATCCGTACCGTGAAGTTCTTTTACACCGTTTATTTTTACGCAGTTGGAACCGCTTCCGGAAATGTCGGCTCCCATAGAATTCAATAAGTTACAAAGATCTCTAACATGAGGCTCGCTTGCTGTATTTGTAAGAATTGTTTGACCTTCTGCAAGACAGGCTGCCATAACAGCATTTTCCGTAGCAGTAACACTTGCTTCATCCAAGAATATATCGTCGCCTACAAGTTTATTCGCAGTGAACAAAAGATGACCGGCAGTATCTATTCTGGCACCAAGTCCTTCCAGCACCAAAAGATGAGTGTCAATCCTCCTTCTGCCGATAACATCCCCTCCCGGACTTGCAATATTAGCTTTTCCACATCTAGCTAAAAGCGGTCCTGCAAACAAAATTGAAGCTCTGATTTTTTTTGCCATATCGGCAGGAACATCAGGATTAATTTTTTCTGAAGGATCAAATTCCCAAGCATTCTCTGCGATTTTTAAAGCCTTAACGCCCATTCCCTCAAGAATTTTTATCATAACTCCGGTATCTTCAATATCGGGAATATTTCTAAGAATAACTTTTTCTTTTGTCAAAAGGACAGCCGCAATACATGGAAGTGCTGCATTTTTATTTCCACTTGCCCTTACCGTTCCTTTTATTGGGAAAGACCCTTCAATATGATATTCGTACATTTTAATCCCTATTCGGCACCGTTTGCACCGTAAATTTTTATCAATTCTATAATTGTTTTTACACTATAGCACATTTGTGTAAGACTTGCCCACTCCGTTTTTGAGTGAAAATTATGTCCGCCGGTAAAAATATTTGGCGTTGGGATACCAAGCTCTGTAAGCCGACTTCCGTCCGTGCCGCCTCGTATTTGTTTTATGCAAGGTTCAATTCCTGCACATTTTACCGCTTGAATTAAATTTTCCATAACGTATGGAACTTTTTCCAGTTCCATTTTCATATTTTTATATTGTTCAGTATGAGTTACTCCTACAAAACTTCCCGGAAATTTGGCTTTAATTGTGTTTGCAAATATTTGTACAGTTTCTTTGCGTTTTTCTATTCCTTCCGTGGTAAAATCTCTAAGTAAGAGCGTAACTTTTGTACTTTCAATATCACCTTCAAATGAAATGGGAACATAAAAACCTTCATACTCGCTTGTAGTTTCAGGAGTTTGAGTGTGAGGAAGTAAAGCTATAAAATTTGAAGCCATTGTTATGGCATTTATTAAACCGTTCCGTCCGCTACCTGTGTGCATGGATTTTCCGGTAAAAAGTATTTCAGTTTTATATGCATTAAAACATTCACCTTCAATTTCACCTAAACCACCGCCATCCACTGTATAACACTGCTTTGACTCTATCAAATCCAAAGGAACATGATCCATTCCGTGCCCTGTTTCTTCATCCGGAGAAAAGATTACCTCGATTTGTCCATGAGGAATTTCTTTTAAAGAGTTCCCCTCATCATCAATTCCCAAAATAACCTGCAACGCCGTCAAAATCTCTGCAATGCCGGCTTTGTCATCCGCACCTAATAAAGTAGAACCGTCAGAAGTTATAACAGTATCTCTTGCAAAACCGAATTTCAAATCATCTCTTTCAAAAATTTGCGGCTTTACGTTTTCGCCGGGAGCATCAGGAGAAGTATCCATATGAGCTAAAAAACCTACAGACGGAACTTTCTCATAACCTGCTGACGGAGGAATTTTAGCATATACATAACCGTATTCACTAATCGTAGTCTGTACATTTTTACAAAGCTGTTTCAATTCATCTTCAAGAATATGTGCAAAATCGAGCTGACGTTCCGTAGAAGGTTGTACACCTTCATCTGCAAGTTGATAATCACTTGTTGTCCAGATACCGACATACTTTAAAAAACGTCGTAAAAGAGAATTTTCAAACGGAAATTTTTTTGATTTTTCTTCTGCCATTATAATGCCTTTTTATTTACACCTATGTACAAATTTATGCTATATCATAACAAAAAACTGTTCAATACAGATAATGGTAAAGATATTGACCAAAATCGTTATGAAACATAAAATTTCGTCATGAGAGAAAAACCTAATAAACAAAATTTTTTTATCTATGTTTGTGCCGTTTATGAATTATGTCGTTGTACTGCAATAATTTCTTTACCCGGCACAGAAAGTATCCCTTTGCAAACACCTGCATGGTTTTATGCGATACCTCTTTTAGTTATTCCTGCAATTATTTGTATAGGAGCAATTTTCGATTCAGACAAATTTAAAAAATGTTTAAATCTTATGCCTATAATAAAACTGATGTCGGTTATAAGTTACATTGGATACGTGATTTTTGCAAAAAAATCCGTCATACAACAAATAAAATTCGGAAACTCAAGTAGTCATATAACTTCAATTTTTATGATGATATTTTTGATATTTGATGTTATAATTGGAATTGAATTTTATAAAATCGGTAAAAAAAATATTGAGGATAGAGAAGTTATATGCAAATAATTCCAATAGCAAGCGGAAAAGGCGGCGTAGGAAAGAGTCTTTTTTCTGCCAACGTCGGCATTACTCTAGGGAAATTAGGAAAGAAAACTGTTTTAGTAGATTTGGATTTGGGAGCTTCAAACCTGCATCTTGTAATTGGGCAGCAAGCCCCTAAGGTGGGAATTGGGACCTATCTTGGCGGAGTTACAAAAAATTTTAATGACTTAATTATGCCTACAGATTATCCTAACGTGTATTTTATTGCAGGAGATGCAGAAATTCCGGGTCTTACGGCTCTTAAAATAAGCCAAAAAAACGATTTGATAAAAAAAATACAACAAATTGAAGCAGACTACGTAATACTTGACCTTGGAGCCGGAACACATCTTACTATTTTGGATCTTTTTTTACTTTCCCCACAAGGAATAATAGTTACAGCTCCGACAGTAACTGCAACTCTTAACGGTTATCTTTTTTTGAAAAATGCAGTTTTCCGATTAATGTATAATTCTTTTAAAAAGAATTCCAAAGCTTATAAATTTCTCGAAGATTTGAAAAAAGATTCCAATTCTTTACAAAGACTTTATATTCCAAAATTGGTAGAATCAATTGAAAATATAGACCCTCAAAGTGCTGCGGTTTTTAAACATCGAATGGAACAATTCAAGCCTCGCCTTGTGCTGAACATGATTGATGATCCTAAGGATGCAGACAAAGCACAAAAAATACGACGTTCATGTTCTGAATATTTGGGTCTTGATCTTGACCACTTGGGCATTATTTACAGAGACAGCATACAAGATGTTGCATTGGCTTCAAGACTTCCTGTTACGATTTATAAACCTCAATCTATGATTGCTCAAGCTATTTTCCGTATTTCTGAAAAAATTTTACAAGCAAAAGAGCTTAAATTTGATGAAGATTATGACAGCTTTCAATCTGCGGAAACGGAGGCAAATGAAGATTATGAAGCAAAAATGACCTACATTGAAGATTTGCTTGGAACAGGAGCCCTTACAATGAATGATCTTGCAGAAACAATAAAAACACAACAATATGAAATTACACAGCTTAGAAAAGAAAATATGCTTTACAAATCCAAGCTGATAAAAGCGGTTCAGCAAGGGTTTAAAATTTAATTAAAAAAAGGAAAAATAATGCTTTTATCACTTAACTATCCTTCGTGGATCCATCCCGAAATTATCCCTAATGTGCAAGCTTTAAGTTTTTTACGTTGGTACGGTTTGATGTATGTTTTTGCATTTGCCACAGCTTATTTTGTTCTTACAAAAATTAGAAAAGAGGGAAGTTTAGACAGTCCGGATCATAAGGTTGACGATGATGAACTTTTTAATTTTTTTGGATTTTCGGTTATTTTTCTGTTAATAGGGGCAAGAATTGGATCCTGCGTTATTTACGATACAAGCGGAACATACATTAGAGAACCATGGTTGATTTTCTGGCCTTTTCAAAATGGTAAATTTACCGGACTTGCCGGCATGAGTTATCACGGAGGAGTTGTAGGCGGCTTTTTGGGTATGCTTTTTTGGTGCATTATCAAGAAAAAACCCGTATGGAAATGGATTGATGCCATGACTATAGCAATTCCGCTGGGATACACATTCGGACGGCTTGGAAATTTTTTGAACGGAGAACTGTTTGGAAGAATTACAACACAACCTTGGGGAATGATTTTTCCTTTTGCACAAAGATTTTCAACATCACTACCTTGGGTACAGGAATTTGCCGAAAAATGCGGCATCGTAATTGAACAAGGTCAGAGAATGGTGAACCTGCCACGTCATCCGAGCCAAATTTATGAAGCTTTTTTTGAAGGTATCGTAACTTTTTGTATACTATGGTTTATACGTAAAAAAAAGCCATTTGACGGTTTTATGGGTGCAATGTACATTATAACCTACGGTGTTTTTAGATTTTTTATCGAATATTTCAGAGAACCTGATATGGATATAGGATATGTAATATTAAAAGATCCTAATGCACCTACTTACATAAATACGTCTTTGGCAAACATATCCACAGGACAAATTCTGTGTTTACTTATGATATTTTTTGGACTTCTTATAATAGGAATTCAAGCCTATAAAAAGAAAAAAGGGATTTCAACTTTTTTCCCTAAATTATATGCAAAAAAAGAAAAAAAGCCAAATACCGGCAAAAGAAAGAAAAACCGGTAATATTTATAAACAAAATGTTGCATTTATTTAAATTTTTTCATAAATATGCTGAGTATTCCATGTGTACACCGTTGAAGTATTTTTCAGGCAAAAATAAAAAATTTTCATAAAAATAAAAAGTTTTATTTATTCAAAAGCCGTGTTATAATTTTATATTGTGAGTTCTATTTAAGGAAGTTTTCATGGAAAAAGCAAACGACAACTCTAAAACATCAAAGTTTACGGGAACCGCGATTCCGGTGGGAGCTTTAAGAACCGAAAAAAGCTGTGGAATCGGAGAGTTTTTAGATTTAATTCCATTTGCGGATTTTTGTAAAACTTGTGGACTTGAAGTTATTCAGATACTGCCTGTAAACGACACAGGAACGGAAAGTTCTCCGTATAGTGCTTTGAGTGCATTCGCTCTTCACCCCATTTACGTTAGTTTAAAAGAACTGCCAGAAGTCAAAAATAACACTGACATTCTTGATGAAATTTCAAACCTTCAAAAAAAATATGAAAAATTAAAGCGTTTCAATTACAAAGAAATACGCTATGCAAAAATCGATTTACTTAAAAAAATTTTTTATGAAAATGAAACTAAAATAACAAAAGACAAGCAACTCAAACAATGGATAGAAGAAAACAGCTGGATAAAAAATTATTCGGTTTTTATGAAGAAAAAAAGAGAAAATCTTGAAGCATCATGGAAAGAGTGGAAAGATCATTGCCAATCCGATTCTTGCACAATAGAAAACCTTTGGCAGGACAAATCTAATTTTTCAGAATTTCTTTTACATGCATGGATTCAAATGAGGCTTGAACAGCAGTTCAAAAAGGCTGCAGAATATGTAAAATCGTTGGGAATAAAACTAAAAGGCGATATTCCCATAATGATGAATGAAGATTCCTGCGACACATGGGCTTATCCGTCTTTTTTTATTGATGAAATGAGAGCAGGCTCTCCGCCGGATGCATCAAATCCGATAGGACAAAACTGGGGTTTTCCTATTTATAATTGGGAAAATTTACAAAAAGATAATTATTCATGGTGGAAAGCAAGACTTGCAAATGCTGCTAAATTCTATGAACTTTTTAGGATTGATCATGTTTTGGGATTTTTCAGAATATGGGCAACTCCAAGCCGGGAAACAACAGCTGTGCTTGGAATAACACAGCCTTTTGAACCCATAAAAAAGAAAGAACTTTTAGAATTGGGCTTTGATAATGACAGGATTACATGGATTTCAAAACCTCACGTTCATACAAATAAAATTGAACCCATAAATAATTATGATTATCTTGGCACTCACGGAATTCTTACAAAAATAATGGACAGAATCGGCACAGAAGAATTATGGAGATTTAAAAATTCAATAAAAAACGATAAGGACATTTTAGAAGCGGATATTCCTCAAAACATAAAAGAAAAACTTGTAGAATTTTGGAGAGATAGAGCTTTTATCGAAGTAAAAAAAGATATTTATTCTCCGATATGGACTTTTCAAGAGACAACTTCATGGAAATCGTTAAGTGATGAGGAAAAACTTAAACTACAAAAATTAATCGACAAAAAATATGCAAAAATGGAAAAATTATGGGAAAAACAAGCAAGAACAATTTTAAAAGAGCTTACTGAAAGCGTAAAAATGACAGCCTGTGCAGAAGATTTGGGCAGCAATCCTATTTGCGTACCAAAAGTTCTTAAAGATTTAAAAATTAACAGTCTTCGTGTTGTCAGATGGTGCAGAAAATGGGAAGAAGAAAAACAGCCTTTTTTTGATTTTAAAGATTATCCTGCATTGAGCGTTACAACTTCTTCTGTTCACGATTCTTCTACCCTGCGTTCTTGGTGGTTATCCGAAAAAGATGCTCAAGATTTTTATGAAGCTTTTCCGCCTAAAACTGCTAAATATGAATCTGATGATAAAATAAAGCCGGCCTTTTACGAACCTGAAACAGCACGTTATCTTTTAGGAAAAATAGCGGAAAGTTCAAGCACGTTTTGCATTCATCCAATTCAGGATTTTCTTGCACTGGCACATGATTATTACGACGAAAATCCGGACGAAGAAAGAATTAATATTCCCGGAACCGTAAACGATTTTAACTGGACTTACAGGTTGCCGGATTCAATTGAAAAATTATCTAAAAATAAAGAACTTATAAATGAAATCTGTCGAATTTCGAACATTCATAAAAATAAAAAAACAAGGAGTAATTGATGAAACTATTTGAACATAACTTTGAAGCTGCCTATCCTATGCGGCTTTTGAAATTGGAAAGCAAAGTCAATACATATTCTATGAACGAACAACCTTTGATGGAATTCCACGTTTCAAAAGAAATGCGAGATAAATGCAATTTTAGTCTATCAATGTTCGGCTCCACCGGAAACGTTTTACTTACAAATTTCAAAAACGTAAGAATATTTGCAAAAAAAATAAATGAGCTTTTCGATCCTGTAATTGAAAGCGAAAAAATGATAAAAGCAAGTCATCTTAATGCAATGGGCTTGATAGATGAGATTTTTCATTACGTTTGTTACTTGTACAGAAAACAAGTTAAACAAACGGCTTTTGAAGAAATGCTGAAGTTTTTGGAAGAAAAATTGGGAAAAGACAAAATTGATAAAATTTTGATAGATTTTACTGATGAATTTCCTCCTACGGCAGTTTACAGAGGTGAAATTTCTGCACAAGATTACCTTAAAGGTCAAGAAAAAGGAATTTCAAACCGCATAACAAGCTTTGAAGAAATGATTTTGCTACATATCGCCAACGAAAATCCTGCTTTCGCCCCATTTAAAATTTTATTTGATGATAAAAATCTTGCTTCTAACAAAAATTACGAAAAATCTTGGGTTTTAGTAAAAGAGTTTTTTAAAACGCAACCGCATTTTGGTCCGAATAATACGGATTTGATATCCCTTCTTTTTGAACCGATCATTGCTTTTCCGGACAGCTTAAAAGATCAGCTTAATTATATTCGCAAAAACTGGGGGTTAATGCTTGGAGAATGGCTTTTAAGACTTCTTGCCGGAATAGATTTTATTTCAGAAGAAGATAAACCCGGCTGGAGCGGGAATTTCTTTGGGCCTCCACCTATGGAAGCATATAATTATGATTCTCTTAACAATGAATATGAACGCTTCAGTCCTGACAGAGAATGGATGCCTAGAGTTGTTCTTATTGCAAAAACAGTTTTAGTTTGGCTTACTCAATTAAGTGCAAAATATAAAAGGCAAATTACACGTCTTGATCAAATTCCTGATGAAGAACTTGATATTCTTGCACAAGAAGGTTTCACAGGTCTTTGGCTGATAGGTTTATGGGAGCGATCGTGGGGAAGTAAACGCATAAAGCAAATCTGCGGAAACCCGGAAGCTGCTGCAAGTGCATACAGTCTTCATGACTATGATATTGCAAAAGACCTAGGAGGCTGGGATGCTTTGGATAATTTGAGAAAACGTTGTTGGTTTAGAGGAATCAGACTTGCCTCAGATATGGTTCCTAATCATACGGGGCTTGATTCAAAATGGGTTGTAGAAAAGCCGCACTTGTTTATTCAAAGCAAAGACTGCCCTTTCCCTACCTATTCTTTTAACGGCGAAAATCTTTCTCTTGATTCCAGGATAAGCGTATTCTTGGAAGACCATTATTATTCAAAAAACGACTGTGCCGTAGTTTATAAACGTATTGATAATTCAACCGGAGATACACGTTATATTTATCACGGAAACGACGGTACAGGGCTACCATGGAACGACACAGCACAAATTGACTTTCTAAATCCTGAAGCACGAGAAGCTGTAATTCAAGAAATTTTACATGTTGCAAAAAATTTCCCCATCATACGATTTGACGCTGCAATGGTTTTAGCAAAAAAACATATAAAAAGACTTTGGTATCCGGAGCCGGGTTGCGGAGGAGATATTGCCAGCCGTTCTGAACATGCATTAAGCCGTGAGGATTTTGAAAAAGCCATACCAAATGAATTTTGGCGAGAAGTCGTAGATCGTATTCAAGATGAATGCCCTGACACCCTTTTACTGGCAGAAGCTTTTTGGATGATGGAAGGTTATTTTGTAAGAACTTTGGGAATGCACAGAGTTTATAACAGTGCCTTTATGAATATGCTGAAACGCGAAGAGAATTTCAAATATCGTGCAACTGTAAAAAATACAATTGAATTTGATCCGCAAATTCTGAAACGCTATGTAAACTTTATGAACAATCCGGATGAAGAGACTGCCGTTGCTCAATTCGGAAAAGGAGATAAATATTTTGGTGTTTGTACATTAATGGTTACAATGCCGGGGCTTCCTATGTTTGGACACGGACAAATTGAAGGCTTCCAAGAAAAATACGGAATGGAATTTGTAAAAGCATATTGGAACGAAACACCGGATGCAGATTTACTTGAGAAACATAAACATGATATTTTCCCGCTTATGAAAAAACGATATCTTTACAGCGGTGTTGAAAATTTTAGATTTTATGACGTTTGGGACGACGGGCATGTAAATGAAAATGTTTTTGCATACACAAACCGTTTTGGAGAAGAACGATCAATTGTTTTTTATAACAATATTTACGATCAGGCAAGCGGCTGGATTAACAATTCATGCAAATATGCCGTAAAAGACGAAAACGGAAATATTCATCACGAAACACAAACCTTAGCACAAGCACTTGCTATTCCGAATGATGAAAACTCTTATATTATTTTTCAAGAACACAGAAGTGGACTTTGGTTCATACGCAATTGTAAAATAATTCATGAACAAGGAATGTATTTGCATCTTAACGGTTTTGAGTATCAAGTAATTATAAACATGAGCATAATTAATGATGACAAAACCGATAAATACAAAATCTTGTATGAAACTCTTGGCGGAAAAGGAGTTCCGGATATTGATATTGCACTAAAAGAAATATTCCTCAAAGATTTGTATAAAGCTTTAATTGATTTTGCAAGTCGAGAGTTTTTCCAAGGAATATCGGATGCTTGCTCCGGAAAAAAAGTAAAACTTGCTTCAATATTAACGGCTGCAAAACCTGCCGGAATTCAGTATTTTAAAACCCTTGTAGATTTTATAAAAGGAAATTATGGTTCTTCAACTGTTTTAGGTAAAAAAGAATACGGAGACAAACTAAGCTGTGAAGCCGTTTGGAAAAACTTTAGTTCAAGAATTAACTGTCTTGTAAAACTTCCTTTAATTTCTCAAAGCGAAGAAGAAAATACAAAAAAATTCGGAAAATATCTTAACTGCGGTTTTGAAAAATACCCTTATATCTATGAGCTTTTAGCCGGTTTTGCAATAATTTATTCTGTACGTGATGTTATCGGTTCTAAAGCGACTGCCGGAGATACAAAAAATTTGATTAACCTTTGGGGACTTGACCGAAAAATCCGTGATATACTTGTTGAATTTGGAAAACCAAGTCGCGATATGCAAACAACATTCAAAACACTGCTTGAAGCTATCACAATTTGCGATTTTAAACTTAATTCAAAAAATACGCAAATCATGGCAGGAACTATAGCAGAAACTTTTGTACACTCGGACGTTGCAAATGTTGTACTTGGCATAAATATGTTTGATAATATTTTATGGTACAACAAGGAAAAACTTGAAAATGTAATTTGGTCAGTGGGAACTGTTTTTTCACTCTTTGCTGCAAAATCAACCGACTATCCAAATCTTTACAAGGTAACTACGATTCTTGCAAAAGCTATGGATGACTCGGAATTTAGAGCTGAAAAACTTTTGGAACTTCTTGAAGTAGAAAAACCTAAAGCAAAAAAAACTTGTACAAAAAAAAGTTCAGTACCGAAAAATAAAGCTGAAAAAAAAGACAGCCCCAAGGTAAAAAAGGCAAAAACTGAAACTGAATAAAAATAAAATTCAAGCCCCGATTAATTTTATCGGGGCTTATTTTCTAAAGTGATTTATCAAAAAAATTTGCTAATATATCTTTTTTGATGCAAGTCTTTCGTCAATCAAAGCTTTTACTCTATCTTCCGTTAATCCTTTGCTGGTAGAAGAAATACGGTTCAAGTCTCTTTGTGCAAGCAATTCCTGTTTTTTTATTCCGCCAAAAAGATAACGAAATTCACCTCCAAGTCCGTTAACACTTATATTTTGCTGTAAAAAGAAACTTACAAATACAATTACAAGATTAAGGTATCCCCAAACTCCCATAGCATCATTTACAAGTTTTAGATTCAAATAAAAAAATCCTAAAAAGAAAATTAGAAGTATTATTTTTGCAATCTCTTTTACTCCAAAAATCAAAACAGCGGCACAAACAGCACAAGCAATGATTAAACCGACATTTTGAAACAACGGATTTGTCTTTGCACTAACACTTCCGGGAGAAATAAAAACCTCTATAACAGTTGCAAACAAAGTTAAATTTATTAAAAAACTCAACACGCCAAGCCAATGATTCGGAAATCTTAAAATTCCCCTAAGATATAGAATTCCCAAAAGAACAAAAGAAAAAATTCCGGAAATTAAACCCGGCTTTAAATCCAAAGATTTTTCTTCAATTTTTTTGAAAACCCAAAAACCGTGAACTTCACTGTACTTCCAAATAGGAAGCCAAAAAACCACACAAGCTGCCAAAGCCAAAAACATTCCAATATTTTGGAGTGAAAATATTTTTTTTGCTATTCCCTTGCCCATTGTACTATTTTCCTTTTTTGTAAGAATATGGTATCATGATTTTATTTTTATGTAAAATATAATTTTGCATCAGCAAAAGCAAAGGCTACGGAGGAAAAATATGCCTGAAGAAAATTCTATTTCTGAAGATTTACTCATAAATCTTGCAGAGTTCTTCAAAGTTTTTGGGGATTCCACCCGTATAAAACTGCTTTACGCTCTTTCCGAAAGTGAAAAATGTGTAGGAGATTTAGCGGAAAAACTGAATGCAACTCAATCTGCAATTTCACATCAACTTAGAATTCTAAAAAATGCCCGCTTGGTAAAATTCCGCCGTGAAGGAAAAACAATTTATTACTCCCTTTGCGATGAACACATAAAATCTATTTTAGAAACCGGAAAAGAACACATTTGCGAATAAAAAGGACTTTTTCATGATAAAACTTATAACTTTTTTAGGAAACCATGGTGAACAATACAGCGGAAACAGGCACAATGCAGCTTGGATTTTTGCAGAAAGCCTTTCTTGTTACAGCACTCTTAACTGGCAAAAAAAATTTAAGGGGCAATTTGCCTCACAAAATATCAATGATTTAAATATTTTTTATCTAAAACCGGAAACATACATGAACCTCAGTGGCGATTCAATAATTGAAGCTTGTCATTTTTACAAAATAAAACCCGATGAAGTTCTTGTAGTACACGATGAACTTGAACTTCCACTTGGAACTTTAAGCTTAAAATGGTCAGGAGGACTTGGCGGACATAACGGACTGCGTTCTACAAAAAATGTATTAGGAACTCCGGATTTTTGGCGTTTGCGACTCGGAATAGGAAGACCATCACATCCGGATATTGCAAGTTACGTTCTAAGCGATTTTTCAAAAGATGAATTAAAAATTTTAGATACGATATTCATAACCGGTCAAGAACTACTGGATAAACTAAAAACAACCGAACCGGAAAAACTTTTAGATGAATACAAAAAAGTTTTGATAAAATAATTTTAAATTTACTAAAACTAACTTGAAATACAAATTTGTTACATATAATTTATACATGAAAATTATATTTGCATTTTCGCAATCTACAGATTTTACAAAAGAATACATAAAGTCTTTAAAAAATTTTTATTCGGTTTTGTCAGTTTTTATTAATTTTGATAAAAATCTTCAATTAAAAAATTCCCAAGCCGATTATATTTTGCAACCCAAAAATTTTTTTAAAAATACTGAAAATGAAACTCAACTTCGTGAAGAAGAACAACAATATATTTGCCGTCAAGCAAAAAATATAATTGATTTTTTTAACCCCGATGTAATTCATTGTAACGATCCAAACTCTTTTTTTGCTTTTGAATTTGCAGGCAATACAATCTATTCTTGTCATTTAACAAAGACAGAACTTTTAAAAAATGAAAATATAAAATTGGAACAAATAGCCGTAAAAAAAAGCAGTTTATGTTGTTTTTATGAAAAAACAACATTGTTAAGATTTGTAGATTTTGCACCAAATGCTGCCTGTGTTTACATTTCTAAGTATTCAGTACATATTCACTCTTATTATTACTTGCAAATTTGCCACTCTCGTTACAAAAACATAAAAGCCGCATACGGAAATGAGTTTTTCAAAATAGCACTTTCTTTACCGTATTTTTTACCTTACAAACAAAATAGCCAAAAATTCAATTCGTTTTTGCGCTTGGAAATTTTTGTTCTTAAAAGAATTTTTGAATACATAGAAAATAACCAAAAAGTTCTTGTCTTGATAAGTCTTACAGATGTTTTTATACTAAAAAAAATTTTTCCGTTTGCTGATTTTATAAACATAATGAAACCCGCTGCCAACGGAATTTATTACAGGAGTGAATGTTTACCCTTTAACGATAAAAGTTATGATTTTATAATTTTATCCGGAGTTTCAAAAAAATGCTGTAATTTAAAATTTTCAATACAAGAAATAAACAGAATTTCCAAAAAAAACTTTTTTATCTTCGATTACAAAGGAAAAGTTTTTTCAAAAAAATATTTCAAAAAAAAACATTTTTTAACTTTTCTTCTCATCACTTAAATATCGATTAACAATCATCAACAATAAACACAAAAATAGGTGTTGAATTGATTATTTATCTTTGGTAAAATTTTTGTATCAATATTCTTAATTACTATTTGTATTTTGGAAATTTAAAAAAAAGGAATTTTTATGACTTCAAATATGATTGAATTTATTCTTGCCTTTATTCTTTACCTTGCAATGATGGTATTTGTAGGCTTGAGAGCCGCAAAAGGAAACAATTCGGCAGCCGACTTTTTTTTAGGAGGACGTAAAGTAGGTCCTTGGGTTACGGCTCTAAGTGCAGAGGCAAGCGATTCTTCAGCATGGATTTTAATGGGACTTCCCGGATTGTGCTATCTTGGAGGCGTAAAAGAAACTTTTTGGACTGCACTGGGCTTAATTGTAGGAACTTACCTCAACTGGCTTTTCGTTGCAAAACCCTTACGAAAGTGCTCCATTGCTTTTGGAGATTCAATTACCATACCGGAATTCTTTTCCAATAGATTTAAAGATAAGTCAGGAATTCTTTCGGTAGTTTCCGTAATTTTCATTGTTTTCTTTTTCACCTTGTACACTGCAAGCGGTTTTGTTGCATGTGCAAAACTTTTTAGATCAGTTTTTGGATTGAATTATTACATAGGGCTTGCAATCGGTATGTTTGTAATTCTTACCTATACAATCATGGGAGGCTACAAAGCAGTTTGTACAACGGACTTTATACAAGGGGCTTTGATTTTTATAGCCTTTGTAGTTTCCTCTGTAATTGCAATTGTTGCTTTGGGGGGACCTTCAAATGCTTATGAACAAGTACAAAATTTTGATGCAGCTGCAATAGCAGGTCAATTCGGAAAAGAAATGCAGACAAAATTTATCAGTAACAAAAATTTTAACATAATGAGTGCAATAAGTGCTTTTTCATGGTGCCTAGGGTACTTTGGAATGCCTCACATTATTATAAGATTCATGGGTATTCGATCAAACAAAGAAATAAAAACGGCACGTAGAATTGGAACCACATGGATGGTTATTTCATACATCGGAACTTTTCTAATCGGAACATTGGGAACCGTTTATCTTTGTGGAAGTGATTTTGAAAATCCTATAAAACTTTTGCAAGGAGGAGCTTCAGAAACTGTTTTTAGTGAAACCATGATGAAAATGTACCCTGCCTTTATTGCAGGACTTTTTCTGTGTGCAATTTTAGCAGCTTCTATGAGTACTGCGGACAGCCAGCTTCTTGCAGCATCTTCAGCCGTAAGTCATGACATTTTCAAAAAAATGATAAAAAAAGACGCCGATAGTAAACTTGTATTACTTGTTGGCAGAATTTCTGTTTTGGTAATCGCTTCTATAGCTTTTTGCCTTTCACTTAATCCTAACAATTCGATCTTTGGTCTTGTAAGTTATGCATGGGCGGGATTTGGAGCAGCCTTCGGACCGATTATTCTTCTAGCTCTCCATTGGAAAAAAATTACAGGGAAAGGTGCAATTGCAGGAATTATAAGCGGAGGGCTAACCGTAGTTGTTTGGCACAATATTCCATCATCGCTTTGTTCGATATTCGGAATTTATGAAATTCTACCGGGATTTGTAGTGTGCATGTTATTTACTATCATCGTAAGCTTGTGCGATAAAAATAAAAATCCTGAAATGCTTAAGAATTTTGAAAAATATAAAGCTATGGAAGATTAACAGTATAAGCAAAAAATTTTTGAAAAGATTTATAGCTGTGCAAGACTTTCGTCTATAAGCTCCAGCCGTTTTGTAAGTTGCTCAATAGTTCTTTCCAAACGGCGTTTTTCACTTTCAAGCTTTGTTTTTTGATCGTACTCCTTGGACTTTTTTTTCATCATTTCCCTAACAGCAGCTTGGCTTTTTCCGGCTTTTATTTGCTCTTGAATTTCTGCTCGTTTTGAAGGACTTGCAGAAGCAACAATTTTCATGTTTTCAAAACCTATATCAGGATCTATGGGTATGACTGAGATTTTTCTCATCGTCTGGGCAGTTGAACGCGGAAGCTGCAAAATTCTATCGATATAGTCTTCGTAGCGGATATTTGCCTGATTACAAAGCTCATATGCCTTTCCCAAAAGCTTCCCAAATTCCACCATTAATTTTCCATTTTGTGCAAGATAGTTTTTCTTAATTTCTTCGGTTAGAGTTACGAGTTCCGGATTATTTTCTATTCCTATTGTGTAAAATCCTTTTTCTTCGGCAATTTCCAAAAGTTCATGAAATTTTGCCCAAAATTCAGCAGTATGAACCTTGCAAGAACTCATGCCCAACCCTTTTGCAAAGCAATCTTTTTTTTCACTAATAAGATGATGAGTGTATTCATGAATCGCAGTATATACCAGTTGAGAATCGCTTTTAAAATTCAAATTATGAAGAATGATCCGGTGAGTATCCGGCATGTATAAACCGTTTACCCGCTTACTTTGTTTTCCGCTTAGCGTTACCGAAAAATCTATCTGCGTATCTTCAATTTGAAGAAGCATCTGTTTTATTTGATCGTTATTCATAAATTTCTCCTAAATACAAAATCAATTTAAAAATCCCATTTTTGATAGTATAACAGAACATGCTACAGTTGCCGCAGTTTCAGTTCTTAGGATACGCTCTCCCATGGAACACAGGGTAAAGCCTTTACTTTTAAGTAATTTCCTTTCGTTGTCAGTCCATCCTCTTTCACTTCCAACAGCAGCGACAACCGGAGAAGCTCCGTTTATTTTTTGACAGAAGTCGGTTAAGCCTGTATCGGCATCGACATTATCCAACGCTATTAAAAGAGGTTTTAACTTTTTTTTATCTTCCGTAGCGAAAGTTGAATTTACATCAAAATTCGTATGCAAAAAATCCAAACAAGTTTTTAATGTAGGATATTGAAGCAATTCCGGAATATGAGTACTTTTTGCCTGAACACTTCCCTCTTTTAACAAAAGCATCGCTTGTCCTCCGCTAACCATATCACTTTTCATATAGGATTTTTCCCCAAGTTCAGTTCCTGTAAGAATTATACGTTGAACACCGAGCCCTGCCATATCTCTAAAAATCCTACGAAGCTGGATAGGTCTTGTAAAACCTATAATTACTGAAAGCGGAAAAAGTTGTTTGCCGTCAGAAAGAGGTGTAAAATCAAAATGAATACCATTTTCATCTATCAAAGTAATCAAAGCTTTGCCTGCTCTTTCGCCTATAATTCCTGCATCAAAAGTTTCACCTTCCTGTTTATGCAAAATTTTTTGAATATGTAACGAGCGTTCATCTTTTAACGAAAGGGGTTTATCAATTTCAAATTTTTCAAATAAAACTATGTTCATAAAACAGCTCCTTGCATCAGGTTTTTCACTAATTCTGTTTTAATTTTTTTTATAGTAGACAATTAAATAGTCATTTTCGTATACAAAACCTGCTTTCCTGTAAGCCTTTTTTGCAAACACATTATCAGTCCTAACAAACAGTGCAGCTTTTTTTCCCGACTCCGAAATTTTACGTGAAACACATGAAACAAGACATTGAGCCATCCCTTTAGCCCTGTACTTTTCTTCTGTAAAAACACCGCCAAGTTGATAATAATTTTTTCCTATAGCGTTTGTTCCGGCTTTTGCAACAAATTTTCCGTCAACCTTTATTCCGTATATAATTTGATTTTTCAACATAAATTCAAGATTGCAACGACAAAGACGAGGAGCAAAAGTTTTTTCTTTTGGAAGAACCTCTGCAATATCATATTGTTTTTGCAAATCAAACAAGGCATCTTTATCCTCCAAGGAACATTTTTCACATTTGAAATCAAAATCTATATTTAAAAGATTTTCGGGCAAATTTACGGGATTATACAAAAGCAACAAGTATTCACGTATTTCGCTAACAAGATTTTCGCCTGCATATTTTTTAGCTGTATGCAACAAAAATTCTGTAGCTTTTTTTTCTCCCATAATGCAATATAAATTTTGATTTTTAAAAACAGGTTTTAGAGAACAAGACAGCAAATCTTTTTGAGGTAATTCTGTAATATTTTTTATACAATGCTGAATAAGACCTGCCTTTGAACGCATTATTACACAAACAATTTGTTTATCTTCTTGCACATTTGCCGAACTCCCGGTTTTTCTATACACACCATAGTAATCGTAAATTGAATTTTTCCAACTACCGTCAAGCAATCTTCCCATAAGTGCAATCGAATTTGCTTCATTAGCTTCTATAAAAGCAACAGCCTCATCACGAGTTTCATCGGTAATTTTTATAAGAGTATATTCATCGTTTTTCAATTTAATTCTCAATCTTTTTTAATTTTCTAAAGGAAGAACTCCTTTGGGTTCAAATTCACCTTTTAAAACTGAAAAAACAGCCTTAAACGTGTACGGCGAATAGCTATACGACATCAATATATAACTGTTCCATTTTTCTGCCATAAAAAATGTAGGTGATAACATAGAAACAATAATTACTTTTACACCTTTTTTTGTTAACTCCTCAGCTCTTTTTGCAATACTGTATCCATTTTCGTTTGCACAGCCTATTATCACGACAGAACAATCTTGCCCCATGTTGTAAATCTTATCTCCTGTCCAGGCAATCTCGTTAGGCCCCATTTTGTAATTGAACCAAAACCTATTTGCATTAGGATAATATTTCAAACCTTCCGCAACAAAATTTTCAAAAGGCCCTGCAATCAAAATCTTTTTTTCATCTGTTTCCATAATTTTATACTCATCAGACGGATAATTGTAAGCTGTAATAGAACGGCACGCTTGACTTGTAAAAAATTTTGTTCCCTCAGGATCCGGAACCAATTCATCAATTTTATCAATATCAGGATAAATCGGAACAGGATTTTCTCCTTTAAAATACTCCAATTTTGAAAGAATAACCCTGTAAACAGCTTTTTTTACGGTATTTTTAAACTCAGGATTTTTACCCATTAATTCACAGTTATTGACCCACAAAGCGTCATTTAAACCTGCGGTAGTCGAAGAAATAATGATATCGTTGCCGGCTTCAATTGCCATACGAAAAGCTCTTTCTAAATTCCCTGCATAAGAATTCGCCCCATTCATCATCATGTCATCAGTAATTATCAAGCCTTTGTAGTTCAACTTTTCCCTTAAAACTTTTTGCAAAAAATATTTTGAAAGAGTTGCCGGCTCCTTTGTTCCTGTAATTTTTGGAAAACTCAAATGTCCTGACATAATTGCAGGAATTTCTTCCTTTATCAAATATTTAAATGGTAAAAGCTCTCGTTCTTCAAAAGTTTTTTCATCAATTTGAATCTCCGGAAGTTTTCCATGCGAGTCCAAATCAGTATCACCGTGCCCGGGAAAATGTTTTGCTGTAGGTATAACGCCGGCTTTTAACATTCCTCTTGCAAATGCTGAACCTAAAATTGCAGTATTCTCCTGATTAGAACCGAAAGAACGCGGACCTATAACAGATGAATTTAAATTAGAATAGATGTCAACAGTAGGAGCAAAGTTCATATTGATACCTAAAGCTCGCAATTCTTTTGCAATATAATATCCGGTATAATAAGCGTCTATCGGAAGACCTCCTGCACCAATTGCAAGATTTCCCGGAGTATCACTGGTATTTCCCTTTATGTGCCTAATCCAACCGCCTTCCTGATCGGTTGCAATATAAAGCGGAATTCTAAAACGGGTTTTTGCGGCTGCCTGTTGAACCTTTGTAACAGATTTTGCAACAAGTTTTTCATCATGAGTATTCCAGCCATAAATTTTCATACTTCCAATAGCACGCTCACTAACCCAATCCATTTGTAGTTGATATGGTAAAAAACCACCGTCCCAACCAAACATAAAAATTTGAGCCAGAAGTTCTTTATCATCCATTTTGTTTACTATAAATTCGGCAAGCTGAGCATTTGGATAATCACTCCAAAAATCTGCATCATCAGGAATTTTTCCATGCTCGGCAAAAATCTGAAAGAAAATAAGCAAGTAGAACAATATAAAAACGAAAATCTTTTTTTGAGTAACTCTCATTGTTTTCAGTATATACAGATTTTTTACTTTCTACTAGACAAAAAATCATATAATTGATATATTGTTCTTGTTCGGCGCCTTGCCCAAGTGGTAAGGGAGCGGTCTGCAAAACCGTTATTCATCAGTTCGATTCTGATAGGCGCCTTCAAAGGAGTTTTGTTATGCAAAACTCCTTTGTTTTTTACGGGACTTGTTTGGTGATATCCAAAAAGTATTTTTCATCGTGCCCGGTATCTGCATAAAACCTAAACAACAGTATGTGCAGTGCTTATTCTAAGAAAACTGAGCAGTTTTGAAACCTTTTTGAACAGCATCAATTCGCAAAGCGGAGTCCCGACAACATATATGGCGGCATGCTTGTTGCCTGTCGCCTTTTTTCTTACATAAAAGAGGCAAAAATGGGCGGAGTTTTCGGAGTAGTTTCAAAAGAAAACTGTACATTGGATTTGTTTTTTGGAGTAGACTATCACTCTCATCTTGGAACAAGAAGAGGAGGAATGGCTGTTTATGAAGCCGGTACTTTTAACCGTGCCATTCACAATATAGAAAACTCTCCGTTCAGAACAAAATTTGAAAAAGATGTTGAAGAACTAAAAGGAAAACTGGGAATAGGCTGTATCTCAGACAATGAACCTCAGCCACTGCTAGTTTATTCACATTTAGGCAGTTACGCAATTACAACAGTCGGTATAATCACAAATCTTGATGAACTTGTAAAAAAAACATTTGAAAAAGGTGCTACACATTTTCTTGAAATGAGCGGTGGAAAAATCAATCAAACAGAACTTGTAGCTTCATTGATCAATCAAAAATCCTCGATTGTTGAAGGAATTCAGTTTGTTCAAGAAATTATAAAAGGTTCCATGACACTTTTGGTTTTGACAAAAGACGGAATTTTTGCTGCGCGTGATAAACTGGGGAGAACCCCTTTACAAATAGGAAAAAAACACGATGACTCAGCATACTGCATTGCAACAGAAAGCTTTTCGTACATAAATTTGGGATATGATTTTTGCAAAGAATTGGGACCTTCAGAACTTGTTTTTGTTTCCCTAGAAAAAGGAATTCAAGTTTTGCAGCAACCTCAAAACAAAATGAAATTTTGTACATTCATGTGGATCTATTACGGTTATCCAACCTCAACTTATGAAGGCATCAATGTTGAACAAATGAGATATAAATGCGGGGAAGCTCTGGCAAAAAGAGATATGGAGATGGCTAACGTAAAACCGGATATAGTTGCAGGAGTTCCTGATTCCGGAATCGGTCATGCTATAGGATACGCGAATAAATCCGGTATACCGTTTGCCAGACCTTTTATAAAGTATACTCCCACATGGCCGCGTTCGTTTTTGCCTTCCAATCAAGAACAACGCAATTTAATTGCAAAAATGAAACTTATTCCGGTACATTCATTGATAAAAAATAACAGTTTGCTTTTAATTGATGACTCAATAGTCAGAGGAACTCAGTTAAGAGAAACTACGGACTTTTTGTATCAAAGTGGAGCAAAAGAAGTTCATGTCAGACCGGCATGCCCTCCTATTCTTTTTGCTTGCAAATATCTTAATTTTTCGCGTTCAAATTCTGAATTAGATCTGATTACACGCAGAATTATAAGAATGCGAGAAGGCGATAAAATTTCAAAAGAAATTCTTGAAGAATATACAAACCCTGACAGCAAAAACTACAAAGAAATGTTGGAAGAAATCAGAAAACAAATGCATTTTACAACTTTGGCATATCATCGCCTTGATGATATGATAAATTCAGTTGGTATAGATGCAGATAAACTTTGTACTTACTGCTGGAGCGGAAAAGAGTAATAATAAAAAATCAAAGCCATTTTTGTATTATTTCAACTGCATTTTCTTTTTCACTTTCATTTTCAAATACAGGAAAAAACACTTCGTTGTTGTCGGTGCGGATTTTCAATTTTGTTGTTGAATCATCGGAAAGCTCTATTATCTGAATTTTTTTTATGATTTTTCCATCGACTATTAGCCCATTATTATAAACACCCGCATTTTGTTGCAAAACATAATCTTTTATTGCCATTTCAACTGCCAAAAAAGCTGAAAAATCCAAAATCAACATTATATAAAGTTCAAAATTTCTAAAAAATTCCATAATAACGGCAGCAAAAGCGGCAACAATCACTGCAATAAACAACTTTTTTTTATGTGTCTTTAATTTTATTTGAATTCCGCCCAGTTTTTTTACAATTCTTTTTTGTCTAATTTTAAAAGTTGCACAAAGAATTCCCATAGCAACAAGAACAATTGAGTTTATTATTAATCTTAGCTTTTCCATAATAATTTTCCTATCATCTTATATTATCTGTTACGTCTTTTTATTTTTACAGAAATATAGTAAAATTACAATGTTATGAACTTTATGGATATTGTAGAGTCAAAAATAAACGATGCGGAATTTGCCCTGATTGAATTTATTTCATCTCAATGCACAGCATTTTCCATTAATGACATAGAAAATTATCTGGCTCGAGAACATATTTATTTAAAGAAAGAAACAATTGAAAAGCTCCTTTCATGCTCTCAAGATTTAATAAAAATAGATAATGATTTTTATTTACCATATTCGTATTACTTAGATAATGCAATTTTTTCGATTTTTCCTACAAAAAAGGAAATTGAAGAAGGTTATCTGATTATCGGGCACAGAACAATGCCTTACACCAGAGATCCTTATTCAATTCAAAATCTTAAATTTTTTTTTAAGCAAAAAAAAATTCAAAAAATCCAAAAAAAATTATTAAATTCAGAAATAATTGCTCATTACAATCTTTTTGGCGATGAATATCTTATGAATGTCCTAAGTTCAGATCCTGCAAATATCAGCGACAATGACATTTCATCTTTTTTTGATCCCAATTGCATTACTTCAACAATTACTGTTCTTGATTTAGCCGATTTTTACAAAAAATTTAATTTTAAGCACGGAGACAGAATAATCTGCATAAATACTGATTTGGATGGCGGAGAAATCAGCATAGCACCACTTCAGGAAGTTAAAAAAAATCCTTTTGTTAATTCCGACATCGAAAATTTGAGAGAAATATGGTACAAACTTTTTGAAAAATCAATTATACAAAACTGTAAGGATGGCGGTCCCGATCAAGATATTTATCATCAACTTTTAAAATCTATCCTTTCTTCGCCAAAAATTTATAAGGCATCCTACTGCGGTTCTTGTGAAGAATTAATCTCAAGATCTAGTGTGTTGGAGTTAAGAACTTTCGGAGTAGGCTCAAGAATCTGGCCTAAAGACCTGCCGATTGCTATAATAAAAAAATGGAACGATCCATTTGAAATTCCAAACATAACCTGTTCAAATAATGATGAATTCGGACTTTTTAAAATACTGGGACTTCATATAAGAAAATCTATTGTTTCACTTTTTATCAAAGACAGTCTTTTTTATGAAGAAGATGACATAAGCAAAATTTTGGACAAATTAATTCCTGATTTTATTCCTTACGAGCAGGAATTTTTTGCTGACACAATATTGAAATTGGAAGCAGAACGGTCTAATATACAAAAAGACTATAATAAATTTGCCGATTTTCCAACAGCAGAACTGAGGCATGAAGCTCTAAAAATTTATTGTGATATTATTTGGTTGCTGCATGAAATACGACTTTCAAACATAGAAACTTTGTCTTTAAATCAGCAGGCTTTACTTATGATTATGGATATCGTAACTCATTTGTCTGAAATACTGATCGTATATTTTAATTCTACTTCAAACATAAATGTTGAGGGAATTTCTGCCAGTATAAACGGCATGCGTTTTTGTTTGGATGAAAACTCTTCAATTCTTTATGAAGAACTAAAATCCAAAAATAACAATTTTAAAATTTTGAAACAAGAGAGAGAAGACTAATGAATTCAAAATTGGACATCAATGAACTGATACAAAGAGGAGGAATTCTTTCCGATATCGAAGGTTCCGATATTACAGAAATTTTCAAAAAAATTTCACAAGAAATTCCTCTTCCACCTTATATAGACAGAAACGTACTTTATGAGGAACTTTGCAAACGTGAACAAGTAATGAGCACGGGAATAGGAGCCGGAATTGCCATTCCGCACACAAAGTTTCCGCTTATGAAAAGTAAAAACGATCAACAAATTACAGTTTGTTATCTAAAAAATCCGATTGATGTTGGAGCTCCGGATAAAAAACCTGTTACTGTAATGTTCGTTTTATTGACCTTTACGCAACAAGACCATTTAAGTATTATTTCTCAACTGGCTTTTTTATTACAAAACAATTCAAAAATAAAAACTCTGTTAAAAAAAGAACCTTCTTTAGATAAATTACAAGAAGAAATAAATGCATTTTTATAAAAAATTATATATCGAGGATATTATGAACAAAAAAGGACTTGAAGCAGTTGCACTATCGATCAGAAGTTTGAGTATGGATGCCATTCAAAAAGCAAAATCCGGACATCCGGGAATGCCACTTGGATGTGCAGAACTTGGGGCTCTCCTTTATGGACAAATAATGAATCACAACCCAAAAGACTCAAAATGGCTCAATAGGGATCGATTTATTCTTTCTGCAGGACATGGTTCCATGTTGCTCTATTCTGTTTTGCATATGTGCTCCTACAATATTTCACTTGACGATATAAAGAATTTTCGCCAGCTCGGTTCGGTATGTCCCGGACATCCTGAAGTAGGAATTACAGATGGAGTAGAAGCTTCTACAGGCCCACTGGGGCAGGGAATTGCAATGGCAGTGGGAATGGCAATGGCGGAAACTATGATGGCTGCAAAATTCAACACTCCAAAGCACAAAATTATCGATCATTACACTTATGCCCTATGTGGCGAAGGCTGCCTAATGGAAGGAATTTCCCATGAAGCCGGAAGTCTTGCAGGTCATTTTAAACTTGGAAAATTGATAGTTTTTTATGATCAAAACAAAATCAGCATTGACGGTTCTACCGACATAACCTTTACCGAGGATATAGGCAGACGTTTTGAATCGTATAACTGGCAGGTTTTAAAAGGCTCAATGTACGATTTTGATTCAATTATGGAACTAGTTGAAAAAGCAAAAGCCGACACAGAACATCCTTCACTAATTATCTTGAAATCTGAAATTGGACACGGAGCTCCCGGTGTAGCAGGCAAATCAAGTGCTCACGGAGCCCCAATCGGAGAAGAAGGAGTTATTGAGGCAAAGAAAAATTTAGGACTCAATCCTGAAGAATTCTTTTACGTTTCTCCGGATGCATACTCGTATTTTGAAGAACAAAATAAAAAATGGATTAAAAACTACAATGATTGGCAAAATGAATTTGAACAATGGAGTAAAGAAGAACCTGAACTAAAAAAACTCTTAGACACACAGTCTGCAAATCTTCCGTTATTTCCAATTTCTAATATTCCCGAATACAATATAGGCGACAAAATCGCAACTCGTGTTGCAAGCGGAAATATTTTACAAGAAATAGGAAAGTCATATCCTCAACTTGTAGGAGGTTCTGCTGACTTGGAAGGCTCGAACGGTTGTAAACTGAAAACTGAAACTTATTATTCATGCGATAACAGACTTGGACGTTTAATTCATTTCGGTATTCGAGAATTTGCTATGACTTCGATTTGCAACGGAATACTTCTTCACGGTGGCTTTAAAACTTTTTGTGCAACATTTATGATTTTTGCAGATTATATGAAACCTGCAATGCGTATGGCTGCTTTGATGAAACTTCCTGCTATATACATTTTAACTCATGATTCGATCTATGTAGGAGAAGATGGCCCAACACATCAGCCGGTGGAAACACTTTGCTCCCTTAGAACAATTCCGGGTATGCAAGTATTAAGACCGGGAGACGGAGAAGAAACTTCTCAAGCATGGCTTATGGCGGCACAAACAAAGGACCATCCGGTTTGCCTTGTTTTAGGAAGACAAAATGTTCCTGTTTACGAAAAAGCCGATCCTGACTGGAAAAATACAATACAGTGCGGTGCATACATTGTAAAAAATTGTGAGGGAAATCCTGATATTACTATACTGGCAACAGGTTCGGAAGTATCCCTTGCTATACAAGCCGCAGCCATTGGAGAAAATGCCGGCAAAAAAATCAGAATTTTATCTGTTATCGATAGAGAACTTTTTTTATCACAAAGCGAGGATTTTAAATCTGTGCTTATAGGAAAACCTAAGCAAATAAAAGTTGTTGAAGCAGGTATTAAAACCGGATGGGAATCTTTTACAAATTCTGAAAACATCATTTCAATTGACAGTTTCGGAGTTTCAGCTCCGGCTTCAAAGGTAGGAGAATTTTTTGGCTTTACGCCTGAAAAAATTGCAGAAACATTTTTATGATTTCCAATGCCACAATGTTTTTGAAAGCTCATTGCTGAAAGGCTGCTGTTTTTCAAAATCCGGCAGCCAGTCCGTATCTTGACTCAATTCTTGATAAAACAAATGTGAAAAATCATATTCGCTTATCATTTTTTGTATTTGACAGAATTCCGAATCATTCATGAGCCTGTGCTGAAAACTTTTTAAAGAACTCTCTCGTTTTTTTGCTTCTTGCGGGCTGAATTTCACCGGAGTATACTGACTCATTAAAGAAATGCACGCCCTGTCGTCGGCATGAATTTTTAGCCAGTCTAAAACCATCCTTGTATCGTCAAGTCTGCCGGGTAGCACAAGATGTCTGATTATTACACCGCTAGTCATTTTTTCGATTTTATTTCCACCGAATCTTTTTATAGTTTTTTTATCCTGTATCGTTTTTACTGTTTCAAATTTTAACGGTGCATGATTTATCATCCATTTGATAGATTTTTTAGTTACACTCGGATAATCTTTCGCAGAAAAAACTTCAGCACTGATTACGGAGTTCAAGGTTTTCATATCAGGAAGCCAAATATCTACCAAGTCTTCCAGCATTTCAAGAGCTTCAATACTTTCGTATCCTGAAGAATTCCAGCAAACAGGTATTTTTAAGCCCAATTTCTTTGCTTTTTTTAAACCTTCCGACAAGGCAGGAATTACATGAGAACCGGTTACAATATTTATATTTTCAGCAAAAGACTCCTGCAAAAGAATACAAATCCGTGCAAACTCCTCAGTTGAAATTTCTTTTCCCATATTTTTTTGCGATATTTGATAATTTTGACAAAATGAACAGCCTAAATTGCACCCTGTAATAAAAATTGTTCCCGATCCATTGAGCACACTTATTGGAGGTTCTTCTCCAAAGTGAATGCAAGCTACAGCAATCTTTAATTTTGCAGTTTGTTGGCAAAAACCGGTATTTCCATCATTTCTGTTTGCTCCGCATTGCCTCGGACATATATTACAGTTGAAATAAGTTTTCAAATCATTCATTTTAAATTTATCGTATTAATTTTGAAAGAATAAAATCCTTTTGCCGCCAATTTTTGTTCACTTTTACCTGCAAATCCAAATCTATCTTATAATCAAAAATTTTGCGTAAGGCTTTTAGAGATTCAATCCGTATAGTTTTTATCATACAAGCAGATTTTCCGATAACAATACCCTTTTGGCTTTCTCTTTCAACAACAATAAAAGCACGAATCCAAAGCTCCCTATTGTTTTTCCTCATTTCCATATCGGAAATTTCAACATAAAGAGCATGAGGAATTTCATCAAATAATCTGTTAATAGCTTGTTCTCTTATAATTTCGGCAATTCTAAAGTCAACTTCTTGATCCGTATAAAACTCTTCAGGATACAAGGCTGAAGATTCACAGGCAAATTCAAATAAAGCTTTTAGCACAGAATTTATACCGTTGTCCTCTTTTGCGGACAAATCAAAAATCCTATCAGGACTTATCATTGGAAGTTTTTCTTTAATAAAAGCTCGTAATTTTTTACTATCAGCTTCCGGCAAATCTATTTTATTTATTCCGATTACAGTCTTGTTCGCATAAGGTTTTATATGATCTGCAGTAAAATTTTCTTCTTCTCCCGGTAATCTTGAAGCATCCAAAAGATATAAAATTGCATCGGAACTTTCCAACTGCTCTTTTGAAACGGAACGTAATTTTTTGTTCAATTTTTTTTCTGAATTATGAAAACCCGGCGTATCAATAAAAACCAATTGTCCTAATGATGTATTCACAATCCCCTTAACAGAATTTCTTGTTGTTTGTGGTACTGTAGAAACAATTGAAATTTTTTCTCCACTGGCAACATTCAAAAAAGTAGATTTTCCTACGGAAGCTCGCCCGGCAATTGCAACTACCCCGGATTTGCAAATGGTTTTATTATCTAAAATAGATTTTGTTTTATGATCAGTTTCACAGATATTTTTTTCATCCGGCATAAAATCGCTTTTTAAACACTCAGCTTCGTCCTCTTTACAAGCTATTTTGCTCTTGAGTTTTTCATTTTCAGATATATCCCGATTTTTATTTTCCACTTATTTATCGCTCATTCTATCGTATTGTATCGTAAAAAAAAACTACCTTCAATCTCTAACTGAAGGTAGCTCCTTTTATCCGTTCAGAAAACTATAAAATTAAACAGCCTTACCGTTTTTTATAGCAGCCTTGCAATATTTGCAAATCTTTACTTTCTGTCCGTCAATTTCGTGTTCGTAAAGAACTTTTATCCCATCTTTCTTGCAACGACCGCAAAGTCCACGTCCGTGTGCAACCTGATCTCGGATACCCTTTCCACGATGTGATTTTGACATAACGTACTCCTTTTCAAATTATTCGGCAACATTCGATGTGTCAGCTGCTTTTGGCTCCTCTACTTTTTCAATCTTTGCAGGTTTTTCAGCTTTTGGAGCTTTTTTTGTAGAAGCCTTTTTGTCATTAGTTTTCTTTGAAGTTGTCTTTTTTTCATCGGCTTTTTTATCTTTTGATGCTTTTTTATCACCGCCAAGCTGATAATCAACCAACTCAAGAATTACAATATCTGCAGCATCCCCTTGTCTAAAACCAAGTTTAAACATTCTTGTATATCCACCGGCACGACTGTTCATACGTGGAGCAATATTCGTAAAAAGTTTTGCTAAAACAATTTCATCTTGTATGAATTTTGCAACTTCACGGCGGCTATGAACATTGTCAACTTTCGCACGAGTAATTAACTTCTCAGCACATTTTCTCACTTCCCGGGCCTTAGCCTTTGTTGTAGTAATACGTTCATATCTAAAAAGTGAAGTAGCCATATTACGCAACATTGCACGGCGATGAGAAGTATTCCTTGAAAGTGCATTAAATCCGCTTTTATGATTCATATTTTAATCCTTCTTTGATAAATTTGTATCATTTAAATGACTGTAATCCGTCATACCAAGGCTGAGTCCCCATTCCTGAAGTTTTTCCTTAATTTCAGCTAAACTCTTTTTTCCAAAATTTCTAGTTTTAGCAATTTCATCTTCCGTTTTACGTGTCAATTCCCCGATATTCTTAATTTGTGCATTTTTTAAACAGTTTACGGAACGTACTGAAAGCTCAAGTTCTTCAACCGGAGTACTTAAAATGATTTGTGTTCTTTCAGAAATTTCACTGACTTCTTCACTACTATTAATTTCAGTATCATTAAAATTAACAAAAATCGAAAAATGATCCTTTGAAATTTTTGCAGCTTCACTTAAAGCATTCTCAGGAGTGATTGAACCGTCTGTCCAAATTTCCAGCACAAGTTTATCATAATCATTTCTCTGTCCTACACGACACGGCTCTATAGCATACTTAACTTTCTTAATCGGAGTAAAAATCGCATCCATTGGAATGGTTCCGACAATATCAATATTTTCAGCATTAGTTTCAGCAGTTACATATCCGCGTCCCAACTCAACCTGAACTTCAAATTCAATATGTGCACCTTCCATCATTGTAAAAAGATGCAAGCCTTTTGTAAAAACCTCAAGCTGTGTGCCTTGGCTGAACATATCGCTAGAAACTTCACCCGGGCCATTAAACTCAAACATGAAAGTTTCCTGTTCAACGTCATCGGCAAGTTTTAATCTGAGTTGCTTTATACTATTCAAAACTTCCAAGGTATCTTCAACAACATTTGGGATTGTTTCAAATTCACTTGAAATTACATGAGGAACGTCATCTGCATCATAAGAAGTTATCCTTACAGAACTAACGGCATAGCCCTGAATTGAAGACAACAACACTCTGCGTAACGTATTTCCTACGGTAGTACCAAAACCTGGTTCAAATGGATAAGCCAAAAACTTTCCGTAATTAGGCGTTTCTTCTCCATGTTCAAAAGAAATCCCCTTAGGTTTTTTAAACTCTTTAAGCAGATTTTTGCGGGCCATTCTAACTCCTTACTTTGAATAGAATTCAACTATGAGATTTTCTTTTACATCAAAGTCAATATCACTTTTTAGCGGTAAATTCAAAACCTTTCCCGTAAAGTTATCTCTATCTACTTCAAGCCAAGCCGGAACAGCTCTATTACCGTTTGCTAAAAGAATATTTTTTATTCCTTTAGAGTTCTTGCTTGATTCTCGAATTGAAATCACGTCCCCCACTTCCACTAAACTGGAAGCTATGTCAACTTTTTTGCCGTTTACGGTAACATGACCATGGCTTACCATCTGACGAGCTTCATTTCTTGTTTTTACAAAGCCAAGACGATAAACAACATTATCAAGTCTGGTTTCCAAGATCTGTAGGAACATTACACCCGTAGCTCCGGATCTTTTTGTAGCCAATACGTAATAACGTCTAAACTGTCTTTCTTGAACACCGTAGATAAACTTAACTTTTTGCTTTTCGTTAAGCTGAATACCATATTCAGACTTCTTCTTTCTTGTTACTTTCTGATTTCGTTTAGACTCTTTTGTATAACCCATAACAACAGGGCTGATCCCTAAAGCCTTACATCTCTTCAAAAGAGCCTGATTGCTTCTTCCCATTGTATTATAACTCCTTACTACTAAATACGGCGTGTCTTCTTAGGACGACATCCATTATGTGGGATTGGAGTTACATCACTAATTGATTTAACTTTAAGTCCCATATTACCAAGAGAGCGAACAGCTGATTCCCGTCCAACACCAGGTCCTTTTACATAAACATGAACTTCACGCAAACCGTAACTTGCAGCCTTTTGTACTGCAGTTTCGGCAACAGTCTGAGCTGCAAACGGAGTTGATTTTTTTGCTCCGTTAAATCCCAGACCGCCGGAAGAAGCCCAAGCTAAAGCATTTCCATTAAGGTCTGTAATTGTTACGATTGTGTTATTAAACGTAGCCTGAATATATACATTTCCCTCGTAAACACTTTTCTTTTCTTTTCTTTTCTTTACAGTTGCCAATTTACATCCTCCACTTAGGTATTACTTCTTCTTTCCTGCAACGGTTTTTTTCTTACCTTTGCGGGTGCGAGAATTAGTTCGTGTACGTTGTCCGTTAACAGGCAATCCCTTTCTATGACGAAGTCCGCGGTAACAACCAATATCCATAAGTCGCTTGATGTTCAATCCTATCTCGGATCTAAGTCTTCCTTCTACCTTGTATTCACCGTCTATAAGAGATCTCAAGGTACCAACTTCATCCTGTGAAAGGTCATTCATCATTCTGTTAGGATCAATATTTGCTTTTTTACAAATTTCTTCTGCTGACGAACGTCCAATACCAAAAATATAGGTCAATGCTATATTGACATGTTTATTAGGGAGGTCAACTCCCGCAATTCGAGCCATCTATTACTCCTCAACCCTGTCTCTGCTTGTGTTTTGGATTTGTACAAACAATTCGAACAACTCCGAATCTTTTGATAACCTTACACTTATCGCAAATGGGCTTAACGCTGGTTCGTACTTTCATAATATCCTCCGGATACCTAAACAGTAATAAGACACCGAATTAAAAAGTAATCCGATACTGTCTATTAAACACTATTTTTTTAAGTTATTCTACCAATCTGACCAAAAAACTACAGATTTCTTGATCGCAACTTGCCTTTTTTTACCAATCCATCTTGATGATGCATCTTCATGAAAGCTTCTACCTGACTCATTGTGTCCAAGTCAACACCAACAAGAATCAACAAGGAAGTTCCTCCCATCAACATTGAAATAGATGAAGGAAATCCAAAAAGATTCTGTATGATTGTCGGCAAAACAGCAATTACAGCAAGGTATAATGAACCCGGCAGCACGAGCCGATTCAAAACTTTCTGCATGTATTCTTCCATTTTATCCGTCCGAATACCCGGAATTGAACCTCCGTTTTCTCTGATATTTTTTGCAATTTCTGTAGGGTTTAAAGTAACCTGGGTATAAAAATAAGCAAAAAATACAATCAAAAGAACAAAGAAGACATTATACCAGATTCCATTAGGAGCGAGGAATGCTGCAAGTTTGCTCAACCATCTGACATTCGGTCCCAAACTAGTCGCGATTTGTAATGGGAACGTCAAGAAAGAAGATGCAAAAATTACAGGGATAACTCCCGACGGATTAATTTTAAATGGAATATAAGTACTCTGCCCGCCATACATTCTGCGTCCGATAACGCGTTTTGCATAGTGAACAGGAATTTTTCGCTGACCTTGTTGTTCATAAACAACAAGAGCAATAATTGCAACGAACATCAATATGACAACAATTACGAAAACAACGTTAATTTCCGAATTTTTTACCATTCGTATCAATTCCCACACTGCTGAAGGAATTCTTGCAACGATACCTGCAAAAATTAACATTGAAATTCCGTTACCGATACCACGGGATGTTATCTGTTCTCCAAGCCAAATTGTAACCATTGTACCGGTCGTTACCGAAATCATAGCTATGATTTTAAACAACCAAACATTTGAAATTACAATTGCCTCAGGAATACTGGAAGCGTATATTGTTACCGCCATTGACTGCAGTAAACACACAAAAACGGTTCCTACTCTGGTCCATTTTTGAACTCTTTTTTGTCCTCCATCTTCCTGTGCAATTCTTTTTAATGTCGGAAAAATAATCAGAGCCAACTGCAAAATAATCTGCATTGAAATGTAGGGCATTACACCTAACATAAATATAGAGAAATTTGAGAAGGCTCCGCCGGCAAAAAAGTCCATATAGTCAACAAATGCATTTCCCTTCGTCATCTGTTCAAAATATGTTGTCAAAGCCTGAGGATTTATTCCCGGTATTGTTAACACACTTCCTAATCGAAAAACAGCAAGAATGATAAAAGTAAAAAAGATCCTTTGTCTGAGTTCTTTTATCTTAAACATATTTACAAATGCATTGTTAGCCATTATCTATATCCTGCAATTACTTATCTAAAACTTTGACACCACAATCAACTACTGAACCGCCGGCTTTTTCGATTTTATCTTTTGCCGATGCAGAAAGCTTATCTACAGAAACAGTAAGTTTTTTTGTAATATCTCCATTTCCTAAAATTTTTACCGGAAGATTTGCTTTTTTCAACAAACCTTTCAAAACCAATGACTCAACATTTACAGTCTCACCATTATCATACTTAGCCTCAATATCTCTAAGATTGAAAACAGCGTATTCCTTTTTGAATGGATAATTTGAAAATCCTCTCATAGCAACACGTCTGTAAAGAGGCATCTGTCCGCCTTCAAATCCTACATACGTCTTTCCGCCGGAACGGGACTGTTGTCCCTTGTTTCCTTTACCGGCTGTTGAACCCAAACCGGAACCCTGTCCTCGTCCAACACGGCGAGCTTTTTTGTTTGCTCCGTACGGTGCATTAAGAACAAAATCTGACATCAGTTCAACTCCTCACATTTTACAAGATGCGAAACGGAAGCTATCATTCCCTCAATAGAAGGATTAAGTTCATGTTCCACAGAAGAATTGATTTTTCTCAAACCAAGACTTCTTACGGTAGCTCGTTTAGCAGGTTTTTGTCCAATAGTACTTTTTATTAAAGTAACCTTAACTTTTTTTGCCATAGTGCTATCCCCACAGATCCTTTAACGTCTTGCTTCTGTTTTTTGCAACTTCACGAGCATCCATTAAATTCTTTATACATTCAAACGTTGCTCTAACCACATTCACGGACGTACTTGACCCCAAAGACTTGGACATAACATCCGTTGCACCGGCAGCTTCCAAAACAGCCCGAACAGGACCCCCTGCAATAATTCCGGTACCGGAACAAGCAGGTTTTAACAACACGGAAGATCCCTTGAATTCAGCTTGAATTTCGTGCGGTACAGTTCCATTTTTTATCGGAACTGTTATCATACTTTTTTTAGCCTTATCAATGCTCTTCCTGATAGCTTCCGTAACATCGTTAGCTTTCCCAAAACCAAAGCCAACCTTACCTTTTTTATCGCCAACAACTGTCAATGCTGAAAACGAATATCGTCTTCCACCCTTAACTACTTTTGCAGTTCGGTTTAGTTTTATAAGTTTTTCAACAAATTCTTTTTCTTTTGGCTGATCTCTATCAAAATTTTTCTGGTGATCCATAGTTTCTCCTAGAATTCTACACCAGCCTTGCGAGCACCGTCAGCAAGAGCCTTCACTACGCCATGGTAGAGATATCCGTTTCTATCAAAAACGACAGTCTTGATATTCTTATCAAGAATTCGCTTTCCAAATGCTTCACCTAATTTTGCAGCACCTTCCTTATTAGCTTTCAACGATGCAAACTCTTTTTCAAGAGTCGAAATTGAAGCAAGTGTATTTCCTGCATCGTCATCTATAATCTGCACATATATGTTACAATTACTTCTTGTAACAGTCATTCGCGGACGTTCAACAGTTCCGTGCAATCTTTTGCGGATGTGAATCTTCCTCTTAAGGCGCTTTCTATCTTTATCATTAAGTTTCCTAATCATATCACAACAACCTTATTTTACACCGGACTTACCGACTTTTCGTCTGATAGTTTCAGTTTCGTATCTAATACCCTTTCCCTTATAAGGTTCAGGTCCTCGAAGCTTTCTAATATCAGCCGCATACTCGCCGACAGCCTGTTTATCAATTCCCGAAATAGAGATTTTTCCCTGACCATCGGAAGTTACCGTTAAATTAGCAGGAATTGTTGCAATAAAATCATTAGAATATCCAAGGTTCATTACAAGTTTGTTTCCCTGAACTTCAGCACGATAACCTACACCATTAATAACAAGATTTTTTGTAAAACCAGCAGAAACCCCAATAACCATATTGTTAATAAGATTTCTATACAAACCGTGTGCTGCACGGGCAGGTTTTGTATCATTAGCTCTTGTTACAATTACAGAAGAATCTTTTATCTCTATCACAACCAAATCGCTGTAATTCTGCGTCAATTTTCCTTTTGGACCTTCAACAGTAATTACATTGCCGGCTGCACTAACTTTTACTCCTGCCGGAATAGCAACAGGAAGTTTACCGATTCTTGACATTACTTCCTCCTACCATACATTGCAAATCAACTCACCGCCAACCATTTTTTCAGCCGCTTTCTTTCCGGTTGTAACACCGACAGAAGTTGAAACAATGACTGTACCGTATCCGTTGTACATACGCGGTAAATCTTTGTAGCCAGAGTAAACACGTCTACCCGGTGTTGAAATCTTTTCGATTCCATGAATTACAGGTTCGTTTTTCTCATCATATTTTAAGAAAATACGAATTACGTTAATACCATCCTGACTTACTTTCTTAAAATTCTTTATATACCCTTCAGTTTTTAGGATTTTCACGATTTCCAATTTTAGTTTGGAAGTAGAAACGTCTACCTTGTCGTGGCGGGCCATTGCCGCATTCCTAACCTTGGTAAGCATATCTGCTATCGGGTCTGAAACGCTCATCTTCTATCTCCTTACTACCAACTGGATTTTGTTACACCCGGAATCAAGCCTTCACTTGCTAACTTACGGAAACAAATACGACACATTTTAAATTTTCGCAAGTATCCTCTGGGTCTTCCGCATACCTGACAACGGTTCACTCTACGTGTACTGTGTTTAGCTGTACGCTGTGCCTTTATAATCATTGATTTTTTAGCCATGAAGTCCTCTCTTATTTCCTAAATGGCATACCAAACTTGATAAGAAGAGCCCTAGCATCGTTATCTGTTAAAGCACTAGTAACGATGTTTACATTTAATCCGGAAACTTTTTCGATTTTATCAAAGTCAATTTCAGGGAAAATAATCTGCTCTGTGATACCAAGGGAATAATTTCCATGCCCGTCAAACCCGTTAGGTTTGATACCACGGAAATCCTTTACACGAGGTAATGCAACATTGATCAAACGATCGAGGAATTCATACATAAGATTTCCTCGCAATGTTACCATTACACCAACCTCATTGCCCTCACGAAGCTTGAAATTTGCAATAGATTTTTTTGCCCTTGTTTTTACAGCCTTTTGACCTGTTATAGCAGTTAAGTCATTCACTGCGGCATCAAGGAGTTTCTTGTTTGTGAGAGCCTCGCCTACACCCATGCTAACTACAACTTTTTTTATTGTAGGAACTTGCATTTTTGAAGAGTATCCAAGTTCTTTGAACAACTCTGGGGCGATAGTGTCTTTATAGACTTTCTTAAGCCGGGGTACGTAATTACTCATTATAGAGTTTCTCCACATTTGCGACATACACGATTTTTTTTGTCGCCATCAATTTTATATCCAATGCGAGTAGGACCACATTTCTTGCAAACAATTGCAACATTTGAAATGTTGAGAGGAGCTTCAATTTCAGAAATTCCCCCGCGATCCTGATTATTCTTTTTTCGCATTGCCTTCTTAACAAGGTTAACACCGGAAACAATTACCCTGTCATCATCTCTGATTACTTTTAGAATTGTTCCCCGTTTTCCCTTATCTTTACCAGCGATAACTTCTACAAGGTCATCTTTATGAATTTTTACTTTCTTTTGCATAGTAATTTCTCCTTATAGAACTTCCGGAGCCAAAGATACGATTTTCATATAATCCATATCACGAAGCTCTCGAGCTACCGGTCCAAAAATACGTTTACCTTTTGGATTTTTACTTGCATCGACCAAAACACATGCATTGTCATCAAATCGAATATAAGTTCCATCCGGTCTACGATATTCTTTAGCAATCCTAACGATTACAGCCTTTTCAATTGAACCCTTTTTTATTGTAGATGTAGGAATTGCATCCTTTACAGCTACAACAATAACATCACCAATGCTGGCATATCGACGATGGGAACCACCTATTACTTTTATACACTGAACGAGCTTTGCACCGGAGTTATCAGCAACGTTCAAATTTGTTTGCATCTGAATCATTTTACCTTCTCCTAATTACTTTGCTCGTTCAACGATTTCTACAAGTCTCCAGCATTTATCTTTGCTAAGAGGTCGACATTCAACGATACGAACACGGTCACCTACATGTGCCTCATTACTCTCATCATGTGCCTTGCATTTCTTGACACGGGTTACATACTTTTTATAAAGCCTGTGCATCTTTTTTGTTGCTACAGAAACTACAATAGTTTTATCCATTTTGTCACTTGTAACAATACCAACAAAAGATTTTTTTGCAGGCTTGTTCTGAACTACTTGTTCTTCCACGAGTCAGCTCCTACTTATCCTGTCCTGCCAATTCTTTTTGGCGGATTAACGTATTCATTCTTGCGATTTCTCTTCGCATAGTACGCTTTTGCAAAGGATTATCCACATGGCCGATTACCATCTGGAATCTCAAATCCATGTACTTCTTTTTCAGCTCATTCCGCTTAGCAACGAGTTCGGAATAAGACAGTTCTTTTTCTTTTTTTGCCATCTATATTACTCCTTACAGAACTTCGTTACGATAAGCAACTTTTGTCTTTATAGGAAGTTTACTTCCTGCAAGCCTCATTGCCTCTTCAGCTATAGCCAAATCAACTCCGCCAATTTCAAAAAGAATTTGACCGGGTTTTATAACGGCAGCCCAAAACTCCGGAGCCCCCTTACCCTTACCCTGCCTTGTTTCTGCAGGTTTTTTTGAAATCGGCTTATCCGGGAAAACGCGAATCCAAACCTGACCCCTACGGTTGATTTTTCTGTTCAAAGCAACACGGGCAGCTTCGATATGTCGTGCAGACAACCAAATTGGTTCTAAAGCAACCAGTGCTATATCCCCAAAATCTACATTGCATCCGCGAGTAGCGTTTTCATCTATTCTTCCACGCTGCACCTTACGATGCATAACTCTTTTAGGACTAAGTGGCATGACTAACTCCTTGAAGATTTAGCACCGCGATTAGAACGAGACGGTTTTTCCGATTTTTCGGTATTTTCCGAACGTTCAGTGCGGTCACGATGTTTTTTGAGAAGCTGTCCGGCATCCTCATTTTGTTCGCGTCCATACATCATTCCGTTGTAAACCCACACTTTAACACCGGTCTTTCCGTATGTAGTATGTGCTTCAGCGAATCCATAATCAATATCAGCACGTAAAGTATGAAGCGGCACTCTACCTTCTTTATGCTCTTCCGTCCTAGACATATCAGCACCACCAAGGCGACCACTCAATCGAATTTTAATTCCTTGAGCACCACTTTTCATAGCATTACTAGAAACTTGTTTCAAAACCTTTCTAAAAGACGCTCTATTCACAAGTTGTCTGGCAATATTCTGTGCAATTAACGAAGCATTTACTTCAGCATGCTTGATTTCCTTGATCTTAATCTGAACTTTTTTTGTTAATTGCTTTTGAATTTCCGCACCAATTTTTTCAATATTGGCACCTTTAACACCAATGATTACACCAGGTCGGGCTGTATGAATAACAATAGTAACCCGCTGAGGATGACGTATAATTTCAACCTCTGCAATATCAGCATTGTTACACTCCGGTAATGCAAGAATCATCTTTCTGATTCTAAGATCTTCGTGCAGAAAATCTGCATATTCACGAGGATCTGCATACCAACGCGACTGCCATGTCTTATTAATTCCCAGGCGCAATCCGATAGGATTTACTTTCTGTCCCACGTTATTCCCCCGCCTTTTCATCAACTACGATGCAAATATGACACATACGTTTTAAAAGCATATCAGCTCGTCCCTTACCTCTGAACCAAACTCGCTTCAGCCTAGGACCTTCATCAACTCTGATCTCTTTTACATAAAGCATATCTTCATCAAGCTTTTTATTTGCATAAAGTGCATTTGAAACAGCAGACTTTAAAGTCCCATATATCAAATTTGCACCCTTTTGCGGCATATTTTCCAAAATTGCCATAGCCTCCGAACAGGTTTTCCCTTTTACAACATTTGCCACAGGACGAACCTTTGTAGGCGATGCGATAAGGAATTTTGTAACGGCTACATATCCATTTTTTACAGCCATTCTATCTACCTGCCTTCTTATCAGAACCGGCATGACCACGGAACGTACGTGTAGGAGCAAACTCGCCAAGTTTATGACCTACGAGATTTTCTGTTACATATACGGGGATCCAAGCCTTACCGTTATACACAGAAATAGTATTTCCAACCATTTCCGGTATAATTGTGGAGCATCGAGAATAAGTTTTAATAATCTTTCTGTCAGCTTCCTTGTTCATTTCAATAACCTTTTTATAAAGACTCTTTTCAATAAAAGGGCCTTTTTTAACAGATCTTGACACGGTTATCTCCTATTCTACTTCTTTCGGCGTGAAACAATAAAATTGTTTGAAACCTTACGCTTGTTACGGGTTTTATATCCGCGACAAGGCTGTCCCCAAGGAGTAACAGGGTTACGTCCTTTTCCAGCGCCTTCACCACCACCCAATGGGTGATCAACAGGGTTCATAGCCATACCTCTAACGGAAGGTCTTATACCTCTCCATCTACTGCGACCAGCTTTACCCAATTGTGTATTCATACGATCTTCATTACCAACAACACCGATTGTCGCATAACAGTTCTTATGAATTTTTCGAACTTCACCGGATGGAAGACGAATAGTAACATAATCACCTTCTTTTGCAGCAACAACCGCACTCGCTCCGGCTGATCGAGCTAACTGTCCACCACGACCAAGCGTTAACTCGATATTATGCACAGTAAATCCAACAGGGATAGAATCAAGAGGCAACGCATTTCCCACAGTAGGAGAAGCGTCCTTTCCGGAAAGAATTTTTTGCCCAACTCTAAGATCTTTTGGTGCAAGAATATACCTCTTTTCACCGTCAGCATAGAAAATTAATGCAATATTGGCACTTCTATTCGGATCATACTCGATAGTCCGAACCGTTCCGGGAATTCCATATTTATCCCTTTTAAAATCAATCACACGATACTTTCTCTTATGACCGCCGCCCTGATGCCGTACAGAAATACGTCCTCCGGCACCGCGTCCGCCGTGTGATTTTAGACCTGATGATAAACTCTTTTCAGGCTTATCTGCGGTCAATTCATCTCTCTGCAAATCGATTCGAGTTCTCGTACCTGCAGTGATCGGCTTATATACTTTAAGAGCCATTTAGGTTCCCCTTATTAAATGTATCGAAGGGTTAAACACCCTCGAATACCTTAATGGTTTCGCCAGGAGCAAGTCTGACGATCGCTTTCTTCCAACTGGATGTTTTTCCGGGTTTAGATCTTACCCGTTTAACTTTTCCACCAACATTCAAAACAGTACATCTCAAAACTTTTACATTAAAAAGTTTACTAACTGCTTCCTTGATCTCATACTTATTCGCATCAGGATGTACTTTAAAAACATACTTTCCCTCTTCACGAAGCAAGGTTGCTTTTTCAGACAACACAGGCTCTATAAGGACATCTTCAAACATCATTATTCAGCCTCCTTATAGAAATCTGCAAGGTTTTTAGCTGCACTTTCAAGCATAATAATCCTTTGTCCGTAAAACAAATCATGAGCTCTCAAGCGGTTGTAAGAAAGGAATGAAACGGTAGGAATATTTTTTCCGGCTCGTTTTATCAATTCATCATTGTCCTTAAGAACAATAACGACCCTATATTCATCTTTTACAAAATTTTTAAGAACACTTGCAAGATCTTTCGTTTTTCCGCTCTCTACAGTAAAATCCTCTACAATCGTAAGCCTATCATCTTGAGCTTTTAAACTCAAAATAGACTTCATTGCCAATCTCTTAACCTTTTTAGGTAAAGTAAAACTGAAATCTCTCGGTTTAGGCCCAAAAATTACACCGCCGCCTCTAACAAGAGGTGATTTTTTATCACCGCGACGAGCATTACCCGTACCTTTCTGTCTGTAAGGTTTAGCATTACTACCATGAACTTCAGACCTATCTTTAGTACAAGCTGTACCTAAACGCATATTAGCTAGTTCGTTATTGATGGCATAGTAGATAACATCTTCGTTTACCGGAAGACCGAATACCTTATCATCAAGAGCTATTTTGCGAATCTCTTTTCCATCAACTGAATAGACTTTCTTTTCCATTTGCCTTCTCCGTCGTTAGAATTCTTTTTTTACCGCAGACTTGATGATCAGCGTACAATCTTTATTCCCGGGAACTGCCCCGCGAACCATAACTACTTTTAGTTCAGGATCAATTTTTACAACTTTAAGATTCTGAACTGTAATTCTCTCCCGTCCCATTCGACCCGGCATCTTTACATTTTTAAAGGTGCGTCCGGGAGACGTACATTGTCCGGTTCCACCAGGTTCACGATGAAATTTTGAACCATGAGTACTTCTACCACCATGGAAACCCCAACGCTTCATTACACCTTGAAAACCTTTACCTTTTGACGTAGCAGTAACATCAAGATAGTAAGTTCCTTCGAGTAATTCTACCCCAATTTCATCACCAACTGATACTTCCGCATCAAAATCTCGAAATTCCTTCAAATTTCGCTTTGGCGTAACATTTTCAGAAAACTGCCCTGCGTAAGATTTGGATACTTTATTTTGTTTTAATTCTTCAACACCTAAAACAACAGCATCATATCCGGCAGTTTCTTTTGTCTTTTTGGCAATAACCGTATTAGGATCAACGCGGATCACGGTAACCGGTGTAAGTTTACCGTCTTCGTCGAAAACCTGGGTCATACCAATCTTTTTTGCAATCAGACCTTTCATTCTGATATTCTCCTTAAAAGAGAAAAAATCTCTTTTCTTAAACTTATTCAGCCGCCATTTCTTGATCCTAGAAACCGTACTGTTTTATTTAACAGTAAAAAATTACTGTTTAATTTCTACATCAACACCAGCAGGCAATTCAAGCTTCATCAATGAATCCATAACGTCCGAAGACGGTTCAATGATATCAATAAGCCGTTTATGAGTTCTCATTTCAAATTGTTCACGTGATTTTTTATTTACGTGAGGCGAACGCAAAACGGTTATCTTATTAATTCTGGTAGGAAGCGGAACAGGTCCTAAAACCTTACATCCAGCTTTCTGCACAGTCTGCACGATGGATTTTGCACTCTGATCGATCAACTCAACATCAAAAGCTCTGAGTCTGACACGAATCTTTTCAGTAGCCATTTTTCCTCCAGGAATTGAGATGAAAGACAACTCTTTCATCTCATCCACAAATCAATTATTCCTTAACATCAGTTACCTGACCGGAAGCGATTGTTCGTCCACCCTCACGGATAGCAAACTTCAATCCCTTATCCATAGCAACCGGATGAATCAATTCACCAAGAATTTTTACGTTATCACCAGGTTTTACCATATCAACTCCTGACGGAAGCGTTACAGTACCTGTGATATCCGTTGTTCTAAAATAAAACTGCGGTCGATATCCTGAAAAGAACGGACTATGTCGTCCACCTTCTTCCTTAGAAAGAACGTAAATCTGCCCCTCAAATTTTGTATGAGGATGAATTGTATTAGGTTTTGCAAGAACCTGTCCTCTTTCAACATCTTTCTTTTCAATTCCTCTAAGAAGAATACCAACATTATCGCCTGCAATTCCCTGATCCAATGTCTTTTGAAACATTTCAATACCGGTACATACAGTGCTGGTAGTAGGTCTAATACCTACGATTTCTACAGTATCGTTAAGATTAATTACACCACGCTCGATTCTTCCTGTAACTACAGTACCTCGGCCGGAAATCGTAAATACGTCTTCAATAGGCATCAAGAAAGGAAGATCCTGATCTCGAATAGGATCATCAAAATAATTATCCATTTTTTCCAAAAGCTCATCAATACAAGCAGTATCTTCAGCAGTAGCACCTTCTGAAAGAGCCTTAAAAGCAGAACCTTTAACAATAGGAGTATCCGCAGGATATCCATAAGACTCTAAAACTTCCTGAACTTCAGCTTCTACCAATTCAAGAAGCTCAGGATCATCCAAAAGATCAACCTTGTTCAAGAATACAATAATCTTTGGAACACCTACCTGACGAGCAAGCAAGATATGCTCTCTTGTTTGCGGCATAACCGAATCCGGAGCAGAAACAACAAGAATAGCTCCATCCATCTGAGCAGCACCTGTAATCATGTTTTTTACATAGTCTGCGTGACCCGGACAGTCGATATGAGCATAGTGCCTTTTGTCAGACTGATACTCAAGGTGACGAGTGTTAATTGTAATACCGCGAGACTTCTCTTCCGGAGCATTATCAATTTCATCATACTTCAATGCTTTGTCGCCGAATTTCTTACCACAATGCATTGTGATTGCCGCAGAAAGAGTTGTCTTACCATGGTCAACGTGGCCGATTGTACCTACGTTCATGTGCGGCTTAGTTCTCTCAAACTTTTCCTTTGCCATTTGATCCTCCTTACCAGATTAAAGGCAGTAAAAAAAATATAATATTTGTGTTGTATATAAAGAATGAAAACTTCAAACAAAAATTTACATTCAACACACAAAGTTTTTCCATTGAGAAAAATTAATAAAAAGATTGGTTAGTTATTTTAGAGAATAGTCAGCTTATCAACTTCAAGCCGCTTAACTCCGGAAACCACCTATCATCATTAACTTTTCTTTAATGACCGGTCTGGCACCCTGAGTAACAATTCGTTAACACGAATCAATCAAGTACCCACAAATGCCTTTTATATAAAAATTGACCAACGGTCAATTTTTCACCATTTACGGGCTGTAAAACCTGAATTGCAAAATATTTATGCAAAACTTTACGATTTTACCGATCTGTTAAAAAAAAACAAACCGCTTGACTCTCATAGAACCCACATCCACCCATAAGTAGATAGTATTTTATACCTTTTTTTTGAAAAACATGCAATAGCTTTCAAGTTACATTAATATTTTTTTATAAATTTTGATAAAAAAAAGGCTGCATAAAAAACCACAGCCTTTTCCATAAAAAAAATATTCTACCACCTGTAATGTGCAAAAGCTTTATTAGCCTCTGCCATACGATGAGTATCTTCCTTTTTCTTATAAGCAGAACCTGTATTGTTGTACGCATCAAGCAACTCTGTTGCTAAACGTGAACCCATATCTTTTCCACTTTTTGAGCGAGCAGCATTTATAACCCATCGCATTGCAAGAGCTTCTCTTCTGCTTTCTCTGATCTCAACAGGAACCTGATATGTAGCACCTCCAACTCGTCTCGATTTTACTTCCACAACAGGCTTTACATTATCTAAAGCCTTCAAAAACACTTCAAGAGGATCTTTTTCAGTCTTAGCTTTTAAAGTATCTAAAGCTTCATAAATAATCTTTGTACTTGTAGCCTTTTTTCCGTCAACCATCATTCTTGTAACGAATTTGGAAATAACTACAGAATTATACTTTGAATCAGGCATTACAGCACGATCAATAGACTTGTTTTTTCTACCCATTTTCGTTCTCCTTATGCCTTAGGACGCTTAGCGCCATACTTTGAACGTCCTCGTTTTCTATCTTCTACTCCAAGCGTATCCTTTGTTCCTCGAATGATATGATAACGAACACCGGGGAGATCCTTTACACGACCTCCACGAATTAAAACAACTGAGTGTTCCTGCAAGTTATGTCCGATACCCGGAATATATGCAGTAACTTCAATTCCATTACTCAATCTAACACGAGCTACCTTTCTAAGAGCTGAGTTAGGCTTTTTAGGTGTAACAGTCATAACACGCGTGCATACACCTCGTTTCTGTGGACAAGACTCAAGTGCGGGGCTCTTAGTTGCAACAGAAACAGTCTTACGACCTTGTCTAATTAACTGATTTATTGTAGGCATTTGCCTTTCTCCTATTATTATTCCAAGCAGCACTCTCGGAAGTGATAAACAACAATAAAAGATTTTATCCGAATGCAACGGATTATATCCGAAAAAAAATATACGGATCGGACTATAATTCTACATAAAATGGAATTTTAAAGCAAGCAAAGTTAAGAAGAAATTTAAAAATAAGCGTAAAATTTACTCAAATAAAACTCAAACCTAATGTATTATATCCTTTAGGAAAAACACGGCATTTTTTACATCTTGGGAATCAGGATGCCCTTTTGCAAAACCTCCGAATATTTTTGAAAGTCCGAAAGTATCAAAACCTTTACATTCAAATCCCCCTAAAACATCAAAACCGTTACGATTAAGATAGAGAGAAAATCTTTTTGCATAAACTCCGCGTCCAACTCCGCTTGTACAAACAGCAAAAAGTTTTTTAGGCAAATTTTCTTTATTTGCCTAAAAAACGAAAAATAGAGTTATGAAATTTTCCCATGTATATACCGGATGCAAAACCTGCAATCTCGTATTTTGAAAAATCTATTTCTTTAGCTTTGCCAACGCTCACAAAATCTATATCAACTTCTTTTGCAATTTCTTCAATTAATTTTTCGGTATTTTTATGATGAACGGAAGCATAAATAATAATAATTTTCAATAAAAACCTCCTTTTACTCTGTCTGTGTCAGATAAAAAAAGCAGCAAATAAAACAAATTATTTGCTGCTTTTCATTTTTACTTTACCCTTTTAGGAAATCTCAACCTCATCGGTATCAAAACCCGAATCATCAATCTGAGCTTCCATTTCTTCTTCCTGTCTTCTGCGTTCAAGGATTTCTTCCATCTGAACATCAAGATCTGTACCTGAATCATCAGAAAGTTTTATATTTTTATAATTTCGAATACCGGTTCCGGCAGGAATCATATGTCCGATAATTACATTTTCCTTTAAGCCTCGAAGACTGTCAGAAACACCTGTAATTGCAGCATTCGTAAGAACACGAGTTGTTTCTTGGAAAGAAGCAGCTGAAATAAACGAATCAATATTCAATGAAGCTTTAGTTATACCCTGGAACATCGGGCGAGCAATCGCAGGTTTTCCACCGGCTTCTATAACCCTCTCGTTTTCCTCATGGAACTTATACTTGTCAATTTGCTGGCCATAGATAAACCTTGTATCGCCAACAGCAACAACTTCAACCTTCCTAAGCATTTGACGAACAATAATACCGATATGTTTATCATTGATAGTTACACCCTGAGCTCGATATACCTGCTGAATTTCATTCATTAAGTAGTTCTGCAAAGCATTTTCACCCAAAATTGCAAGTACATCATGAGGACTAATTGCACCATCACATAAAGGCTCTCCAGCTTCAACAATATCTCCACTTCGTACCAACATTCTCTTAGTCATAGGCACAAGATGATTATATGATTTTCCGTACTTATCCAAAACTAAAATCTCACGTTTTCCTTTTGCAACGCCCTTGAACTGAACCGTTCCGGAAATCTGTGCAAGAACAGTAGGATCTTTTGATTTTCTGGCTTCAAACAATTCAGATACACGAGGAAGACCTCCTGTAATATCGTTTGTTTTTGAAGATTCTTTTAAGGTCTTTGCAATAGGAGTTCCCTCTGTAATTTGAGAATTATCCTCAACAAGAAGATATGCACCGCCGGGAAGATCATAATTACCCAATTCATTTCCTGCCTCATCTGTGATAATCACCCTAGGCATCTTTGTATCAAGATGAATATCTGTAATTACTTTTTCAATGTTACCCGTATCTTCATCAATTTCTTCTTTAAGAGTAAGACCGTCGATTATATCTTCAAAGTGAACATATCCTGAAAATTCTGCAATAATAGGATCTGCAAACGGATCGTATTTTGCAATAGTATCACCCTCTGCAACTATATCACCTTCATGAACATAAACCGTAGAACCGTTTTTTATTTCAACTTTTATATCAGAACTGGTTAGAAGAAGTTTTTTGTTTAAAATTGAAACAGCAGCTATATCTTGAGAAAATTCTTCTTTTCCATTTATGCTAAAAAGCAAAGTTTCTTTTGCAACTTTATTGCCGTTCTTTACAAAAAGTTCCATATCAGGAGTAATATCATATTCTTTTACAATCTTGGTAATAATCATTGAACCTTTTCTTGTAAAAAGCCATGAACCGTCATCCATTTCAACATGAGAACCTGTAAGGCTCTGAATTATTCCATGATATTTTGAAACAATCTTGTTATCTTCGGTTGTTTTTGTTGCAGTACCTCCGACGTGGAACGTACGCATGGTAAGCTGAGTACCCGGCTGACCGATTGATTGAGCGGCAATAATACCTACAGCCTCTCCGATATCAACAATCTTGTTATGAGCAAGGTTTCTACCGTAGCATTTACAACAAACTCCATGTCTTGATTCACAAGTAAGAACGGTTCTAAGTTTTACCTTTTCAACACCGGCTTTATCGATTTGTTCTGCAAGATCATCCGTGATATATTGGTTGACATCACAAATAATTTCACCGGAAATCGGATGAAGAACACGTTCAATAGTGAAACGCCCTACAATTCTGTCTTTCAACGGAATTACGGTTTCATCCCCATCTTTTACAGCAGAATATTCAATACCGTTGATGGTACCGCAGTCTTCTTCATTAGTAACAACGTCTTGTGCAATATCAACCAAACGTCTTGTAAGATAACCGGCATCCGCAGTTTTAAGAGCTGTATCCGTTAAACCTTTTCTTGCACCGTTTGTTGAAATAAAGAACTCAATAACCGAAAGCCCTTCTTTAAAGTTTGAACGAATAGGAAGCTCAATGATTTCACCTGTAGATTTAGCCATCAAACCTCGCATTCCGGCAAGCTGTCTAATCTGATTTCTAGAACCTCTAGCTCCGGAAGTTGCCATCATGTAAATTGTATTAAAGCCGTCCTTATCTTTTGCAAGATTTTCCATCATGACATTTGCAAGATCATCATTGGTTTTTGACCAAATATTAGTAACTCGCTCGTATCGTTCTTCAGCAGTAATTTGTCCACCCTGATACTGCTTCATTATAGCTTCAACTTCTTTATTGGCTTTTTCCATCATTTCTTTCTTTTCTTCAGGAACAATAATATCTCCCATAGAAATTGTAGCACCAAAAAAAGTTGCATACTTGTACCCTACAGACTTAATTGCATCAAGCATCTGAACGGTAAGCCAAGGGCCTTGCTCTTTATATACTCTTTCAATAAGCCGCTTTAGATCCTTATCACCCAAAAGTATATTTTCATAAGCTACTTCATCAGGCATTTCTTCATTGAAAACAAGACGTCCGGCAGTTGTTTTTATCAAATCCCCGACTTTAAAATCTGCATTTGGCGAATCTTTAGGTGCAGGTACTATAATCTCAGCCTGCCAATCAAGATTATGAGTTTCAGCTGCAAGCAAGGCTTCACTTACAGAACTATAACGCTTACCAGTTCCTTTAGCATTCGGCTTAATCTTTGTAAGATAATAAATACCCAAAACCATATCCTGTGATGGATAAACAATCGTTTTTCCGCTGGCAGGGTCAAGCAAGTTTCTGGCAGAAAGCATCAATGTCCAACATTCCATCTGTGCCGCCTGGGTAAGAGGAACGTGAATTGCCATCTGATCTCCGTCAAAGTCGGCGTTAAAAGCATGACAAACAAGAGGATGAAGTCTAAGAGCCTTTCCTTCAACAAGGACAGGTTCAAAAGCTTGAATACCAAGCCTGTGCAATGTAGGAGCACGGTTAAGCATAACCGGATGTTCTTTTACAACTTCATCAAGAATTGCAAAAACTTCGGCATTTTCCTGCTCAACATACATTTTTGCTTTTTTTACGTTACAAACGATGTCTTTTGCAACAAGTTTTTTCATAATAAAAGGCTTAAACAATTCCAAAGCCATTTTTGTAGGAACACCGCACTGCCAAATTTTTAACTCAGGACCTACACAAATTACAGAACGACCTGAATAATCAACACGCTTTCCAAGAAGATTTTGGCGGAAACGACCTTGTTTTCCTTTTAGAAGATCTGATATAGATTTCAAAGGTCTGTTTGCAGCACCCTTTACAACCCTCTTTCGCTTAGAGTTGTCAAACAAAGCATCAACAGCCTCTTGAAGCATACGTTTCTCATTTCTGATAATAATATCTGGAGCGGAAAGTTGCTGTAACTTATGCAAACGATTATTTCTATTGATTACACGTCTATATAAATCATTCAAATCTGATGTAGCAAATCTGCCACCGTCAAGCTGTACCATTGGACGCAAATCAGGCGGAATCACAGGCACTACATCCAAAATCATCCATGAACATTTATTGGTTGAAGAACGGAAATTTTCAACGATTTCTATTCGCTTAAGAAGACGCTTATCGCTTTTTGTTCCCTTTTCAATCATTTTTTGCCTAAGTTCAGAAGCCAATTCATCAAGATTGATATTTTCAAGCAAGGTTTTTATAGCTTCCGCACCCATTCCGGCAGAAAAAGAACCGCCGTAACGCTCTTCAGCTTCAAAATATTCTTCTTCAGAAAGAAGCTGTTTTTTCTTAAGATCTGTATCACCCGGATCGATTACGATGTATTTTTCGTAATACAAAACGGATTTAAGAGCCGCAACTTGAAGATCTAACAAAAGACCCATTCTACTTGGAACCGAACGATAGTACCAAATGTGTGAAACAGGCGCGGCAAGCTCAATATGCCCCATACGTTCCCTTCTCACCTTAAAATGAGTAACCTCAACTCCGCATCTATCACAAATTACACCCTTGTATCGTATAGACTTGAATTTTCCGCAATAGCATTCCCATTCTTTTGTCGTACCGAAAATCCGTTCACAAAAAAGACCGTCTTTCTCAGGACGAAGCGTTCGATAATTTATCGTTTCAGGCTTTTTTACTTCTCCATACGACCAATTACGAATCGTATCCGGTGAAGCAAGCTTAATCATAATACTGTCAAAATCTTGAATATCACGCATTATTTTCTCCTAATTAGAAGTTTGAATCTTTCTTGTTAATGAGTTCTTCATCACGTTCTGTTAAAGGAATCTGTTTTCCTTTTGCATCATAAATCGTGAAATCCAAAGCCAAACCTCGAAGTTCTTGAACCAATACGTTAAATGCTTCCGGAACTCCGGCAGGCGACGAAGGTTCTCCTTTTACAATTGACTCATAAATCTTAGATCTACCGGTCATATCATCGGACTTAATCGTAAGAAGTTCTTGCAAAGTATTTGCAGCCCCATAAGCCTCCAATGCCCAAACTTCCATTTCTCCAAGTCTTTGCCCTCCGAACTGAGCCTTTCCACCAAGCGGTTGCTGAGTTACAAGCGAATAAGGACCGGTAGAACGAGCATGCATTTTTTCGTCAACTAAGTGATGTAATTTTAAATAATATATTACACCGACAAAAACCGGATTTTGGAACAATTCACCTGTTCTTCCATCGTGAACCCACGCCTTAGAAGTTTTATCAAATCCTGCTTGCTCAAGTTTACTTTCAATTTGTTCATTAGAAGGAGACTGGAATACCGGCGACTCATACCACTCATCAAGATAAAGACCTGCAAGTCCCAATTCAGATTCCATAATCTGCCCGATATTCATTCGGGATGGAACTCCTAAAGGATTTAAGCACACATCAAGAGGTGTACCGTCTTCCAAGTAAGGCATATCTTCTTCAGGCAAAATCCTTGCAACAACACCCTTATTACCGTGTCGTCCTGCCATCTTATCACCTTCACGAAGTTTACGCTTAATAGCAATAAATACCTTTACAACCTCATCAACTCCGGGACTCAAATCATCCCCTTCGGAACGTTTTAAACGTTGAATATCGATAATCGTTCCTTCTACACCGTGAGGAACTCTCAAAGAAGAATCTCTAACCTCTTTAGCTTTTTCACCAAAAATCGAATTTAAAAGCTTAAACTCCGGAGTAGTTTCGGTTTCAGATTTAGGAGTAACCTTTCCTACAAGAATATCGCCGGATCTAACTTTTGCACCGATTCTGATAATACCTTCACTATCAAGATTGTCCAAAGTTTTTTCACTTGTATTCGGAACATCTCTTGTTATTTTTTCAGGACCAAGTTTTGTTTCACGTATATCTATTGAAAATTCTTTAATATGAATGGAAGTATACATATCTTCCTTTACAACACGCTGTGAAATAAGAACTGCGTCCTCGTAGTTATAACCGTTCCAAGGAACAAAACCTACAAGAATGTTACGTCCAAGAGCCAACTCTCCATTGAATGTAGCAGGACCATCTGCAAGAACACTACCTTTTTCGATTTTTTGTCCTACACAAACAATAGGTCTTTGATGATAACAAGTATCTTGGTTTGTTCTTTGGTATTTCAACAACGGATACTCGTCAATTTCATCGGATCCGTCAACTTTTACCTTTATCAAATCACTTGTTACCCAGCAAACTTCTCCGGAATTTTTTGCTTTTACAAGAACTCCGGAATCGTATGCACATTTTTGTTCCATACCGGTACCGACACGTGGAGGTTCCGGAAATAAAAGCGGGACTGCCTGTCTCTGCATGTTACATCCCATCAAAGCTCTATTGGCATCATCATGCTCAAGGAACGGAATAAGAGCTGCAGAAACCGAAATAACCTGTCGCGGAGAAACGTCCATGTATTGAATATCTTTAGGAGATCTTGAAGTATAATCTCCCACTTTTCTACAAGGAACATGATCGGAAGCAAAACTACCATCTTCTTTCATGTCTACGGAAACCTGTCCGATATAATATCGATCCTCGTCCATAGCAGTAAGATAATCTACTTGCTTTGTAGCCTTTCCGTCAGCAACTTTTCGATACGGAGCTTCAAGAAAGCCGTAATCGTTTATTTTTGCATAAATAGCAAGAGAAACTATAAGACCGATATTCGGACCTTCAGGAGTTTCAATAGGACACATTCTTCCATAGTGGGTATAGTGAACGTCTCGAACTTCAAAACCTGCCCTATCCCTAGAAAGACCTCCTGTACCCAAAGCACTAAGACGACGCTTATGAGTAAGTTCAGCCAAAGGATTTATCTGATCCATGAATTGAGAAAGCTGACTGGAACCAAAAAATTCCTTTATTGAAGCAACGATAGGTTTTATAGAAATCAAATCTTGAGGCTTCATAGTTTCAGTTTCTTTTAACCCCATACGCTCTTTTGCAATTTTTTCCATTCGTGCAAATGCTGTCTTCAATTGATTTGTCATCAATTCTCCTACCGAACGTACACGGCGATTTCCCATGTGATCTATATCATCTATTGTTTCATCCTGACAGTACACTCTTATAAGAAATTTCATCGTAGAAATAATATCTTGCTTTACAAGTGTATGATCTTCTACATTTTCAGCATAATTGAACTTGCGATTTAACTTATATCTACCAACACGACCAAGATCATATCTGCGTAAACTAAAAAACATACTTATAAGGTCTTTTTCAGCAGCATCAACAGTAATAGGCTCTCCCGGCATCAAAATCTGATAAACAGCAGAAAGTGCATCTTCTTTTGTAGGTTCGTCATTTTCAGAACCTTCTTTTGTAAAACGTATATCTTCTCTCTCAAAACAATTTATAATCATTTGAGAGTTAAGCGAAGAATCTTCCCCTAACTTTATTGCATCAATTTGAGAAACACCATGAAGAATCAACTCGTCAACATCATGAGGGTGAAGCTTCTCTCCTGCACGATAAATTCTTTTTTCTTCCCCTGTTTCCAAGTCTTTAGCAAAAACCGCAGTTGCAAGAACCTTTCCGACAAGTTTTTCTTTTTCTTCTTCGCTGTCAATAATGTCAACTTTTTCAATATCATAAAAAGCTCTGATTATCTCTTCGCGACTATTGTAACCCAAAGCTCGTAAAAAAATCGTACCTAAAATACATTTTTTTCTGTCAATTTTTGCGTAAATAAGTTCCTTTTTTTTGTCAATTTCAAATTCAAGCCAACTTCCTCTGTACGGAATAATTCTGCTTGAGTAAACTCCTTTTTCATGACAAAAAATTACACCCGGAGAACGATGAATTTGCGAAACTACAACTCGCTCAGCCCCGTTAATAATGAACGTACCGCGGTCTGTCATAAGAGGGATATCCCCCATGTAAATATCTTTTTGACGGATTTCTCCGGTCTGCTGAAAAATCAAGTTAATTCTGGCTTTTAGCGGAACCGCATAAGTCAAACCTTTTTGCTTACATTCCAATTCCGAAAATTTAATATTTTCCGTATCGAGTTCATAATATTCGTACTCAAGAGTCATATCGCCGTTAGGACTTTCGATCGGAAAAGTAGTATTAAACACTTCCTGCAATCCCTGATTTGTAACAGGTTCATTATTGCAAAGCTTTTCTTTTTGTAGGAAATTCTCATAAGAAACGAGCTGAACATCAATTAAATTTGGCAGCTCCATAAAATTTTGGATATTTTTTCCAAGATATTGACGATTTACCGTCACATTTTTTGAAAACATCAATTTCCCCCGAATCTTTATTACGGAAAAATCCTCCGCTACATGCAAAAAATTCACACAGCACGAAAGTCCGCTTTTGGTGTTGATGTCAAATATTTTACTTTTTTAACTTAAACACATAAAGCTGTTCCCAAAAACCCATCAGGAACAGCTCATTTTTTACTTTTAGACACAATTAAGAAATCTTAACTGTACCGCCTGCTGCTTCAACTGTTTCTTTAATCTTAGCTGCATCTTCTTTAGACACACCTTCTTTAAGAGCTTTTGGAGCACCTTCAACAAGACCTTTAGCTTCTGCAAGCCCAAGCCCTGTAACTTCACGTACAGCCTTAATAACCGGAATTTTCTTAGCTGCATCAAAACCTTCAAGAGTTACAGTAAACTCTGTCTGTTCTTCAGCTGCATCTCCGGCTGCTGCTGCTCCACCGGCAACTACTACAGGAGCTGCTGCTGTAACTCCAAATTTTTCTTCCATAGCTTTTACAAGCTCAGAAGCCTCAAGTACTGTCATTGATGCAATTGCATCTAAAATTTGATCATTTGTTAACGCTGCCATATTATCTTCTCCTATTTATTATATTTTTTTATTCATACGGACAGGACGGTAGCTAAGAAGCCTGACTCGTACTACAGGAATCTTTAGATTCCATAAAGGCAATTATTCTGCAGCTGCTGCCGAAGAACCCTCTGCCTGTTTTTTGTCCACATAAGCCTGCAAAGTTGCTGCAAGTTTTTGAACCGGTGCATTGATTGTAGAAGCAATCATTGCAATTAACTGTTTCTTTCCCGGTAACTTTGAGAATGCTTCCATCTTAGCAGCATCATAAACCTCATTACCGACGAAACCACCCTTTATTTCAAGAGCAGGAATTTCTTTTGCAAAATCAAAAAGAATTTTTGCAACTTCATTAGCATCTTCTTTTACCATAGCAACAGCCGTAGGGCCGGCAAGATAATCGGAAACACTGTCAATTTTCATATCTTCAAATGCAAGTCTTGCAAAATTATTTTTTACAACTTTAAACTCACATTCTTTGCCTCTAAGTTGCTTTCTAAGACCTGAAATCTGCTCCACCGTCAAGCCTCTGTAGCTTGCAAAAATGAAGTCATTATAATCTTTTAGAACTTCTTTTGTAGCTTCAATGGCCTTAGTTTTTGCAGGCTGAAAATGTTTTGCATAAATAGCCATCTTTTACTCTCCTACAGTATAGTTTACCCATACGCCTGGGCCCATGGTCGAATTAACCGAAACAGACTGTACATAATCAGCTTTTGCATCAGAAGGTTTTTTCCTGTCAATTTCAGACAAAAGAGCCTGTGCATTTTCTGCAATTTTTTCAACTTCCATTGAAACCTTACCGATTGCAATATGTACAACACCTTGCTTGTCAGCACGATACTCTGTACGACCTTTTTTCAATTCTCCAATTGCAGCAACAATATCGTTTGTTACAGTTCCGGTTTTAGGATTAGGCATCAATCCTTTTCGACCAAGAACCATACCAAGACGACCTACATCTTTCATCATGTCAGGCGTAGCAACTGCAACATCAAAATCAAGCCACCCACCCTTCACTTTTTCAATGTACTCATCCGCACCTGCAAAAGAAGCTCCGGCAGCAAGGGCTTCCTTAATTCTGTCTTCTTTACAGAAAACTAAAACCTTCTTCTCGCCTTTAAACTGATTTGGAAATACCAAAGTATCACGAACGGTCTGATTCTTACCCAAATTCAAATTTACGTGCAATTCAACCGTTTCATCGAATTTTGCAAACTTTAATTCTTTTACAAGTTCACAAGCTTTAACCAAATCGTAAGTTTTTGTCGAATCATACTTTTTAAGCGATTCGCGATAGTTTTTTCCATGCTTCATATTATCGCTCCACCTCTACACCCATACTGCGAGCAGTACCGGCAACAATTTTTTTTGCCGCTTCAATATCATTTGCATTGAGATCCGGTAATTTTGTTTTTGCAATTTCTTCAAGACTTGCAGCCGACAACTTACCTATTTTGTTCTTAAGAGCATTTCCGGAACCTTTTTGAAGATTTGCAGCCTTTTTGATAAGAACAGCAGCAGGAGGAGTTTTCAGTTCAAAAGTAAAACTCTTGTCCTGATAAACGGTAATAATAACAGGAATAATCAACCCCTGTTCCATGGACTTTGTACGGTCGTTAAATTGTTGAACAAACTGAGGAGCACTTACTCCATGAGGTCCAAGTGCAGGACCAATTGGAGGAGCCGGCGTTGCCTTTCCTGCAGGACACTGCAACTTTATAACAGCCGTTACCTTTTTTTTAGCCATATATATCTCCTTGAGATTGGTGTGCTGAACCGTAATATAAAACAAACGTTTACTTACCGGCGTTCAACTAGCGAAATACCCTGCTTCAACGAAGAGGCATTTCTCCCAAAACAAGAAAAGATGCACCTTTATAAAAAGGCACACCGTTTCCAACTAATTTTTCTCTACTTGTAAAAGATCGACTTCAACAGGCGTGTTACGGCCAAAAATTCCAACCATAACTCGCAATTTATTTTTTTCGATATTAACTTCTTCGATTGTTCCTGAAAAAGAAGCAAAAGGCCCGTCGATAATTTTAACCTGCTCCCCAACTTCAAAACTTTGTTTAAGACGAACAGGCTTTTCTCCTTTTATTTCTCCGGCTTTCATCAAAAGAGCTTTTGCTTCATCATCTGAGATAGGACGAGGAGGAGCCTTCGTATCTGTTGTACCGACAAAGCCGGTAACCCCTTGAATTTTTCGTATTTTATTACAAGTATCTTTCCACCCCAGAGAAGGAAGATCCAATTCAATCATTATATAACCGGGTAAAAACTTTTTTGCAACAGTCTTTTTTTTACCATCTTTTACTTCCACAATATCTTCAACAGGAACTTTTACATCCAAAACGACATCAGGAGAAAGCTCCCCTCTTTCAAGATATTGTCGTATCGTTCTCTCAATCTTTCCTTCGTAACCCGAATACGTATGAAGAATATACCAACCTTTTGCCATTTTTTCACGCCTAGAAAATAAAATTCATACCGCTGACAAAAACAAAATCAAGAAGTCCTAAAACAACGGCAATAATCAATGTAGAAATCAAAACAACCCCAACAGAAGAAATTACATCATTTCTCGTTGGCCAAACAACTTTTTTAAGTTCCGCAACAGATTCCTTAAAAAACGGAATAATTTTACCCTTCATTTTCTAATCCTTAGAAATTAGTTTAATAACAGGCCAGGCAGGACTCGAACCCGCAACAAATGGTTTTGGAGACCACCACTCTACCATTGGAGCTACTGACCTAAAATATTTTAATCCGCAAAAAAAAGCGGATAAAATTTTATTTTACTTTTGTTTCTTTGTGCAAAGTATGTTTATGATCAAACGGACAATATTTATTTAATTCAAGCTTACCCTGAATGTTACGTCGATTCTTGTAGGTTGTATAATTTCTTCGCTTGCATTCCGTACACTGTAAAGCAATAATTTCTACAACCTGCTTACCTTTTTTACCCATTTTATTTACTCCTTAAAGTATTGACAAAATATCTTTGTTCTAAAAGCCTTCAGGCGGAATCGGACCGCCGACCTCAACCTTACCGAGATTGCGCTCTACCGACTGAGCTATAAAGGCATAAAGTCCCATAGTGAACGTCTTAAAAATATATCCATAAAAGTTACTTTTGTCAACCTGAAACAAAAACAGTGAATAAAAAAAATATAAAACTTGCGAAGAAAAAAATGAGTTGATATAATGCAGGCATGATAAATTTAGATTCAACCATAAATGAAATTTTGAATTCATACATAAGCGATGGAGGAACAAATTTACAGGAAGACAATCTTTTTCCTAATCGTGAAAATGTTATTTCTGTATTGTGCGATATTAAGGAAGTAATTTTTCCGGGGTTTCATCGTTCCGAAATACTGGATAAGGGAAATTTAAAATATGCTACAGGAGAAAAATTAAACAGAATTATAAATGTTCTTTCCGGAGAAATAGAAAAAGCAATCATTTATTCTTCTTGCCAAGGAAAAACAGAGTGCTGTAGAAATTTTGCAGAAGAAATAACTCTAAAATTTATTCAAGAAATTCCAAGTATAAGAAAATTTGCCTGCGGAGATGCTCAGGCTGCTTTAAGCGGAGATCCAGCCGCAAAAAGTATTGAGGAAGTAATTTTATCCTACCCCGGAGCCGAAGCAATCCTTGTTTACAGAATTGCACATTTTTTACACGTCAACAATGTTCCAATAATTCCAAGAATCATGAGCGAATACATACACGGAAAGACAGGAATAGACATCCATCCGGGGGCTGAAATTGGCAAAGCTTTTTTTATTGATCACGGAACGGGAGTCGTGATCGGGGAAACATGTGTAATAGGCGATAATGTAAAAATATACCAAGGCGTTACTCTGGGGGCTTTAAGCGTAAAAAAGTCGATGTCGGACAAAAAAAGGCATCCTACAATTGAAGACGACGTTACAATTTATGCCGGTGCTACAATTTTGGGCGGAAGCACCATAATAGGAAAAGGAAGCACAATTGGCGGAAACGTATGGCTTACAGAAAGTGTGCCTGCACACAGTATGACAATTGCAAAACAAGATACCGTATTAGGAAAGCGTGACTAAAAAACCTGATTTAAAATTTGCAGATTTTCTCATAATCATAATATTTATTGCAGTTATAGTTTTTTTTATATTTTTTGCATCAAATAATACAAAGAATTCAAAGCAACAAGTTATTATTGAAAACGGAAAAAACACATGGATTTATCCTCTTGATAAAAATGCAAAATATGAAGTATACGGAAAAATAGGAAAATCAGTAATAGTCGTTAAAGATAAAAAAGTTTATTTTGAAGAAAGTCCTTGCAATAACAAATTATGTATAAGTTCAAGACCGATAGCAGAAAACGGAAAATGGATAGCATGTCTTCCAAACAAGGTAATAATAAGAATTGAAAGTGCAAAAATCAAAAGTGATTACCATCAGGAAGGAACAGATGCTGTTTCAAAGTAAATTTTTGCCTGAATAGCCGGATTAAAAATAAAGTTCCTCTAAAAAAAAGTTCAATGCACATAGCAACCCATACCCCTTTTAGGCCGTATTGCTTTACTAAAACCCAACTTAAACTAACTCGGATCAGCCACATGCTTACAAGATTAAAAATTGCAGGGACAAGAGTATCACCAATACCTCTAAGGGCACCGGAAGCTACAACATAGGCGGCAAACATTGGCTCTGCAATTATTTCACTCCTAAGAACTTGAATACTTAAGGCTCTAACATTTTCATCCGGAGTAAGAAGTTTAAAAATCCACGGACATGTAAAATACATTGTAACGGAAAGAAAAGCTATAAAAATCATACCGAAAGCAGTACAAAGTTTAGCAAATTTTTTTGCAGGAACAGCATATCCTGCACCGGAAACTTGACCAACAATAGTTGTTGCAGCATGAGCAATTCCATAAGCAGGCATGTAGCATAATGCTTCTGCTGTTATTCCAAAAGAATTTGCAGCGATAGAAATCGTGCCTAAAGGAGCAACTATACCTGTTATCATTATATGAGCTGCACACAGCGAGATTTGTTCAAATGCCATGGGAATTGATATTTTACAAGCATAACGCAAAATTTCCCCAGTACACGAGCTTTTTGAACAAACAGTCTTTTGCAAATTCAGCAAATTTTCTTTTAGCTTTAATTTATTTGAAGATTTAAAATCCGGCTTCAGTTCTTCAACTTTGAACAAAACAAAATATAGTAATACTACAAGAAAAATTAATTCTGAAGTAAAAGTTCCTAAGGCAGCACCAACAACAGCCCACTTTAAAATAAAAATGTAAAATGCATTAAAAGCCACTTCTGCTACACAAATCAAAACACTTAAAACTCCCACGATTTTCATTCTGCCGGCACATTGCAAAAAACAAATACAAAGATAGCAATTCATAACAACCGGCATTGAAATGGAAAAAATCAAAAAATATAAACTTGCATCACGTGAAATATCATCTGAAGCATTGAGCCAAACAGGGAGTTTAAAACTTACAAGCGAACCTAAAAGTGCAAGAAAAAACGATATTATCGTTATTGTTACAAATCCTGATTTTACGACAGTTTTTGTTTTTTCACTATCGCCAGCTCCCAAACTCTGTGCAACTTGAACGCTAAACCCTGAACAAAATGCCGTTATCAACCCATAAAACAACCAAGTAGATGTTACTACAAGCCCTATTGAAGCACTTGCAGACGAACCGAGTCTGGACACCATGGCAGAATCCGCATACTGCATAACAATATGCATAAACTGTGCAATAATCGCAGGAATACTGAAATGCCACACAAGAATAAGAGATTCTTTTAGAGAAAATGTTTTGTGTGCATTAATTTTAGACAACACCATTCTGCTAAGTATATCGAAAAATCTTTTCATTTGCCATGCAAAATAAAATAATGTAGAATTAAACTCATGAATGAAATAACAATATACACTGATGGAGCTTGTAGCGGAAATCCGGGCCCCGGAGGCTGGGGAGCCGTAATTCTTCATGAACAAAAAGAAATATTATTAAGTGGTGCTGAAAAAATTACAACAAACAACCGCATGGAATTAATGGCTGCAATTCGTTCATTAAATGCAGTTTTTGAAGACGAAAATCTAAAAAACACAAATATTACGTTGATAACCGACAGTCAATACGTAAAAAACGGTATTACACAGTGGATTTCAAATTGGAAAAAAAACGGCTGGAAAACTTCAAATAAACAACCTGTAAAAAATCAGGACTTATGGATAAACCTGGATGACCTTGCCGGTAAATTAAATATACGCTGGGATTGGGTAAAAGGCCATGCCGGAAATAAATACAATGAAATATGCGATAAATTAGCAACAACTGCCGCCGCAAATCAATAAAAAAAAGAGCAAACATAGTATGGATATTAAAACAAAATTGAATTTACTGGCAGATAAATACGAAAATGCAGCTTTTTTAGAAAAGGATCCCAGTCAATTTTTATATAGATACAGCGATGAAGCAGACATTGAAGTTGCAAGCTTTATTGCGGCTTTGTTTTCTTTTGGCAGCAGAACACAATTTATTCCAAAAATCAGCCTAATTTTTGAAATTGCAGACAACTGGTGCAAAATTAATAACAAAAAAAATTCAATTTGTATATGGCTCCTAAACGGAAATTTTTATGACTTTACAAAAAACGCAGACAATGATCTAAATAAAAAATATTATCGTTTTTACTCATATAACGATGTTTTAGATTTATTCGGAAAAATAAAAAAAATAATTTTGCAAGATGGTAGCCTTGGAAAATACTTCAAAAAAATTTATGAAGCGGAAAAGCATAATACAAAAGAATCAGCAAATAACACACAATTAATTGATATGATTGCACAAGAATTCAAAGGAAACTCCATGGTTCCTCAAACAAAAGCAAGTTGCAAAAAAAGAATTTGCATGTTTTTACGTTGGATGGTAAGACAAAATTCTGCCGTAGATTTAGGACTATGGAATTGGTATCCGCAAAGCAAGTTAATAATTCCTTTGGATACCCATGTAATGCAAGAAGCTGAAAAACTCGGTCTTTTAAAACCAAATTCCTCAGCTTCCATGAAAACTGCTATAGAATTAACAGCAAGATTAAATCAATTTTTCCCGGAAGATCCTGTAAGAGCTGACTACGCCCTGTTCGGATTAGGAGTGGACAGTCTTTAATCTTTTTTTTACATCAGGCTTTTACGACTTTTCTTACAGTTTCCAGTAAATCCGAATATTGGGTAAATGCTTGGATTTCAGGATTATCTGCAATGATTTTTTCAGTTGAACGGAATAAAAAACCTTTTTCAGCTTGATGAATCATTCCTAAGTCGTTAAAACTGTCTCCTCCGGCAATGACTTTAAAACCTATATCTTGAAGAGCCTTTACCGCATGAAATTTTCCGTTATCTTGGCGAAGTTTAAAACCTGTAATTACTCCATCATTTCCTACAACAAGTTCGTTACAAAAAATTGTGGGCATATCAAGCTGTTCCATAAGAGGAAGTGCAAACTGAGTAAAAGTATCAGATAAAATTATAACCTGAGTTATTCTTCTAAGTTCCTTCATAAACTCCTTTGCACCATCCATCGGTTTTATTTCAGCAATTACACTTTGAATTTCTTTTAATCCCAAACCGTGCTTTTTTAAAAGATCAATACGCCAATTCATAAGTTTATTATAATCGGGTTCATCACGTGTCGTTCTTCTAAAGTCGGAAATTCCGGTTTTTTCGGCAAATGCAATCCAAATTTCAGGAACCAAAACTCCTTCAAGATCAAGACAAGTTACATACATAATTTCCTCTTAAATATAATTATTTTTTTACAAATCTTTAGGTCTGCGATCATCAACCCTTTTTGCCTTACCTTCTGCGACAGGCAAAGCTCCGGGCTCTTTTAATTCGATAACAGGATTGATGGTTATCAAAGCGGCAATTTCTGCCTTTAATTTTGCTTTTAATTCATTCAAAACTCTTGCATCGTCCTCAAACATTTCCTGTGTAACTTCTGTTTGAACCGTAAGTTTATCAAGATCACCTTTTTTTTCTACGATGATAAGATAGTTTGCCCCAACTCCGCTTGCTTTTAAAAGAACTTCCTCAATTTGGCTTGCAAAAACATTTACGCCGTTAATGATAAGCATGTCATCGCTTCTTCCTTTAAATCTTGCAAGTCTTCGATGAGTCCGTCCGCAAGGACACGGCTCCAAAAGAACTCGAGTTAAATCTCTGGTTCTGTAACGTAAAAGAGGCATTGCATCACGATGAAGAATTGTTACAACCAATTCCCCCATCTCTCCATCCTCAACAGGTTCTAAAGTATCCGGATTAATAATTTCTACAATGTAGCGATCTTCCCAAATGTGCATTCCGTTTCTAAAAATACACTCAAATGCAACACCCGGCCCATTAAGTTCACTCATGCCATAACAGTTATAAACTTCAATTCCCAATTTATCCTGAATTTTACAACGAAGCTCCTCCGAATGCGGTTCCGCTCCGGTAACCGCCAAACGCCATTTAAAATCAGTGCGTTTGAATTCACTTTCTTCAATTGCTTGATGAAGATGAAGAAGATAGCTTGGAGTTGCATGAGTTACCGTTGTTCCAAAATCATGCATAAACTTAATCTGACGTAATGTATTTCCACTTGAAGTAGGAATCACAGTCATTCCAAGTTTTTCAGCTCCATAGTGAAAACACATTCCACCGGTAAAAAGTCCATACGTCATCATATTTTGACAAATATCATATTTTGTACAACCGGCAGCCGCAAGAGATCTTGCCATTGTATCTGCACTCATATTTACATCTTTTTGTGTTTGATAAATTACGGTAGGTATTCCGGTAGTTCCGCTTGAAGCATGAACTCTTACAACTTCATCTTTTTGAACAGCCAAAAATCCCCACGGATAAGCCTGCCTTAAATCATTTTTTGTAGTAAACGGAATACGGCGAATATCATCTAAAGTTTTTATGTCATCACTGCTGTTAATCCCTGCCGACTTAAACTTATCTTTGTAATAGGTTGTTTTAAAAGCATTTTCAACCTGTTTTTTTAGTCCTGCCAGCTGAATTTCCTCAATTTCTTTACGACCGGCAGTTTCAATTTTTTTATCCCAAAAAGAAATTTCGCATTTTATTTTTTTTTCGCTCAAAAGAAATCTCCTTTATCATTTTCCGGACTGTCCAAGTTCAATCGCTTTGCAGTTTATTTCAACAAGTTTAGGATCTTTTTGAGCAAAACGTAATTTTACCGAATTTATCACTGTTTCCTTTTTTACAGGGATAAATTTTAGAGCAGCACCTACAAGAACCATGTTTTCAGCTTTTTTACTGCCAGCCTGTTTTGCAAGCTCCTCAGCTTGAAGAATAATCGACTTAGGCAACAATTTTATTGTATCATATAATTTTTGCAAATCAGGATAATCTGAAATATTTACAAACGGTGTTCCATCTGTTATCAAAACGCCTTCAGGCTTTAACCAATCGAGATAACGCAAACATTCAAGAGGTTCCATGGAAAGTATCATATCGGCGTTTCCAAAAGGAATAATATCCGAAACAATAGTTTTGTCGCTGATTCTAAGATGAGCACTTACACCGCCGCCCCTTTGGCTCATACCGTGGATCTCACTTTGCCTTACCTGCAACCCTTCTTTCATTGCAGATGAAGCAATTATTGCGGCAATTGATAAAACACCTTGTCCGCCTACTCCGGCTAACAGAATATCGTATTTCATGCTAATTATTCTCCTTTGAAGCTGAAGCATCGGACTTTGCCTGTGCAATTCTGGCAGCTTTTGCTCTTAATCTTAAAGATTCAAGGCACTCTCTGACCATCACTATCACAGAAACGCCCCTGTAAGAACACTCTTTTTCTATTACCATAGCATTCTCTTCAATATGACGCGGGTCTGCTGCAAGAACATGAAGATGCTCCTCTTCAACACCAAGTCCCAATAAAAGCGGTTTTAAACGACTGGAAGGAAGAATTGTTTGCTGACATCCGGTCATTGCCACGATTGAATTATCAAGAATTATAATCGTAACAGGTGTCTTTGTTGAAATTGCATCAACAAGATTTGTCATACCGCTATGATAAAAAGTAGAATCTCCGATAATTCCAATGGAATTTTTTATTCCTGCCTGACTTGCACCTCTTGCCATACCTATCGACGCCCCCATACACACTATAGCTTCCAATGTGTTAAAAGGTGCTGCAGCTCCAAGTGAATTACAACCTATGTCTGCCATTATACAAACATTGTTTTCTCCATCTTTTTCTTTTAAAGCCTTTACAGCCATATTTACAGAAGTATATGAATCGGCATGAGGACAACCTTTGCAAAGCTGAGGAGGTCTTCCTGCCAAAGAAGAACAAACTTGTAAAAGGCTCTCATCTGCATTGGTTTTTACGGTTTTGTGAGGAGCAAGATTGAGAGCAGCTCTAACTGTATCAGGATTTAATTCTCCTGCACGAGGAAGATCCCCTGTGTATTTTCCAATAACTTCATTTTGCTGCGGCAAAATACCTCTTAGTTGTTTTTCAACAAACGGCATTCCTTCTTCAATTACCAAAATTTTTTTTGCACTGCCTGCAATTTTTAAAAGAAGTTCTTTAGGTAACGGATAAGCACCAATATGAAGAGTAGACGGTAAACCTTTTGAAGAACAAAGTTTTTCAAAATCTTCAAGATTCTCAAGATAATAGTTAAGCCCCAATCCGCTTGTTACAATTGCTAAATCCGTATTTTTAGGATTTAAATTAAGTTTGTTCCATTCGGTTGAATTTACATATGAGAGCATATCATCTTGTTTTTCTATCATTTTGTTATAATTTTTACGAGAAAGAGCCGGAATAAGCATCCATTCCATACGATCTGCTTTTTGTTTTTCATTTTGTTTTATATGCCTGCTTTCATCATATGGATGAACAACCGCTCGGCTGTGAGCAAGACGAGTTACCATACGCATCATTACCGGAACTTTCAATTTTTCAGACAACTCAAAGGCATCAAAAATCATACAGTATGCTTCCTGCTGAGTTGTAGGCTCAAATACCGGAATCATTGCAAAATCTGAATAAAATCGAGAATCTTGTTCACCTTGGCTTGAATGCATACCGGGATCATCGGCTACACAAACAACTAAACCGCCGTTAATTCCCAAAAGGCTGGAATTCATAAACGCATCTGCACAAGCATTAAGACCTACATGCTTCATTGTTACAATTGTGCGTTTTCCTGCAAAACTTGCTCCAAGAGCCGATTCATACGCAGTTTTTTCATTTGAACACCACTGAGAAACAGGTCCTCCTTCATTTTCGTATTTTTCAATTAAATATTCCATTATTTCCGTGGAAGGAGTTCCCGGATAACCGAAAGCTGCAGAAAGGCCGGCATGAATAGCTCCCAGTGCAAGAGCTTCATCCCCAAGTAAAACTAAATCTTTCATTATAAATTAAGCCCCTTTTTATAAATTAGGAAAAATGCACAAATAAAAAAACGCATATCCGATACACAGTATAGCGTTCAAAAAAAATTCTTTCAATAAGAGTTAAAAAGATAAAAAATAGGCAGATAAAAAATCCGCCTATTTTATCAGTAAAACAAATTATTAAAACGATGAAATTTACTTTTATTGTTTTAAATATGTATTTGCTTCAAGTTTTTCCAAAGTAACATCTTGAAATCCTCCGTACACGAGAGGAGCAAATTCTTCATACAATTCTTTTCCAACCAAAAATTTATATATTTCATCAGCCTTTTTTGCAGGGTCTATGTCCTTGAATTTATCCGGATACATTTTTTTTCCGATAAAGTATGCATCTGCAATGGCAGTGTCTATATTTTCGTTACACCAAACAAAAGGAAGCTGAGCATACACTCTGCCTTCTTTAAAAGCTTTAAGAGATTTATAGTATTCTTTATTTTTATTAAAGTCATCTTGAATAAGGTGAATACTGTTAAGGTCAATGATAATTACATCAGGGTTCCATTCGATAATTTTTTCCTTATCTACCATTACCATACCGTTTTGATTTATTCCCTTTACGACATTTACAGCATTGATTGCATCAAACAAAGGATAATTTTCTCTTGTTCCTTCAATACCGTGAGGACCGTTCCATGCAAGACCGCCTGCATAAGCGGTCATTTTTTTTGATTCAGGAATATCTTTTGTTCTGTCATTCAAGTCTTTTCGGCAACTTTCCATGAAGTCAACAACTTCTTTTGCTCTTTTTTCTTTTCCCATGCACTTTCCGATCAACTCAATAGATTTGTACATTTTAGGATCAAAAATAACACCGGTTCCGTAATCCAAAGAAACAACCGGAACATTACACTTTTCTTGAATATTATTTATTACAGCAACTTCATCAGGATATACAAAAAATACATCCGGTTTTGCAAGTAAAACCTGCTCAAAATTTTGAATAGAATAATTACCGCCGAATATCTGCATATCTTTTAATTCAGGATGGGCAATTGCGTAAGGTCTACCGCCTGAACCTTTTGCTTCCCTATCAGATACACCAAGCAATCTTTCACTTCCCATAACGTAAACATAAAGACGTAAAGTTGCAGGTTCCTCCGCCAAAGCACTTTGAGCAGGAACATTCACCGATACATTGCGTCCAACCATATCCACAAATTCAATCTTTGTCTGCTCTACATCAGAAAGACCGTCTCGCTGTCCTACATTTTCAGTTTTTGTCTTTGAACAGCCAATACTTAACAGTAAAACCATTACCAAAGCAGTTATACAGCCGACATACTTTTTTTTCATAAAAAACCTCCAAATATTATATCCGATAAAAAACACAAGTTTAAAAATTGCGTAAGTTTTAATCGGATTATTTTAAAATCTTATCCTCGTGAAGCAACACATACAAAAATAACGGTGCTCCTAAAAACGAGGTAATAACACCTACAGGTAGAATAACCGGAGAAAGTATCGTACGAGCAACAGTATCCGATACTAACAATATTAACGCCCCCATAATTGCAGAACCAGGAATCAAAAACTTATGATCAGTTCCTATAAGCATACGCATAATTTGAGGGCCTATCAAACCTACAAAACTTATAATGCCCAAAAATGAAACGGCAACAGCTGTTACTACCGAAGAAAAAAACAAACCTCCAAAACGAACTCTGCGTATATTTACCCCTAACGCACCGGCAGAATCTTCTCCCACATTAAAAGCATTGTAATCCCAGCTTCTGAATAAAAAATAAATAATGGATACCACAACTACAATACTCATTATCACAAGTTCTTTCCATGCAATTCTGCCTAAGTTCCCAAAAGTCCAAAAAACTGCGGAAGCTATTTTCCGTTCATTTGCAAAAAATTGTAAAAAAGTGATTCCGGCACCAAAAAGAGAACTAATGGAAACGCCTGCAAGCACAATGACATCGGCTCTAAAACCTTTTATTTTTGCAAGAAAAATAACAATGAACATAGCACCCATTGAACATACAAATGCACTTAGAGTAACTAGATAAGGATTTGTTATAGTAACGGCATCTGCAGTAGAACTTTGCATACTCCCCGCACTTAAAACAATAATAGCAACATTTGCTCCAAAAGCGGCAGCTGAAGTAATACCCAGTGTTGAAGGAGATGCCAAAGGATTGCGTAAATTATTTTGCATAATGCATCCTGCTACAGAAAGCCCTGCACCGGCAACTATTGCAGCAATAATACGCGGCAAGCGTATTTTCCAAATAATGACTCTGGCTTCTTCACTACCTTGATTAAACAAAGCTTTTAAAATAACCGGAACTTCAAGATGCACAGAGCCTGCGTTTATACTCACTACAATCATAACAAAGACTGCAATTAGAAGTAAAATATTAAACAAGAGTATTTTTCCTGTAAAACGTTTGTACATGGAAAAAAGATTATCACTCATACGGCAGTTTTCCTTTTTATCTGTTTAACCGGAACTATAAAAACCTGATTTGCCGTTGTATATAATTCAACCTCAACAGAATATATTTTTTTTATGTTCTCAGGAGTTATAATTTCAAGACCGCCATAACCGTATACAGAACCTTCATCCATTAAAATAAATTTATCTGCATATCGCAAAGACAAATTAATATCATGAATAGACACAATTGCTGAAATTCCTTTTTTTGCACAATACTTTCTTACCATATCCATAACATCAAGTTGATTTCTAAGATCAAGGCTGCTTGTAGGTTCATCTAAAAGAAGTATTTTAGGTTCTTGGGCTAATGCCCGTGCTATAACTACTTTTTGAAATTCCCCTCCGCTTAATTCATTTGTATATCTAAGTGCATATTCTTTAAGATCTAAATAATCGATAATTTCGCAAACAATGTTGTGATCTTTTTTTGTAGCTTGAAATTTTATATAAGGTTTACGTCCGATTAATATGCTGTCATATACAGTCATTCTTGAACTATCGTTGTTTTGTGCCGTGTAAGAAACATTTTTTGCCATATCATTTTTGGAAACATTATCTGTACTTTTCCCTTCTATTAGGATGGAACCTTTATATGGCTTCAAGATTCTATTAATATTTTTTAAAAGGGTAGATTTTCCTGCCCCGTTCACACCCAGCAAAGCGGTAAAAGTTCCCTTTTCTATGTCAAAGCAAACATTTTTGAGTATGTCATCTTTATATTTAAAATACAAATTGTTTACATTTAATAATTCCATAATTATCCTTAAAAATAATAAAGATGCTCTTTAAACTGTACCATCAAAATTTTAAGGTTGTCAAGAATTTTACCTAAAATTATTATACAAAAATAAAATAATATACAATATTGTACATTATTCAATATTGTATATTAACTTAAAATATACATATCGTCATATAAAATTAAATTAAAATCAGTTCCAATAAGTTTTGCGGTGTTTTACAGATAAAATCAGCCCCATGTGTTACAAGCTCTTGCTCGCTACCGAATCCCCACAAAATTCCGCAGCATTGTATACCGACTTCATGTGCACCCTGTACATCATAAAATCTATCTCCCACCATAAGGATTTTTTCTTTTTTATCAAGAGAGTTTTCTTTTAAAACATAATTTATGACATCTTTTTTTTCTATTCTGTCATTTTCTTCAAAATCGCTACCGCCAACAAATTCAAACATACCGGAAAGCTTTTTTTTCTCAATAATTTGTCTTGCAAAAATTTCCGGCTTACAAGTTGCAATGTAGCTTTTTTTTCCATTATTTTTAAGAACTTCAAGCATAGCACTCACATCAGGATAAACGGAACATTCAAATTTTCCTTTTTTCCCGTAATATTCCTTAAAAATGCTCATAGCTTTTTCCAACTCTTCGTTGTTGAATTTTAAAATATTCAAAAAACTTTCCCTTAATGGAGGGCCAATCATCTTTGAATACAAAGATTTATCAATATTCAATTTATAGTATTTTGCCAAATAATCAAAAGAATTAAAAATTCCCAAAGATGTATCAAAAAGAGTGCCGTCAAAATCAAAAAAAATATGTTCAAATTTACTCATAATTTCATTGTAGCATAAAAGAAAAAAAATATTGCAAACATCGTATTTAAATTCTATCATATGGTTTAAATTTTTAGCACTTTCTTACTTGTAGGCCAATTGTAGGTAAAACGGATAAAATTGTATGTCTTTAAATTGTAACGAAATCAATCTTATTTTAGAAGAACTTGATCTTTCGGGGAGTTTCATTCAGCAAATTGTTCAGCCGAGTTTTGACAGTATAGCTTTTTATACATATAAAGAAGGCAGGTCTAAAACCGTTTTTATCTCTTTAGCAGCAGGTGCATGCAGAATAAATGAAACCAAAAAGAAAATTCCTAAAAACGAAAAACCTCTTAGATTTATGGAATTTCTAAAATCACGCATAAAGGGTTTTCGCATAAATTTATGTTCTCAAATAGGCATGGAGCGGATAATTCGTTTTGATTTATCCAACCGAGAAAAAACTTTTTTTATGTTCGTTCGCTTATGGAGCAATGCTGCAAATATAATATTAACAAATGAAGATTTTGTAATACAAGATGCTTTTTACAGACGCCCAAAGAAAAATGAAATTACAGGCAGTATTTTTGATCTTCCAAAAATAAATGAGCAAACAAAAGAATTCAAAATCAGAGATTTTTCACAATTGAAAAAAGAATACGACTCTAAACGCGTTAGCATTTCCAATTCAAGTGGAGAATTTAGCAAGCTCAAAGAATTTGAAAACCTTTCCTACAATGAAAAAGTAGAATTATATTATTCGGAACATGCCTCATCATTCAGCAGGCAAGCACTTTTGGAGCAAGCAAAAAAATTATATAGCGAACACAGAATACGAATAGAAAGTGCAATTTCAAAATTGGAAAAAAAACGCACTGAATTTCTTGAGTGCAACACGCTAAAACACATGGGAGATTTGATTTTAACATATGCTCATTTAATTGACAATGAGCACAATTTTTTTGATTGTGAAGATTATGATACAGGATTAACGATACGCATTGGTGTTGATCCTAAAAAATCTGCACAAGATAACGCAAAACTTTATTATGAAAGATATAAAAAAGCCTGTAGCGGACTTGAAGAATTGGAATACGACATAAACAAGGCAAAAATAAAACTTAGAGATTTAAATAACGCTTATGAATCTATTTTACAAGAACCCAATTCTTTAAAAATTCAACAACTTATCCGTAAACAAACAAAACCTAAACAGCAAACTCAAAAAAAACGTCCCGGAATAACATATGAAATAGACGGTTGGACAATTTTTGTAGGAAGAGATGCTGATGAAAATGATGAACTTTTACGACATCATGTAAAAGGACAAGATTTGTGGATGCACACCAGGGACTTTGCAGGCGGATATGTTTTTATAAAAAACCGTGTAGGAAAAACAATTCCTTTGGAAATTCTTTTGAATGCGGGAAACCTTGCACTACATTTTTCAAAGGCACGTAAAGCAGGTCAAGCTGATTTGTATTACACCGAAGTAAAATTTTTACGTCGTGCAAAAAACGGTGCAAAAGGGCTGGTCTTGCCTACGCATGAAAAAAACCTTACAATAAAACTCGACAACGAGCGATTAAGATTAATGGAGCAGCATCAAATTGAAAGCTAGAAAACCTATTACAAAAAAAAATTCAGAAGAACTTTTACCTATTTTAACTTATAGTTTGGTATCCGGAATTTTTAAAGTACTTTTTCATTTTAAGTCTTGTAAGGCAGTTTTATGTTGCGTAAAAACCGCATTAACAAAATTTTTTGCCCCGCAATTTTTTGTAAAATCAGGCTGGAAAAGAATTCCGGTAAAAAATGTAGATCATGAACTTGACGGAACGGTACCATTCACACCTTTAAGAGTAAAAATTTATCTAAAATTTATAACATTGATCGGTGCTCCCGTGAATTTTTTATTCAAAAGGTTTGATAAAAAAACTGCAATTGACTACAGCACACAAGTCATGAATCTTTTGGAAAAGTGTTATAACAAGTCATATGATATTTATGGTTTTTCCATGACAACAACAGACAGACCTATGACAAAGGTTCCTAAAAAAGTTGCCGCTAACTTTAAAACAATAAGGAAAAGCGATCCTCACTATATGTGCGTTCCAAGTCTTCATATTGAAATTGTAATTCTAGCCTATGCTTTTTTCCGAAAAGCTTTTTCAGAACAATTTTTGTGCGGTAATTTAACTCAAAAAGAAAAAGATTTTTACACTAAAGAAATTTATGATTTTGCAATTTTAATAGCAGAAACAGTTTTATACGTAAAACAACACAGCGTAAATTGCATTCCGGCTGCAATTTACGTTATGAGAAAAATTGCACCGGAAATTTTTACCTTGCAGGACGCATACGACTTTATTGAAAATTTATTTCAAAAGGAAACAGAATTTGAGGACGTTTCAAAAGAAGATGCAAATAAAATACGAATTCACATAAGGCAACTTTTTGACAAATTTATTCAAGAAGAAAAGACCTCACAAAATTGGGAAGATCCTATAAAAAGATGGATCGTAGAATATGTTCCAACTACTTTTAAAAATTCAAAAAATTTGGAATTTTTAAAGTAACTTTTAATTTAAATAAGATATGATAGCATGATTAGTAAAGCTTCCATATCTTTGGTTAGCGTTGACTTTGATCTACACTAACTTTTATATTATATAAACATTTATGAATAGGAGAATTCAATATGTCAATAAATTGCGGTATAGTTGGGCTTCCCAACGTAGGAAAATCTACAATATTCAGTGCCCTTACTTGTGCTCCTGCAGAAGCGGCAAACTATCCATTTTGTACAATAAATCCGAATGTTGGGATAGTTGATTTACCGGACAACAGGTTGGATTTTCTTGTAAAAACATTTGAACCTAAACGGAAAATTCCTGCCGCAGTAGAATTTGTTGATATTGCAGGACTTGTAAAAGGTGCAAGCAAAGGCGAAGGACTTGGAAATCAATTTTTAGGACACATACGGGAAGTAAATGTCATTGCTCATGTTGTCCGATGTTTTGAAGATCAGGATATTGTACACGTAAACAATAAAATAGATCCTGCAGATGATATTTCAACGATAAATATGGAACTCGCTTTTGCAGACCTTGACACTTTGGAAAAACGATTAGAAAAAGCACAACGTAATGCAAGAGTTATGGGCAAGGAAGAACAAAAAAAATCTTCGATTATTATAAGTGCCATAGAAAAAATAAAACCACTTTTAGAAAACGGCGAAGGAGCCCGAAAAGCACAGCTTACCGATGAAGAAAAACTTGCAATTTACGATTGCCACTTAATTACAATGAAGCCACAGTTGTATGTTTGCAATGTAGATGAACAAGGTATTAAAACCGGAAGTAAGTACATAGAAACTGTAAAAAAAATTGCAGAAGAAGAAAACTCAGATTGTGTTGTAATTTGCGGAAAATTTGAAGCGGAACTTGCCGACATGGATAACCCTGAAGAAAAATTAGCTTTTCTGGAAGAAATTGGTCTTAAAGAAAGCGGACTTGCAGTCCTTGCAAGAACTGCGTACAAGGTAATGGGCTTACGTACCTTTTTTACATGTGGAACCGATGAATGCAGAGCATGGACTATTCATGCAGGAGACACAGCACCAAAAGCAGCAGGAGTCATTCATACAGACTTTGAAAAAGGATTTATAAAAGCTGAAACTTATTCTTTTGAAGACCTTGTAAAATATGAAACGGAATCAGGAATAAAAGCCGCAGGCCGCTATCGGATTGAAGGCAAAGAATATATCGTTCAAGACGGTGATATTATGTTTTTTAAATTCAACGTTTAATATTAAAAAACAAATTTTTTTTAATAAATTTATGTGTTTTTGCAAAAAATTCTAGTAAATTTTTGATTTTTCTCCATATCAATTAGTAAACACTACCTGATATGGAGAAAAGTATGTCAAAAACAACAATAAACTGTTCAAAAATAATTTTATTTTTTATCTTAATCATGTTTTACTCGTGTAATCACCAAACGGAAATAAAAACTGTAAACAGGAAAGAAACATCAAGCACACAAAAAATAAAAATAGCAAATTGGAACTTACAAACGTTTTTTGATACAACAGTAGACGGCAGTGAATATTCAGGTTTCACAGCAAAAGATAAAAACTGGACAGAAGAAAAATATATACAACGCATAAAAAGGCTATGCTCACTTATAAAAACATTCGATGCAGACATCATAGTAATGGAAGAAATCGAAAAACAAGATATTATTTATGACATTATAAACAATTATGAACTGCAAGGCAGATGGGATAAATCCTACAATTATGCGTGTTTTGCAGGAGAACAAAGCCAAGCTTTCGGAGTTGCAATTTTAAGCCGATATCCGATTTCAGAATATACAGTTCACAAAATTGACATACGAAGCGAAAAAGAAAAACAGCCAAAAATGCGACCTGTATTAAATGCAAAAATTCAAGTAAAGAATAAACTTCTTTCACTTTACGGTTGCCACTGGAAAAGCAAAGTAAAAGAAAATGACGAGGGCAAAAAGTGGCGTAATTTCCAACAAGAACAACTTGCAAATCTCTTGCAAAACGATAAAGATCTTGTAATTGTATGCGGAGATTTTAATCAAGATTTAAGTGAATTTCAAATACAAGCGGACGAAACAGAAACAAAAAAATATGTTATTTTTAATTGCAACTCACAAAATATCAAATTGAACTCATGCTGGCTTGAAACGGATAGCAGTGCCGAGCTGGACACAGGCTACGGTAGCTACTATTACAAAAATGAATGGAGCAAGATAGATCACGTTTTTTATGACAAAAACATCTTTCTTTTAAATTTTTGTACAGTGAAAAATGCAGAAAATACAACAGAAGAAGGAATCCCGTACAGATATTCTGTTTGGTCAGGCAAAGGAGTAAGTGATCATTTGCCCATAACCTGTACTTTTCAGTTTTAGAAAAATGCTTAAGGTTTAAAAATGCCGGATTAAAACACCTAAATAAAAAAGTGTCAAAAGTAAAATATCTAAATTTTTTCAAGCATCTTGCTCATATTATCCAGCCATTCTCCTTCAAAATCCTCGATTGAACCTCCGTCGACAAGATTTGCAAGATTAGGATTTATCGGTAATGCAGACCATGTTTTTATTCCATGCTTTTTTGCAACTTCTTCCACACGACTTTTTCCGAAAACTTCGATTTTTTTCCCGCAGTCAGGACATTCAAGATAACTCATGTTTTCTACTATTCCCAAGACTTTTATTTTCATCATCTCTGCCATCTTTACTGCTTTATCAACGATCATTCCTACCAATTCTTGAGGACTCGTAACGATAATAATTCCATCCACGGGAATTGACTGAAATACAGTAAGAGGAACATCTCCGGTTCCCGGAGGCATATCTATAAACATGTAATCGATATTTTCCCATATAACATCAGTCCAAAACTGCTTTACCGCCCCTGCAATTACCGGTCCTCTCCAAACAACGGGGTCAGTTTCATTTTCCAACATCATATTCAAGGACATAATTTGAATTCCGGTTTTTGTTTTTGCAGGAAATAAACCTTGTTCATTTCCCATCGCCCTTTCATGAATGTTAAAAGCTTTAGGAATTGAAGGCCCTGTAATGTCCGCATCCAAAATAGCCGTTGTAAAGTTTTTTCTCTGAGAAAGAACAGAAAGCATCGAAGTTACAATAGATTTTCCAACTCCGCCTTTACCGCTGACAACTGCAATTACTTTTTTTATTTTGCTTTTTTCATGTGGATTTTCATGAAAATTTCTATCGTTGCAATCCTTATTACATGAAGAACAGTTCTGTGAACATTCACTCATTCTAAGCCTCTTTTATATTTTTTTGGTTTTTAAAGTATATCAAATTCTGCAAAAAAACACTATCAAAAAAAATGGAATTATGTTGCTTGCAGAATAAATTATAAGATCATTAATTTTTGCATCCGGTAAAAACACGGGACGGGATAGCTACAAAATTTATGCAACTACCTCGTCCCGAACCTATTAAGTACGCTTTACCCAAAACGTACTTTTTTTTTAAGTTTTTTAGAAGATTTCTCTCCTGACTTAATACGCAGGTTTATCCCATGTTCTTCCTGCAAATTTAGGCTTACGTTTTTGCTGTTCAGTCATATCCATTCCAAGAGTTCCACCCGGATTCATAATATTATCCGGATCAAAATGATTTTTGAGAGCACGGAATATATTTAAGTTATCAGTACCGATTGACTGTTCAACCCATGCCGATGTCATTTTTCCGACACCATGGTGATGGCTCATAGAAGCCCCGGCGAGCATAATGTTATCAAAAATACCAAATTGGTAATTTTCATATTCTTCTTTATCTTTGAATTTACCCAAAAAGATAAAATACAAATTTGCCCCTTGCTCATATGCATGTGAAATATGCGTCATACAAACGGTATTAGGTCGAGATTTTGCAAATTTTCTAACTTCTTCGTGAACTTTTCCCATCATGTCCCAAGTAACAGCACATTCCATGGTATCTATAATAACTCCGTAGTCCTGCAAAGATTCTCTCATGTAAGGATCGCTAAATCTTCCTTCTTCCCACTTATGTGTAGGATAACCTGTAAGGAACAAACCTCCGTAGCTTTTACTGATTTTCTTTACTTTTCGATATAAATTCTTGGAAAAACCTTTTTCCCCTTCTGTCCAACCCAAGAAAATACATCGACTATGAGGTTTGTAACCCCATGCATTCATGATAGCCTCTAAAGGAGTTCCTTCAACACCGTAATAATTCATCATAACATCAGTTTCTTCAGGATCCGATAATCTGAAAACTGAAGGATAGCCTGCTTGAGATTGCATAATTTCACGTGCGGCATTCCGTGCAGTTTTCCAATCTTTAAATATAAAACTAAAGTATTTTCGATTTTGTTTTGTTAAACGACAAACCTTTAATTTTACGTGAGTGAGAATACCAAAACCACCTTCACTTCCCATCATCAATTGATCAATATCAGGACCTACCGCATGAGCCGGAAGTCCGTAACTTTTGATAACGCCTACCGGTGTTACATAGGTTTGTCCTTTTACCAAATCTTTAATGTTACCGTAGTAAGTCGAGTTTTGTCCCGCACCACGCGTTACAGCCCAGCCTCCTACAGAAGAATATTCAAATGACTGCGGAAAATGACCACATGTATACGCATGTTTTGTACCAAAGTTTTTCTGAGATTCATTCAATATTTTTTCAAGAGCAGGACCGCTCATTCCGGCTTCAACCGTAATTGTTTGATCAACTTCATTAAACTCGATAACCTTATTAAAATTTTTTCTCATATCGAGGGTTATACCGCCTTTCATTGCTTCAACACCACGAGTAACCGAAGATCCTCCTCCATATACGTACACGGGGATCAAGTGGGTTTTACAATAATCAACGATTTTTACAATTTGATCATGAGAAGAAGGATAAATAACAGCTTGAGGAGCGTTTTCCATTGAACCTTCTCTTAGACGGTACAAATCATACATTGTTTTTCCATACGCAACAGATAAGCGATCATAACCTTTTATGCTGACATTTTCTTTTCCGCAAACGGATTCAAAAAAAGCTACATGCTTTTCATCAAGTGCTGCAAGAGGCAACTCATCCGGAACAATTTGTTCACCCATATTCTTTTTTGTTTTAAAATCCGAATCCGTTAAGTTAAGCTTGTCTTTCATAAGTTTGAACAAGCGTTCTCCGGGTTCTTTAAATTCGTTGGGATCTCCCCACTTTAAAATCGAGCGGAATGTTCCTGCCGGCGGTGGAACCTGCTCCCACTCCGGTTTAAAACCCTTGTATACTTTTCGCTCTGCCATATCGTACCTCCTAAAATATTACGATTAAAATTTTTCGTTAAAATATTACTTTGAAAATATCACGACGGATAGCCGGTTATTTCTCTTATTTCTTTATACATATCCTTTAGTGCAGGATAAATTTTTGTGTACACACCGTATAATCTATCATACAGTTCACGATGCTTAGGATTTGGAGTAAATGTTCGTTCTGTATGTACCATTTTCTCTGCACTTGCCTGAATTGAAGGATAAAGTCCTACTCCCTTTGCTGTCAATATTGCAGCTCCAAGTGCAGAAGTTTCTACGGTAGCCCCTCTAAAAAGTGGACGATTTAAAATATCTGCTGTTATCTGACATATTCGGTTACTCTGAGATGCACCGCCGGATACAGCAACTGTTTTTACGCAAAAACTACCTCGGCTCTCCAATTGCTCCAAACCTTCTCTTAAAGAATAAGCAAGCCCTTCGATTATTGAGCGATACATATCATACTTGCCATGCACATCCCCGAATCCTATCATAGAACCTTTTGCATAATCATCTTTTAAACTTGCCCCCCAATACGGTTGCAACATAAGACCGTAACAACCCGGAGTAGAAGAGTCCAAAAGTTTATCAAGGATTTTTTCAGGAATTACGCCCGTGGCTGTTGCTATAGCTCTTTCTTCATATCCCAATTCGTTCTTGAACCAATTTATCATCCAATAACCACGGAATATTTCTATTTCAGGAACCCAACATCCCGGGCAAGCTGCACTATAAGCCGGCATAAAAGTAATCGGTTCCATATAGCGATCAGTACACACTTCAACTGTGGCTGTTGTACCAAAACTTAACGATGCCTTTGTAGTATCAAGACAGCCCATACCAAGCGTTTCACAGGATTTATCACTTCCGCAAGCTATGACCGGTACTCCTTCCGGTAAACCGGTTTCTTTACAAGCTTGTTCCGTAATATAGCCTATAACTTCCCCACTTTCTATTACTGCACATCTTTTTTCATCTTCAATCGGAAAAATTTTTGACGGGAGCTCCGACTTTGAAGCCCAATTTCGTTTTTTGTGATTAAAAGGAATGTGCCCTACAAGAGAAGCCGGAGCGTCGGCAGGATTCCCTGTAAGTTTGTAATTGAAATATCCGGATACCATTAACACTTTCCAAGTATTTTTCCAAATTTCAGGTTCGTTTTCCATTATCCAATTACATTGTCCTGCACTTTGAGTATGTAATATTTTTTCGTACATACCAATTGACTTGTAAATTGCTTTCATAACACCTTTAGGCTGATAAGCCCCGTGTGCCAGTCTGGTATCAAGCCATGTTATTGCAGGCCTTATCACCTTTCCTTCCTTGTCTATAAGAATTACGGTATCACGCTGAGAGGTAATTCCCACACCTTTTGCACGCTTGAATAATTCAGGATTTTTTTCTTTTACAGACAAAGTCGCAGTACATAAACTGTTCCACCATACAGCTGCATCTTGTTCGGCCCAGCCCGGTTTAGGGCTAACATACGGCTTATATGCAATTTGTTCTTTTGCAAGTATATCTCCGTTTTTTGAAAACACAATAAGTCTCAAACTTTGAGTTCCGCAATCGATCGCTATAATTGTTTCTTCATCAGCATTCATATAAAATCCTCCTATTCAGAAGCAGCACAAGCTATAATAGGTATTTCGCTACCATCCGACGTAAAAATATGACCTACAGTATCTCCATAGCGAACAGGTTTTTCAGCACTCATTTTTCGTATTTCGTCCATCATATTCAACATTTCAGAAAGAGGAATTTCGCGACCTGTTTTTACAGGAAGTCTGCCGGGCATATTATCGATGTTACCATCGTCATCACCGTGTTTTAAGCTATATGCCATCGTTGTTGTTAATGTCCTCATTGGACAGATAATTTCCTGCCTTCCGTAGGCAATTCCTTTTGGACAGCGATTGCCTGTTACTTCAACAAGTTCCGCTTTTAACGTTTTTTGATCCGAGTCGTCAAAACATACTGTAAGTGCACAGCCACGCGGACATGCGATACAAGTAAAGTTTTTTATCATGCCATTTCCTCCAAAGTAAATAAAAGAGTATCTGTTCCTTCAGGAATTAGACCTGTGTTCAGTTCAAAGCGTTCCATTTCAGGCGGTTTTAAAGAATCGTATTTTTTTTCAAATACTACCACATCTTCTGTTTGTCCGGTGAAAGATTTTGCTTTTACAACAAGCTTGCTGTTTTTCCGATTTTTTGAAGAACGGAAAAAACAAACTGCCTTTTCACCGTCAACTTCAATACATCCCGGCACTTGGTATAAAAGAGTTTTATCTGCAGATACCGGAATCAATTGCAAATCTTTTTTCTCATCGTATTGCAAAGCTTTTCCCGAAGTGCTGCAAAAAAGATCTGCTGCTCGTTCACCTGCAATTCTGCCTGATTCCGATACGTAATCTACAAGATCATTTACGTGCAGTGCATTTCCGCATGAAAAAAGACCGGGTATATTTGTATGCATGTATTGATTTACACTTGGACCCTTAGTTCTTGTATCTATCTTAGGATCAAGACTGTCCAATATATCATTTTCCGGAATAAGTCCTACACTAAGAATCAATGTGTCGCAAGGAATATAGCGTTCAGTTCCGGGTATAACAGACATTTTTGAGTCAACCTTTGCAACTGTTACTCCTTCCAAACGTTCATTGCCATGTAATCTTGTAACACTCGTAGAAAGATGTAAAGGAATATTGTAATCTTCAAGGCATTGTACGATATTTCGAGTAAGACCTGAAGGTTCGCTTTTTACTTCGTATACACCTTCAACACTTCCTCCTGTTTGAGCACTTTCAAGTGTCAATCGGCGTGCCATAATTAACCCGATATCGCCACTTCCCAAAATGACATAGCGTTTTCCGGGAAGGTATCCTTTTAAGTTAATAAAGGCTTGAGCCTGCCCTGCAGTAAATACACCGGAAGGTCTATCTCCGTGAATAAAAATTTGCCTATCTGTTCGTTCTCTACACCCTGTGGCAGAAATCAGTGCATTACAGCATAAGACAAAAGCACCTTTTTCAGGATTTGTAAAATTAAGCACATATCTTCCAAGCTCTTTAGTCTTTTCCAAGTCTACTTTTTCTATTGAAGTAACAAAAGTTGAAGTAAAACCTTCTATATTTTTGTGCTCGCTTACCATATCACGATATCGCCATGCATACTCAGGTCCGGTTAAACGTTCTTTAAAACGTATCAACCCGAAACCGTCGTGGATACATTGCTTTAGTATACCACCTATACATTCTTCACGCTCAATAAGTGCTATGCGGATATCCGCTGATTTTTGTGCAGCAGCAACTGCAGCAGCCATTCCTGCCGGCCCTGCTCCTATAATAATAATATCGTAAAAATCCTTGTTCATTGTTCACCACCTGTGCTGCCGGTCTGTGAGTCTTTTTGTGATAATTTTTGCACTAAAATAAAAGACGTACCGCCTTTTTTTGTTATGTGTTCCATAGGAATCCCTGTTTCTTTACTGATAATTTCCATGACGCGAGGAGTACAGAATCCGCCATGACAGCGTCCCATTCCTGCCCTGCATCTTCGTTTGATTGCATCAATACTTATTGTATTCATACCGAGTGCTATGCAACGTCTAACTGCATCGCGAATTTCTCCCTCCGAGATCTGCTCGCAACGACATACGATTTTTCCGTATGCAGGATCATTTTGTATAAGAGCATTTTTTTCAGAATTACTTAAAACCGCAGTTTCTATTTCAGAGTTTCGTATAGGGTCAAAATCCATTTTTTGCTGAGGGATTTTTTTATTTTGTTCTTCCAAACGTTTTATACTTATCTGAACAATATCTTGAGCTATTGCAGGAGCAGAGGCAAACCCGGGGGACTGAATTGCAGCAGCATGTACAAAATTCTGTACTTTTTCAGAACCTTCAACGATAAAATCCTCTTCCCAGTTTGCAGCCCTTGTACCTGCATAGTAAGCTATAGTATCTGCTCTTGAAAGTTTACTGTTCATCGCAATTTGCTCAAATAACTGCCCGGTATCTTTTTCGTGCGTATCATAATCTTCCCGTTCGTATACCTCATCTGCAGTCGGACCTATTAAAAGGTTCCCCTCAACACATGGTACAATACCACCCCCCTTTGAGTGTTTCTTTGCAGAGGAAAGCAAATCGGGCATACCTACAATAGTATTTTGAAACTGTTGCTTCTTTTTATCCAAAATCATATCCATACCCTTTCGCGGATGGATCGAAAAGAATCTGTCGCCGGCATAACCTGCAACAACATCTGCCCAAACACCGGAAGCATTTATAACAAGTTTTGTGCGAATTTTACCACGATTTGTGTTTACCGCAGCTATCATATCATTTTGCATACAAAATCCCAAAGCTGCAGTTTCAAAAAAGAAACGAACGCCGTTTTTAGCGGCATTTTCAGCAAATGCAATCGTTACCCTAAAAGGAGATGCAATGCCGGCAGAAGGCATCCAAAAACCACCGTAGTGTTTTGCCTGCAAATACGGTTCCATTTTTTGAACCGTTTTTTTATTTCTGTATCCGATATCTCCGTCAACTCCGTTTTGCTTTGCACGCCAATGCATATATGGGAGTAAAAGTCGCAAAATAGGAGTATTAAAAAGCATAAAGCTTCCGGGCCACTTTGTTTCAAAACCCAGTTCCTTACCCAAACTGTGATAAAGCCTGTTTCCTCTTGTATTCAGCCTACCCTTAATGGATTTTGGATTATCCGCAAAACCCGGATGAATCATTCCGTCATTCCTGCTGGACCCATGCATTGCACAATCACATTCCTTTTCCAAAACAGCAATTGAAATATTATAGCGGGATAATTCTCTGGCTATCGCACAGCCTACAACACCTGCTCCTATGATCAACACGTCAAATTCGCTTCCATCAAGAGAATTATCCGAAACATCCGGCAGCTTCATAGGCTTTTCTTTTTTGCCTGCAACCGTCATATCGTTGACCAAACCTTTGTAAATGTAGGTTCCTTTTTTTGCAGCATACTTTTTACAAACTTTTGCAAAAAATGAACCAACCATCCAGCGTTCTTCCGCAGTAGGAGAATCACCCGATAAAATTACGGATCGCCCGTCCCATACAGCTTTTACTTTGGACTGAGGAAGTTTTTTTTCGATTTTCTTTTCCAGTTTTTTCAGATACTTTTCCATATTCATCACTCACCTTAACTGCATTTTGCCTGCTTTGACAACAAATACTGTGCCTAAGTTTCATAACTTTTATATGAAGTCATACTTTCTATAAGCACAAGAACCTCCTGTCTTTTGTCGGCTTTTATAGCATCTATAAGTTTTATTTTCATTTCATACGCTTGCTTTTGAATTTCACTACTGTGTGAAAAAAAAGTTTCAAGTTTTTTGTGATACAACTCTCTTGCAGAATTAAACAAAAGCATAAAAATCATATTACCGCCGGCTTCAATGATACACCGATAAAAAAGAAAATCTTGCTCGGTTATTTTTTGTATCTCTGAAAGATGCCTATGTTTTGCAGCAGTAAACAAAGGTTGATTCATTAACTCAAAAAGCTTTTCCGCTAAATCACCGCTGTTTTTTTTATGAATATCACATTCCACAAAATACTTTTTTATGGAGTGAACTAACATTATACGGCGTACTTCCTCCAAATCTGAATCAATCTGAGCTGCCATCGGTGAAGGAGAAAAACGATACAGACTGTTTAAAAGGCTCAAAGAACCGTCTTTTGCAAAATCATTCACAACCCAACCGTGCCGACTGCGAAGCCTTATAAGCCCCCGCGATCTCAGTTCCAATAATCCCTCATGGATAACAGCACGTGATACACCCATCTGTTGTGCTAAATCCCTCTCCGCCGGCAATCTCTCACCGGGAAGCAGAATATTCATTAAAAGTAGTTCTTCCATCCGTTCAATAAAATCCAATTTTGGAATTTGAACAGTCTTTTCATTGTTTTTCATCATTAATATAGCTTTTTATAGGCAATCTCTGTGGTAACACCACCAGCTCGTTCAAGTGTAACACAGTCCATTTTAATCTGTCAAATATTTTTTTTAATTGCAGAAATCGCAAAATATAAAATAAAAAAAATGAAAAGCCTCAACTAACGATAAACAAATTGCACATAATAAAAAATTGAAGTAAAATTATTCTGTATATAAGATACATAGGGGAAACAATGGAAAAAACAGTTTATATTTTCGGTCATAAAAATCCGGACACGGACTCCGGAGTTGCTGCAGCAGCATATGCAAAATTAAAACAATTACAGGGCTTTGAAAATTACAAAGCTGCAAGAGCAGGTCATTTTGCACCGCAAACGGAATACGTTTTTAAAAAATTTAATGTACCATATCCTGTATATATGCCGGATTTGGTTCCAAGAGTTCAATATTTTATGAACAACAGCAACAAGCAATTACCCGCAAACCTGCCGGTTTGGGATGCAATCAGAGAAATTGACGGCGTTCAAAGCAAATCCTTGCCGGTTGTAGATGAAACCGGAAATTATATTTCTCTTTTTCATTATTCCAGCTTTGCACAAAACATCCTTAACATTATGAATCCTGAACGGAAAACTTCAATCTCAACATCCATATCGCTTGTTACAAAAACCACAAGATCACAGCCAATCGTAATCTCCAACAATGAAGATGAAATTTTTAAAGCTACAATTTTGGTAGGAGCTTCTACCGGAAAAACTTTTCAAAAGCTGCTAAATGAACATGCAAGCGAAAACGTTATCATTATAACAAGTGATAGGGAAGATATTTATAATTCTTGTATTAATGGAAAAGTAAAACTTTTGATAATTACAAACGGATTTGTTCTTGATAAAGAATTGCAAAAAAAAGCTGCACAAAACGGAGTTTCTGTTATAATAAGCCCACATCCTACAGCCCCGACAGTAATGCTAATTGCCTATTCTGTTCCGGTTTCTCTTATGGCAGACACTTCGGTTCCGGCTGTACATGCAACAGACACAATTGCAAAAATTCGCCCAATTTTACAAACCTCACCGAGCAGATGTTTGCCGGTAGTTGACGAGGATAACAAAGTTTTAGGCTTAATTTCAGAAAGCGATCTCACAAACGAACCGAACATAGAACTTTGCCTTGTAGACCACAATGAAATTACACAAGCGGTAAACGGGGTTGAAAATTACAAAATAAGAGAAGTCATCGATCATCACAGGTTGGGAACTTTGAGTACAACTTATCCGATTATGTTTATCAACAAACCCGTAGGCTCTACAGCCACCTTGATTACAGGACTTTACCAAGAAGCAAGAATTCCCATTCCAAAAGAATATGCAAGCATACTTTTATGCGGAATTCTTTCCGATACATTGATTCTTCAGTCTACAACCACTACAAATATAGACAGACAAACCGCAGATTACCTTTCTTGCATTACAGGCCTTGATATACAGGAACTGGGTAAAGAAATTCTTACAGCAGGCAGCCGTCTTGAAGGAAGATCTGTAGTAGATCTTATTCATCAAGATATGAAAGAATATAATGAGACAAAGTCTACTTTTACTATAAGCCAGATAGAAGTTGGCAACATTGATGAAATCCTACGTAATAAAGATGAATTCATCAAAGAACTTGAAATTGAACGCAGAAGCCATAAAGCTATTTTTTCCGCACTTTTAGTTACAGATATTACAAGGCTCAGCAGCGTCCTTTTGATGCCATGTGATCCTAAATTTTTACCTTTTGTTACATTTACAAAACAAGATGACAATGTTTATTTTTTGAAAGATGTAGTAAGCCGTAAAAAACAACTTTTGCCGTTGATTACAGAACAAGTTGAAAATTTTGAAGCTTAGTTTTACAGACAAACTTACTCTCAATCTTCTTTTCTAAAATATAAATTGTTAAGGCGTAAGCAAAAATATTTTTAAAAGGAATATGCAATGCAAGAATTTCAAGCACAAAATGTTTTATGCGGAATAACAGAGTGGATCCGGGAATGGTTTAAAAATTGCGGAGGCACAAAAGCTGTAATAGGCATAAGTGGCGGAAAGGATTCCTCTGTAACTGCGGCACTTTGTGCAAGAGCATTAGGCAGAGAAAATGTCTATGGAATTATGATGCCCAATGGAATTCAAAGCGACATAGAAGACAGTAAAAAATTATGCAAGATTTTAGGGATTAATTCGTATACTGTAAACATCCAAAATGCATTTAGCGGAATCCTGAGTGAAATGCCGAAAGAATTTGAAATAAACACAAATTTTCGAACAAACACGCCATGCAGATTAAGAATGACCTTTCTTTACGCAATTGCAGCCTGCATCCCTGAAAGCAGAGTCGCAAATACCGGAAATTATGATGAAGCCTATTGTGGATACACAACAATCTACGGAGATTTTGCCGGAGATTTTGCTCCTTTAAAAAATCTTCATGTTTCTGAAGTCCAAGCATTAGGAAACTTGCTTAACCTACCGTACGATTTAGTACATAAAACTCCAAGTGATGGAATGTGTGGAAAAACTGATGAAGAAAATCTCGGTTTTACATATTTACAGGTAGAAAAATATTCTCACAACCAAGCTTGTTATAAATTGAACTGCAAAAACGGTAACAATAATCCACTTGAAATTGAAAATGCCAAACAAATTCAAGCAAAACACATATCAAACGAATTCAAACAAAAATTAATAAACATTCCATCCCCTATAGAAAAAATAAAAAACTATTTACCCCCAAGAGAATAACTTAAAAAACAAAAAAAAACGTGCCTCAAAAATTGTTTCCAACTTTTAAGACACGCCTTTAACAAAAATTGCTTTTTGTCTCTTTCAATAACTTAAGCTAATTCGTTAACCTCAAGAATTTTCTTGTATTCTTTTGTATTATCATACAATTCATCCTTAAGAGGATTCTTTTTAAACTTGATAGTGTTACGAATAGCATAAATAAACATAGCTACATTGGCAATGATAGACAATATTGATAACAATCCCAATGATGCAGGGGAGTTTGTTCCTCGTGTTGTAAACATTCCCCATGATTCGGAAGCATAGTCAAAAGCAACTGAGAACATAGCAAATAAAGCCAAAGTAATTGCACGATGCTGAAGCCAAGCACCTCGTCTGAACATTAATTCAGTAATAGTACAAGACAGAATCAAAGCAACACCTGAATACAAAGCTCTGTTTGAAATATTGTTGTAGCAATATGCAACGTTCCAAATATCATAAGCTATAATCCAAAAGAGCTGCATATCAGCCCAAACCATATCTTTAGATTTTTTGTTTGAAACTTTAATCTTGCTCCATCCGGAAATTGTTAAAATCAACAAAATTCCTGCAATACCATTAAGAATATTCCAGTATCCTGCATGATAGTACAAATTTTTTGCCTGCTCATAGAAAGGCTCTTTGTACTGAATGTACTTTACATATGTTTCAAAGTCTACAAATACAGCTTCCGCAATATTGATTGCCAAAATAATTGCCGGCAAAGTCAACATAACCTTATTTTTTTGGCATTTAGGTATATACCTGATAGCCATAAAAATCCAACATCCTGCAAGTGCAGAAAACATCTTAACTACACCAAACGGATTCTGAGCAGACGGAGATGGAGACCAAATAGTTCCTACTGTTACAGCTATTGGAACCAATACCAATAGAATAACTCCACCTGCCTTGTATCGTCGGGCAATTTCATTTAATAGCATCAATGAAAAAACAAGAAATACAAAAGCTACAGCTCCCGACAAAGACCAATTGTCAAAAAAGAACCCTGTTCCTCCTGACGGATTGGAAGCCAACTTTTGAACTCCCGCTAACCATGTACTCATAAAAATACTCCTTTTATTTATTGTAATTGAATTTCCAAATCGCTAACCGGATAGGTTTTGCAAGAATAAATGTAATCATATTTTACATCACCATAGCGCATATTCACACCGCGCGGTAAAAAGACTTCACCTGAAACCTTTTTTACTCGGCACAAACTACACACACCACTTCTGCAACAAACTCTTACTCTTATTCCTGCCCTTTCCAAAGCCTGCATTACACTTTCACTTGCCAAAGCATCAATAACTTTTCCGGCAACTTTGATCTTGTAAACTTCTTTTCCGGTAAGTCCACTAGGATATCCAGGTTCATTTTGAATATCTTGTCTTGAACCGAAAACTTCCCTTATGATACGGCGATCCGGTATGTTCAATTCTTTTAATGCATTGTAGCAAAAATCAGTCATTATCGAAGGACCACACATGTAATAAGTACAATCGTTTACATCAGGAACAATCGATTTTATTAAATTTGAATCTATAAATCCCTTTTTGTACTTTGTCGTATCAACGTCATCCGATATAACCAAATTGTAATGAAAATTAGGGTTTATGGATGCAAGGCGTTCCAATTCTTCATGAAAAATTGCAACCTTTTCATTTCTAGCTCCGAAGATCATATAAACCTGTCTATCGGAACCCATTTGAGCAAGCTCTCTAGCCATAGAAACAAAAGGCGTAACTCCGGAACCTCCTGCTAAAAATACAGAAGTCTTTTTATGGAACACAGGATTATAAGTAAGTCCGCCTCCCGGCCCGTTTGCTTCAAAAACATCACCAACCTTAGCTTCGTTTAACATATAATCTGCAGCAAAACCGTTTTTTGCCTTTGCAATAGTTAACTCAACATATCCCAACTGCTTAGGACTGGAAGAAATACTGTACGGTCTTGAAGTCAGAACTCCGTTTATATTCATAAAAATATTTATAAACTGTCCGGCTTGAAAAACAGGCAAGGCTTGCTTATTGTCGGAAACGAATCTAAAAGTCTTGGCTTCCGTCGTTTCGTCCAAAATCTCAATAATTCTAAGTTTCATTGAAGCAGGGTGATATTTTGCAACTATAGAATCGACACGACCCCTAGATATTCTTAGATCATCACCAGATTTTCTTGCATCATATCTTTCCTGAATAACTTCTTTTCCATTAACCATGGTAGAAATTAAGGTCTCTTTCAAATCCTGTGCCATCTTAAATACCCTCACTCAATAATTTTTTTGCCAAATTATAGCCGTAAATGTAGTTAGGGCCAAAACCGCATACATTCACCCAGCCACTTGAAAACTCAAGATTTTTTATAAACCTGTCGTTCGGATAAAAGAATACTGACGATTTTAAATCCTGTTCAAAGCCGTAAATAGCTCCACCCGGGTGGTTCAAGTAATGCTCAAAAGTCAACGGAGTTGCAATCTCCATTTCTTCGATATGTTCTATTAAGCCTGGGAATCTTTTTTCCAATCTATCCAAAAGCTCTCTAGCCATCCTGAATTTTGTTTCGTGATACTCGCTTGGAGACAATCTTTCCCAAGCATCTCCGTACTTCAAAATACCGGTAGATATAATACTTGTTCCTTCAGGTGAAACGGAAGGATCGTCTATTGTATAACAAGTTGCAACAATAGGATCTTTTGTACAGTCCAAAAGTTTAGAATTTTTAAAATCTTCGTTAGCATCCAAAGAACTGTAAATTAAGTTAAACGAATCCGTAAAACCTATATCCTCAGGCTTGCAATCCAAACCTATGAACAAAACAAAACCTGAAATACCAACCTTGTATGATTTGAAATATTCGTTTACATCTTCAGGAATTTCCTCATCTTTTAGCAATCCCGCATACGTGTGTATCGGAGAAATATTGGAAATTACAACCTTACATCGATATTCAACGTCATGAGAATCTACTATTCCTACAGCCTTATTGTCTTCAATAATGATTCGTTTTACTCTGTTATTCAAGAAAACGTCGCTGCCGAATTTTCTGATAGCTTCGGTTAAAGCCATACTCATAACCTGAGAACCGCCTTTTAGATAATAAGGCTTTTCTTCAATGTATCCGTATGTACAAAGCCCCAAAATAGAAAACGGAAATTTTGTAGGAGGTACCCCCATGAAGCACCAATACGCACTCAGGCACAACTGAAGTTCCTGATCTTCAAAAAATTCATCCAAAACGTCCTGAGTCGACAAACATCCGTATTTATGAAGAGTCGGATATACCTTTGGAAATCCAAGCTTCATAATTGCTCTTTTCAAAGCACTCGGTTCACCGGAAGAATTTCCCGCCTTTGCTTTGAATGCAAAAATTTCTGCTGCAAAGTCGTAAACCATCTTGTAGTATCTGATTATATTATCAGCTTCATGAGGAAATTCTTTGCACAAAAGCTCTTGCACTTCTTTTCTATCGGCAGGCAAAGTAACACCTCTGGCACTCGGTAAATTAATCTTATACAAACTTTTTATCTGTATCCAATCAATTTCATCGAATATACCGTACTCATTAAAAATCTGCCTTACCAATCCGGGGTGCTCTTCACTTCCAATTGCATTCAACTGGTGCAAAGCTACTTCAAATTCAAATCTTCCCCTTTTGAACGTGGTTCCACAACCGCCAGGAATATTGTGAGTTTCAAACACAGCAACTTTTTTGCCTTCTTTTGCAAGCTTACAAGCAGCCGATAATCCTCCGTTTCCCGAGCCGATAACTATTACGTCATACTCTTTCATAAAAACTCAATACCTTCTACAAAAAATATCTATGCAATAAAATAAATTACAAATGCTCCGCCCAAAAGCAGCAAATTCACGATCATCAAAACTGCCTGTACTTTATTTGTCTTTACTTTGGCAATAAAGTTTACAAGTTTTTCATCTCTGAATTTATCTTCAATAAATTGTTTTGCTGCAATTTGGAATACACCACCGGAAGTAAGTGTCAAAGCCCTCATCATCAACCAAGCACCACCAATCATTGTAGGATCTTTGTAGATACCGGCCATAATGAATGAAAGGAAAATAGGAGCAGACAAAATTCCTAAGTGGAGTTTTGCTACAGAAGGAGAAAATTCCCCAATTACAAAGTCCCAGTTCCACAAGGTATATGCAATAACCCACAAAACAGTTCCAACTGTTACCAACGTACTTGGTTCTGAAACTTTAGGGAAAACACCTGCACCAGCAGAATATGTAGACAAATCAGCTCGGTAAATAAAAGACAAAGCTGAATCCGGCAAACCTGAAGGCATCCACAATCCGCCCAAAATAAAAACTCCGGCTGCTAATACTAATCCTGTTACAAAATTGAAATACATTTTGTTTTTCAGCAAATCGGTAAAAGTAGCTTCCAAAATGTTAATTACTAAAAAAGCTAAAATTAATTTTACAAAGATTTGTCCGTCAAAAACGTTAAAAACCGGTAAAATAATTAAAAATCTTAAAATAATTAACGTACTAAGTTTTAATCTTTCAAACATTACCAGCTTTAGAAAAATCAAAACCAAAATAGGTATTGCTACCATAAATACTAAGTTTACATACACCGGAAAAAATGCACATGCGATAGAAACAACCATGATGTAAACTAAAAATAGAAACCAAGTAAGAAACGGTCCTATTTTGTCACTTAACTTATAAAGTCCTTTAAATTGCAGCTGCTTATTAAGCATAAGCTAACCCCCTTATATTTATATGCACCCAGTATATTGTACAAACTATGTATTTGTCAAACTAAAAATAATTTATTTATGTTATTTTACAATACATTAAATTAAAAACGTCCATTATTTTTTTATTTTATTTATTTTTATTGCTCAAAATTTTTTTTATAAAATTCATGGTAAAGTTTAGAAAAATTGTTATTATCAATATATAATTATGGTAATAAAAAAAAGGAAATTTCGTATTTTATGGCAAAGAAAAAAACTTTAATGTATAGATGCTCATCTTGTTCTAACCAACAACCGCGCTGGCTTGGACGCTGCCCGGAATGCAATCAATGGAACACATTTGAAGAGTACACAGTTACGGAAAACACTCCAAAAGGTATTGGAATAGGAAATGTTGTAGACTCCAACGGAAACAGGATAATCCAAAAACCCGTAAAACTTTCGGAAATAAAAGCCCTAAAAGAAGAACGCTTAAAAACCGGAATTGAAGAATTTGACAGAGTTTTAGGTGGAGGGGCTATGAAAAAAAGTGTCATACTTTTGGGTGGCGAACCGGGAATAGGAAAATCCACCTTACTCTTACAAACAGCAGCAGCAATTGACTGCGGCAATATTCTTTACGTAAGCGGAGAAGAAAGTGCAGAACAAATCCGATCCAGAGCAGAACGTCTAAAAATAAAATGTAATGAAATACACATTCTTTGCACAAGCCATCTTGACGATATAAAAACCGCCCTTGACGAATTAAAGCCTGCTTTTATAGTAATAGATTCAATTCAAACTGTATATTCAAGCGAAGCCGGAATTGTTCCGGGAACGGCAAACCAATTACGATTTTGTGCAAACGAACTGATAAGCTGGGTAAAAGACAGCAACTCCGTTATATTAATGTCAGCTCACGTTACAAAAGAAGGCATCATCGCAGGCCCTAAATCTTTGGAACACATGGTTGATACCGTAATTTCTTTTGAAAAAAATAATGAAGACGTGCGTTTTCTCAGGTCGCAAAAAAACAGATTCGGTTCAATAGATGAATTGGGAATTTTTTCAATGCAGGAAAACGGGCTTATTCCAATCGAAGACACCTCCACAATGTTCATCACACAAAGAACAGAAAATCTACCATCCGGAATCGCAATTGTTCCTGTTTTTGAAGGAAGCAGAGTCTTTATGGTAGAAATTCAAGCATTAACAGTTCCTGCAAAAGCAGGTCTTAGCCGTGTATATTCGGATAAAATCGATAATGCCAGAATAAGCCGCGTAGCCGCCGTAATTGAAAAATGCATCGGCATAAAATTCAGCGATCAGGATTTATACATAAACGTTGCAGGAGGAATAAGACTTACAGAAAGTGCAATAGATGCAGCTTTAATGGCGGCATTATATTCTGCAAGAACCGGCATAGCCTTACCTCAAAACACTGCAATAGTAGGAGAATTAAGTCTTGCAGGAGAAATTCGCCCGGTTACCAAATTAAAACAACGTATAAAAAATTCAATTAGCCTGGGATTTACAACAATTGTTTCTCCTGAAAAAGAAGAAAATTCTACAGAAGTACACAACATAAAAAATGCAATAAAAATTTTATTCGGACAATAAATCGTTTTTATAATTTCATTAAAAATAAAAAAAGTGATTGCAAAGATAACTCATAATAGCTATAATAGAAAGCTATGAATAATACATTTTGGGTGGAGATTTTCCCTGAGTTGCTAAAACAAGATTTTCCTCACTTTATAAGTATAACTATGAAAATAGTTATAAGTTTTTTTGCAGGTTTGGTATTAGGAATTGAACGAAAAATTCGTCAACAACCGATTGGAATGAGAACTCTTATTTTAATCTGTGTAGCTTCAACTCTTTTAATGATTCTTTCAATATACTTGGGAGATACTTACGGGGGAGACAGATCAAGGCTTGCAGCTCAAGCCGTAAGCGGAATAGGTTTTCTTGGAGGTGGAGCTATAATCAGACAAGGATTGAATGTCCGCGGCTTAAACTCTTCTGCCACAATTTGGGGAACCTCTGCCATAGGTTTGGCAATCGGAGCAGGACTTTACGTTGCATCCGCTGTTGCACTGCTTTTCTTTCTTTTTGCACTTACTTTTTTAGACCGTGTAGAAAACAAATATTTCCCTCAAGATAGAACAAAACGACTGCTTTTGACTTTTAATAACAGAGATATAGATTACAACAGGTTGCACAAAAAAGTTGAAAAACACGGTCTTGTAATTTTGAGTTCCGACATCGATCATAGAATTGAAGAAGGAAAAATCGAAATTATTTTTTCAGTTAGAGCTCCGGAAGAAACGGACGTAATAAAATTGGGAGACGATCTTTTACAATTCGGAAATCTTGAAGAAATCAATCTTTCCGTTTAAATTTATTAAAAATTTATAGAGCAAAACCTTATAGGAAGTTTGATTACCCAAAATCAGGGTAAAAAGAACTTCCTATTTTTGTCATAGAATCAATAAAGCCCGGAAACGAAACGGAGCTACATTCAAAATTTTTTACCGTAAGTTTTTCCTCTTTTTTAAGACCAAGCCCAAGACAACTTAAAGACATCGCTACCCTGTGATCGGCAAAGCTATCGACGATCCCACCGAAAAGGTTTACACCGCCTGCTATTCCTCTGATAATGAGAGAAGAACCGGTATCCTTTATATCTGCACCAAGTTTTGAAAGCTGCCTTTGCATAATCTTTACCCGATCTGTTTCTTTTTTTCTGCAAACTTCAATATCTTCAAGAACCGTAACTCCTTGAATAAAGCACGCAATTACACAAATTGCACAAATTGAATCAGGAATATCTGAAAGTTTTATATGCAAATCAGATTTCAGTTCAAGATGAGAACGAGAACCGTAAACTGCAAGAACATCTAAGTTTTTTCCTTCATATTTTATTTGGGCACCTGCTTTTTGTAAAATTTCGACTATTTTTTCATCTCCTTGAGTTTTTGAAACATCAATTTGGTCAATAAAAATATCAGTTTTTGTTATAAGAGCAGCGATAATTGGAAAAGCCGCACTTTCCCAGTCCGAAGGAATTGTTTTTTCAAAAGCATTTATTTTTTGCCTTCCGATAATTTTTATAGATTTATAGTCCAAAGAAATATCAACTTTTACACCAACTTGTTTAAGCCACCACTTTGTCATATCAAGGTAGGGAATTTCTTTCGGATTTTTTAGAAAAATTTGTGTTGTTCCGGGAATTTGAGAACATGCAATCATAAAACCGCTAATGTATTGAGAAAGACTACCGTCTGTTACAAGATTCCCGGCTTTTATCGGACCTGAAACAGAAAAAGGCGGAAATCTTTTTTTTGTATTGCAACATTGGATTTGTTCTGTCATAGAATTTTTACCGGGCATCTTTATACAAACGGCTTTTGCCCCAAGTTGATTTAAAGCATCCAGTAAGTGTCCCACAGGACGATTTTGAATAGATTGATCACCAGTAAAAACAGCAAAACAGTCATGTACCGCACATACCGGAGCAAGAAAGTACATTGTACTTCCGGAATTTCCCACATCTATATAATTTTCAGACATGGTCAGTCCATTTGTAGGCGGCTCTATTTGCCAAGCGGAGTTATCCCGGTTTTGAATTATTTTTACACCTAAAGAACCCACAGCTTTTAAAGTACTTATAGAGTCATCTGAAACGAGAGGATTAAAAACGGTACTTTTCCCCTCTGCCAAAGCTGCCAGAATAACAGCTCTGATTGTATGGCTTTTTGAAGATGGAATTTTTATATGACCAAAAAGTTTTGAACTTTTACAAATTAAATCCATAGGTATTATCCTATTTTTATGGAAGAATTAAGTTCTTTTTAAGCCTCGCTTAAACTCCGTAACTCTAGCACTGGCAGTTACAGTCCAAGGACTTACGTTGCCGCTACTTAAAAATTTATAGGCAACTCCCGCTATCATAGCTCCGTTATCCGTACAAAGTTTTAACGGAGGAAAAATACAATTCAATTCCTTGTGTTCTGCAAGCATTGATCTAAGCCGAGAATTTGCAGCGACTCCTCCGCCTGCTACCACTGTTTTTAGTCCGGTGTCTTCAACAGCACGGAAAAGTCGGCTGAGAAGAATTTTTACAGCGGTTTCTTGAAAACTTGCCGCTATATTTTCAGGTGTTTTTTCAAACTTTGAATTCCAAAATCTATCAAGCTGGTTTATTGCAGCTGTTTTTAAACCGGAATAGGAAACATCATAGCGGTGGTCGTTGCCTCCGGATTCATGCAAAATCGGCATTGGAAAATTTGCAGCTTCCGAATTTCCGTTTTGTGCAAGTTTGTCAATAATAACCCCGCCCGGATATCCAAAACCGTAAAACTTGGCAACTTTATCAAAAGCTTCTCCTACAGCATCATCTATTGTTGTTCCCAAAACTTCGATTTTATCAAAATCTGTTACTTTACAAATAATGGTATGCCCTCCGGAAACAAGAAGCCCAAGATAAGGATATTCAATATCATTTTCAAGATGAGCTGCATACATATGACCAAGCATATGGTTTACCGCATAAAAAGGTTTGTTATTTGACCATGCAAGAGCTTTTCCAAAAGTTAGACCTACTAAAAGAGAGCCCATCAAACCAGGTCTATTTGTTGCAGCAACTGCATCTATATCGTCCATTGTAAGACCTGCATCTTTTAAAGCCGTAGAAACAACCGGCTCTATCCATTCAGTATGTTTTCGGCTGGCAATTTCCGGAACAACTCCCTTATATTCTTGATGAAACGGAATTTGTGTTGCAATAACATTACTTAAAATTTTTTTTCCGTCTTCAACAACTGCTGCTGCCGTTTCATCACAGCTGGATTCAATACCTAAAACTTTCACTTATATCTCCAAGTAAATATAAAGTACATAAATTAAAAACTTACAAATTTGTAACCTTGAGCGGAATATTCAGAATACATCTTTTGAAGAACATCTGCAAGATTTTTGCCCGACCAAATATGCCCTATCATAATTACAGAACCTTTTTTTTCTGCAATTTCTATTCCCTTACGGAACATAGCTTCCATATCACTTTGTCGAGGAGTATTATCCAAAAAAATATTGCGTTCAAAAAAAGTAATTCCGGTATCTTGTGCAACTTGGCGGCATATAGATTTTGCATTTGTCCTTGAGTCTAAAAAAAATATTTTTTCTTCACGGCAAACTTCCATGACGGTTCTCATCAATTCAACATTCGTTGTAATCAAAGAACCTTCATGGTTATTCATTCCCAATAATTTTCCATTACCGCTTTCAAAATTGTTTAATTCAAAAATATTTTCAAGCAAAATAGCACGAACTTTTTCTGCACTCATTTCAGGTTCTATAGCACCCGGTCCCGGATCTACAGAACGATTTACAGCTTGCATAGGCTGATGCAACATTAATGACTTTCCGGAAGATACAATCGCTTTTGCACAATCTGTCGTATGAGCAACTTTGGGCAAAACAGCAATCGTCAATGCAAAATTTAAATCTAAAAAAACTTTAAGCTGACTAAGATTATGACCTGCATCATCAAGCAAAATATAAACTTCAGCTTTATTTTTCTCTACATTAACCTTTTCAGCCGGCATTTTTGCAGTTTTTTTATCTTTTCCGGATTTTTCTTTATTATTTCTTTTCTCAGATAGTTCAATGCTTTCAGGGTTTATCTGATTGTCATTTTTTTTAGCTCCGATATTTGACAATCCGTACTCATCAATCAAAGTTATAACTTCCTGCTCGTTAGACTGTTTTGTAGCCGGCGTTTTACAGCTTGAATCTTTAACAATTGAAGCGGAGACAATTGAGTTTGACGCAGTTAATTTTTCAGAATCAGAAGTTTGAACTAAAAATATGCTTACAAAAAGCATTGCAGCACATAAAAACAAAACTGCAGAAGAAAGAAACAAGGCGGTTTTTGCAGAAATATCCCGTTTGTTCTTTATATCTTTTCCGGATTCTTTTTTACCGCTATTTTTTTGTTTCATAAAAATTTAAAATCTCCCATGTGCTATTGTCGGCACAAATAAAAGTAATGATAAAGCAATAATACAAAAAGATTTTACTTGCACTGATAAATTCTTACTTCATATGGACCCAAAAAGTCGCCACAAAAATGAAAATTGAAAGCATGATTTTCAGTAAGAAAAATTTGCACAAAATTTTCCGGAACCTTAAAAGCTTTTTTAGGTTTTTTACATAAATTACAATCGATGATAAAGGCATTTTCTCCTGTTCTGGAATAAGTAAAGCGATTCTTTTTGTCGCACAAAACTTCAAAATCTCCGTACACAAGCGATGAATTTTCGTGCCTCAGCTTTATGAGTGCCTTATAAATTTCCATTATTTTAAAATTAATCTTTTGCTGTTTTACCAATTTGTTTTTTGAATTTTCATTCCAAGGCAGAGGAATTCTGCCATGCTCCCTGCTACCTGCTTTTATTATTTCAAATGCCCTAGCTTTATCCATTTTTTTACACAATTCAGGATACAAATTGCGAGACTCAACATCCTTAATTTGTTCTATATTTTCAAATTCATAATTGGCAATTCCCATTTCTTCACCTTGAAAAACAAAAGGTGTTCCTTTCAGAGTAAATTGAATTACAGCCAGCAAAATTTGAATTCTTTCCTGATAATCTTTGTTTTTACTTATCTTGCTGACCATTTTTGGATTGTCATGGTTGTTATAAAAAAGACTCATCCAACAATCGTTTCCGTAATTTTGCATCCAATTAATAATGTAATTCTTGTAATAATCAAGATCATATTCATAATCATCAAAACGGACATGCCCCGGACTTTCCAAATGATCAAAGTTAAAAATCATATCAAGTTCATGTCTTTTTTCCGAAGTTACCTGTCTTGCCATTTGCATTCCCAAGCCTGGAGTTTCACCTACGGAAAATGCCTTATAAGGCTCAAAAGCCTCATGTCTTATCTGTCTAAAATATTTATGCAGGTTAGGCCCATAAAAATAATGTTCTATGCCGGTAAATTCCATTAATTTTCCTATTAATTCATTTCCGTCCGGAAGTCCGGGTTTTTTGGAAATAAAATTAATAACATCCATTCTAAAACCGTCAACACCTTTTTTTAGCCACCATTTTATCATCTCAATAATATCTTCCCTAAGCTCAGGATTATCCCAGTTTAAATCCATTTGTTTTTTTGAAAAACTATGTAAGGCATATTCTTTGTTTTTTTCATAAAAGTTCCATGAAGAACCGGAAAAAAAAGAAGTCCAGTTATTCGGCTTATCTTGAAAAAAATAATAGTTATGATATTTTGAAGTTTTATCCTCCAGTGCTTTTTGAAACCATTGATGCTCATCCGAAGTGTGATTTACAACCAAATCCATAATCAGTTTCATTCCGCGGCTGTGAACCTGCTCAAGTAAAAGATCAAAATCTTTCATATCGCCAAATTCAGTCATGATTTTTTTATAATCCCGAATGTCATAGCCGTTATCATCGTTAGGAGAATCATAAATCGGGCTAAGCCAAAGTGCATCAATTCCCAATTCCTTTAAATAATCAAGTTTTGAAATAATCCCCTGAATATCACCTATGTCATCACCATTTGAATCGCAAAAAGAGCGTGGATAAATTTGATAAAAAACAGCACTTTTCCACCACTGAGGAGTAATCTTACTTTTCTTTTCTATATCATTATTTTCCGAATCAAAACTGACTTCATCATTTTCAGAATCTGTATTTACCAGAGCCAAAAAACTGTCAAAAAACGAATTCAAGTTATATTTTTTTGTAAAAAAAACAAGGGTTTTCAATTTCAAATTTGAAACAAGCGGATTTGTTATAAATCTTTCGGTTTTTCCTAACTGCAAAAGTATCTTTGAAATAATATCCTTTCCAACAGGAGTTCTATACACATCCGAAATTTTACTTTCAAGCGTGAGTTTTGCTTTTTTTTCATTCATAACACTAAGTATAATACCATAATAATTATTATTCTACTTTTTTTTATTTTTTCATAAGTGAAGCAATTGATGACACACCCTCTAAGTTATACTAATCGTATAAAAACTTTATTTAATATGGAGGAACACATGAATACATCACAAATTTTTATCAATGCAGGAAAAAGCTGGTTTGAATTTTCAAAAAGTAAGACAGGTCAGTTAGATTACATTGGAAGATGGGAAGAAAATAAAAGTTTTGAACAAAAGTTTTCAGCCCCTGATGTTACAGACTGGCAGCAAATATCTTCAAGCACATATTTTAGCCCAAGCCGGTATATTTTTCTTGATGAAAGCATAAACAACAATCCTAAAGTTTATGTAGATCCGCAAATTGACATTTCAGATGCGGAAGTATTTGCTTTTCTCACTCATGTGGGAGCTTTAATTTCAGCTGTTGATGCAAAAGATTCACTTCTGGCAGGAGAATTGTATCTTGGCAAGCGTGATATTTTTGAAAAATTTTCGCAAGTAACTCAATTCATTATGAAAGAACTTTCAGTAGAAATCTTATTTTCTCTTTGCTTTGGAAAAATGAATCAAGAAGATCCGTTGTCAATTCCTCTTGTCTACAACAATGCAGCAGAAAAGCTTGAATTTGATCCGGCAAGAGAAAGTCTTGAACAAGCACTGACTCGATATTTTAAACAAAACACTTTAACGCTAACTATGCAAGTTGTAGGAACAAATTATTATAACTGGAACAGAGAACCAAAAATTCTGCAAAATTTTGCAAAAAAACTGGAATATGAAAATTTTGCTGATCAGGCAAAAAAAATTAGAGCGGCAAAACATGATTTTTATGGTGGACTTGAAACCGTTATCCAAGCAGAACCTTACAATCCTTACGACAAAAATGCAATTACTGTATGTCTTGAAACAATTGAAGCTAAAATTTGCGGAAATTGTGGAATTGAAAAAACCGGACATATTCGTGCAAAAGGAGCAAAAATAATACGCGAAGCAAAACAGCAAAAGCTTAATTATTTGGGAAAACTTTTTAGGCTCGGCAATAAGGATATTGTTATTCAAATGACAATATGATTAAATTTTAAGTTTTTATTTCAAACAGTAAAAATCGCATAGCATAGAAGCTTTGTGTAAAGCATTGACCTTGCAGAAAAAATTGAATAGTCTTTACCGTAGATTGCATGAAATCAGCAAAATACGATCTTAGGTGGAATTTAATCAATGATAAGAGTTTTTGAAAATACGGCACAAATAGAACAAGAAGCAAAAATTCGCTACGAAATACCTGAATTTATAATGATGGAAAACGCTGCAAACGCAATTGTTGAACAAATATTTTCATTACTCAAAAATGCATCCATAGGCGATGTACAGAAAAATTCTAAATCAAAAGTTTTGATAGTCTGCGGTAAGGGCAACAACGGTGCAGATGGTCTTGCAGTTGCAAGAAAACTTCACGGCATTATTGACTGCAAAGTATTGATTCTTGACAATATGAAAACTACAGAAGGACTTTCTCAATACAAAATTGCAAAAAAACTCGGAGTTGATTTTACAAGTCGAACAAATTTTGAACAATGTCTGAAAAACAGCACAGATAATGACATAATTCTTGACTGCATTTTCGGAACAGGTTTTAAAGGACAAATTGACGTTGAAACCGCTTTGCTTATTGAACAAATGAACGAGGCAAGAGGAATAAAAATCGCCTGTGATATTCCAAGTGGACTTACAGCATTTAACTCGGAAAATCCAAACAAAACTTTTGTACCTGAATGTGTTTTTTCAGCTGATGTTACAATAACAATGGGCTGTTTAAAACAAGCACTTTTTTCGGACACAGCAAGAAATTATTGCGGAAAAATCATAAAAGCGGAATTGGGAATTTCTAATGCAGATTTTGAGCTGTGTGCAGACTTAAATGAAACAAAAAAGAATTCTTCACTTTCAATTAAAACTTCCAATTACGAAACATTTTTGCTGCAAGATACTGATATAAAACTTCCGTCTCGTACAGGAAAAAATCTTAAAAAAAGTGTACATAAAGGCAATTTCGGGCATACGGTTGTAATTGCAGGTCAAAAATCCGGCGCTGCAATAATTGCAGCAACTGCAGCACTTAAATTCGGAAGCGGTTTAGTAACACTTGTACAAACACCCGGCAGCAACCTTGACAAATTTAAGATTTCGCCTGAATTGATTTTAACAAATACATCAAATGATTCTTGCAATCCTGAAAACTCTATGTTTACAGATCTTCCTAAAAATACTTCTTGTGTTTTAATAGGAAGTGGCTTAGGAACAGGAATTGAAGCGGAATCTCAAATAGAATCATTTGTTTACGTTTTTTGTAATTCGGAAAAAACAAAAATAAATATAAAATCGGCAGTCTTGGACGCAGATTTTTTTTACCATCCAAAACTTTCCTATTTTTTGAAACTTCTTGATTCACAATGCAGTTCAGACACTGATTCAAACAAAAAACAGATCATACTCACGCCTCATCCTAAAGAGTTGGCAAACATTTGCAAACTATGTGGCATAGGAGATTTTTCTCCCGAAAGTGCTTCTAAAAACAGATTCCAAATCGGACAAAAATTTCTTGAATTGTATCCTAATTTAACTATCATAATGAAAAGCTCTGTTACTCTCATTGCCTGCCAACAAAAAGAAAAAAAGATAAATTTTTTTATCTGCGATAAAGGTTCTGCAAGTCTTGCAAAAGCCGGTAGCGGAGATGTTCTTGCAGGACTTACATCATCATTACTAAGTCAAGGATATTCGGCACAAGACAGTGCCATTACAGCAGTCATGAGCCATGCAAATGGCAGTCAAAATTTTGACTTTGAATTGACGCCTCTTGAATTGATTAGACAGCTGTCTTTAAAAAACTTAGCAAAAAAATAGTTTTCAATAGCAGTTAGAATAATAATTACAAGTCAAAATTCGATATCAAGCTTAAATACCTGTAAAAAATTTCAAATACGAATAAAAAAAATTTTTACATATTTAAGCTTTAGTGTTATAATATCCTATAAAATTTTGGAGGTATTATGTCAAACTGCAAAAAAGGATTTCAGATTCTTGGAATTATTCTATGTATTTTAGTTATATTAGTTTTAACTTTTATCACGGTTTTCTTTGTTACACCTATTTTTTCCGGTAACAGTAAAAATTACGGAACTTATGAAAATTCTTACAATTCTTCAAATTGGATGACTAATTTGGATGATAGCATTACCATAAATAAAATAAATTTACCGGGAACTCATGACAGTGCATCTGAATATGTGCAGCTTGCTTATTTTGCAAGATGTCAAACAAAGAGCATAAAGAACCAACTTGAAAACGGATACCGTTATCTTGATATCCGACTTGGAATTGAAAATCTTGAAGACGGGACACAAAAACTTAAATTGATGCACGGCTTTACAAACTGTAAAACAAGCTGGCAAAAATCGGCACCGCTCCTTTATTTGGATTCTGTTTTGGAACAGTGCTATTCTTTCTTAAAAGACAATCAAAGCGAATCCATAGTTTTTTGCGTAAAGCAAGAATACGGTTCAGAATCCGTTACAGATTTTCAAAACCTTTTATTTTCATACATCAACAAAAATCCGGAACTTTGGTATCTTGAAAATAAAATTCCCGAATTAAAAGATGTCAGAGGAAAAATTATTCTTGCACGTAGATTTCAAAATGAAGCTGCTATAGAAAATGCAGGTCTTAATTTAGTTTGGATAGATCAACCGAACCGAGACATTGTTCCGGTTTCTTACGAATTGAACATGCAGGAAAATGGAAGTCCTCTCGTAGTTCAAGACAGGTTCAAATACGATATCGAAGATAAATGGACAGCTTTTTTAACTTCAGTTGAAGCTACAGACAACGATAATCAGGCCGATGCGATTTATATAAACTTTTTAAGTACTAACGGTAATACGAAATTCGGACATCCTATAAAATATGCACTTCCACTGAATGAGCGATTTTGGAAATACGATTTTTCTAACGTGAAACGCAACGGTTGGGTAATACTTGATTTTGCAGTAGAAGAACTTGCTCAAAAAATTTATATGACAAATTTTTAATAATTCTGCAAAAAAATTAATGTGTTACACTCCTACTTGACAAAGACATAAAATTTATGTCTTCGTAGTAAGATGAAGATTTGTAGATAAAAAACTCGATCTATAGGAGATTGTCGTATGTTCAAAACTCTTCCTCAAATTATCAAAGTGATGAGCTATAAGCATCCTGATGTTGCAGCTCAATATTCAAAAAATTCCTCGGATGAATTTGAAGCCATTACTTATTCACAGCTTTTCCAAATTCAACTTGACGTAGGAGCCGGATTACTACAAATAGGATTAAAACGAGGGGAACATGTAGGCTTAATTTCCGATACACGCAAAGAATGGCAACACGCCGATCTTGGTCTTCTTTCCATAGGGGCAATCGATGTTCCAAGAGGTTGCGATGCTACAACAAAAGATCTTTCCTACATTCTTTCATTTGCGGAGTGTAAAATAGTAATTACTGAAAATAATACACAGGTCGCAAAAATTATTTCAATTTCGGAGAAAATTCCGACTCTTGAAACGATTATATTTTTTGATAAAATCGATGAAAACACAGAAAATCTTGCAAAAGAAAAAAAATTAAGATTGATTCCGTTTGATCAAATTATCAGTTCCGGAGCCGAATGGAGAAAACAGAACCCGGGTGCAATTGAAGCTGAAATTGAAAAAGGCGATACAAATGACCTTGCAAGTATTATTTTTACTTCAGGAACTACCGGGGAGCCTAAAGGAGTAATGCTTACACATAAAAATTTTATTACTCAGCTTGATGAATTGAATGAAAACATGTCTTTTTATCCGGGCGAGAAATGTATAAGCGTGCTTCCGGTTTGGCATGCATTTGAACGCCTATGTGAATATGTTGTCCTTTCTCAAGCAGCAGCAATCTGTTACTCAAAACCAATAGGTTCAGTTTTGCTTTCCGATCTTGAAAAACTTAATCCTCAACTTTTCCCTGCAGTTCCAAGGGTTTTTGAAGCCCTTTACGATGGAATTTACAGAGCAATGAAAAAAACCGGAGGTTCAACTTTTCAAGCGTTTAAGTTTTTCGTTACGGTAGGAAAATTTCACAAAAGAATTACAAGAATTTTATTAAGACAAAACGGAAGAACGGGATACGACTATATTTTCAGTGCATGGATTTTTCTGTTTATTCCTTGGATTGTAACAGCTCCTTTTTATCTTTTGGGAGACAAATTGATTTTTAAAAAAATCCGTTCAAAAATGGGAAAAAAATTCCGTGCAGGTATTGCAGGAGGCGGAGCACTTCCCCCTGCAATCGACGAGTTTTTCTGGACAGTGGGAATTAATGTTGTTGAAGGCTACGGACTTACGGAAACTGCACCTGTAGTTGCCGTGCGTAAAATAAAAAAGCCGATTTTCGGAACAGTAGGACGCCCTATACGTCATGTTCAAGTTCGTATTGTTGACGATAATAAAAAAGTTCTTCCAAAAGGAAAGCGAGGCTTGGTGCAAGTTCGCGGTGATACCGTAATGAAAGGTTACTACAAACGTGAAGACTTAACATCCAAGGTAATTGATAAGGACGGCTGGTTTGATACCGGAGATATCGGATATCTTACCGTTACCGGCGAAATAGTTTTAAAAGGCAGAAAAAAAGATACGATTGTACTTCGCGGAGGAGAAAATGTAGAACCTCTCCCTATTGAACAAAAGATAATGGAATCGCATTATATCAGCACAGCAGTAGTCGTAGGTCAAGATCAAAGAAATATTGGTGCTCTTATAGTTCCCGTAAGAGAAGAAATCATTTCCTATGCAAAGTCATGCGATATTGCATATCAAACTTACGAAGACTTAATTGAACATGAAAAAATTTACAAACTTATTGAAAACGAAATAAATCTTTTGGTTTGTGCAAAAAATGGTTTTAAACCTTTTGAAAGAATTTGCAGCTTTTTTTTACTTAAAAAACCTTTTGAAGTCGGTGTTGAATTAAGTGCAAAACAGGAAATTATGCGTTATAAATTGACCGAAATATATGCAAAAGAAATAAGAAAGATTTTTGGAATTCCGGAACCTTCCAATCCGGGACAAGCGGCTTTAGTTGCAGGACAAGCGGTAGGAAACGCAGCAAAAGAAGCCGGACATGCCATTGCAAATATGATTTCAAAAGTTATTCCGGGCAATAAAGAGCATAAAGATTAATGAATTTCAAAGCGAATAAAAACAGCTTGCAAAATATTTTTCTGTTTGCTCTTTTTGTACTGGTATTGGTTCAAGTTATATTGATTTTTAAGCCTTTTTACGCAGTGATTTTATGGTCAGCCCTTTTGTATACAATTCTAAATCCTGCGTATAAAAAGATAATTTCAAAGCTGAAACCTGAAAAGAAAAATTTTAATTTTTTACGCACACTTTTTAGCGGGCTTTTCAGCATAGGAACAGTTTTGATTATTGCCTTTTTGTTGTATTTCTTAGGCTCAAAGCTAATTTCACAGCTTATATCTTTTTTGGAAAGTACCGAAAAGTTTTTTCGGGAAAAACCTGATTTTATGAGTAACTCAGAATTTGCTGTTTGGCTAAAAAATTTTCTTCAAAAACATAATTATGACACGGAATGGATGATTGATTTTGATTTAAGATCAAGCCTTATGTCTTTAATCCAAAGATATAGTTCTCAAATTTTTATTTGGAGCAAAGCTGTTATTGGAAGTACAGGAAATTTTTTAATATCCCTTGTTTTTTCAATTTTTATATTATTTTTCTTTTACCTAGACGGTGCATATCTTGCTCAGCTTTTTATAAAAGCAATTCCGATTAACCCTCTTTACACAACGAAATTAATAAAAAAATTTACTCAAGTCATTGTAGGTCTTTCTTCGGGATACCTTTTGATATCTTTATATCAAGGTATATCTTCATTTATAATTATGAAAATATTTAATGTACCTTCAGCCCTGCTTTTTTCAGTTGTACTCATGTTTGCATCTTTCATTCCCATGGTAGGTGCTGCAATTGTTTGGGCACCGATAGGAATCGTAATTTGCTTTACAAATTCGGTATGGAAAGGAATTTTATTTATTTTACTTTGCGGCTTTATCGTAAGTTTTTTGGATAATTTTTTACGACCGTTTTTTCTAAAGGACAGAATTCAAGTTCATCCTCTTATAATATTTTTTGCAATTTTAGGTGGAATAAAGCTTTTTGGAATGAACGGGTTGATTCTGGGGCCTCTGGTTATAATAATGTTTTTTACCCTTTTGGATATTCTTTCAAACGAAGAATTAAAATTAAAAACCTCAAGTGAAGAAACCTTTTTTTTATGAAAACGATGATAAACAATAAAAAATTGCAAAATTAATTTTAGATTTTATTCGCCTACTATTAATGCATCGCTTTTTTTGTCGATTTTATTTTTTTCAGGATATTTTACAAAAACAACATCTCCGCTTTTTGCTTTCAAAACCGAATTGCCGATTACAAGAACAAGACCTTCTTTACTGCATCCGTATTTACCAAAACTTTTCCCCGGTAATGCAATCTTATCGGAAGTAATTCTAACTGCAAGTAAATTTTCGTTTTTATTGTTATCTTGTTTTTTTGAAATTGCTTTTATTATGTCGTTTGTTGCACTTTTTGATACAGTTTTCGTATCACCTTTTTTTTGAAATTTTCTTTCTTCTAAGAAAATTTTTTCACAGCTCACAGGATCACAATTTGAATTTGATGCAAAAACATAGCTTACACATGCCCTATCTTTTGATAAACTACTTATATCACTTAGGCGTCGCAATTTTTTAGGAGCATGATCTGTATCAAAAACAAAATGACACCACTTTCCGCCTCTACGACCGTCCATTGGGCAAGAATTTGAATGTAGGCACGGAGCTATGATAGCATATTTTTTACGTAAAAGAGCATCTCTTGTAAGCGAAACAAAACGACTGCTTCTTGGGAAAGCCGGTTCTACAACCAAAATTGATGAACTATTTACTTGTTCGCAATATTTTAGCATACTCTGTGTATAACGCTTTGCAGCTTCTTCTAAAGGCATTTTTGTATCATAGTAAAGCTCGTTAAACATATTCGCACAAGTAAGAAATTTTATTTGATTGTTAATTTTTGTGCCTAATTCACCTTTTATGCGAATTATTTTCCATGGCTCTACACCAAGTTCACTATCTTCTAAGGATTTACAGGAATCGGTTTTACAGCAATCGTTTGCTTTTAATTTTGCAACAACAGTCAAAAAAATTTCCTCTCCAAGGCTTAACGCATTTTGAGAAATATCCATGCAATACCATACAAGTTTTTTTGAGCGAAGTTCGGGACGACTTATCCACAGTGCCGTAATAACCGTTAACGGCCCTGATCCTAAATCTAAACAACAATCTCCGTCAGATAAATTATCAAATGCATCTTTAGGAAAAGTTAAAAACAAATTTACCAACCGATACAAATTCCACCACATAAAATAATGAGCGTAAGAAAATAACATAACAGTATCATTCATGTAGCCGTTACGACGAGAACTTCTTTCATCAGTTAGCAAATGACTCAGATTTTTTATATTTTGAGGCAGACAATAAAGCTGTTTATTAGAAAGTTTTTTTATTCCTTGCAATATTTCATCAAAATTATCAAGAACTTTCTTTTCCTGTTCATTCATATTTTTAAATTCATTCATCTTTTTGTACCAATCTAAGTAAGTCTAAAAGTTCAGTTTTTAGCTCAACTATATCATTATATAAACTGACATTTTTTTCATCGACACCGACAAGTGCAGATTCTTTTAAAAGTTGATTTCTGGCACCGGTAATCGTAAATTTTTTTTCCTGTATTAAATATTTCAAACGCAAAATAGTATGTAAATCCTGCTGAGTGTATTCTCTATGCCCACCCGATGTCATCTTAGGTGCAATAGAAGGAATAACCTCTTCCCAATATCGTAAAACATGGGCTTTTACCCCTGAAATCTTTTCAACTTCGCCAATTGAAAATGAAGCCATTTACCTACCGTTTTTCCCATTTTTGCCGACTTGCCTTCAATTCCAACTGAATCGGAATTTTATCAAAGCCCAAATCAGTCCTAATTTTATTTTTCAAAAATGCAAGATACGAATCTTGAACGACATCCGGCTTTGTTACAAAAAGCAAAAAATCTACAGGATTTGAACCGGTCTGTACTATATATTTTATTTTAAAACTCGTACTAAATTTTGCAGGAGGAGGAAACGCTGCTATCCAATCTTTTAACGCCGTATTTAAAACTGATGTTTCTATTTTCTTATTTAGTTGTTTATAAACTTCCAAAGCCGTATTCAAAAGAATTTTTATATTTTTACCTTCAAGGGCACTAATACAAACTACAGGAGCAAAACTCATATGAGCAAACATAATCTTAATATTTTCCTCTGCTTGCCGTATAGCTTTTTTTTCCTGAGGTTGAGTATCCCATTTATTAAGAACAAATATTATCCCTCTTCCTCGACGGTAAGCAAGCGAAATAATTTTTTTATCCTGCTCCGAAAGCCCTTCTTGCACATCAATCATGTGAAAAACCACGTCAGCTTTATCAAGGCTTTTTATAGCCCTGTTTACAGAATAATATTCTATATCTTCTTTTACCTTAACCTTTCGTCGTATTCCGGCTGTATCCAAAACATGGAATTTTTGCCCATTATATTCAAAATCTCCCTCAACGGTATCACGTGTAGTTCCCGCATAATCACTTACAATTGAAGCATTTGTATGTGTAAGACGATTTGAAAGAGTGGATTTTCCGGTATTTGGCTTTCCAACAATAGCTATTCTTATAGGACGCACTTGTTCATTCTCTTTTACTTGCGAAAAATCAAGCTTGCTCACAAGCAACTCTGAAAGTTCCGGTATTTTGTCGCCATGTTCTGCACTGATAAAAATTAAATCCTTAAAGCCGAATTTCATAAAATTCCATGCTTCTTCTTCAAGTCTTCCGCCTTCACACTTGTTTACAGCTGCTATAACTTTATTCCAGTATGGGCGTAAAATTTTTATAAAATCTTCATCTTCACCGGTAATTTGCCCTGCCTCAAGCAAAAATAAAATCGTATCAGCTTTTTCCAAGGATTCAAGAGTTTTTTTGACAACCAATTCATCCATAACGGCTTCTGCTGTACCAAGTTTTCTCTCCAGCTTAAAACCGCCGGTATCCATTATGCATACAGGTTTTTCATTTATAAAAGCAGTTTCCACAATAGGATCACGCGTAACCCCCGGAGTAGGATCCGTAATTGCCCTCCTCTTATGGAGCAGTCTGTTAAAAAGTGTTGATTTTCCGACATTAGGACGACCTGCAATCACTACCAAAGGTAAATTGCAAAACTGTTTTGTTCTATCGAATTCTTTTGCATCATCAAAATCCAGTTTTAAATCATCATCCTTAGTATCATTCAAGTTTTTGTTTTCCACGTATTTACCTTTTTCGGGTTTTTCCACACCACAAATAATCTGATTTTACCAACTCTTTCATTTCTGTTAGCGAATTTTTAGAAAGAATTTTTTTTACTTCAGATATTGACTTAGAGCCTACACTCAAATTTCTAACTCCCAAACCTATTAGAATTTTTAAGGTTTCCTCACGACTTGCCATCTCCCCACAAACTGACAAATCTATATGTTCACGTTGAGAACTTATCAAAGTATGTTTTATCATTCGTATAATTGCAGGATGAAGTTCATCATACATACCGGAAACATTTGTATTTTCCCTATCAACTGCAAGTATGTATTGAGTAAGATCATTTGAACCTACTGAAAAAAAACTACATTCTTTTGCAAGCAAATCACTGCAAACCGCAGCGGCAGGAGTTTCAATCATTACACCAAGAGGAATATTCTTTGCAAATGCAATACCTTCACCGGTAAGCTCTTGCTTTACTTGCTCTATGATTTTTTTTGTTTCGATAATTTGTTCAACTGAAGTTATCAACGGCAAAAGTATTCTCAAATTTCCGTAGACACTCGCCCTGTAAAGAGAACGCAATTGTGTTTTAAAAATTTCTCTGTGATTTAAACAAAACCTTATTGCACGACAACCCAAAAGTGGATTTTTTTCGTCAGAACCGATATCGTTTATAATTTTATCGCCACCTACGTCCAACGTACGTATTGTAACAGATTTTGAACCCATAATAGACAAAACTTGAGAATAGGCTTTGAAATGCTCTTCTTCTCCGGAAATTTTTGATCCTTTTTCATTCATAAAAAGAAATTCCGTTCTAAACAAGCCTATACCGTCAGCACCTTCCGACTTTGCAATTTTTGCTTCTTCAACAGAACCTATGTTTGCAAAAACCTTTATACGTTTTCCGTCTTTTGTCCTAGGTTTTTGTTTTATGAAAGAAAGTAATTCAAGTTTTTTCTTTTCCTCATCTTTTAATTTTATTTTATATTCGGACTGAATTTTCTCGTCAGGCTCTACAATTACACATAATTTTACAGCATCTACAATAACAAGCTGACCGTTTTTAGTCATTGTACACGGATCTTTTATTCCAAAAATCGCAGGAACACCATACGTTCTTGCAAGAATCGAAATATGACTTGAAATTCCGCCTTCTTGCGTAATAAGAGCTTTTATATTTTTTTTAAAAACAGACATAGACTGGCTGGGAGTAAGATTTTCAGCAATAACAACTACGCCATCCGGGATATTCTCAATACCTGTTTGAGAATATCCAAGCATGTGAAAAACAACTTTTTCAAACACATCTTCTATGTCATAAGCCCTTTCTCTCAAGTATTCGTCATCAAGTGAACGCAAGATATTTGCACTTTCATCCACATTTTTTTTTATGATATACTCTAAATTGAAATTTGATTTTTCGTAATCGCTTTTAATTTTCTTGATGAATTCAACATCGGATAGCATCAAAAGATATGTTTGAACAACCTTTTCTTGTTCTTTATTTGAAGAGTCTATTAAGTTTTTATAATATTCTGAAATCGACGCAACTGACTTTTCAAATCTGTTCCATCCGGATTCTCTTTCACTTTCTGCAATTTCCATTTGCGGAATAGTATGAGTTTTTTTATGTCCGATTATATACGCATTACCTTGTGCAATACCGGGTGAGGCTGCCGTTCCGTGAAAAATCTTCATTTTTCGAGTATAGCACAGAACTAAATGTTTGCCAAATCTTCAGAGCTTACAAGATGAAATTTTTTATTTTCAAGAACTTTTACGCTTGAGGCAATGTCGGTTGTCCGCATGATCATATATGCTGAATTAGACTTTCTGCCGATAAAAGCGTACATATATTCAAGATTTTGGTTATTTTCTTTTAGCGTTTGCAAAATTTTATTGAGGGCTCCGGCTTTATCTTGAACTTCAACCCCTATAACTTCTGTTAAGTTTACAACATAGTTGTTTTTGCGTAGAATTGCAGCAGCATACTCGGCATTATCTACAATAGTGCGAGCAATACCGAAATCGTAGGTATCCGCAAGGCTGAAAGCCCTCATGTTAATATTATTTTTTGAAAGTGTTTGTGTGAGTTCTTCCAAAGAACCCGGTCTGTTTTCCAAAAAAATCGAAACTTGTGTAAGCATATATTCCTCCTCAATATTTTTTACAAAAATTTAGCAAAAACCGTTTTATATCAAATTTCTTGTATCGATAACACGTTTTGCTTTTCCGTCGCTACGTTCAATTGACTTGGGAGCAACAAGCCTTACTTTAGGTTTTATTCCCAAAATCTTTTGAATTTCATTCTGTAAATCAAGTTCTTCTTGGCGAACAACGGAAACGACATCACTGAATTTTTCAGGAGCCATTTCAACTTTCACCTCAAATGTATCCGTGTTATTTTCCCTGCCTACTATTATCTGATAATTAGGAGTGTAACCGCTGGAAAGAAGAACAGTTTCAATTTGGCTTGGAAATACATTCACGCCCCGTATGATAAGCATATCGTCCGTTCTACCGAGAGGTTTACTCATTCTAATAAAAGTTCTGCCACAGCGGCAAGGAACTCTGCTAAGAACTCCAATATCTTTTGTTCTAAACCTCAAAAGCGGAAAAGCCTTTTTAGTAAGGCAAGTAAAAACAAGCTCTCCCTTTTCTCCATCCACCACTTGTTTTCCTGTTTTAGGATCAATTGTTTCTACAATAAAATGATCTTCGTTTACATGCATTCCTTTTTGTTCAGAACATTCATACGCAACTCCCGGCCCCATAATTTCTGTAAGCCCATAAATATCGTAAGCTTTTAAACCAAGAGATTTTTGAATATCATGCCTCATTTCTTCAGTCCAAGGTTCTGCACCAAAAATACCGGCTTTTAAACTAAGCCAACTTTTATCTAAACCCTGCTCCTTTAGAGTTTCGCCTAAAAAAGCAGCATAGCTTGGAGTACAGGCAAGAACACTGGAACCGAAATCATGCATAACAGTTAGCTGTTTTGACGTATTTCCGCTGGAAACAGGAATAACGGTACAGCCCAATTTTGTAGCCCCACCATGCAAACCGAACCCCCCGGTAAACAAACCGTATCCGTATGCAATATGAACAAAATCATCACTTGTAACACCTACTGCAACAAGTTGTCTTGCCGCAATATCTTCCCAAATATCCAAATCCGAGCGAGTATAACCTACAACTATTTGCTTTCCGGTTGTCCCGCTGGACGCATGAAGTCTTACAACTTGCTTTAGAGGAACTGCAAATAACCCGTAAGGATACGTCTGTCGTAAATCATCTTTTTGTGTAAACGGAATTTTTTGAATATCCTGAAGCCCTTTTATATCATCAGGGCTTACTCCGGCTTCTTTGCATCGATTTCGATAATATTCAACATTATCATAAACATATTTAAACTGCTCAACCAACCTCTTACTCTGCAAATCCTTAAGAGGACTTTCTTTCATTGTTTCCAAATCTTTTTGATAATAATTCGGTGCCATAGTAAAAATTATAGCCTTTTTACACTGACATCACAATAAGTTTTTTCTATGAACCTTATTAACGATGAAGATTTCCTGCAATTTCGGTCAGTTTTGCAATAATATCTATTCCTGCAACAAAAGTTGCTATTGAACTTCCTAAGGATGATAAAATAAAAACCAAAAGAACTCGTAAAATTCTGTTGCGATAAAAACCTTTTAAAGTTAAAGAATCCTGCATCAGATTTTCCATATCGGCAACTTTAGGCTTTTTTATAAAAGCTTGAACTATTCCTGCAACAATTCCTACTCCAATAAAAGGACAAAGTGAAGTCAAAGGGGCACTTACAAAACTTACAAGAACAGTAAGCGGATGAGCTCCCGCAATAAGAGCACCAAAAGCGGCAAGAGCACCGTTCCAAAGAATCCAGCTTAAAGTTAAATCCAAGCCTTTTTTCATACCGCCAAAAACAAAACCTGCAATAATTAAAAGCAAAATAAGCAAAGGAATAGCCCATGCAAAAATCTTGCCTACAGTATTTTTTTTAGGAATTTCACTTATGGACGAAGTATCCGGACTTTCTTCATTTGCAGCAAGTTTTGCAATGTGCTGTTCAACACCGGGTAAATGCCCCGCACCCAAAACAGCAACAACCTTGTTGCCTTTGCATTGCCAAATATGACTTGCAAGATAAAAATCACGTTCATCTATCAAAACTTTCTTTACAGTGGGCAAATAATCTGCAAGTTCTGCCATCATGGTATCCATTTCGTTAGAATTTTTTAAGTTTTCAATCTCTTCCGTGTTTATCTGCTCTTTTGTAAAAGCACTTGAAATCAAAACACCTAAAAGTTTGCATTTTCCCCAAAAAGAACTTTTTGCCCAAGCTCTGCGAAGTGTAGTTTGAATAGGGCGATCTACCATTTCGGTAGAAATTCCTTTTTCTTCACAAATTTCAAGAGCAGCTTTCATTTCTTCTCCGGGTTTTACACCGGTATCCGCACCCATACGGCGTTGAAAAGACCCCAATACAAGATTCGCCAGTAAAACAAAACCTTTTTTTTCTTTGAGTACTTTTATGATATCAAGCTGCTTCCAACTTTCAGGATTTTTCATGGCATTGAGTCGCCCGTCATCCAGTTCTATGGCAACCAAATCCGGATTTTCATCCGATATTACTTTTCTAACCTGATCTATACTTTCCTGAGAAATATGAGCCGTTCCTATCAAAATAATTTCACGCTCACCTATTTTTATGCGTTTTTCTGTTTGTGCCATTTAACTTCCTATTTTTTTCAATCTCCATTCTGCAATTCTATATTCAAAGAACATCGGAGACTGCATTTTTGTTACATCAGCATAATACTTTTTTGCATTAATATCATCACCATTCAAATCTAAATATTGTCCTACATAAAAAAGATATTTTCCCCTTAACGAAGAATTATTTTCTTTAGAAACTTTATCTCCTACACCGTAAGGATTAACTCCGTCATAGTAAAGGCGTAGTATATTATATTCGTTGGAATTAATATCACGATTTTTAAGAACTAAACTCATAAACTTTCTATTCTCTTTTTCTTTTTTTTCCATCATGTAGCAAGAACTTACCATTAGAGCATATGAAATATTTTTCGGATTCAATTCATAAGCTTTTTGAAAATACTGTCGGGCTTCTTCCCATTTTTCTTCATGCCAATAAAGAATTCCTAAAGCTTCATAAGCATAAAAATATTCCGGTTTTACACGAATAAGAGCCTTGTAATCTTTTATAGCTTCCGGATATCTGTTTTGTTGATCATAAAAATTTGAACGATATACGTAAAGTAAAAAGTTATTTTCGTCTATGCTTTCAGCCTTATTCCAAGCTTCTTCAGCTGCTTTAAATTTTCCTTGAAAGTACAGATATCGTCCGTAATCAATCCAGTAATCCTGATAAAGATTGTCATATTCAATTGCTTTTTTTATATTTTCCGAAGCGGCAGAATAGTTTTCGTTTTCAGCATCAAGTTTTGCAAGATAGCTCCATGCCATTGAGTTTTTAGGTTGCAATTCAATTACATTATTAAAAGCTCTTTTCGCTTCATCGAATTTTCCCTGATAGTAGGCACACTGTCCGTATCCCATAATCGCATTAGTATTTTTCCTATCACTTTCAAAAGCTTTTAAATAATAAGCTCCAGCCAATTTATATTTTTTACGGAACATTTGATCATTTGCCAATTCCACGTATGCATCGGTATTTTTAGGATCAATTGCAAGAATCTGTTTTAACAGAGCTGTTTTTTTCCTGTTATCCCCTCGACTTTTTGCAATCATAACTCCGATAACCAGTGCATCAAGTCCATTTTGTTTAATATTCTGCAATTTATCTACGACAACTTCAGCTTGTTCAAGATGACCGGCACTAACTAAAAGAGAAGCATGAAGAACATTCATTTTATAATCATTTTTCAACTTTTCCGGCATTTCTTCAAAAAGCAACAAAGCATCTTCTACAGAGCCGTTTTCAAGAATTTTTTGTAGTTTTTCAGCAAAAATTACTTGTGGAGTTTTCTTTGCCCCTACAGAAACAACAGAATCCGGAGTTGTTTTACAACAGGTTATAGTAAATACAGCTAAAAAAGCTGTAAAAAATATTGTAAATAAATTTTTGATATTCATTCCCCTATTCCTTATTGATTTTGTACGCATCATCAGATAGACTGTGAACTACGAATATGGCACGTCATTCTATTCAAAAATTGTTTGGTCTTATACTGCTTTACGCTTTTATAATTGTCGGCATTTTTGCCTTACAATTTAGAAATCAATCAATTTTTACAAAAAATTATTATCAACTGCGTTTAACTCTCTCACAAAACAAACATGAAAATCAAGATCTAATTCAATATGAAGACACATTTTTTGTAGTTTATAAAGGAATGACTATATATTCCGACAAAAATAACAAACCTTACTTACTTTCCAATTCGGGAGAAAAAACTTTTCTTACATTTGAAAGCTATACAGAAAACAGCAATAAAGAATTTACGCTTTATTTTTCGGATAAAGTTTCCGTACTTTGCCATCTATCAGGAAAAAACAATGACAATTTGTATATAACCGCTAACATACCTTCGTCTTCAAGTCTTTACATGCCTTACAAAATTTCAAAGTCGTATACAATCACAGATTCTTCTGCAAAAATGATGATTCTGAAATCAAACAATAAATTTGCTTCCATACAGGCCCCGGAAATTCAGGAAAAACAAATGCTGTTTTCATCAGCAAAAAATACAATAAGCTACGAAAGTTTTGAGCCTGTTGCAAAATTTGCCTTTGAATCTATAGCAAATCATCCGTTGGCAAGCAGCGAACTTTTAAATGAAAATATAAACACAATTTCTCTTATATGTGAAACGGAATTTGATCCGGCACAAGATTTTAACGAACAAGCCGCAAATGCATATATGGCAGAAATGACAGCAAAATCACGCTACATTGATGCAATGGAAAAAATCCCCGAATCTTATAAAAAAGATTCTCGCAGAACTTTTATTACGGCTCCTTATTTTAATAATCTTGTTCAAATGAACTCTTCAATGGAAATGCAAATAGGAAACTTGGAATATAAAGCAAATTATTCCATAGAAAAACAAAACTTATCGATTTTTGAAACGGATAATTTGGCAGACTTTTTAATGACACAAAATGCTTCTTTTGTATCAAAAGTATGCTCAATTCCTTCTGCAATTACAGAATTTTTGCCAACTGTACTTCAAGCATCCGGGATTATACAGGTTTATACTAATTTGACTTTGCAAAACAATAAGAATGCAAATCTTTTGGCTGCATTTATTCCAAAATGTATCGAAACCGTTGAAAAATCGATAGTTTTAGAAAACGATAAACTTTTTATCACTCAAAACAAAGAAAAACCGGGTGCAATTACTCAAGTTTCAATCGGAAACATAATGTACCGATACGGAAAAATCAGCGGAAATGAAAATTTAAAATCTGCCGGAATTATGCTTGTAAATTCAAATATACCGCAAAAAAAACATCTTACTCTAAACACAGCCGCAGAATTATACAGCATCTTAAAAAAAGACAACGCTTTTTTACCTCATTTCAAACTTATAAAATATTCAGACAGCAAACCTGTTTGGGCATGGACTTCAGCACAGTCGGTAAAATACGATAAAGATGAATACGGTACAATTTTGATCTCAACTAAATTTCCTGCAGGAGCTGTTCATTACATGATTTTGAAAAATATTGAACCGTTCAGTAAAATAGAAATATACGGTATTAAGTTCAGAACAGATCCTCGCTTTGAGTCTTACAATTCTTCCGGCTATGTTTATCTTGCAGAAACAAAAACTCTTTTGCTCAAATATAGGCACAAGTCGGAAATCGAAGATATAAGGCTTTTTTATGAATATGAACAAAACAGTACAGAGCCGGACGGCAAAATAACTTCAGCTGGCAGCACTGCATCTTCGGAAAAAACTTTACACTCTAATGAAAATGCAAAACCTCAATCTGCAACGGTTAAAAACAATAGCACGAACAATGTCGCCGGAACCGGTAAAGAAAAAACACCTTCAGCTAATACCGTTCAACCGGAAAACCTGATTGAAGGAAAATGGGTAAATTCAAAACCAAGCGAAATGAAGTATAAATATCTTGAATTCTTACCGGAAGAAACAGGTAAAAACGCAGCTTATCAGGGGGCTGCTGCCGCAAAAAATTTTACATTTTCAATAAGTGATAACAAGATTACATTCAGCGGTAAAGAAATTAACGGTACTTACGAATTTGAACTTAAAGATGACAAATTGACGATTAATTTTAACAATTCAAAAAAAGATGTTTATATAAAAAGGTAACTTACAAGGATGTAAATTTATCAAATAATAAAAAACAAGTGTAAAAAAGTTAAATTTTTTACAAAATTTTCAACATTTTTCTAACAAAATGTGATATACTCTAGCACACAAATTATTTTTAGAGAGTGAAATAAAGTGAACAAACGGGAATTTCCAAAAATCCATTTTTACGATCAAGACTTTGTAGACATTTATGACAAGTCCTGGAATTTACTGCAAGATTCTTGCATTAATCCAAAAACAAATGAAGTTTCTCCTGACGGTTTTTTTATCTATTCAAAAGAAGGATCCATAATTTTAGATCAATTTGAATCAATAATGTCTTCGTTTTTTCTTGTTTACTCCAATAAGAATTATGATGTGGAAAAAAACATAGACTTTTTTTACGAACATCAAGAGGAAAACGGAGCAATCCGATGGCGATATGATTTAAACTCTGGTACACCGGTTTGTGCAAAAGAAAATCCGGAAGGAATAGGCTTGCCACTTTTTGCTTGGGCAGAATATAACCTTTACCACAAAGGAGCTAATAAAAAGCGAATAAAAGAAATAATACCGGTTTTACAAAAGTACACTACATGGCTTGAAAGCAATTTCAAAGCTGAAAACGGACTTTACAGAGTTCCTTTTCAAAGTTCAACTATGTTTAATTCGCCTAGAAAAAATTGTATATATCCGGTCGATTTTAATGCATGTCTTGCAATTCACGCACTCTACATGTCTGCATTGGGAGACATTTTAAACGACAAGGATTTGAGCTTTCATTACAAGCGTATGTATTTTTCTCTAAAGACAAGAATAAACTCCCTTATGTGGAATGACGAAACAAGTTTTTATTATGACTTGGATGAAAACGAAAATATAACAGGTGTAAAAACTATATCAGGATTTTTTCCTCTGCTTGCAGAAATTCCAAATGAAGATAAGGCTGAAAGTCTTATTGAACATTTGAGTAATCCTACAACATTCGGTACTGAACATCCGTTCCCAACACTTTCGCAGGATAATCCGGAATTTAGTGAAGACGGAGAAGCTTTTAGAGGAAGCGTCTTTCCTGCATTTAACTTTATAGTAATTAAGGGTCTTGAAAAATACCAACGCTACGATATGGCAAGAGAATGTACTATACGGCATCTTTACTATATGTTGGACGGAATGTTTCCGGAAGATAGCCGTTCAAAAGGGGATTTAAAAGAAGCATATCTGCCTACTCGAGAGGGTTTTGCAAAATTAAGCGGTGATAAAGACTTTCCTCACTCAAAACACATTTTGGGAGCGGGTCTATCAACAATAGCCTTAATGATCGAAAATGTAATAGGTCTTGAAATAAGTTTGCCAAGAAAGACTGTAGATTGGGTCATTCCTAATCTTGAAATCATGGGTATAGAAAAGCTAAGTCTTAAACGCAATCTTATCACCATTCTTTCCAACAAAAGCAACAGAGGTTGGGAAGTTCAAATGGAAAGTGAAAAATTATACTATTTTACGATCAACATCTTGGGTGAAAAGAAAAAAACTCTGCCTATTCCAAGTGGAAAATGCTCAATGTTAATCGATAAACTTTAATTTTTACTTAAGCTAACAGTTATAATATCTGTCAAATTCAGCCGGATGCGGAATTACATTAAGATTTGCACATTCGGCTCTTTTTGCTTTTATAAAATTTGATAAAAGCTCTTTAGGAAAAACTCCGCCTTCCGTAAGGTAGGCATTGTCTTTTTCTAAGGCATCCAATGCATCTTCCAAGCGAGAAGGGAGTTGCCTCAATTTCTTTTTTTCTTTATCGCTCAAGGTAAACAAGTTTACATCATAAGGTCCCCAGCCGTTTTTATGCGGATCAATTTTGTTTTTTATTCCATCAAGACCTGCCATAAGGATTGCTGCATAGGCAAAGTACGGATTACAAGTTGCATCAGGATTACGCAGTTCAAAACGACGCATAGTCGGAGTTTTTGCATAAGACGGAATTCTAATTACGGCACTTCGATTTGAAGTAGCATACCCAACAGTAACGGGAGCCTCAAATCCCGGAACAAGCCGTTTAAACGAATTTGTACTCGGATTTGTTATCGCACACAAAGAATTGATATGCTTTAGCAAACCTCCCATAAAAAAATGAGCAGTTTGGCTAAGATGTGAATAACCGTTATCATCGCTAAAAACCGGTTGACCGTTTTTTAATAACAGCATGTGAACATGCATTCCACTACCTGCCTCGCCGTAAACGGGCTTAGGCATAAAAGTTGCAGTCTTCCCGTACTTTGCAGCCACATTTTTTATAATGTATTTTATATTCATTGTGCCGTCTGCCATTTTACTCATTTTTCCGAGCTTCGGTTCAATTTCAAATTGACCTGCAGCACCGACTTCCGGATGATGATATTTTATAGGGATTCCTGCCTTTTCAATTTCAAGACACATTTCGCTACGACATTCAAAACCGGTATCTAAAGGTTTTGCAACATGGTATGCTTTTTGTGTTCGTATAATATTACCAAGCCCCTGCTCTGCTGTATTCCAAGGTGCTTGTTGAGAATCCAAATCAACACCGATTGAATTATGCTGAACATTCCAAGTAATGTTGTCAAAAAGGTAAAATTCAAATTCGGGAAGAATCAACATTTCATCTGCAATTCCCGTAGTTTTCATATATTCTTCGGCAGCAAGAACTATGTTACGCGGATACTGTGCAAGAGGTCGGTTATCAGGATAATCGATAACCATAACATTCCCTGTCATTGAAAGAGTCGAAACACTGCAAAAAGGATCCATAATTGCAGTATCCGGTTCCGGAATAAAAACCATATCTGATTTTTCCAATACCGCATATCCGTAATTTGAAGCGTCAAAACCTACTCCATCCTTCATTATATCTTCAGTAAAACTTTGAGCAGGAATAGTAACGTGTCTAAATTGACCGTCAATATCTACCATCTTGAAATCCACCATTTTGATGTCATTCTCTTTTATCATCTTCATTACGTCTGCAACGGTTTTTGCCATTTTATGAAAAGCTCCTTTTTGCTGTGTGGAAACAAAAGTTATCCATAGCTTATTTTTTAATTATATCATAAGTATTAAAGTAGTGCAAAAGTAGTTTTTAATTTTGCAAAAAAAAATAATGCAAAAAAATAAACTTTAAATTTGGTTATACTTTTTCAATGGCATCCGTCAATGCCCTTGATAATTGATCAGGACAACTTGTTGAACGCATACCGCATTTTATTCCTTTACATCGTTCTATGACATCTTGGGCATTCATTCCTTCTACAAGGCTTGCAATTCCTTTTGTATTTCCGCTACATCCTCCAACAAAATTTACATCTTTTACTATGGCTTTTCCATCCGCTTCTTTTTCAAGATCAAAAGAAATTTCTACGGCACAAGTTCCGCGTGATTTAAAAGTATACTTCATAAAAATCCTCCGTAAAATATAATACTCAGCACAAATATTACCAAATTTAATTCACATTACCAATATAAAAACATCAGCGTAAAAATCAGTTCACATTCATTATAACATTCAGTATAATATAAAGCCATGAACAAACTTTCAGAAATTTTACCACAATTTATGCAATTTAATGCAGTTAATACAACAAATCTCATTTTGCTTTTAGGTCTTATTATGTTTTTAGGTGCCTGCGGAGGAAAAATTTTTCAAAAATTAAAAATTCCTCAAGTTGTAGGCTACATTGTAATAGGAATTTTAATCGGTCAATCCGGACTTCAAGTTTTAAGCGTAAAAGTAATTGCGGCTTTAACCCCCTTAAGTACTGTAGCCTTGTCCTTAATAGGTTTTTTAATAGGGGCGGAATTAAAAACAAGTGTAATAAAAAAATACGGCAAACAATTCGCCGGAATTTTACTTTTTGAAGCTATCACCCCTTTTTTTGTGGTTGCCATCGTTGTAAGTACAGTTGTTTTTCTATTTATCCGTGACCTTGACAGAGCAATTTCTCTTGGGCTTATTTTAGGTGCAATTTCCAGTGCCACAGCCCCTGCTGCAACTACTGACGTATTAAAGGAATATCGAACAAAAGGCCCTCTTACTTCAACTGTTCTAGGAATTGTTGCAATGGATGATGCTGTAGCATTAATTTTGTATGCAATATCTTCTTCAATTGCAGGTTCCATTTTGGGAGCAAAAACTGACAGTTTTGGCGTGCAACTTTTAAAAATAGCCTACGATATTGCAGGCTCAATTTTACTCGGCGGAATTTTCGGTTTTCTTTTGGGCAGAATAATAAAACACGTTCTTAATGATGAAGGGCGTATTCTTTCCTTTTCTCTTGGAACATTGCTTTTATGCACAGGAATCGCTTCTATGTTGCAACTTGATAATATTCTTGCTTCCATGTCCATAGGTTTTTTCCTTGTAAACTTTGCAGGAGGAAAAATAAAATCTACATTTTCTTTGGTAGAAAAATTTACGCCCCCTATTTACGTTTTATTCTTCGTTCTTGTAGGGGCAAAAATGAATATCTGGAAAATTTCAGCACTTGTAGGTTTTATTGCGTTAATATATATCATTTGCCGAACCGCAGGTAAATCACTAGGCTCTTGGCTTGGAGCAAAACTAACAAAAGCTCCTTCAACTGTAAGAAAATATTTACCCTTTTGCCTTTTAAGCCAAGCAGGAGTTGCCATAGGTCTTTCAATTTTAGCAGGACAGGACTTTGCAGACACTATTGGCGGCTCTGTAATGCTGATCATAACCGCAACAACATTTGTAGTTCAAATTGTCGGACCGATTTGTGTAAAATACGGCGTGAAAAAATCCGGAGAAAGCGGACTTGATATTTGCGAAGAAGATATACTAAAAGACTTTCTTGTATCCGACCTTACAAACTGCGGAACCAAAATTTGCGATCCATCTTCAAGCGGAATTGTTTTTGAAACCGAAACTTTAAAATCGATTTTAGATTCATTCAGTAAAAATCCTAATTTAAACTACGCAGTAAAAAAACAAAACGGCACTTTGGCGGGAATTATCACTTTGGAACAATTAAAGGAAAGCCTTGCCGTAATGGAGCTAGGAGAAGGAGTTCTTGCAATGGATATTATGGAAAAATGCAATACAACCGTAAGTCCTAAAATAAATCTTGCAGAACTTAATTCTGTTTTTATACAAAATGATAAAGATGCTCTTCCTATCGTTTCCAATGACAATCAAGTCATAGGAATTGCAGAACGCTCAACGGTTGAACACTTTTTACATGCAAAAATTGTAGAAATACGTCAAAAGCTTGCTAACATAGAAGAATAGTCTTATATTATTAATATGACAAATACAATTCCGGAACGAACTCAAGTATCGCAAAAAGATAAGTGGGACTTATCCTCCCTTTATAAAAATGATGAAGAATGGGAAATTGATTTAAAAAAAATCGGACATCTTGCCGATGAAATCGTAAAATTTCAAGGAAAATTAAAAAATTCTTCTCAAGACTTGCTTAAAGTTTTGGTACTCAACGAAGACCTTGAAAAAATCTGCGAAAAAACGGGAAATTATGCGTTTTTACAAACTGCAGGAGATGCAGGCAATGCAGAATTTCAAGATAAATTAGGGCGTTACATGATGGTCTCATCAGATGCTCAAAGCAAAACATGTTTTATAGTAACCGAAATTCAGGAAATCTCAGATGAACAAATGCAAAGCATTCTTAAAAAAGATGATTTTTCGGATTATAAAATTATGCTCCAAAAAATTCTACACAACAAGCCTTATATTTTAAGCGAAAAAGAGGAAAAGCTTTTTGCCATGATGAGCGAAAGTGCTCAGTGTCCTAAAAACGCCTTTAGTATGCTGACTAATGTAGACATGAACTTCGGCAGCATAAAAATTTCTGAAAAAGAAGAAATGCCCCTAAGTCAAAGTACATATTCGATTTTTATGGAAAATCAAGACAGAAATATCCGAAAAGAAGCATATACAAAATTTTATAATACATTTGAAAGTCATAAAAATACCATCGCAGCTTTATACAGCGGTAATGTATTGCAGGACGTTTTTTCTGCAAAGGCAAGAGGATATAAATCGTGTCTTAACATGGCTCTATTTCCTGATAATGTACCCGAAAGTGTTTATCAAAATTTAATTCAAACTGTACGATCAAACCTTGAAAGTCTACATAAATATTACGCTATTCGTAAACGTGCTTTAAAATTAGATGAATTACATCTTTATGATGTTTACGTTCCTCTTGTTGAGCAGGCAAAAAGTACTATCCCTTATGACAAAGCCGTTGATATTTTACGAGAAGCCCTGCTCCCTTTGGGGCAAGAATACACACAAACACTTTGCAACGGTTTAACCGGAGGCTGGGTAGATAAATACGAAAACAAAGGAAAACGTAGCGGAGCTTTTTCAAGTGGGGGCTATACCGGATATCCTTATATAATGTTGAACTACAAGGAAGATTCTTTACGAGATCTGTTTACTATGGCACATGAAGGCGGACATTCCATGCATTCATGGTACTCTGCACGTTCAAATCCTTTTAGTTGCTATAATTACACAATTTTTGAAGCCGAAGTCGCATCCACATTTAATGAAGAACTTTTGTTTCAATATTTGATAAAAAATACTACGGATTCCAACGTAAAAAACTACCTTATATGCACCAGAACTGCCGATATCATGGCAACACTGCACAGACAAACAATGTTCGCAGAATACGAATTAACAACTCATGAACTTGTAGAAAACGGAGTTCCTCTCACAATTGAAAATCTACGCAGTGAATATAAAAAACTTTTGCAAACCTATTTTGGTTCACAGGTGAATTTTGAAAATACAAGCGATTTGGAAGGCCTACGTATTCCTCATTTTTACAATTCTTTCTATGTTTACAAATACTCCACAGGAATAAGTGCTTCTCTTGCTTTAAGCCAAAGAGTTCTAAACGGAGGCAAAAGTGAACTTGATGATTATTTTAAATTTTTAAAGTCAGGAGGTTCACGTTATCCTATCGATTCTCTTAAAATTGCCGGAGTTGATATGTCCAGCCCTGAACCGATAAAAGCCGCATTAAAGCGTTTTGAACTTCTTGTAGATCAAATGGATCAAATTTTTTAATTTTTTTATAAAAAAAATCTAAAGTTATACACAAAACATACCGATAAGAAAGGGAAAGTTTGTCAAGTACTAAATACAAAGTACAAAAAAGAGGTATAAATCATGGTTTCAATAACAGATTTTATTTCATTACCAAAAGTTGATTGTCATAATCATTTGAATCTTGGTATGCGCTATGCTTCTTTTGTTCCATGGGCAGGTTTTCAGATTCCAAATTTTCCTCGAAAAATGAAAGGTCTGAATGAAATGCACGAAGTTATCGGGCGTTATACTCGTCCCAGAATTGCAACAAAAAAGGACGTTCAAGATGTAATTTCGCTTTCAATTCAAGATGCAATTGCGGACGGAGTTACAATTCTGGAAGGAAGTGTAGACCTTAATTTTGTAAATCATTGCGGAAAAGATGTTGATAGTTTTTGCAAAATGGTTGTATCCCTTAAAGAAAAATTTGAATCAAAAATAGATTTTCGTCCGGAATTAGGAATGGGCAAAACTTTTCCAAAAGACTGCATCGATAAATGGGTGCCGGAATGTTTAAAAAGCGGGGTTTTTAAAAGCATTGATCTTTATGGTCCTGAAGTTGAAGAAGGCTTAGAAGATTTTGTGTATATATACGATCTTGCAGGTCAACTCGGAATAAAACGAAAAGCTCACGTTGGAGAGTTCAGCGATTCCAATTCAGTAAAGAGATTTGTTGAAATTTTCAATCTTAACGAAGTTCAACACGGTATTGGAGCTGCAAAAGATGATAGTGTAATGCAATTTCTAAAAGATAGAAAAATCAGATGCAATATTACACCTGCAAGTAATGAAATGCTATCAGCTGTTCCTTCAATAGCGGAACATCCTATAAAAAAGTTCGTTGAATGGGGAATTCCTGTTACGATATCAACTGATGACCTTTTGTTTTTCAATAAAAGTGTAAGTGAACAGTGTGTAGATCTTGTAAACTGCGGAGTACTGACAGTCGAACAAATAAAAAAGATATTTGAGGACAACCTTGCTTCTTATCAAAAATAGCTTTACAGTTTTTAACGCTTATTTTTGATATACCATTAGCAACATGATATCGCTTTGTCTTATACCTGAAATTCTGCTTGCCTGCCCCAACGTAACGGGTCGTATTTTTTTAAGTTTTTGTCTGGATTCTGCACTCAGCCCCGGAATTTTATTATAATCAAAGTTTTCAGGGATTCGTGATTTTTCCATTCTTTGCATTTTTTCAACGCGTTTTTCTTGTTTTTCTATATAATAAAGATATTTAAAGTCAATGCGTGCCGATTCCAAAATCTTCGGATCATAAGCAGATTCATCAAATTTTTTGTTTCTAACCAAAAAGTCAAGAATTTCCGTTTTTAAAGCTATCTTATTCTTTACTTTCTCCATTTGTTCATCAGTTTTTAGACCTATTTTCCATGCTTTTTCCGTCAAACGTTCATCGCAGGTATCGTGGCGAAGTTGAAGTCTGTGTTCAGCTCTGGCTGTAAACATTCTGTAAGGCTCTTTTGTTCCCAACGTTACAAGATCATCAATAAGAACACCTATATAAGCTTCACTTCGAGTTAAAATAACGGGTTCATATTTTGTTGTACTTTCACTCGTGCTTTTCTTGGCACGAGCAAGCAAGGCTGCATTTATTCCTGCAATTAAACCTTGTCCTGCAGCTTCTTCATAACCGGACGTTCCGTTTATTTGCCCTGCATTAAAAAGTCCGCTCACCAATTTTGTTTCTAACGAAGGATAAAGCTGCGTAGGTTCTACATAATCATATTCAACAGCATACCCGGGACGAGATACTATCGCGTTTTCAAAGCCGGGTAATGTACGCAAAAATTTGTCCTGAATTTCTTCGGGTAAACTTGAAGAAAAACCGTTTAAATACATTTCTTCCGTGGACAAACCTTCAGGTTCTACAAAAAGCTGATGATGTTCTCTTTCAGCAAACCTCATAACTTTATCTTCAATACTCGGACAATATCTAGGCCCAACGCCGCTGATTTTGCCGCTGTAAAGGGGTGAACGTCCTATATTTTCACGAATTATTTTATGAGTTTTTTCATTTGTATAAACCAAATGACACGGTACCATTGGTCGATCAATTTTTTCAGTATCAAAGCTGAACGGAATAATATCCTTGTCGCCCAACTGTTCTTCAAGCAAACTGAAATCTATTGATTTTTTCAAAATTCTTGGAGGTGTTCCGGTTTTGAGCCGACCTGTTTTAAAACCTATTTTTTGCAAAGATTCTGTCAAACCGTAAGCCCCGCTTTCTCCAAGCCTACCGTTAAGAGAATCAAATTCTCCAATAAAGATTTTTCCGCCCAAAAATGTTCCGGTAGTTAAAACAGCACATTTTACACAAATTCTTCTTCCTCGTTCTGTGATAAGAGTCTTCAAGCGTTTTCTGACTGCCTGTCCGCTTACATTTTCAACAAGAATTCCACCACATATTTCTTCAGTTTCTATTTCTACAACGGTATCTTGAAGTATCTCTAAGTTTTCTTTGCTTTCCAAGGTTTTCCTTGCCAAAGCTGAATAAGCTATCTTATCTGCCTGACTTCTGGGAGCTTGAACTGCCGGGCCCCGACTTTTATTAAGCATCCTGAATTGAATCATAGTTTCGTCGATAAAATATCCCATTTTACCGCCTAAAGCATCAATTTCTCTGACAATATTACCTTTTGCAATTCCGCCAATAGACGGATTGCAACTCAATTTTCCGATTGAATCGATTGTCATTGTGATTAAAAGAGTTTTTAATCCCATTCCTGCACAGGCAAGACTTGCCTCGATTCCGGCATGGCCTCCGCCAACTACAGCAACATCAAATGAATCATAAAATCCTGACACCTGTTTCTATTCCCGTTAATTATTTCCCATTTGGATTGATTTTTCAAAAGCAGCCTGTGCACCGGCAATTATTGCCCCTCTAAAGCCATGAGCTTCCAAAGATTTTACGGCTTCGATAGTGGTACCGGCAGGAGAACAAACCTCGTCTTTTAAAACTGCAGGATGTTTGTTTGTTTCCAAAACCATTTGAGCACTGCCTTTTAAAGTTTGAGCAACATAAATATAAGCTTGCTCTCTTGGCATCCCAAAACTAACTGCACTGTCTGCCAAAGCTTCCATAAACATAAAAGCATAAGCTGTGCCCGAACCGCTGACAGCAGTTACACAACTCATAAGTTTTTCCGGCACTATTTGAACGTTTCCGCAAACGTCCATAAGTTCTTTTATAATTGAAAGTTCACTATCCAAAATATTTTTATTACAGCAAAGAGCTGTCATGCTTTCACCTATTTTTGCAGGAAGATTAGGCATTATGCGAACAAATCTATGTTTAGAATCAAAGCTTTCTAATCTTTCCAAAGAAATCCCGGCTGCCATAGAAATAAAAACAGCAGACTCTTTTGCACAAGAACTTACTTCTTTAATGACTTTTTCAATCAAATTCGGCTTTACCGCAAGAAAAATAAAATCTGCATCCTGTACAGCTTTTCTGTTATCTTCCGAAAAGGAAACTTTATTTTTCTTTGCAAAACTCTCAGCTTTTTCCAAGGTACGATTTGCTACGGTAATTTCGTACAGTTTTCCATATTTTTTACATATGGACTGCATTATTGAGCTACCCATATTTCCTATTCCAATGCAAGCTATTTTCATTTTTGTTATCCTAAGTAAATTATTTTTTTAAATCAATATTGTGCAAAAAAAATCGTACCTTTTGCTTTTCCTGCTGCAAGATTTTCCAAAATATTTTCTTCACATCCTTTTGCCAACAAAAGAGGTATTCCGTACGGAGTTATTTTTTCAGCAGCTTGAATTTTAGTTTCAATTCCACCTGTTCCAAAATTATTTGCTACACCTATTTTTATATTTTTGCGTAAATCTGCAATATCGGTAACAGTTTCAATCAATTTTGCATCTTTGTTTGATTTTGGATTGTCAGAATAAACTCCGTCAACATCGCTAAAAAGTATAAGCAAATCTGCACTCCACAATATTGCAGTTTGTGCACTTAGATTATCATTATCTCCTATATTAAATTCTTCGGTAGCAACACTGTCATTTTCATTGATAATAGGAACAACCCCCTCATCAATTAGAGTAAAAAGCGTATTCCGTATGTTCAAAGAGCGTAAATCGTTTCCAAAGTCGTCCTTTGTAAGCAAAAGCTGACCGATATGCAAATTTTGTCCTGCAAAAGCCTTTCTCCACTGAGCCATAAGCTCCACCTGTCCGATTGCACAAAGAGCCTGCCTAAAATGAACGTCTTTTTTCCGCATCCATTCTTTTACCGTACTTACTCCGCTAACCTGAGCACCGGAAGAAACCAAAATTATTTGCTTGCCTTTATCGATTAAACTTTTGCATTGACGTGCAAAATCTGTCATAAACTCAGTATTTTGAGTTCCATCGTCTTTTGCCAAAGTATTTGAACCGATTTTTATAACAATTTTTCGAGATTCTTTTATTAATTTTTCAATTTGCTTCATATGTTTACCAATAAACCTACTTGCCGTAAATATGGATTCTAATTATATGCAGATTATAAGTGAATTACAATCCGCCAATAATAACAAATGTAATTTGTTTAGCTACAAAATCACAAGCGAATATTTCCGTTTCCTTCAATCAAGTACTTTGTTGTAGTAAGAGCCGTTAAACCCATAGGCCCTCGCACATGAAATTTTTGGGTACTTATTCCAAGTTCTGCACCAAAACCAAAAACGCCTCCGTCAGTAAAACGTGTACTGGAGTTTACATACACACAAGAAGCATCTATTTCCGTTTGAAATTTTTTAGCATTGCTTATATTTTCTGTTAAAATACTTTCTGAATGTTTTGTGTTATGGGAATTGATATGTTTGACAGCTTCTTCTACAGAAGCAACGATTTTTATTGCAAGTATGTTGTCTAAAAATTCATAACCGAAATCAGATTCCACAGCTGCAACAATATCCGTTTTTTTATGAACCACATCGGAACTCTCATCTGCAAATCCGTTAAAAAAAGCCTTGTTCAAGATTGCAAAAGACTTTTCATCACAACGAAGCTGAACTCGATTTGAAAATTTTTCTAAAAGAAGCGGTAAAAATTTTTCTGCAATATTTTCATGTACCAAAAGAGTTTCCATAGCATTGCAAACTCCCGGTCGTTGTATTTTTGCGTTTTCAGCAATCAATACAGCTTTTTCCAGATCAGCACTTTCATCTACAAAAATATGACAAACACCGCTTCCGGTTTCTATAACAGGAACTCGTGCTTTTTCAACAACAGTTTGTATAAACTTTGCACTTCCTCTTGGAAGAACAATGTCTATCTTTCCTTTTGCCTCAAGAATCATATCAACTTCTTCTCGATTACCACCCTGTGCAAGAGCAACTGCTTGAGGAACTCCTACCTTTTGCCCCTTGTAAAAAGCATTTTTCAATCCTTCCGTAATTGCATTTACAATTGCTTTGTTGGAATTAAGTGCGGAAGAACTACCCCTAAGTAAAATTGCATTACCGCTCTTATACGCAATTGCAAACGCCTCTGCTGTTACGTTAGGACGATTTTCATAAATTATCGCGGCAACTCCTATAGGAACTCTTACTTGAGTGATTTTTAGCCCCTCTAAGGTAGTCCAGCCGGAAACAATTGAACCGATAGGATCTTCACACGAAGCTACAATATTTATAGACGCTACGATATCATCAATTCTTTTTTCGTTAAGTAAAAGACGATCAGTAAGGCTTTCTGCAACATCGTTTTTTCTAAAAAGCTCCACATCTATGGAATTTGCTTTGAGAATTTCAGTTTCAAATTTTTTTATTGATTTTGCAACAGACAGGAGTGCTGAATTTTTTTGTGCCGAATTCAATTTTGCAAGATTTTCGGCACCGCAACGTAAGGTAGTAAATACCTGAGAAAGCTCCATACATTGCCTCTCGAATTATAAATTAGTAATTCGCCAAAAAGCACATTCCCAAAAGGAGTGCCATCCGAGTTTTTTCCATCTGCCATTGTGCATGTTCAGGCAAACTTTTTAAAAAACACCAAAAAGTTCCAAATCCAGGATCAATTCTAAGAGCATATTCTGCAAAATCTTCTGACACGGCATTTTCACCGAACATCAAAAGTACAGCATCGTTCAACACAGAAATAATATGTTCATAAGATTCATTATATTTTTTATTGCTAAGCTCTTTGCACATTTTATCAAGCCTGACAAGTAGTTGCTCTTTTTCTGTTTCATCACTCTTTTCTACCCAAGTTTTTTTAACCAAAAGCTGCAAATTATTATGAAAACTTTTTATGAGCTTTTGCTCAGTTTCATATCGTTCCGATTCATTTTGAGAAAGAAGCAATGTTATAAATTTTGCCCCGCCTAAAACCCCGGCAATCGACACTGCAGCATCCTCAAGCTTGGAAAAATCATCCGTTTCAAGGAAAATAGCAAAAGACTCAAGTACATTGGGCTCAACATACTCGGAACAAAGCTTTAAACTTGTATGTGAAAAATTTTGCATACTTATTAATCGCATTTTTGGACTTTATTGTCAAGTTACTATTAAAGTACCTGTTTTTTTTGTAATGTATCGACACTTTAACGCTAAAGTGATAAATTTTTAATATGATTTTAAATGTAATTACTCTAGGGAATGAATTATTAAGGAAAAAGTCCGAACAGGTTACGGAAATTAATGATGAAATACGTCAGCTAATTCAAGACATGTATGAAACCATGTACGCCTCCGAAGGAGTAGGTCTTGCCGGTGTTCAAATTGCAAAGCTTTTACGTATTTTTGTTATTGACGACCGCGAAGGACACAAAGCTGCGTTTATTAATCCTCAAATTATTTCCACTTCTGCAGAAACTTGCGAATATGATGAAGGCTGTCTTTCAATTCCCGGAGTATATGAAACCATTACTCGCCCTAAAAAAATAACAATTCAAGCTCTTAACGAAAAAGGAAAGCCTTTTACCCTAAATGCAGAAGGCTTTTTAGCTCGCATTATTCAACATGAATTCGATCATCTGGAAGGATTTTTATACATAGACAGAGGCGATGAAGAATTTAAGCAAAAAACCGTAGATAAATTTGAAAAAAAAATAAAACGTAAAGCAGAAAAAGAAAAAGCTAAAGCTGCAAAAGAAGCAAAAATTGCATCCAAAATTGCAGCAAAAAAAGCAAAAAAGGAAATGTCCGGCTCATGTTAAAAATTGTTTATGCCGGAAGTCCTGAAATTTCAAGTATTCCCCTAAAAGATTTATTTGAAAGTGGCAAAGTAGAGATTGTAGCCGTGTTGACAAATCCTCCAAGCAGCAAAGGAAGAAAAGGTCATTTAGAGCCTACTCCGGTAGAACAGGTTGCAAGAGAATTTTCTTCAAAATCAAAAACTCTGATTCTTAGTCCTGAAAAACTTGACGAGCAAGTAAGACAACAAATTACTCTTTTAAAACCGGACCTATTGGTATGTTTTGCATACGGCAAAATTTTCGGCCCTAAATTTATGAGTCTTTTTCCACTGGGAGGAATTAATCTTCATCCTTCTCTACTCCCTCGTTACCGTGGCAGTGCTCCCGTTCCTGCTGCAATACTGAATATGGATAAACAAACAGGAATTACAATCCAAACAATAGAACAGGAAATGGATTCCGGAGACATTCTATTTCAAACTCAATTTCCGATAGAACAAAATGATAATTCTGAAATAATTTTAAATAAGGTTGCAAATCAGGGAGCAGAACTTTTTTTACAAGTTTTGGAAAAAATTGAAAATAAAACCATAAGCCCCGTAAAACAAGATTCAACAAAAGCAACATATTCAAAAATGCTAAAAAAAGAAGATGGTTTAATAGACTGGACACAAAGTGCAGAGCAAATTGACGCAAAAATCAGAGCCTTCACACCTTGGCCCGGAGCCTTTACTTTTGCACTTGGAACTTCCTTAAAAATTCATGAAGCATCGGTTTATGATGACACATGCACTTGTAAAGATTTTTTTGAAAAATCGGAAAAACTAAAAGAAACCTTACCCGGAACAGTTTTAGGCTTTGATAAAAATGACAAAAATTGCGGAATTCTTGTTAAAACCGGAAAAGGAATACTTGTATTAAAAAAACTCCAATGGCAGACAAAAAAAGCTATGAATTGCAAAGATTTTTTAAACGGATGTAAAGATTTTTTAAATTGCGTATGTGGAAAAGATCCGCATATTTGTGGCAAAAAATAAAAATAAAATGTATAATCTGGGGCACTTATGGAAAATAAAAATTTTGATGAATTTGATAAAAATGAATTTAATGAAAAGAAAATTTCCAAAACCGGAAAAAAAACTCTGGCAAATGCTATCGACAAAGCTAACAAAGCAATAAAAAGCATGGGCAAAAAAACAATAAAGGCAAGAAGCTCTTTTGTAAGTTTTTTAGAATCCTTACAAAACAACGGAAAATCTCTTCTTGTATTAACAATAGGCGTTATAATTCTTATGGGAATTTTTACTGTGGGTATTTTTTTGCTGACTGTAAAAGGTTCGGAAGAAGTTATGGTACCTGATGTCGTAGGAAAAGAACTTACAGAAGCTCTGTTAGATATGCAAATAAAAGAATTATATCCTAAACTTCAATTACGATATTCAAGCTCACCGGAAGATAAGGGATTAGTCCTTGAACAAAGTCCTACTGCAGGAGCAATTGTAAAAGCCGGCAGACGAATTGAATTAGTCGTAAGCAGAGGAAGTCTTATCGATAAAGTTGAAGATTACACGGGACAAAAATTAGATGATTTACGTTTGCATCTTCAAGCTCTTTTTGCCTCCAGCGATACAGAACAAATTACTTTGGATGAAAAAATTGTCTATGAATATGACAGCTCAGAGGCGGGAACTATTCTTGCTCAAGACCCTGCTCCCGACACGCCTATAACCAATCCTATAAAATTAAAAGTAATAGTAAGTAAGGGCCCGGAACATGAAAAAGCAAAAGTTCCCAATCTTATCGGCTTAACGGTAAATGAAGTCCTTACTCAAATGGCAAGAAGCAAATTAATTTACGAATTTTCTTCAAGACCTGCTGAACCGGGAGAAATTCCGGGAACAATCATAACTCAGGGAATTTCGGAAAATACTTACGTTAGCACCTATACCAGAGTTCCTGCTGTTTTTGTTTATCCTGCAAAACAGGAATTCAATAAAGTTTACGGAATATTTACGGAAAATTTACCGGTTTATCCTTATGCTTTACAAGTAAAATTAGACGCACTTACTCCTGACGGAGAAAGGTTTAATGTAGTTACAATGATGCATTTAGGAGGAATGATTACAATTCCGTATGTATTGCCTCCAAAAACGGAGTTGATACTTTCAATTTACGATAAAGAAGCATTAAGAAGAACAGTCAGATAGATAATTTTTCTCTTAAACTAAGGAAAATGAAATGGCAAGTACTGCAAAAATAGCACTTTGTCTTACAGGCAGAACCATAGAAGAAGATTTGGAACTCATAAAACAATACAGGGATTATATCGATATGGTTGAACTGAGGGTAGACTATCTTGATGACGATGAAAAACTTTTTATACGAAAATTTCCAAGCCTGGCAAAAATTCCGACAATTCTTACGATCAGAAGACATTGTGATGGAGGTAAATTTTGCGATGGAGAAGCTAACAGAACTACTCTCTTTGCAAGAGGACTTGCATACGCCGATCAAGATTCAAGAAAAAATTTTACCTATGTAGATATTGAGACCGACTTTGATGTTCCGTGCCTACAAGATGCAGCTCTTGCTTTTGGAACAAAAATTATAAGAAGTTTTCACAGTATTGAAAGCCCCATTGATGAAATTGAAAAAAAATTTCGATCAATTAGAAAAACCGGTTTTGAAATTCCCAAAATAGCATTTAAACCTAAAAATCTACAAGACGTTTCCAACTTAATGAAAGAATCAGCAAGAATAAAAGATTATGAGCATATAGCTATTGCACTGGGACCGTTAGGCTTGCCTTCCAGAATTTTGGCAACAAAAATTAATTCCTGCATAACCTATGTTTCGGCAAAAAACAGTCCGGAAGATTTTGCATTTTTAGGGCAGATAGACCCGATAACACTGACACAAACTTATAATTTTAGACAAATCAACGAAGACACTTCAGTTTTCGGAATTATGGGCTATCCTTTAAAATTTACAAATAGCCCAAAATTTCACAACGAAAACTTTAAAAAACGCAAAATGAATTGTGTTTACATTCCTATCCGCTGTGAAAATGCTGAAGAAACCGTACAATTTGCAGACGCAAACAACATAAAAGGGCTTTCCGTTACTCTCCCATTTAAAAAAGACATTCTGAAATCCGGAGTTTTAAACTTTATTTCAGAAACTACAGGAGAAGTTCAAGCTGCAAATACAATATTAAAAACCTGTGAAGGTTGGAAAGGTTTTAACACTGACGTAAACGGATTTATAAAATCTTTTTTGGAATTTTCAGGCTACCGCAACCTATTTTTTAAAAAGATCGCCATCATAGGAGCCGGAGGAGCTGCAAATGCCTGTGCTTATGCCGTAAAAAAATTACGCGGAAATGCATGCATTTTTAACAGAACCCTTTCCAAAGCAAGAGAGATTGCTAATCTTTACGGATTTAGATACGCTCCCCTAAATGCAGACTATCTTTACGCTTTGGAAAAATACAACGATATAATAATTCAAACGACCTCTGTGGGATTCGGATGCGAACAAGATAGTGAATCGAATAAAAAAAACGATCCGATTTTCTTTTATGAATTCAAAGGCTTTGAAAAAGTTTTCGATCTGATTTATCTTCCGGAAAAAACCCCGATGCTTGCAAGAGCAGAAAAAGCCGGTTGCTCTATTTGTAACGGTAGCAATATGCTGGAATATCAGGGAATTGATCAGTTTGAACTTTTTACCGGAGAGAAGTATTAAAATGTACCTTAGGAGATATTTGTGGCATTAACTCAAAATGAACAAAAAGAATTAGTAGGAAGATATTCCATAGATAAGTTAATTGAAAAAGGCTTGATTTTTAGCGGCATGAAAATAGGTTTGGGGACAGGTTCCACAGCAATACAAGCTGTAAAACAAATTGCGGCAAAAATCAAAGACGGAACTTTAAAAGATATAAAATCTGTAAGTACAAGCTTTCAAACAACAATCGCCTGCGAACAACTGGGGATTTGTGTTTATGACTTGAATTGCACTGCAATCGGAGGAGAACTGGATCTTACCGTTGACGGTGCCGATGAAGTCGACAAAAATTGTGCTTTGATAAAAGGAGGAGGGGCTGCCCTCTTGAACGAAAAAATAATTGCATATAACTCAAAAAAGTATGTAATCATAGCCGATGAAAGCAAAAGCGTAAAAGATTTAGGAATAACATTCCCCTTGCCTGTTGAGATTATTCCGTCAGCAAGAATTTCTGTTATAAAAAAATTAGAAAAAATGGGTGCAAAATGCACTCTTAGGGAGGGTATAAAAAAATGTGGCCCTGTAATAACCGATAACGGAAATCAAATCATAGACTGCATTTGGAAAATGCCTAACGGAAAAAATTTGGTAAATCCGGTTGAGTTTGAAGAAAAAATAAACAAAATAATCGGAGTTGTTGAAAACGGTTTTTTTACACAAATGAAACCGATTGTTTTTATTTCTCATGCAGACGGTAGTATAGAAAGCCGTAATTTATAACAAAGGAAATGTAGATGTTTCCCCCATTTCCTCAAGAACAAGCTAAAATTCAATGTTTTAAACTCATGGAAGAACTTGATAACGGTCTGTTCTGCTCATTTTTAAAAAATTCTCCGGGACAAATGTTTGCTACAGCAGTTTGCCAAGACGGAACACTTCTTCGTGCTTTTTCCGGACAGCTTGCAGGAGAGGGGCGTTGGATTTTACCGGGCTTTGTTCCTCCATGCATAAACACAGAAAAATGGAAAGCAGAAGTCTTTGAATCGGATCCTAAAATAAAAGATTTGACAACAAAAATTCAAAAACTTGAAAATCAAATAAAACTTGAAAAAGAACAAAAAGACAAAAAATCAAATGCAAATCCTGCAGGCTTTGAAATACAAATACAACCTGAACCGAAAAGCTTTATTGAAAAACAAGATTTTCTTGCTAAAGAAATTTTGAAATTAAAAAAAATGCGTAAAAAACTCTCAAATGAATCTTTAAGAAAAATATACGATATGTACAGTTTTACATGTCATGACGGGCATATCGAAACTTACAAAACTTTAGCGGCTGACTTGAATTTAAAAAAAACAAAAGATGTTTTTTCAATTCCTACCGGAACAGGGGATTGTTGTGCCCCTAAGCTTTTAAACTATGCATACGCCAACAATTTAAAAATAATTTCTATGGCAGAATTTTTTTACGGAAATGAGCCCTCTTCCGGACAAAAAAAGCATAAGAATTTCTATCCTCCTTGTGATGAAAAATGTTCACTGATTCTTCCAAAAATGTTGGGATTACATATTTTATACAAAGATCAAGATATAATAGTGGTAAATAAGCCTTCAGGAATTCTTTCAGCACCGGGAAAAGGCCCTGAAAAATTCGACTGTATTCCATACAGGGTTAAAAAACTTATTCCGGAATGTATTGAGCAGCCTTGTGTCCATAGACTTGATATGGATACTAGCGGACTTCTAGTTTTAGGACTAACAAAAGAAGCTCACAAAAATCTTTCAATACAATTTCAAGACAGAAAAGTAAATAAAAAATATCGTGCATTATTATGCGGCAAACTCAGCAGTAAATTCAAAGAGCAAAAAAGCGGTTTAATCAATTTTCCCATTCGTGTAGACATAAATAACAGACCCTACCAAATTTACGATGAAAAATACGGTCGTGCATCACTTACACAATGGCAAGTTTTGAAAGAATACAAGTTGAATAAAAACAGTAACAATGAAATCTATGAGGAAAATTGCGAAAATCAATACGCTAATTCGTCCTGTAAATCTACAAATGAACAATGGAGAACTCTTGTAGAATTTTCACCTATTACAGGAAGAACTCATCAATTAAGAGTGCACTCTGCACATGAAAAAGGACTCGGACTTCCTATCGTAGGCGATAGACTCTATGGCGTAAATTTAAACGGAGAAAGACTTTGCTTGCAGGCTTTTTATCTTGAATTTGAACATCCCATAAATAAAGAAAAAATGAAGTTTGAACTTCCTATTGATTTTTCTCTTGATTCGTAAAAAGGCAATGCAATTTATTTACAAAAGAACATATTAACTATATACTGTAAACTATAATTTCCTAAAAAAAAGAGGTAAATAATATGAATAAAAGCAAATTAGCAATACTTTTAGCCGTTTCTACTTTATTTTTTACTGTATCTTGTGTTTCAACAGGAATAAAGGGAGCCGGAGTTACAATGACAACAAATAAAGCAACAATCGTTAATTACTCCGGAGCTTCTGTAGGAGCAGACATTCCGGGTTGGGTTATAAAAGCAGCAGACGGAGATTTTTCAAGAGTTGCAAAAGATCTTGATTTAAAAAATAAAAAAGTTTTTGTGGTTCAAAAAAGCGGTTCAAACAAAGATTTTCTTGAACAGTGGACAAATCTTATAGCTATTGAAACAGAAGTTGCAGGTCAGATTGAAAGAACTGTGGCTCAGTCTATTCAGGCAAGCGAATGGGCAAATCAAATAAACGATAAAACTACAATTAACAAAACAATCGACATGTATGCCGCTTCTTTAAAAAATGTAACATTAAACGGATTGGAGCAAAATGCTTCTTACTGGATTGAAACAAAACGCTTAAAGTCCGGAATAAATAAAGCTAAAACTGCTTCCGACTATTTTAATGAATACACATATTTTGTAGTTTACAGTATGGACAAAAGTCAGTTTGATGCACAAATTGAAGCTGCAATGGAAGACATAAAAACAAACTCTGACCAATCTGAAATGCTACGAAAACATGTAACTTCAAAATTACAGGCAAATATTATCAGCGGAACTTCAACTGTATCTACTTCTAAAAATGACGAATAGTTTTTTTCAGAATTTTTATAAAAGCTTTAATTGACTTAAAAAAGCAAACTTAATATAAAATAAACCGGAAGACTCGTATGCTTTTTTGGAGGAAAAAATGAAAGTTTTGGTCATCGGCGGTGCAGGTTACATAGGCAGCCATGTTGTAAAAGAAATGATGAAAGCAGGTCATAAAGTTACGGTTTTTGACAATCTTTCAACCGGATTAAGAAAAAATCTTTTTAAAGAAAACGGATTTATTCACGGTGATATTTTAATTCCGGCACAGATTGACGGTGCTTTTTCACAAGGTTTTGACGCTTTTGTTCACTTAGCTGCATTTAAGGCGGCAGGTGAATCTATGACAAAACCTGAAAAATATTCTGAAAATAACATCACTGGCACTTTGAACATAATGAACGCCGCAGTAAAATACAATTGTCTAAAGATGATTTTCAGTTCTTCTGCAGCAACTTTTGGAGAACCGAAGTATCTTCCCATCGATGAAAAACATCCTCAAAATCCAATTAACTATTACGGTTTTACAAAATTGGAAATTGAGCGTTTTATGGACTGGTACGATAGTCTAAAAGGAATGCGTTTTGCTTCTCTTAGATATTTTAATGCAGCAGGTTATGATCCGGAAGGAATTCTGAACGGTCTTGAACAAAATCCTGAAAATCTTTTACCACGAGTAATGGAAGCAGCATTGGGAATCAGAGAACTTAAAATTTTTGGAACTGATTATAAAACTAGAGACGGAACTTGCATTAGAGATTATGTTCATGTAACCGATTTGGCAGTTGCACATGTTATGTCATTGGAATACATTGCAAAAAACGATAAAAGTATAAAATTGAATTTGGGTACGGAAAAAGGAACATCTGTAAAAGAAATCATTGAAAGTGCAAGAAAAATAACAGGAAAACCTATACCGGCACAAGAAACATCTGCCCGTGCAGGAGATCCGGCAGAACTTTATGCTTCCAGTGCAGCTGCAAAGGAACTTCTCAACTGGGAACCTAGATACAGCGATATAGAAACATTGGTAAAAACAACTTGGAACGTATACAACAAAAACAATGACTCCTAGAGAATTTTTAGAAACAAACAAAGCAAATATTATAGAACTGCAAACTCTTCTTACATCTATCCCTGCCATAGCCCCGGAAGGAAATGGCGATGGGGAAAGCAAAAAGTGTGATGCACTTGAAAAATGGCTGAAAGAAAAAGGCTTTAAAAATATTCAAAAATATGAAGCTCCTGATCCTAGAGTTTCAACCGGGGTACGTCCAAGCCTTGTAGTAACAATTGCAGGAAAAAACTTAAAAAATCCTGAAATATGGGTTTGTGCTCACATAGATGTAGTTCCAACCGGTGATCTTAATCTTTGGGATACAGATCCTTGGTGTCTTACACAAAAAGATGATATTTTATTTGGCAGAGGTGTAGAAGATAACCAGCAAGGACTTGTTTCTGCCGTTTTTGCAGGACTTTATTACGTACAAAATAATATTACACCGACACATACAATAAAACTTCTTTTTGTTGCAGATGAAGAAAACGGTAGTGAATACGGCATGATTTACTTAATTCAAAAATGCAACCTGTTTAATGAGAATGATTTGGTTCTTATTCCTGACGGTGGCGACAGTGAAGGATGTACAATTGAAATTGCAGAAAAAAATCTTTTATGGATAAAATTTCATGTTTCAGGTAAACAAACTCACGGGAGCCGCCCGGATAACGGTGCAAATGCCTGTCTTGCTTCTTGTGCACTAAGTCTTGCAATTCACAATCTTGAAAAAATTTTTGATGCCAAAGACGATCTTTTTGAGCCGAATTATTCTACTTTCCAACCTACAAAACGCGAAAAAAATGTAGATTCAGTAAACATAATTCCCGGCGAAGATACTTTTTACATGGATTGTAGAATTCTTCCGTGTTACAAATTGGAAAATGTAATAGAAAAAATAAAAAATACCGTGGAACAAATTGAAACAGAATACAAGGTTAAAATAGAATTTTCTTTTCCCCAAAAATCTGAAAGTCCTGCAACAAAGCAAGATGCCCCTGTGGCAAAAAAATTAGCAGCAGCTCTAAAAAAAGTGCACAACATCGAGGCAAAATTTATAGGAGTTGGAGGTGGAACAGTCGGAGCTGAATTACGACGCAAAGGAATTGACACAGTTGTATGGAGCACTCTTGACAATCAGGCACACCAACCCAATGAATATTGTAAGATAGAAAATTTAATAAAAGATTCACAAACCATGATAGAATTTTTTAATTAACTATTTTTCCGTCTTGAATGCGGATAAGACGATTACAGTGTTCCATTACCATATTATCATGCGTTGAAAAAATAAAAGTTGTTCCGTACTTTTTGTTCATTTCTTGCATCATTTCTATTATTTTTACAGCATTTACCGAATCCAAATTTGCGGTAGGTTCATCGGCAAGAATCACCGCAGGTTTTTTTACTAATGCACGTGCAACTGAAACACGTTGCTGCTGTCCACCGGAAAGCTGATGAGGTTTTCGATTTTGAAGTCCTCCAAGCCCTACTTCACGCAAAATATCATGAGCCATTTGTTTTATTTCAAATTTTGAATATTTTTTTAATAAGTCCAAAGCAAGCTCAACATTTTCTTGAATAGTAAGTACAGGAATTAAATTATAAGTTTGAAAAATAAAACCTATTTTTTCTTTGCGGAATTCATTTTTTTGTTTCAAAGTCATTTTACAAATATTTTGATCATCAATAAATATTTTACCTTCTGTAACAGTATCCAGAGTTCCAATTAAGTTTAAAATCGTAGTTTTTCCGCTACCGGAAGGTCCTGCAAATGCAACAAATTCTCCATTATCAATTACAGCTGAAATATTGTCTAAGGCTTTTTTTTCTACAGAATTTACAGTTTTTGATGATTTTTTGTCAAAACTTTCCTGTTTATAAATTTTTGTTACATTTTCAACCTTAATCATTTTTGTACCCTAATACTTAAAATTTATACTGTATACTAAAAATCTTACACCTTAAAAAGCAATTCAGCATAGTTTGGAAAAGGCCAATATCTGGCAGGGACTTTTTTTTCAAGCTCGTCGCATACAGATCGTAACTCTTTCATGTTTGAAACAACTTTTTCTGTGTAAAATTTTGCCCGCTGAGAAATATTTTTAATTTTCCCGGCTTCTCGTTTTTTACTGCGAAGCTCATCCAGCTTTGAAATTGCAAGTTTTATAAGATTATTTACATTCAAAGCTATTTTTTCAAATTCTAAAAAATCAAGACCTATTTCCTTTAAAGATGAAGCACTCCTTGCCGTGTCTGCAGCATATTGAATACAAGACGGTATTATTTCTTTTTCAGCTAAATCCAGCATTGTATTCACTTCAATATTTACAAGTTTTGCATATTCTTCCATTTGAATTTCATAACGTGCATGAAGTTCGGCTTCATTAAAAATTCCGTGTTTTTCAAACAGATCAATATTTTCTTTTTTTACAAGATATGGAACTGCATCCGTAGTTGTCTTTAGATTTAGAAGTCCTCTGCGTTTTGCTTCTTCCACCCATTCATTTGAATATCCGTCCCCATTAAAAATAATTCGGTTATGTTCGTTTAAAGTCCTGCTGATTAAGTGATTCAATGCAGAATTAAAATCTTTTGCTCCTTCAAGTTCTTCTGCAAATTGGAGAAAAGCGTCGGCTACAATTGTGTTTATTACAACATTAGGAAAAGAAATTGACATCGAAGAACCAAGACTTCTAAATTCAAATTTGTTTCCGGTAAAGGCAAAAGGGCTTGTTCTGTTACGATCTGTATTATCACGCGGAAAAGAAGGGAGAGCGTCCACTCCCAACTTTAAAATTTCTTTGGCTTTTTTATCATAAGGGCGGCCGTACATAATTGAATCTAATATTGTGTTTAATTCATCTCCAAGGAATATTGAAATAATTGCAGGCGGAGCTTCATCTCCTCCCAATCGCATATCATTTCCTCTGTAAGCAACGCTAAGTCTTAATAAATCTTGATGTTCATCAACTGCTTTTATGATAGCTGTTAAAATCAGCAAAAATTGTGCATTATCTTCAGGGGTATTTCCCGGTTCTAAAAGATTTTCTCCGCAGTCTGTACTAATCGACCAATTATTATGCTTTCCTGAACCGTTTACGCCTGCAAATGGTTTTTCATTTAAAATGCAAATCAAACCATGTTTTTGTGCGATTTTTTTCATAATCTCCATAGTAAGCTGATTTTGATCGGCACTAAGATTTGTAGTAGTAAAAATAGGAGCCATTTCATGCTGGCATGGAGCAACTTCATTATGTTTTGTCTTTGAAAGAATTCCGAATCTCCATAGTTCTTCATCCAAATCTTTCATAAATTCTGCAATCTGAGGTTTTATGGCACCGTAATAATGATCTTCAAGTTCTTGCCCTTTTGGAGGTTTCGCCCCAAAAAGAGTATGATTACAAAAAATCAAATCTTTACGCTGCAAATACAAATTTTTATCGATTAAAAAATATTCCTGCTCAGGACCAACCGTAGCAGTAACTTTTTTTACGTTTTTACCAAAAAGTTTAAGAAGACGTTTTGCCTGCTTATCCAATTCTTCCATGGAACGTAAAAGAGGCGTTTTTTGATCCAAAGAACTACCGTCATAAGAACAAAAACAAGTTGGAATACAAAGAGTTCCATCCTTTACAAAGGCATAACTTGTAGGATCCCATGCAGTATAACCTCTTGCTTCAAAAGTTGCACGTAACCCTCCGGAAGGAAAACTTGAACCATCTCCTTCGCCTTTTATAAGCTCTTTACCTTTAAATTCCATTATTACCTGATTGTTCTGATCAAGCGAAATAAAACTATTGTGTTTTTCCGCAGTAATTCCCGTCATAGGCTGGAACCAATGACAAAAATGCGTGGCACCCTTTGAAAGTGCCCATAATTTCATTCCTTCAGCAACGATATTTGCCAACGATTCATCAAGAGGTTTTCCGTTTTTCATAGTTTGCTGTAAAGCATAAAAAGCCTGTTCGGGTAAAAACCTTTTCATCGCATTTTCATTAAAAACATTTTTAGCAAACTCATTCGGAACAAAATTTTTGTTAAATTCTTCTTTTTCGGTAAATTCAAACTGTTTTTCCAGCGTATCGTTCCAAAAATTACTCATTTTCCTGCCTCATTCACAGCTTAAAATTTATCGTATCTTAAGTACAATTCCCAAAAGAGCCATTGTTATAAGCGTCTGCAAAATCATAAATTTTATCAAAACCTGAGTTGGGGACCAATTCCGTGTTTTTCTAAAATGGTCGTGTAACGGAAAGCGAATATTTGCAAAAATAGTAATTTTACAAAATCGTTTTAAAGCAACTTTTAACAGTCCCATTCCGCCGTTTACAAGAATAATCGAAGTAGTTACAAAAATTAAAAATGGGTTTCCGCTAACCATAATGCAAACTCCGGTGAAAAATCCTAAGGCACGGCTGCCTGCGTCTCCCATAAGAACATGGCTGGGAAACGCATTGTGCCAAAGATAGCCCATAAGAACACCCGATAAAGAAAACGCCATCAATCCCCATGCCGCACCGTCTTTCAAATGAGGAACCAAAAGATATGCCGAAAAGTCCTTGTGTCCCAAAACAAAGTAAAAAACGATTCCCATTGTTAAAAGTCCAATAAGAACAAGAGTACTGGAAAGCCCGTCAACTCCATCGGTACAGTTTGTAGTATTTATAGAAGTCCATAATAAAATAGTCGAAACTGAAATGAAAATCCATGGAGCAACATTAATGGGTTTAGAAACAAATGGCATCCAAAATTGGACAGCCTCTCCGGCAAGTACACGTCCATTCAAAAAATAAAGAGAAAAAGAAGCTGCAAGACAAATTATCAGATCCAACAAAGCTTTACGGTATTCACCCCAATCTTTTTCTGCCCTGTCATCCAAATAACCTGTAAGCATACAAAGCCAAGTCAAAATCAATATAGCACCTTGTTCCAAATCTACAGGAATAAAAAGAATTACAGTGAGTACAAAAATAGTGATAAAAACAACCCCGGCTCCGGTAGGCTTTCCTTTTGCAGCTTCGGCATTCTCTTTTAATGAAAATTCTCTACCTCTGTCTGACGGCAAAATTTTATAAAACTTTGGTAAAAGACAAACTGTTACAATAAAACCGAACAAAAGTGAAGACGCTATCAATACCGTATAAGATTGAAAAAGTCTGGCAGGCCCGAAAACCTCAGCCAGCAAAGAACCCAAGTAATAAAACATATTTTACTCCAACCGATTAATACTTAAAATCAATGTTTAAAATGGCGAGAACCTGTAAATACCATTGCAATACCGTATTTATTGCATGCGTCAATCGATTCTTGATCACGCATTGAACCTCCGGGTTGCACGATAGCCTTGATACCAAACTCATTAGCCTTTTCAACACAATCTGCAAACGGGAAAAATGCATCACTTACAAGTACTTGTGCATTTATGCCATCTTGCCTATCTGTAACTTCTTTTGCTCTTTCAAGAGCCTGCTGTGCAGCCCAAATTCTATTTGTCTGACCGCAACCTATTCCTATTGCAGAATTATCCTTTACTACAACTATTGCATTTGATTTTGCAAACATTGCAATTGTCATACCGAATGCCATTTGAGAAATTTGTTCCTGTGTAGGTATTGTCTTTGTTACGATATCCCATTTTTCAAAAAGAACATTATCCCTGCTTTGAACCAGCAAGCCACCATCAACACTGATTGAATCAAAATATTCTTCCGCTTCAACGGATGCTTGTATAAGACGAAGATTTTTCTTTGACGCAAAGACCTCAATAGCTTCATCTGAAAAACCCGGAGCAACGATAACTTCAAGAAAACATTTTACCATTTCCTCTGCAGCTATCTTATCAATAACGGCACTGCAACCCACAATTCCTCCAAAAATTGAAACCGGATCACAGTTATATGTATTTTTATAACTTTCCAAGACATTTTTTCCAATGGAAGAACCGCAAGGAGAGTTATGTTTAAGAGCAATTGTAAAAACACTTGACGGCTTTGCAGAAAATTTTTCACTAAAAGATTCTCCGGAAGGCATCACCTTATTTTCGTTTGAATCTTTTCCGCAAACAGCACCTTCATATTTTGAATAATTCGTTCCAAAAACTTCAGAACCGTTTCTGACAAATTTGTTAAATGCACTAACAGCTTTCCATGCAACATCCAAATCCCTAATATTGTTATAGGAAAGTTCTTTACCCTGTAACTGCTTCATGCCGCCAAATGCCCCAATATGATCTTTTGAAAGATAAAGAGCTGCTTTTTGATGAGAATTTTCACCATATCGTAATTCCTGAAATTTTTCCAAAGGAACAGTATAGTATTGTTGAAGTTCGTTTTCATATTGATTTTCACTGCCAAGCATAAATCTGCTTACAGCCGCATCATAGGCAGAAGTAAGATTGAACACTTTTCCGGCTAAACGTCGCCTTGTTTCTTGAGGAATATTTCCTGTTTTGAGGTTTTCAATAATTTCAGAATAATCTTTAGGATCTGTAAGAACAATAACGTCCTTGTAATTTTTTGCGGCAGCTCTAATCATGCTGGGACCGCCGATATCTATAAATTCAACGGTTTCATCAAATTTGAGCCCGGCTTTTACTTTTTCAAAAAAAGGATAAAGATTAACACAAACTAAATCTATAGCACTTACATCCAACTCCTTTAGAGTTTTCATGTGTTCTTCATTGCCCCTGATTGCAAGAATTCCTGCATGAATTTTAGGATGAAGAGTTTTTACTCGACCGTCCAAACACTCCGGAAATCCGGTAACCGAGCTTACATCCGTAACTTGAATACCGTTGGTTGTAAGATACTTAGCAGTTCCGCCCGTAGAAAGAATTTCCCAGCCGGCACTTTGTAAATATTCGGCTAACTCTAAAACTCCATCTTTTATAAAAACGCTTATAAGGGCTCGTTTTTTCATAGAAACCTCGAATTGTTGATTTTAGAGTTTCATTATAACAAACTTAAAAAGTTTCTTCTACAATCTAAAAACAACAAGGCCCTTTAATTTTCTTTTCAGTTTTTACAAACTATGATATTATAGCAGTCGGTTTTAATAGCCTAATGTTTCAAAATCAAAAACTTAAAGTATTTACGGAAAAAACAAAAATGTTTGATAATAAAAAATTAAAATTTGACGCGACTTTACAAACAAAAATTTCTGACATACCTAATAAAAACGCTTTTAATGCTGTAAGGTTGTTTCTGTGCATGATTGTAATCTTTATGCATTGTCTTAACAAAGTAGAAATTTATAACAGATTTTTACTGGACGGCTATACAGCAGTGTGCGGCTTTTTTGTTATCAGCGGATTTTGGATTAGCAAAAGTTATCTTTGCTCAAAAAATATAAAAACTTTTTTTATAAAACGAATAAAAAAAATTTTTCCGATGTATTATATTTCTTTGATAGGTTTTTCTCTTTTATGTGTATATTTTTCGGATTTACAAGTAAAGGAATATTTTTGCAAAGAATATCTGGAATATCTGTTTTGGAATGCCATATTTTTAAACTTTGTTCACCCAAATTTACCCGGATGTTTTAATTCACAAGCAGTAAACGGAGCCTTATGGACCATAAAAGTCGAAATAGGATTTTATCTTATAGCACCGATTATTATAACTGTTTGGGAAAAAATCAAAACCACAAAATGTAAAAATATTTTTTTAACTTTGTTATACTTATTTTCAATACTTTATAAAGTAATACTAAAAAATTTTGCAGAGAAATGGAATTTACCGCTTCAACTGGAACACCAACTTCCGGCTTTTATTTCCTGCTTTGTATCGGGAATGTTAATTTTTTTTAACTTGAACTTCTTTTTAAAAGTAAAAAATTTTATAATCTTGCCGTGTATTGCAATATTTGCACTTCACTATTTTACAAATACCGAATTTTTTTTGCCAATATCACTGGCAGTAATAATAGTATTTTCATCGCTTACATTTAAAAGCCTTTCTACAATCGGAAAGGAAATCGACTTTTCATGGGGAATGTATTTATTTCACTTTCCTTTAATGCAAATTTTGTATTTTAGCGGAAATGCAAAAAACATCCCTGCTTACACTTCTTCTGTAATCGGAATAGCTTTTTGTCTTACTTTCGTAACGGAAAAATATATTCAAAAAAGAATTAAATAGCAAACTGTACTTTTGTTATTCTTTTTGCAATGAACCTTTTGCACTTTTTTTTTTCCGATGATGAATGGCATTTTTTTTGTAATAATAAAAATAGGAATATAACACAATAATAACGTAACAAAACTGATAATCAACGCTGTAGGTAAATTTAAATTTATTGCTACAAAATCTTTTTTAATAAATCTAATAATGGAAAAAATCCCACAACTGACAATCCAATGAAAAGCAAGAATTATTAGAGTATTTTTTGAAAAAACATCGAACATTTTTGGATAAGGAAAAATGTTTACAAACGCAATTATCATCAATATTCCCGTAAAAGAATTTATAAAAAATAAAATAATAGAGGAACCGGGAAAAACAGTATTTATATCTACGCTTCCGTTTTTAATACTCAAAAAGGATGTAATCAAAGTTGAAAGTAATAAAATACCTATTCGATATAAAAGATGCATAGACTTAAATTTTTCAAAAACATGTTTTATTTTATTCAAAAAAGCCCCGGACAAAAAAAATGGATACACCAAGAAAACCGGACCGATGGAAAAAGGGAATTTCCTTATAGATTTTCTAAACATAATTACAGTAACTGTAAAAACAACACAAAGAAAAATATTTACGAATACAAATACTTTCTTTGGACATAAATTTGTAACACCATAAAATAATTTACAAAAAAATAAAGCCAGCAAAAACCACAAAGGAACATTTAGCATTGTTGAAAAAGGAGTGTCCCATCCAATTCCATACAGCATTCCCAACATTGGTTTTATAAAAGCTACCGTTATGTTTCTTTCAAAGAGCCCCGGATTCCGAATAAAATAATAAAAGAACCACCAAACATAGGTAATTAGATAAAAAGCGAAATAAGGAATAATTAAACACTGAAAATTTTTTTTAACAATTTTTGCTAAATTTTCTTTTTTTGTAGTTATTCCTGACAAAAAGAAAAAAAGAGGCATATGAAACGAATAAATAAAATTTCTTATCAAAATATTACGAAGACCTAAATGCCCTAAAATTACCAAAAAAATTCCGATAAGTTTTGCAAAGTCTATCCATAAAATTCTTGAATTATCAGAAAGTTGGGTCTTCGTCATTTTTGAATCAACTTTTAAAGAGTGTCGGTAATTTTCATTTTCAGATATTTGTAATTCATCTTTGACTCTTATGCTTGGCATATTTTACCTTCATAAATTAATTAAACTTAGAATATTTTTTTGCTTTATGTTCAATAAATGCAAAATCTCTTGCACTGCCCACCGGCAGATCACTATAACACAGGAATTTAAAATTCACAATATTACAAAAACTATCGATATTTTACAAAAAAATTTTATTGTTAACCAACATTGGCAGCAAATTTTTTAGCAAAAAAAACTAAAGCAATAAATCTACTTTTAATTTACATAAAAATATATTTGTGCTAACATCTTGTAAAATAAAATTTTAAGGAAAACATATCTTTTGTCCGGCAAAATTTCAGGAATCATTTTTGATGTAGACGGCACAATTTTAGATTCCATGCATTTTTGGGAAAATTCGCCTAAACTTTATCTGGAAAAACTCGGAATCAAAACGGAAGAAAATTTCCATCAAATTTTTCTATCTATGACGATAGAAGAATGCAGCATCTATCTTAAAGAAAAATTCAATTTGGACTTTTCAGTAAAAGAAATTATTGACGTAATTCTAAAATGTGCCGAAGATTTTTATTTTTTTGAAGCAAATTTAAAAGGCGGAATTCTTGAAACTCTAAAATTTTATGAATCTCATGGAATTCCCATGATAGTTGCTACCGCTACGGCAAAAAAATTTGTTCAAAAATCATTTAAAAGGCTTGGTATAGATAAATACTTTATAGATTATATTACAACTACAGAAATCGGAAAGGGAAAAAATTCTTCCGAAATTTTTCTAAAATGTAGCGAATTACTCGGAACTCCCGTAAAAGAAACCTTGGTAGTAGAAGATGCGTTACATGCAATTAAAACTGCAAAGAAAGCAGGTTTTCAACTGGCAGGAGTTTACGATAACTCAAGCAGATTTTTTCAAGATGAGATAAAATCCATTTGCGATTTTTACTATCACGATCTAAAAGATATGAAAGTTTTGTAACCTATCTCGCTGCTTATAAAAAAATATGTTATACTACGGTACGAATTTTTTAAGGTGGTGGTAATATGGCGGATTACAAAAAATACGACGCAGCTCCTCCGGGTACTCCTGTTGCAAATTTTGTTCATTTGCACGTCCATTCTGATTATTCATTATTGGACAGTTGTGCAACGGTAGATAAACTGGTAGAAAAAGCAAAGTCGCTTAACATGCCGGCTTTAGCACTGACTGACCACGGAAATTTGTTTGGGGCCTTATATTTTGAACACTTATGCCATGAAAACGGAATAAATCCAATAGTAGGAGAAGAATTTTACGTTGCCTACGGAAGCCATTACGAAAAAAACGATGTTCCTTTTTCAAAAAATTTTGATACGGAAGATTCTGCCGGAAAGACAAGGCATGCACACTATTTTCACTTAATTTTACTTTGCGAAAATCAAAAAGGTTACGAAAATATATCTTTACTTTCAAGTAGAGCCTTTTGTGATGAAAATGCAATTTATTACGGAAAACCTCGAATTGATTTTGAGCTTTTAAAAGAATATCACGAAGGATTGATTTGTTGTTCAGCCTGTATTCAAGGAGAAATTCCTCAATATTTGCTTAACGGCAAAGATGAAGAAGCCTACAGAATTGCAAAAGAATACAAAGAACTTTTCGGTCCCGATCACTATTACATTGAACTTCAAGATCATGGAATTCCCGAACAAAAAATTGTTGCCGAAAAATTAATAAAACTTGCAAAAGATTTGGATATTCCGCTAATAGTTACAAATGATGTTCACTACATAGAACGAGAAGATGCTGTTGCTCAAGATGCTTTACGTTGCATAGGATTTAAAAACAAACTTCACGAACCTCACTCCAAAATGGGAGGCGATAGAGACCTTGACAACTGGTATTTTAAAACAGAGCAGGAAATGCGACAGTTATTTCCTCAAGTTCCGGAAGCTTATGATAACACCGTGAAGATCGCAAATATGTGCAATCTTCACATAAAACAATATTCTACACGTGAACTGAAAGATTGTCTTCCAAGATTTGAATTACCTCAAAATTTTCAAACTCATGGTGATGATTATCAGGCAAACCAAAATGATTATGTTCGCTACCTTGTTGAAGAAGGATTGAAAAACAGATACAAGGAAATTACACCTGAAATCCGAAAACGAGCTGATTACGAAATGGAAACTATTTTCAGCATGGGTTTTTCAGGGTATTTTCTCATCGTATGGGAATTCATCAATTGGGCAAAATCCACATATGACAACGTAAATAAAAAACCGAAGCCATATATCCCTATAGGACCGGGACGAGGTTCAGGAGCCGGCTCGCTTGTAGCATACGCAATGTCAATTACGGATATAGACCCGTTCCGTTTTGACTTATTCTTTGAACGTTTTTTAAATCCGGAACGAATATCTATGCCGGATTTTGATATCGATATGGACTTCGATTACCGGCAAGATATTATTCAACATACCAGAGATCTGTACGGAGATGAATGTGTGGGACACATCGTTACATTTGGAACTTTAAAACCTAAAAACTGTATTGCAGATGTGGGAAGAATTCTTGATATTCCTCTAAGTGAAGTTACAAATCTAAAAAAATGCCTTTCAGATAATCCAAAATTCAGGTTAAAAGACGCTTTTAGCCCACCGAATGAAAAATTCCCGGATGGAGGAGGTTTGATTCCTTACAAGGACGATCCGCGTTATCAAGAACTTTTTGAGTTGGCTTTCAAGCTTGAAGGTTGTAAAAGAAATACAGGTCTACACGCTTCCGGAATGGTAATAGGACTTACTCAGCTTCCCCATTGGGCACCTGTTTTTAAAGATCATAAAACCGGAGAAGTTGGGGTTCAATATACAATGGATATTATTGAACCATGCGGTCTTGTAAAATTTGACTATCTTGGATTAAAAACACTTTCTCTTATCCGCTATGCAGAAGAAATCATTAACCGTCATAAGAAAAATCCCGACGACCCTGATTTTATTACGGATAAAATAAGTGAAAGCGACAAAAAAACTTTTGATCTTTTCAAAAGAGGAGATTCTGTTGCAGTATTTCAGTTTGAAAGCCCCGGAATGCAAAAAATTCTTAAACAGTTTCAACCCGAAAAACTGGAAGATTTGGTAGCTTTAAACGCACTGTACAGACCGGGCCCCATGGATTGCATTCCCCAATACATCGAAGGAAAATGGAAGCCTGAAACGATCCGCTATCCGGATCCCAGTTTGGAAGAAACTCTAAAAGAAACTTACGGAGTTATGGTTTACCAAGAACAAATCATGAAAGTTGCACAAATTATAGCAGGATTTTCTTTGGGTGGAGCAGATATGCTTAGACGTGCTATGGGTAAGAAAAAACCTGAAGTTTTGTTAAGCAAGAAAAAAGATTTTGTTGACGGAGCTCTTAAAATCGGACACACACAAAAACATGCAGAAGATATTTTTGAAATAATGGTTCCATTTGCAGGCTACGGTTTTAACAAATCTCATGCTGCCGCTTATTCAGTGTTGGCTTACCGAACAGGCTATCTAAAAGCTCACTATCCTGCAGAATTTATGGCAGCAAACCTTACTAATGAAAGAAATACTGCTGATACATTACCGGAATATCTTAACGAATGTAAAAATATGGGAATTCCCATTTTGCCGCCAAATGTAAACATCTCCGACAAATTTTTTGATGCTGTAGACGGAAAAATAGTTTACGGACTTGCAGGAATAAAAGGACTTGGAGAAGGAGCTGCAGAAAGCATTATAAACGAACGCAAAAAAAATGGCCCTTACACAAGTTTTGTTGATTTTGTAGAACGTTTGCACGGAAGCGGAATAAACAAAAAAGTTTTAGAAGTTCTAATAAAAACCGGCGGATTCGATGAAATCGAAAATAACAGAAACCGCCTGATTGTAAATATGGATAGAGTTGTAGTTTATGTAGCAAAAAAAATGGAAGAAAAAGCTCTTGGGCAAACAAGCCTATTTGGAGACGATGACTTTAAAGAATACGACTCATTCAAATACGAAGAAGTTGAAGACTGGACAAAACTTGAACGGCTCGGAATAGAAAAGGAGTTTACAGGTTTTTATCTTTCAGGACATCCGCTAGATGAGTATAAAAAAATTCTTACAGAGTGTGTAAACATGAATTCTTCAAGACTTAATCAAGCCGTAAAAAATTATGAATATATAATTGCCGGAATGATAAAAGAAATTCACAGCTTTCCTACAAAAAAGGGGGAAACAATGGCAAACGTCATTTTAACGGATTATGACGGAGATATAAAATTGACATTTTTCCCAAAAGTGTGGGCACTTCTTTCTTCTGAAATTCAAGTAGAAAAAATTTTGTCCTTTAAGGGAAAAGTTGATATAAGCGAACAATACGGAGCTTCATTTCAAGTTTCCGAAATGCTTGATATTAACAATCTAAAAAAACGCTCTATAAAATCCGTACATCTAAAATTATTTGAAAACGCAATTTCAAGATCAAAAATTGAAGAATTACGAGATTTACTTGTTGCCCATAACGGCAATTGTTCCGTATATTTACATGTCGACAGCGATAATAAAAATTATGTAATTCAAGCATCTTCTTCTCTTTTAGTCTCAAGTGATGAGGAATTTTTGCAAGAATTAAAAAAACAACCTATTTTGGAAAAAGTTTGGAAAGATTAAATAAAAATAAATGACAAGGAAAATAAAATGGAATTTTTGACACCGATATTAAAAACTCTGGCAAGTATAATTTCTATCTATTCTACAATGTGTTTCATAAGAATAGTTTTGACATGGATTCCCTCTTTAAGTTACAGTCCCGTTACCAAATTTTTATCTCAAATTTGCGATCCATTTTTAAATCTGTTTTCAAAAACACGTTTACTTAGATTTCATAACATAGATTTTTCCCCTATTTTAGCATTTGCAGTTTTGTCCGGAATTTCTCAAATTTTATTGCAAATTGCTTCAACCGGCAAACTTTCTGTTGCATATACGCTTGTAACAATAATAAATCTTGCTTGGGGAATCGTTAATTCAATCATTGTGATGCTTATTATAGTTTTACTTATTCGCCTTGTATTTCTTTTTATCAATAGACCCGGCAATAATTTTCAAATTTGGAATGCAATAGATTCGATTGTTTATAGCATGACCAATCCTATGGTCAATATTTTTGCAAAAGGAAAGTTTATTTCACTAAAATTAGCAATTTTTATTGCTATTGCAGAATCTGTTATAGTTTTTTTTGCAGGATCAGCCGTTATAAAAATTATATGCAGGCTAATTTTTTTTATTCCATTTTAAATATTACTTTTTAAAATTAAAAACTTATGATACTGAAAGAAATCGAAAATCCAATTGAAAGCCTAATCGGAGTTGGACCTTCAACTTCAAAATGTTTTAGTAGATTGAATATTTTTAAAGTTTCAGAACTCCTTTGTACGTATCCCAAAAATTACGAAGATCGAACTGTCCGCACATCGTTAAAAGATTTTTCAAACTCAAAAATACATACGATTGCACAGGTTATCGAACATCAATGGTTCGGTTACGGAAAAATGAAAACATTAAAAATCATAATTACAGACGGAACAGCACAAGCTTGCCTCGTTTGCTTTAACCGTCCGTTTATGGAAAAAACACTGCCAATAGGTTCTATAATATCCCTTACTGCAAAATTCATTTACTCGTATGGACAAATTCAATCTTCAAGTTTTGATGCACAAGTTATTGCAAAAAACGGAAATCTTAAAGAAATTCAAAAAAATCCGGATCCGTTTGCAAGAATTTTACCTATTTACAACCTCACAAAAGGAATTACGCAAAAACAATATGAAAAAGCGGTGAATCAAGCTCTCAAAATGTATGGAATCGGAATTTCAAACGAGCTGCCGCAAGATGTTATTCAAAACCAAAATCTACTGGAAAAACGTGATGCAATTTTTAAAATTCATCAGGGAAAAAATCTTGATGAAATTCAACAAGCAATAAAAACTATAAAATTTGAAGAACTATATTTTTTTCAAAAAACACTTCTTGAAAATGCATTAGAACGCAGAGGAAGCATAAAATGCGAATCAGATTTTGCAGATTTATCTCCAAGACAAACAATTTTACTCAATAATCTTACTTTTAAATTGAGCGAAGATCAAAAAAATATAATAGGGCGTATTAATGCAGAAATCGATGCTTCTATAAAATCAAGAACATCGAATAAAGCAACAGTTTCTCAAAAACCTTTTACAATGGCACAACTTATACAAGGGGATGTAGGCTCCGGAAAAACCTTGATAGCTTTTTTTTCAGCAGCCCGTATAATAGATTGGGGAGGACAATGCTGTTTACTTGCACCGACAGAACTTTTGGCAAATCAACATGCAGAAAATGCAGCCAAATTACTAGGAAAATGCAACATAAGTGTAAGTTTTTTGACAGGTAATATAAATTCAAAAGGAAGAAATAATCTTCTTGCTTCAATAAAGCAAGGGCAAACCCAATTAATTGTAGGCACTCATTCTCTTTTTTCTGCTAACGTACAATATGCAAATCTTCAATTAGCTATTATTGATGAACAACACAGATTTGGAGTGGTTCAGCGTAATTTTATAAAAGAAAAATGCAGTATACCGAATATTCTTATGATGAGTGCAACCCCTATTCCCCAAAGTTTGGCACAAACCGTATTTGCAGATTTAGACATCTCTACAATAAAAACAATGCCGAAAGGTCGTATTCCAATAAAAACTCATCTTACAAAACCCGGAAATGAAAATTTTGTTTATGAAACAGTCCGCTCCGAACTAAAAGCAGGTCATCAAGCCTACTTTGTTTACCCTATGATTGAAGAAAACGAAACTGAAAATTCTGAATATGAAAATTTTGAAAATAATTTTTTAGATTCCGGAAAACAAAATTTAGCTAAAAATTCACAAAAAAAAATAAAAAACGCTTCTGAAATGTTCGATTTTCTTTCAAAGCAAGTCTATCCTGAATTCAAATGTGCAATAATTCATTCTAAAATTGAGCGAGAAGAACAATGTTTTATTCTTGAACAATTTAAACAAAATAAAATACAAATCATTGTTGCTACAACCGTTGTTGAAGTTGGAGTTGATGTACCGAATGCAACCTGCATTGTTATAGAACAAGCAGAACGCTTCGGTCTGGCAGCCCTTCACCAGCTTAGGGGGCGTGTAGGTAGAAGCAGTTTACAATCGCATTGTTTTTTGATTTACGGAAAAAAACTTACAGAAATAGCAAAGGAACGGCTCAAAGCAATGTTTCAAACTACTGATGGTTTTAAAATAGCTGAACTTGACTTAAAACTAAGAGGCCCGGGAGAAGTCAACGGGATTCAACAATCCGGATTTTTATCTTTGGGCTTATCAAATCCTATCAATGACAAAGAATTGTTGGAACTGGCACGTCAAGAAGCAAAAAAACATCTTAGCATACAAGATTAAATTAAAATTAAGCAACAAAGCTCTCAAGTTCAGCCACAACACTTGCATCTTGCAATCTTGTTAAGGCTTTCTTTTCTATTTGGCGGATTCGTTCTTTTGTTAAGCCGAAAATTTTTCCAACTTCTTTTAAAGACATAGACTCGCCTGTTTTCATACCGTAACGGTACCTTAAAATTTCAGACTCTCTTTCATTAAGAGTTGAAAGCAATGTCTCAACTTTTTCGTTCATATCTTGGCTAATTGCAAAATTTTCAGGACTTTCATAAAGATTATCTTCGATAAAATCACAAAGAGTATTTGAATCTTCACTGCCTAAATTCAATTTTGCATCAAGTGAAAGCATTTCACGGCTTATCAAAATCATTTCACGAACATGCTTTTTATCCATTCCCAACATTTGGGCAACACGGCAAAGCTCTTCTTCTTCTGAAAAATTTCCTTTTAGCGTTTTTCTGGTTTTCTCTATCTGAATAACCTCTGCAACCCGATTCAACGGTAAGCGAATCATTTTTGATTTTTCATAAATCGCCTTTAAAATGCTTTGTCTAATCCACCATACTGCATAAGAAATAAAATGGTATCCTTTTGAAAGATCAAATTTTTCGATTGCACTGATTAAGCCTACATTTCCCTCACTGATCAAATCCATAATATCAAGTCCGCGTCCCTGATACTGTTTTGCAATATTTACTACAAATCTTAAATTTGAATTTATAATTTTATCTTTTGCCTTTTTATCGCCATGTTGTGCTTTTAAAGCTAATTCTTTTTCCTCTTCTCTTGTCAATAACGGAATTTTATTAATTTCCCGCAAATACAAAGCCATGCAGGAATCTTTTTCATTTTCATAAGATGAACCGATCATTTTTTCCATTTTGTAAAACCTCTGCAATATATACTGCAATTTTCATGCCAAGTGTTAAATATTTTAGACTTTATTTTAATAAATATCTTTATATAATTAGTTATATTATAATGAATTACAAGTATAAAATTGAAATATAAATAAATACCAAAAAAAAAATTAAAATATTTTTTTATCTGTGTCAAAATAACACAAAGATTTCTTTATAAAGATTTTCCCGCATCATTTTGATACAGGAATCATTTTTAGGAATAAAAATCGGTCGAAATGCTTCAAAATAAGCTTTCCAAAGCTTTTTTCTGCTTGCCGATTTTAAAAAAAATTCTTATATTTATAAAAGTGTGATCATTTTACGGAGGCAAAAATAATGAAAGTTACACCATTAGCTGATAGAGTTTTAGTAAAAACCGAAAAAGCGGAAACAAAAACAGTAAGCGGAATTATTATTCCGGACACTGCACAGGAAAAAACACAAATCGCAACTGTAGTTGCAGTAGGTGATGACAAAGAAAAAATCGGTGCTATTTCAGTCGGCAAAAAAATCATGTACGACAAATATTCCGGAACATCCGTTAAAATTGACGGCGAAGAGCACTTAATTTTAAAAGCTTGCGATATTATCGCCGTAATCGAATAATCTACTTGTATTCCAAGTAAATTTTTTTGTGCAAAAGTCTCCCTTCTACATGACCGGGATTCAGCAGCAAACAATAATCCAGATGGAGTTTTGCGTTTTTGTAATCTCCATTCTGGTATTCAATTTTTCCTATGCGGTAGTTCAGTTCCGCTTTGGTTAGAATATTTAAAGTTTTTCCTATCACGGTACTGTAGTAATCAATAGCTTGTTTTTCATTACCGTGAACTTGTGAGAAGTTCGCAAGGTTGATGTAGACATCATCGTTGATTTCCTTTCCTTTTTTGATACAGGCAGACAGCAGTTTTTCCGAATCATCGTAAAGTCTTTTATGGTACATAATCGCAGCAAAAAATCGGCACTCATCGTACGATAACTGATCAATATGATTCATCAAATTTTTACATTCAAATCTATCATTCAAGGAAGTTTTTAACAGCCCCTCGGCTTCATCAAATTTTCCCTGCTGTACAAAAAATTTTATAGCAAAATTTAAAACTTTCGTATTTTTTAGATTTTCGTTGGTATAATATTTTTCAAGTAAATCCCAAACGTCAACTACCATTTGATTTTTTGAAATATCTTTTTCAACATTCCATTTCAGTTTTAAAAGTTCAATTTGAATTTCGGGATTATTTGTGCGTTCATAACTTTGTTCAAACCTGTAAAGTGCATCCGAAATTGGAATTTTTTCTCGGCTATCTTTAGCTATCATATCAATGGTTTTTAATCCGCGTTTTCTTAATTCTTTTTCAAGGGAATTTTCGCTTTCAGGAACAGAATCGTTTATAGCATATTTTTCATACAAAATAAGGCCGGGCAAAAAATCCGGAAAGTGTCCTACAAGATTTTTTACATATTTCAAAGCAATTTCACTTTCACCTTCTGCAAGGCAACTGAAAGCACAGTTCATCAAGATATTGGGATCCGAGTGAGGGACAAGTTCAAAAGCTTTTACCCACATATGCTGAGCTAAACGCAATTCTTTCATCCTCAAATAACTATCAGCACTGATAACGTATGTACGAATTCTATCCGCTTCTTTAATTTGTAAAGCATCCTGAATCGCTTGAATATAATTTTTTGAATCGTAGCTTACCAAAGCCCAAAATTCCGCATTATCCTTGTAAGAAATTTTTATAGGATGATAAGAATATGCCTTTGCTAAATTTCCGTTGTAACATTCGTAAACAGCAGCATTTTGTAAATAAACCGTATTACCGGTAGCATTGTAAGCTGCCAAAAATTCTTTTTGAAAATCTTTTAATACGGCACAGTCTAATCCATCCTTAGAGCCTGAATCTTCCTCAATTTGAGCTTTATATCTGATAAAACTGCTTTGTGCAAAAAGCCCGGAGTATCCGGAAGTTACAAGGCGTTTTGAGTACTCAAAAGCTGTATCTATGTCGTCTGTTTTGATTAATGTCCATACGTAAACGGCGATGAGAGCTTCATTATCGGAATTTTTTTTTACAGCTTTTTGTAAAAAATCACAAGCACAATCAACTTTGTTCATTTTTATGTATCGTTTTGCAATTCCGATACAATGAAATGGACTTATTGCTTTTTTTTCTATTTTTGCAAGATTTTTTGAAGCTCTTTCAAACTGAGATTGAAAAATCAAGTTATCAACAATTTCAAGTTGTTCCGTAAAATACGACTCTTGTATATTAACCCCTCCGCAAGAAAATACGGAAAAAACAAACAGAACAAAAATACATAATTTTACGGAATATTTAAAAAAATCTCCCAACTAAAATTTTCTCCAATTCATTTTAAAGACTTGCTTATTGAATCAAGAATTGCATTAATAAACTTAAAAGAATCTTCAGGACAGTATTCTTTTGAAATTGCGACAGCCTCATCGATAACAATACTTGGGTGTAAATCTTTTTGATAAATCAGAGTATATGCACTTATCCTTAATACAGCCAAATCTACTTTATGAAGCCGTGAAAATTCCCACTTTCCGTTAAGATTTCTTTGAATTATGCCGTCAACGTCTTCCAAGTGCTCAAGAGTTCCTGAAATCAAAAGACGAGCAAAAGTCAAAGCGTCTTCACCCATTTTTTTTAATTTTTCTTCCTCAAGCCACGAAAAAGCGAGAAGATTATTCAAATCAACGTTTCCCATGTCCCAAGAATACAATGCTTGGAATGCAAGAATTCTAGCTTTTCTTCTACCCACCGTTTCCTACCAGTTTCCCAATAATGATTCCAGTTCTCTATCAGATTTTACCATTTGAACAGAACCTTCATCTCTGATAGTTCTTGCAAGTTCTGTCCTTGCATTCAACATAGCCATCTGCTGTTTTTGCATACTAAGATTATTTTCAATATATTTATAAACCGTAGCGGTAGTTCCTTTTTGAATGACATCACTTAACTCAAGGAACTTAGGACTTTGCTTGCTTAAAACACTGTAAAATCTAAAACTGTCCTGCACTTCTTCAACTTTAGAATATGAACCGAAATTTGATCCTGAATAGAGTGCATCAAACTCCGATTGTTCCATGCCCAGCTGCTGAGCATACTCTTGCATTCTGTATATAGTAAGATTTTGTGCCACATATTTTACGTCTGTTACCCCGGCTTTTGCATTTGCTTCGGTATTGTCAATCATAGTTTTTTGTGTAAGTTTTCCGTTTTTAAGTTGTGCCAAAAGTTCATCCGAATATTTTTTTGAAGCTGCTTCATCTTTTCCTTTAGGAATAATTACATGAAAAACTTCAACTGTTTCCGGCTGAACGAATGTTGAACGGTTATTGTTATAAAAACTCTTAACCTCATCGTCTGAAACGGCAGCAGCCTTTTGAATTTCAGATTGTTTGTGTTGTGCTACATACTGATTTTGGCAAATCTGTCGTTTTAGAGTTTTCTTGTATTCTGCAAGGTTCATTCCCGTTTGTGCTTTTATGTATTGATCCAACGTCATTCCCTGAGTTTTCATTAAAAGTTCCGAAAACTGCTGCTCTGTAATAGGCTGGCGTGCAAACTGAGAAAGTTGCTGCTGAAAGTACTGGTTAACTTGACTGTCGGAAACTACAATTCCGGACTTTTCAGCTGCTTGAGATAATAATTTATCGTCAATCATTGAATTTAAAAGTTCTATCTTTTTATCTATGGTCAATACTCCATAAGGTCTGGCCATAACTTTGAGAGAACCCAATGTAATAGAATCTGTCCCCTTGTGCTTTACTATTGCAAGAACTTGTAAGTCAGGGGAATTCAATTGTTGAGCAAAAATTGAACCACAAAATATTGCTGCAACAAATAAGACAGCATTAAATCGTTTCATAAAACAACACCTTCTTCAAATAATTATTGCATTTTTTAAACAACCAAACAGATAATTTTGTTACATTATAACGGCTCTAATCCTTCTGACTCCGGCAGAAGAGGACTGTTCCTTTTGTATTTTAAAATTTCCGATACGACCCGTATTTTCTACATGCGGACCGCCGCAAACTTCCTTACTAAACCAATCTTTTTTTACATCACGGCCTATTGTATAAACTTTTACATCTTCACCGTATTTTGTCGTAAACAATGCTATTGCACCATCTTTTTTTGCTTCTTCCAAGCTCATAACCTGCATTGTTACCGGAAGATTTTCTTTTATTTTTTCATTTACAATATCTTCTACGGATTTTATTTCTTCTAAAGTCATAGGACGATCAAAAGTAAAATCAAATCGCATTCTTTCATTATTTATATTTGAACCCTTTTGGGCAACCTGACTTCCAAGAACATCAATTAAAGCCTGCTGTAACAAGTGTGTTGCAGTATGATATTTTGTTGTAATTTCACTTTGTTCTGCAAGACCGCCTTTTGCAGTTCCTGCTTGTGCAGTTTTACTATCTTGTTGATGTTTTCTTTCAGCTTCTTTAAAACCTTCAATATCTACCGTAAAACCGTTTTCTTTTCCAAGTTCTTGAGTAAGTTCAAGCGGATACCCGTATGTTTCATAAAGATTGTAAGCCACTTTTCCTGAAATAATCTTTTTAGGATTTTTCATTAAGTTAGGTAAAAGCTTTTGAAACTCTGCTTCTCCTTTTTTTAATGTAAGCCTAAATTTTGCTTCCTCTTTTGTAAGTTCAGAAAATACTTTATCTTTATTTTGTTCCAGTTCAGGATAAGCCAATCTAAAATTTTGAACAACAACCTGTGCAATCTGCGACAAAAAATCAGTTTCAATTCCAAGCTTCATACCGTGCCGAACAGCCCGTCTAATTAAACGGCGAAGAACATAGCCTGCCCCAATATTGCTTGGCGAAACACCTTTTTGATCGCCTAAAATAAATGTTGCAGAACGAATATGATCGGCAATTATTCGCACAGATTTATCTTTTTCTTCATTTGTTCCGTATTCGTAAAGCCCTGCAATTTCACCGATTTTTGCAATTATAGGCTGAAAAACTTCCGTAAGATACACAGAATTTTTGCCTTGTAAGATACAATTTGTTCTTTCCAAGCCCATACCTGTATCTACATTTCGTTTTGGAAGCGGAACTAAGGTTTTTTCATCGATACGGTTGTACTGCATAAAAACATTGTTCCAAATTTCCAGCCAATTTGAACTATCTGTTGCCTTATTTGAATCAGGAGAAGGCAGACCTTCCCCTACCCAGTAAAAAATTTCCGTATCAGGACCACAAGGACCTGTAGGTCCCGACGCCCACCAGTTATCACTTGCCGGCAAGTAAGCAATTTTTCCTTCCGGTATACCGTTTTCTTTCCAGTAATTTGCAGCTTCTTCATCTCTTGGAGCATTTTCGTCCCCTGCAAAAACCGTAACACTTAACTTTCTAGGATCAAGAGCAAGATAATCTTTGCTTGTCAAAAATTCATAACTGAATGAAATTGCTTCTTTTTTAAAATAATCCCCCAAAGACCAGTTACCCAGCATTTCAAAACAAGTTAGATGAGCAGGATCTCCAACTTCATCAATATCTCCCGTTCTTATACATTTTTGATAATCAGTAAGTCTATTTCCTGCAGGGTGAGGTTCGCCCAAAAGATATGGAACAAGAGGATGCATTCCCGCTGTGGTAAACAAGACAGACGGATCATTTTCCGGTATCAAAGATTGTCCGGAAATTTCAACGTGATTTTTTGATTTGAAAAACTCAATATATTTTGATCGTAATTCATTAGCTGTCATGGGCATTATTATATAGCATTTTTTTGTTAATAGCAAATAGTTGATTACAACTGGAAACTGTAGCACTTATACGCTAAAATAGAATTATGATTAAAAAGCGTTCAACTATAGTCGGTTTTGGCATAATTGCCATCGTCATTATAATTTTTTCTCTGATTCTTTTTTTCATTGAAAGAAAGCAAAAAGAAGTTATACGTCCTAAAGTTGTTGTTCCCAATAAAAAAATACAAGAAGAAAATATAGATTCTTCTGACTATTATACAAATACGGAATTAGAAAATATTTCACTTATACAGTTGAATATGGATGAAATTCTGATTTCTACATTGAGTGTGGATTTTAATAACGACGGATACGAAGATCAGGTTATCGGTGTAAAAAAAACAAACAATCCGAATATTGTAGTTATTTTCGGACTTTATAACTCAAAAAAAATGATTTACGAGCGTTATCTTGAAATACAAACTCCAATATCTCAAACAAAAACTTTCGGGCTCGTTTCAATGGACTTAATAGGGAATCACACGAATTCTCTTATTTTTACAGGTTTTGCAGAAAATAATAATTCTATAATGATTGCATATGCCCCTAAATTTTCCGGTACCAACTTTACTTTGATGCAAATCGTAAATTTGCAAACTGAAGGCAATATTATGATTAAAAGAACTACAAGATCCGATAACTATTCAATCTATAATGCCAATGATGTAAGTTTTCAAATTTTAACAAACAGAACAGAAAAGACAGAAGACGGAAAAAATTTTAACCATATTGAAACAGTTTACGATTGGAAAGAAAAAAATTTTAGCTATATAGAAAAAACATCTACAAAAGTTTCAAGCAGTCGCGTTGCTGCAAAAGAATTGGCCAGAATACAAGACGGAAACATCAATACGTTTCATGCATTTTTAGACGGCTTATGGTACAAAACCCAAGATAAAAATCCTGAAAATGCAGACGGCGATGATGAGCAGTCCATTTTTTTTAATTCAAGTGATAAAGAAATCATAATTTCAAATAACGATAAACAGGGCGTTTACGACTGGCTTTCAAGTCGTCCCAGAATAACCGGAATTTTTATTTCAGGTTCAAACAAATCAATTTCAAATCTTGTGCGTTATTTTTATATAGATTTGATTTCAATCGATGAAATACGAATCAGAATAACTGATGACGTAAGAATGATTATAGGAACGGAAGCCAGTTGGGACGGAATTTATAAAAAGAAAGTTCAAAAGAATTTTACACCTCGTTCTAACAATGAAAATTCTAAAATAAACATAAATGAAGTACTTGAAAAAGATTCGGGCAGATGGGATTTTCAAAATATATCCGTAATCTTTAGAGATTATAATTTTACTCTTACCGAAAACGGACAAACGGTTCAGGGTGTCTACACAGCTTCACATTTGCACGGAATCGATTTAATTCAATTTAGAGCAAACAGCAAAAAATGTAAGTTAAACGGATCATTTGCTTGTAAACAAAATACGGATAGAATTGACCTTATTCCCGTAAAAATTACCGCAGATTCTTGTGTAATTACCGGAAATTCAATTCCAATCCGTTTAGAAAAATATAAAACAAACTAAGCGAAACGTAAAAAAAATTTATTCTGCAAAAATAGGATAACATTCAAAACCGCTATTCCTTATAAACATACCGGTTTCCATGTCATCAGTTTTTACGATAACAGCAAAATACGTATTTCCGCTCGGACGTTTTATTTGCTGTATTTCCGCATCAATATTTTTTTTCTTTGCCCGTTTTACCAAGTCAAGAGCATTTTCTTTGCTTGAAAAAAATCCCAGTTGGTAATAAATAATCTGTACGGAAGATGTTTCCGTGTTTTCCTGTTTTTTTTGTTCAGTTTTTTGAACACTAACATCACCTTCTGTTTTTTGCGGAAAAACAAGCTGTTCAGACTCTGTATTTGTAGCAAAATTCAGCTGAGAATCCTGTTCACCAAGCAATTTTGCAAGCTCTTTTTCATCTGCAATTTTTCTGCATGAAAAAAACCAAAATGGAGAAGGAGAAAGTTCAATTTTTCTGCATACAATACCGTATTCCATGCTATGTGGAAAAAAATCTTTTAATTCCTTGGCGTATTTTAATTGCCCCGTAATATAAAACAATGTAAAAAGAATTTGTGGTTTTAGATTTTGCATTGCAGGTAAATCAAGATAAGATTTTAAAACTGCAACGGGTTCATACGTGTCATCATAAACACTACATTTTGAAAGCCAGCTCCACACTGCATACAGTTTTAACTGAGGAGCAAACTTTCCGTTCCTAGCTTTTTCGGCAATACTTGCCAAAAGTTCATCGGCACGTTTTTCGTTCCCATAAGAAAGACTGGATTCGGTAGCTGCCAATACAAAAGCTATTTTTTCATCACCGGAACAAATGGAAGCCAAATTACAATAGGTTTTTTCAGCTTCCGGAAACATATTTGAAAGTTCCTGATATTTTGCAAGTTTATGAAGTAAAGCTTTTTTTTCTTCGATATCGGCAGTTTTTTCAATTTTGTTTGTAAGGCTTTCAATTTCAGAATCAAGCAACAATTCTAATTTTTCCAAATTTTGCGAAAAACCTTGAAATATCAATACAAAAACAAAGAAAAAAATAAATAAATAAAAATTAGTTTTTTTCATTTTCTAATTTGCCGGAATTGTAAACAATTTTTGAAGACTCATTTTTTGTATTTACATTATTAAGAGAATTTTTTTTAGTTTTAATAGACTCATTCCTGCCGGAGTGTGAATGTTTTTTTATAAAAACAAAAGGGACCATAATTATCACACCCAATGCAAAAGAAATTAATATGCTCATAAAAACAGGAACATTTTCAACTTGCTTTATCCAAAAAAAATTAACTGCACAGGCATTGCCAAGATTTGAACCGATAAAAAGAACAACAATTGTCAAAGCAATTGTAAAAAAAATTAACTTCCAAGGCATATTTTTCTCCGCTTTTACATTTTTGGTTATTTACCTCAAACGTCGACTATTCTACCACGAAATGTTATTCCACTCAACTGTTCAAGTTTTACGTTGACAAAATTTCCTATAAGACTTTTGTCGGCAACAAAGACAACACATTCATCTCGTTCAGTTCTTCCTACAAGCTCTTTCGGGTCATTATGACTTAAATTTTCTACAAGAACTTTCACAGTTTTTCCAAGTTGTTTGCTTTTTTCTTCTTTTGTAATTTTTTGTTGAATATCAATAATTTTTGCAAGTCGACTTTTTTTTACATCAATAGAAATTTGATCTTTATAAGATGCAGCAGGAGTTCCTTCCCTGATATTGTAATAATACATAAAAGCAGCCTCATATCTTATCTGCTTCATTATGCTAACAGTTTGCTCAAATTCTTCATCAGTTTCGCCCGGAAATCCAATTAAAATATCCGAAGTAAGCGAAACATCAGGAATATTCTTTCTAATTTTTTCAACAAGCTCAATGTAATGCTCTCTGGTATATCGGCGGTTCATTCTGTTTAGCACCGAAGTGGAACCGCACTGAACCGGCAAATGAATATGACGGCACAAAAGATCATCTTCGGCAATTACCCCGATCAACTGATCGCTTAGATCTTTTGGATGACTACTCATAAACCTGACCCATTCTATACTTGAAGACGTTTCCCGTATATGAGCAGTAATGATTTTTAAAAGTTCGGGGAAAAACAAAAACTCATCTTCATTTTCTTCGATATGTTTACCGCAGGTCCTGCTTTCATTTTTAGTTTTGTTCCAACAATAAGAATTTACGTTTTGTCCAAGTAAAGTTATTTCTTTTACTCCGTTTTTGTTAAGCTGATCCAATTCCATTAAAATATCATTGGGACTTCGACTAAGCTCTCTGCCTCTAACATAAGGAACAATGCAATATGAACAAAAATTATTGCAACCATGCATTATCGGAACAAATGCAGAAAAACTGCCTTTTTCATAACTTTCTGTAGCAAAGGTATAAACAGGGGTTTCTTCCAAATCGTCCAAATGAAAACCTTTTTCTACAGCATTAAAAATTTCATTAAAAAATTTTGTCTGAAAATTTCCTACAACGTAGTCCACAACGGAAAATTGTTTTTTTAAATTTTCCATTAATCTTTGTGCCATACACCCCATGACAATTAATGTAAAATCTTTCTGTCCGTTTTTTGCCCTGTCTTTTTTTAGACTGGAAAACCATCCAAGTCGTCCGTGAATTCTTGTTTCAGCAGTAGCCCTTACTGAACATGTATTTATAATGATAAGATCAGCATTTTCGGCATCCGGACTTGCAGACCAACCCCTTGAACACAAAATTTGTTCCGTAGCGGCAGATTCTGCCTTGTTCATTTGGCAACCGTATGTTTCAAAGTAATAGTTCATTTTTTTTCTCCAAATTCGGCAAAAGCAAACGCATTGTGATTGTGAATGCTCTCTTCGGTTTCCGCTTCAACTGTAAAATAGTCAAAATTCATTTTTTTTAGTCCAAGATACACATCACGAACCACGTCTTCAACAAAAAAAGGGTTATCGTATGAATGTTCCGTAACGAATTTTTCATCATTGCGTTTTAAAACCGAATAAACAGGTGTTGAGCAACATTGTTCTATCATAAAAATTATATCTTCAATCCAAAAAAAATCTTTATATTGAATTTTTACTTTTACTTTACCACGTTGATTGTGAGCCCCATAATCACTTATAGCTTTTGAGCAAGGGCAAAGAGTTGCTATCGGAACTTCTATACATACAAAAAATTTATGTTTTTTTTCATTGTTTTCATAAAAAGACACAGAAGCCTCGTAAGAACAATTGTATTCCATAATCCCGGGAGAATGACTTACCGGAGCTTTTTTTTCTATAAAATACAAGAATTTCATGGAACCGAAAGCTTGCTTAGCGTTCAATTTCTTGCAAATTTCTTCTAACATTTCAAGAAAATGAATCACTGTCAGATTTTCATGATATTTATGAAAAATCTCGATAAACCGGCTCATATGAGTGCCTTTGTATTGTTGAGGCAAGTTCACAGACAAATCAATGATTGCAGTTGTTCTTTGAGTTTTTTGCTCTTTATCTAAAACCGTAACAGGATACTTTACGTTTTTTACTCCAACTTTTTGTAACGGAATTTGTCTGAAATCCAATTCATTTTGAACATCGATCATCACATTTGTCATCGTAAGCCTTTTTTGCAGCAAAAAGTGTATTTTGCATTAACATGGCAATAGTCATAGGTCCTACTCCGCCGGGAACCGGAGTGATAAAAGAAGCTGTATCAAGCAGCTGTTCGTAATCGCAGTCTCCTACAAGCCTAAAACCGCTTTTTTTACTCGAATCGGCAATTCTGTTTACACCTACATCTATAACTACGCAATCTTTTTTTATCATGTCTTTTGTTACAGTATGGGGATGACCGCTTGCAACTATTAAAATATCTGCTGATTTTGTAAATTCACAAATATTTTTTGTACCGGTATGACAAATTGTTACAGTACAATTTGTTTTTTTTTGGGCAAGCAGAACACTTACAGGTTTTCCAACTATATTTGAACGCCCTATCACTACAGCATGTTTTCCGCAAGTTTCTATTTTCATTTTTTCAAGAAGTACAATAATACCATTTGGAGTGCAGGGTAAAAAACACTCTCTACCTATGAGTAAATTTCCAAGATTCATGGGATGAAAGCCATCTACATCTTTTTTAGGATCTATTGCCATGATGATTTTATCTTCATTAATCTGATTTGGCAAAGGTAGCTGAACAAGAATTCCATGAACAGTTTTATCATTGTTTAAACCTTCTATTATGTTTAGAAGTTCAAGTTCACTTGTATTTTCCGGCAGGTGGATAGAACGATCTTCCATTCCAACTTCTGCAAGAGCTTTTTGTTTTCCACTAACATAGGAAACACTGGCAGGATTTTCTCCTACAAGAATAACTGCAAGACAAGGGGTAATTCCTTGTGATTTTAACTGACAAACTTCCAGAGCAATTTCACTTCGTATTTGAGAAGCTATTGCTTTTCCGTCTATAATTTTTGCACTCATAAAATTTTTAAAATCAATCCTTTTCAAAAAGTATAGATGAGTTTAAAATAAACTCGTAACAGATATCAACTTTTGTTGTTTACTTTTATAGATTTAAAAGTAACATTTAAATTATAATGATTCTACGTGGTTTTATCTATGGGCTACCTTAGGTAGTTAATATAATATAGCCTTGTGTAGAAATAATGGTGAATTCCGAATCTAGAATAACACCTCGTTATTCATCATGGCTTTTGTCTTTAAACAAAAGCACATATTGTATGTGATTTTTCACTTAGTACAAAAACAAGTTAAAATGTTTGTATAAATTAATATTTCCTACAAACTTTTTATGGGAGAAAAAATGAAGAAAAAGATTATACTTTTTGCATTTTTAATAATAATCGCTCTTACAGCTATCTTTGCACAGGAAAATTCAAAACAAAAAAAATCTAACGAATTTCCTAAAATTGAAGCAAATGAGAATTCGGATTTTAGACGAAATCAGTCGGGAGATTGGTTTTTACGGCTGAACATAAATGCCGCTCCACCTTTAAAACCTGAGCAGTTAAAATTCGGTATGGATTTGAATTTTGGAGCTTATTATTTTTTAAATCATTTTATTGCAGTAGGCGGTAGCATAGGCTTCGGTTATAATCCTACTTTGGGCAGTAAAATTTTTTACTCGGTACCTATTTTGGCAGAAGTTGCCTTTCAGTTTGAAATATGGAATTTTGAAATTCCTGTTTTTTTGGGAATTGGTGGAGCATTTGAACATCACTCCAACAACTTTCTTTTCGGCTTGGTTATGAAACCTGAAGTTGGAGTTTTCTATAGAATAAACTCAGATTGGTCGGTGGGAGCAACATTCGGAGCTTCAATTATGCCACAATGGTACACAAATCCTGCTTACAACTACTGGGGATATATTTTAAATACCGGCATTAGTGCAAGATATCACATGTGATTTTTATGCTAATAATGCAGTATCTAAGTTACGGAGAAAAACATGAAAATTAATTCAAAGATAAAGATTTATACCATTTTCGCAGCTTTTGTATGCACCGCCCTCCTTTTGGGTTGTAACGGAGATGAAAGCAGAGGCTGGGGGCCTATTTTTTATAACATATCAAATGAAAAAAAACTTGAAGAACCTATCGTTAAAGGCAATATAACTTCAATGGTAGAAACAAGCGATAAAATTTTTTGTACAAACGGATATATATGGGTAAAAGCAAAGTTCAATTCCAAAGGAAATCTGGTTGAAAGAGGCTGGACATTAGCTACACTTCCTTCGATTTGCGATGCATCAAACACGGTGGTAAGACTTGCTTCTACCGATACCAACCTTTTTTGCTACGTGTTCAAAATTGAAACAAGGCAAAAGCGTTTGTTTATGTCTCCTGTACAAAATAAACTTAATTGGAAAGAAATTGCCGTTAATACAACAGGTAATTTTGATCTTATAGAACTTTTTGATAATAATGCAACACCGGGAATCAACAGACGAAAAGCATACTATACGACAGTAAATATTTTTAATCCTTCCGATTACAAAATTTTTGAAATAAATTCAGACGGCTCCGGTACAGAAATTACAAGTACTGTAAAAGCAAACCGACATTATACTACTTGGAACAAAACTTTTTCTGCAACCGATACCGCAGCTCCGGTAAAAGCGGCTTGGATTTCAAACTCGAATACAACTATTTTCTCAAATGATGCTTTGATAACTTCAGATAGACAAAGAATGTTTTACCATGTTGCCGACGGAACAAAAAGAAATGATAGAGTTGTTGCTTATTCAACAGATGGCGTTACTTGGCATTACAATATTGCTCCGGATTTAGGAAAAGTAAATTTTCTTGTAGCGAGTTATTACAAAGATGAGGTTGGAAACGGTTTTATATATTTGGGAAAAACAGGAACAACACCCGGACTTTTGGTAGTAAAAGTAAACGGAACAACCGGAGAACCCACAAAAACTCTTTGCCCTTCCGTGGGTTCAAATTATTCATCCTGTCCGGGAGATATGAATGCGATAGGAATTTTTTCTATTCCACTAGGAAGCGGGAGCCTTTACGTTGCAAGTGTTACATACCTTTCCACAAAAGCCATAAGTAATTTGAATAAACTTTGGGGATACTATCCTATACGCCCTAACGGAAATAAAAATATTTGGAACTGTGAATAATAAAAAAATAAGGCTGCAAAAAAATGGATTTATTTGAAAATACAAAAAGCAAAGAAAGTCCTCTTGCAGCCAGAATGCGTCCCAGAAACCTCGATGAATACATAGGACAAGATCATATTGTTGGAAAAGGACGTCTTTTACGCCGTGCAATAGCCGCAGACCAGTTATCTTCTCTTATATTTTACGGCCCGCCGGGAACAGGAAAAACGACTTTAGCATGTGTAATAGCAAATCACACAAAATCAGAGTTTATCACGTTGAATGCAGTTTTAACCGGAGTTCAGAATATCCGTGAAGCTGTAAAAAAAGCGGAAGAGATAAAAAATTTTTATAACAGACGAACTATTTTGTTTGTAGACGAAGTTCACAGATGGAACAAAAGTCAACAAGATGCACTTTTACCATGGGTTGAAAACGGAACCATCATTTTAATAGGGGCAACAACTGAAAACCCTTTTTTTGAAGTAAACAAAGCCCTTGTAAGCCGTAGCCGCATTTTCCAGCTAAAACCCCTAACAAAGCAGGATTTAATAAAAACAGCAGAAAATGCTCTAAAAGATAAAGAACGCGGTTACGGAAAATGGAACGTCGTTTTTGAAAAAGGTGCACTTGAACATTTAATCGAAACTGCAAATGGAGATGCCAGGAGTCTTTTGAATTCGTTGGAACTTGCAGTAGAAACAACGCCTGAAAAATGGAACCCTACAGCCATGAAACCTGAACCGCCGTTTGACAGTAAAATTTACATCAGCATGGAAACTGCCGAAGAAAGTATTCAAAAAAAAGTAGTACTTTACGATAAAGACGGAGATTATCACTATGATATAATTTCCGCATTTATAAAATCGTTAAGAGGCAGAGATCCCGATGCTGCACTTTATTGGCTTGCAAGAATGGTTAGAGCAGGTGAAGATCCTCATTTTATTTTTAGGCGAATGCTAATTTCAAGTTGCGAAGATACAGGACTTGCAGATCCTAAAGCAGTAAGCATTGTTGAAAGCTGTGCACAAGCCTTTGACAGAGTTGGAATGCCTGAAGGCAGGTACTTTTTAGCACATGCTACCTTATATCTTGCAACAACCCCAAAATCCAATTCAAGTATGGCTTTTTTTGATGCTTTAAGCTCTGTTGAAAAAGAAGATGCTCAAGTTCCAAATCATCTAAAGGACTCCAGCCGAGATTCACGAGGTTTCGGGCATGGAGACGGCTATTTATATCCTCATGCATACAAAGATCACTGGATTGCTCAGCAATATTTGCCGAATGAGCTTATGGGAAAAGTCTTTTATACACCTTCCAATCAAGGCTATGAAGCAACTATAAAAGATGAGGTACTATCAAGACGGGAAGTTCAAATTGCTACAATTTTGGAACAAACACAAACAAACGAACTTTTGGATTTTCCGTCAGCACAATTTGACTCTATTCATAAACGAAGTGCTACTGCAAAATCTTGTGCAAACTCTGAAAACTCTCAGCTAAATTCAACAAGTTCAATTCTGCAAAAATCGTTGAGTACAGGTGAAAACCTTACCTTTAGTCCAAATGATGAAAAACGCTCACAATGGCAACGCAGAGTTGAAGAAAATCACCATGAAATTTTGCTACATATACGAAACGAAGCTGTAAAACTTGCCGATTTAAAACGTCATTTTCGTTGTCTGGTTTACGGCTGTGATGACGGTTTATTTTTATGGGAACTTTGGCGTAAATGCCCGGAAGGATTTACTGCAGGAATTTGTATCAGTTCAAAAAACAAAGAAATTTTGGAGCAATATGCAAGTACTCTGGAAATGATTGAAAGACCTGTTATTGCAAATAAGTTTGAAGAATTTTCAGAATCCGAATTTGATGTTTGTTTTTTTAAAAATCCTGTAAGCACAAAAACCGATTTTAAAAATTTTTCTGAAATCGTAAAAAAATTAAAAAGTTTTTATCCCAAAGCGGATATCATAATTGCTCAAAAAATTCCCGGCAAGGTTCAATACCTGAGCAACATTATGAAAATTTTTTATCCGAACAAAACCGAATTTCTTGATCAAATTCAAAACATAGAGCGTTTGTTCTATCAAACTCAGGAAGAATTTTGTTGGGCTACACAAGACTTTGCAGAATTCCTAAAAAAAGAATTTTTTGAAAAAAATTTTAGCTTGAATAAAAATTGTAAAACAGATTTTTTTATTTTTGAAAAAGAATTTATTGAAAAACGGAGTGTAAACATTGCAACAGTAGAACGATGGCTCAATCTGCAATCTTCTTACGGCTCATTTTTACATAAAAATTTAAACGAAAATGAATATTCAGAATTCCGAAATCTTATAATAAATACTTCCGATAGAATTTGGGACTGGCATTCAACCTATGCATTTATAAAAATTTGCCATGATTAATAAAACCCACTGTAATATAGACTTTGCTCATAAAAAACATGAAAAATCCGAGTAAAAATTCTAAAAGTAAACATCTCTATGCCCCAAAGTAATGTTTTCATAGCTTTTCATAAACGATGCAAAAACATTTTGACTAAAATTATTCGGAACTCCATTTTTTATTTCTTCTATTTCTTTTTTTATGATTACTTCACCTATTTTTCGAGTTTCTTCACAGGCAAAATCTTCAAGCCATTCTTGAAATGTCAAAACCGCATTCAGCTTACAAAAACAACCTTCACGCCCGCTTTTCAACAAATTCATTATTTTTTTTCCGGTTCTACCACAGCGGTACCCTGCCGTACAAAAAGAAACTATATGCCCGGTTTGAGCAAGCTCTCTGACAATTTCATCCAAACTTCTGGAATCTCCGATTTCAAATTGCTCTTTTTCCAAACTTTGATTTTGCATTTCTAATTGACCGCTTCTGTCAGCTTCGGAATATGCCCCTACTCCAAGCCTTGTAGCAGCATCACGCTGAGTAATAATTTCCAATAAAGACCTTATCATGGCAGGTTTTTCACGATTTGTAACTATTAAACCCGCATAAGGAATTGCAACCCTCAAAACAGCTGTCAAATACCTAAAATCTTCATCGCTGACCCAATTTTTTATAAAACCGAAATCCGTTCCAACCGCCTTTTCAAGACGTGGAACACTAACAGTATGTGGACCAAGTCCAAAATGCTTTTCCAAATCTCTTGCATGGGCAACCATTCCCAAAACATCAAAACGCCAATCCGCAAGACCAAAAAGACAACCAATAGCAACGTCATCAATTCCGGCTTCCATAGCCCTATGGTGAGAATAAAGCCTCCATCTGTAATTTCCCTTTAATGTATTTTCAGGGTGCATTTGCGCATAGATTTCATGATCGTAAGTTTCTTGAAATACCTGAAAAGTTCCTATTCCTGCATTATAAAGTTTTTTTAAATCGGCAATACTCATAGGTGCAGCATTTACATTGACCCTTCTAATTTCGCCTACCCCATTTCGCACTTTATCATGCACCGAATAAACAGTTTTCATCGTATCAGCAATATAATCAGATGCACTGTCAGGATGCTCTCCAAAAACAATTACAAGTCGCTTGTGTCCTATTTTTGAAGCCAATACACGAGTTTCATTTTCAACTTCCTGTTGGCTAAGAATACGTCGTACTTGGTAAGAATTATTTTCTCTAAATCCGCAATATTTACAGCCATTTACACACTTGCTGCTAAGATACAACGGAGCAAATGTAACTATTCTGTTATCATAAACCTGCTTTTTGATTTCCTCCGCAGCTTTGAAAACTTCCAGTCTAAGCTGAGGATCTTTTACGTTAACCAAAACGGCAGTATCTTCATCACTGAGCAATTCAATTGAATGAGCTTTTTTTAGAATTTCCCTTACTCTAAAAACCGACGGTTCCGAATTTTTTGCTATTAAATTTTTTATTTTTTCGTCATCGATAAAATCCTTTCCGTTTTCCAAGTATTTATCGATTTCTTCCTGTTTGATTTGATTTTTTATCCAATTTACAACAGTTTTTTCATTTTGAGCAGAACAGGAATTTTTGCAACTTTTCATTTTTTTTCCTTAGAAGAGTTAAAACTCTGCAAATTAAAATTTTTCTATTGAAGATTTTACCGTTTTCGCCTTCTATTTGTCGGAATTTTCCCGAAAAAAACCGATTGTAAAGTTTAATTTTCCGATTTTTTATCTCCTTTTTAGCTTAGAAAGAAAATTTCTTTGCTTTAGGATTTTTTAAATCTTGGCCGCCAAACTTTTGTCCTGTAACTTTAACGGCTTGATTATAACATCATCTTATTCTTTACAGCAAGCAAAATATTTACCTGTGATACTAAAAAATTAAGAATAAAAAGAGAGTTTTTTATTATCAATAATCTCTAAAACTTCTAATATTTGAAAAAAGTTTTGAAATATTTACTGTATTTTGCAATCATTACACTTGAATACATTTTTATGTTGTGAAATACTTAACTCATGAAGTTTTTAAGGACTAAAGAACAAAGAAAAAAATACCTAAAAGAAATTTCTCTAAAATATCTGGGCTACGGATTTTTTGCTCTTTTTTTTGCGGTGATCTGCTTTTTTATTTTTAAGTTTTTACCCTCTGATGCACCGATAAACAGTGAAATTTCATTTTTCAAAAACAAAAACGAACAATCGGATCTTGAACAAGAATTTACACAAAAATATTTTATAGATCCTGCATCTTATCACAACAAGGCAATTGAACACCGAAAAAAGGATACAGGGCTTCAATTCTATCGCAATGAAATTTCCAAACAATCGGTAATTTGGTTTTATAATCAAATTACGAACAATCAGGATGTTACTCTTGCAATTCTCCAAGAAGCAGATAAGAATGAAATTCCGCTTTCTTTGGCATTCGCCCTTGCATGGACGGAAAGCAGCTATAAAATTACGGCAGTCAACGGCAACACAAATCTTTCAATTGACAGAGGACTTTTTCAATTGAACAACAAGTCATTTCCTTACCTGAGTGAAAAAGATTTTTTTGATCCATACGTAAGTGCAAAATACGGTCTTGCCCATTTAAGATTTTGTATTGAAACTGCCGGAAATGAGGTAACTGCTCTTGCAATGTACAATGCCGGAACCACAAAAGTAAGAAACAATAAAACGCCTCAAATAACTTTAAACTATGTTTCAAAGATAATAAACTACAGAGACGGTTTGAACGTTCTTTTTAATAGTCAAGTTGCAATGTTTTACAGAGAAAACTCAGACTATTATTTGGCATTTGCTACAAAATAATTGCACGGTTTGCTTTTTAAGTTACATCGGTTTTAGTTACATGCATAGTATAAAAAATTTATAATGCGGATGTTTTTCTGAAAGTTCGCCAATAAAATAATTTCGGACTTTTTCACTTTTAAATTCGTCATTTTCGGGCAAGGTAAAACCTGTTAATTGTTCACAGTTTTTAAGTCGCCTTGCACAATGTTTCATGCAAGCAGTAAGTCTTTCATAATCGATATTTTTATAAACAGGCTTTATTGAAATTTGAATGTCATAATCTTGGGCCGATTTAAAAACTTTTCTAAGTACAGCTAAAAACTGTTCGTTAAAAACCTCGTCTTCTTCGGTAAGAATACACTGTGCTTCAATCGGAAAAATTACAAGAGAACAATTAATCTTCCTGCAATAATCAAAAAATTCTACACAATTTTGTTCAGACAGAAAAAAACAATCGGGGCAGTAAAAATTTCCGTCAAAAATAAGTCCATCAAAAGTTTTTAAAGGCGAACTTTCTGCCGTAAAATCAAATTTTGACATTTCAGATTCCTTTTTGTTTTTAATTCTAAAAGACAGCTTGCAATAAAAATACAAAAATAGCTTATTCGGAGAAAAAAAACAGACCACCCGAATACCGAGCGGCCTTTTAACAAAACATAAAAATTTCTATTCAGTTAGAATTTTAATAACATCCGCTTTATTTGTGGTTTCCAAAATTTGCTGTCGTTTTTCGGCACTCTTAAAAAGCAAACTCACCTCGGCAAGAAACTGCAAATGAGGACCCGTTTTGTTTATCGGAGACAAAGTCATAATAAAAATTCGGCAAGGTTCTTGATCAAGGGAATCAAAATCCACAGGATTATCCGAAATTCCAATACAAGCTACCAAATCCGAAACCGTATCGGTTTTTCCATGGGGAATTGCAATACCATGCTTCATTCCTGTTGACATTTTGCATTCTCTATCCAGAACGCACTCGCGAGCAGCTTCCTTATTCGAAACTTTTCCTGCCGCAATAAGAACTTCGAGCATTTCATCAATAATTTCCTCTTTGGTCGTGCCCTTTAAATGAAGTTCAACTGTATCCGGGGTTAAAACTGTCTGTAAATTCATACCCTAAGTTTAAGTTCACTTAGAGTAAAAGTCAACAAAAAAAAACTAAATTTTGACTTTTTTCATTCTTTTTTTTTTGATAGAATAAGGTTCAATCGGTTTCGGTAAAATTCTTCAAGGAAAATATAAAATGACAAATATTGATAAATTTTATGCAGATATTCAACGCATAAAAAAGCATTACAGAGCGGAAAATGGCTACTATAGTGGAATGGAAGTATGCAAGCAAATAACGGATTTATTTGTTTCATACAATAAAGATCTGGGAGGACTTCCTTATTCAATAGGAGAATACTGGATTTCAAATTATATTGAAAAAAGCAAAGATATTCAAAATGAACCTTGTGATCAAAACCTTGATTGGCTTATCAGTATATTATGTTTTTTAAACGGAAAACTTGAAGCAACGCAAAGTTTGCCTAAAAAAGATTGGAAAGCAATTCAGGAATTTATAAATTACGAGGCAGAAACTTTACCTATAGGTGTGCTGACAGATTTAATGAGCATTTTGGTTGAAAAAAAAGCCATATAATATTACTATTCTCGATATGGAACAGATTACTGCATTACCGGGAAAACCATTCCCACATGGAGCAACTATCGTAAATGACGGAGTAAATTTCAGCATTTTTACGAGAAATGGAACTGAGGTTATTCTGGATATTTTTGAAAACCCGGACGATGAAAACCCATATTTTTCATATAATTTTAACAAGAACACGAACCGCACCGGAGATTTGTGGCACGTTTTGTTAAAAGGCTTGAAGCCGGGAGCTTTATACCTTTACAGAGTTGACGGTCCTTTTTATCCGGAAGAAGGACACAGATTCAATAAAAATCATTATCTCCTCGATCCTTATGCAAAAAGCCTTACTGATTGCTCTATTTTTGCAAATCTCCCTCCCGATTATGTAACACCCGTTGATCGTAATGATATCTTGTTTGGGAAAAAACTGAGTGCAAAAGGATATCCAAAATGTGTTGTAATTGATGACGATGAGTTTGATTGGCAAAATGACAGTCCGCTAAACTATCCTTTACAACACAGTATTCTTTACGAAGCTCATCTAAAAGGCTTTACCTGCTCACCTACATCTAATGTAAAACATCCGGGAACATACAAAGGTCTTATAGAAAAAATCCCTTACCTCAAAGAATTGGGAATAACAAGCGTTGAACTTTTGCCAATTCACGAATTTGATGAATATGAAAATACAAATTTGAATCCAAAAAACGCCGAAAGACTTAAAAATTTTTGGGGATACAGCACAATTGCTTTTTTTGCACCAAAAACTTCATATGCTTACGATAAAAATCCGGGAAAAGCAGTAAATGAATTTAAGGAAATGGTAAGAGAATTGCATAAAAATGGTATTGAAGTCATTTTGGATGTAGTTTTTAACCATACTGCAGAAGGGAACGAACACGGACTTACTATAAATTTTAGAGGCTTGGATAATTCCATCTATTACATATTGGAAGATAATCGTAAACAATATTACAAAAACTTTTCAGGCTGTGGAAATACATTTAATTGCAATCATCCGGTTGTACGTAATTTTATCATTGATTGCCTTAGATATTGGGTTTGCGAGATGCACGTTGACGGATTCCGATTTGATCTTGGTTCAATCTTAGGAAGAGATCGTAACGGAAATTTAATAGAAAATCCTCCAATGCTTGAAACAATAGCAGAAGATCCTGTTTTACGAAACACAAAAATTATTGCAGAAGCTTGGGATGCCGGAGGGGCTTATCAGGTAGGTTGCTTTCCGGGAGGACGTTGGGCAGAATGGAACGACAGATTTAGAGACGACATTCGGCGTTTTTGGCGTGGTGATGATTTTATGGCAAACGCAGCGGCAACCCGCCTTACCGGAAGCTCCGATTTGTACTTGCGGGACGGACGTAAACCGTTTCATTCAATTAATTTTATCACAAGCCATGACGGATTCACTCTAAACGATCTTGTTTCCTACAACGGTAAACATAACGAAGAAAACGGAGAAAATAACCGCGACGGAAGCGACAATAACAACAGTTACAATTACGGCTATGAAGGGCCTTGTTCAAATCCTAATATTCAGACAATAAGAACAAAGCAAATAAAAAATATTCTTATCACTTTGTTGCTTTCGCAAGGAACTCCGATGATTTTAGCGGGAGATGAATTTAGAAAAACTCAAGGCGGTAACAACAACGCATACTGCCAAGATAGCCCTACATCATGGATTGACTGGACTTACATAGAAAAAAATGCAGAAATTTTTAGATTTGCAAAAAATCTTATAAAGTTTAGACTTCATCATCCTGCATTCCGCCGACCGGAGTTTTTTCAAGGACAAGACAAATATTACAACAGTCTTCCGGATATTTGCTGGTTTGGAGAGGACGGAAAACCTGTAGACTGGTCTAAAGCAAATCATTTTGTAGCGTTCAGATTAGATGGAAGGCACGCAGAAATTTTTGCAGAAGTAGACGACAACGATTTTTACCTGATGTTCAATTCGTCAAATCAAGATAAGTCGGTAAAAATACCTAAAGCTATCGACGGAAAAAAATGGTACAGAGTTATCGACACTTCAGTTCCGTATCCTGAAGATTTTTTAGCTTTTGGAGAAGAAGAAATAGTAAACGAAAAAAATGTTTACGTTTTACCGGCACTTTCAAGTGCAATACTATTGAGCCGATAGGTCATATTTTTGGTTTCCGGTACGATTATTTTCTGATACCGGATATAGCTTGACAACCTAAGACTTTTTAAATAGCATTTAAATAGTAATTTTTTTATCGGGAGAATATATGAATTTTAATGCAGACGAATTCAAAGAAAAATTTTCCAACAGATTGAAACTTCAGTACGGAAAAAAGATATCAGATGCTTCAAAACATGATTTGTTTGACGCGATAAGTGCCGCTTCACTTGACATCATAATGGAAAACTGGATGCAAACTCGCCGTCAATACAAAATGAATCCTACACGCCAAGTTTATTACTTTTCAGCAGAATTTTTGATGGGAAGGGCAATGAGCAACAACCTTATCAACGCTCAAATAAAAGATGCAGTTGTGGACGTCCTTAAAGAATTTGGCGTAGATTATGATGATGCCGAAGAACAAGAACCGGATGCCGGACTTGGAAACGGAGGTCTGGGACGACTTGCCGCATGTTTTTTAGATTCGCTTGCAACATTGGACTATCCCGGTCATGGATATGGTATAAGATACCAATACGGAATGTTTGAACAGCACATTGAAGATGGTTATCAAGTTGAATATCCGGATAATTGGTTAAAACATAGAGATCCTTGGGAAATAAAACGATCTGATCTTACTGTACAGGTAAAATTCGGAGGAAATGTATGTTCGCGCAAAAATAAAAACGGTGAAAACAGTTTTTATATCGAAAATGCGGAAGTTGTAAATGCAACTCCATACGATATGCCTATTGTAGGATACGGCACTTCTACTGTAAACACTTTACGTTTATGGCAGGCAACAAGTCCGGACGGGTTTGATTTACAGCTTTTTAATGATATGCAATATTACCGTGCCGTTGAAAAACAAAATGATGCCGAAAATATAAGCCGTGTTTTGTATCCTAATGATAACGGCCCAAGCGGAAAAGCTTTAAGACTAAAACAACAGTACTTTTTCTGCTCTGCAAGTTTACAAGATTTAGTGAATCAGTACACAAATCAATTTGGACAAGATTTTTCTCATTTTGCAGAACTTCATGCTATTCAACTGAACGACACTCATCCGGTTGTTTCAATTCCGGAACTTATGAGAATTTTAATGGACGAACACGACATTGGGTGGGATGAAGCATGGGATATTGTTACACATACTTTTGCATACACAAATCATACTATTTTGGCAGAAGCTCTTGAAAAGTGGCCTATTCAGATTTTTCAAGGTCTACTCCCTAGAATTTATCAAATCGTGGAAGAAATTAACCGTAGATTCGTAATGAAACTTAGAGAAAAATTCCCTACAGATTACGAAAAACAAAACCACATGGCTATTATTCATAACGGTTCAATTTACATGGCATGGCTTGCAATTCATGCAGGTTACAGCGTAAATGGAGTTGCTGCTTTACACACAGAATTATTAAAAACAAAAGAACTAAAAGATTGGGCACAACTTTATCCTGAAAAATTTAATAACAAAACCAACGGAATAACTCAGCGGAGATGGCTTTTGTGTGCAAATCCTCAGTTGTCAAAATTCATTACAGACAGAATCGGACACGGCTGGGAAAAAGATTTTTCAAAAATAAAGGAATTGGAAAAATTTGCCGATGACAAAAAAAGTCAGGAAGAATTTTTGCAAATAAAGCAAAATGCAAAAGAAAATTTATGTAACTATCTTAGAGAAACTCAAAATGCGGAAATTAATCCAAACTCTATTTTTGATGTTCAAGTAAAAAGACTGCACGAATACAAACGTCAGCTTTTAAATATTCTGCATGTAATGTATGAATACGATAAAATATTGGAAGACCCGTGTTACAGTCCCGCTCCCAGAACTTATATTTTTGGAGCGAAGGCTGCAAGTGGATACCGCAGAGCAAAAACAATTATAAAACTCATAAACACCGTTGCCGAAAGAATAAATAATGATCGAAGAGTGAAAGGCAAGCTAAAAGTTGTTTTTGTTGAAAATTACCGAGTTTCAGTTGCAGAAAAAATATTCCCTGCAGCCGATATTTCCGAGCAAATTTCAACCGCAGGACTTGAGGCTTCCGGGACAGGAAACATGAAATTCATGGTAAACGGAGCCCTAACATTGGGAACAATGGACGGAGCAAATATTGAAATAGTAGAAGAAGTGGGACAGGAAAATGCTTTTATTTTCGGTTTGCTTACCTCGGAAATTCAAAAAATAGAAGCAGAACACAGCTATAATCCGCAAAAATATCTTGAAAGAAATCCTCGTCTTGCAAAAGTGCTAAACCAGCTAATCGACGGGACATATGATCCAACTTCCCAAAATTTTAGAGAACTTTACGATTCTCTTGTTTACGGAATAGAGGGAAATAGGGCTGACATTTATTATGTTCTTGCAGACTTTGATTCTTATTGTCAGGTTCAAGAAAAATCCGGAAAAGAATTTTTGGACAGAAATAATTGGGCAAAAAAAGCAATACTCAATATTGCAAATTCAGGTAAGTTCAGTTCCGACCGTACAATAGAAGAATATGTTAGGGATATATGGAAAATAAAAAAACTCTGCCACGACAAAAAATAGCACTGTTACGAGTGTAGCAGACTTCATCTTTACTTAAGATGAAAACAGTCTAAAAAACAATAGACAATTAATTTATAAAAACCGGCATTTAGTTAAGCAACTTTAACATAAAGCCGGTTTTTTTTATTTTCAGCACAAAAAATTTCTAGCAAAAAAAAACTAGTAAACACCAAGAATTTTTTCAAGCTTCTGTTTTCCTATAATTCTAAGAAAACTTCCAAGCCTTGGACCTTGCTCTTTTGCTATCAAAACATCATACAAAGCCGTAAACAAAGCTTTTGCATCGATATTTAAATCGGAAGCAATATCATATAAAGCTTGTTGGCATTCTTTGTCAGTTTCAAAATCTCCCAACTTAGGCACAACTTTATCGCGAATTCTTTTTACGGCAGCTAAAAGCTCTTCCGTAAGGTCAGCCTTGCTATCATCGTTTCTAAGTGAAAAACAAAAATCAGGAGCACAATCGGGAGCACTATGTAAAATCCAAAACCATGCACATTCGGCTCGCCTTCTAAGTCTTTCTTCCTGTTCAGGCTTTACATTACCCAAACTTTTTATTACAGCATCAATATCACCCGAATAAATCTGAAGAAGCGTAGATAACAATCTGATAGTGATTTGATAAGGCATTATCTGAGGAATTTTCCCGTCTATTTGACATAACATGTAAATTCGTTTTTCTTTATTAAATTGTTCTTCATTTTTTGCTTTATCTATACCAAAAACAATTCTTTCAGTTTTGTCGTAATCTTCATAAACTTTTAAAACGTCCATATCAAAGCTAATGTCAAATTCCGTATTAGGTCTGGTGCTTGCAAAAAGATATCTGAGAATTTCCGGCTGATATACATTCAATGCATCCGATAATGCAATTACCTTACCCTTTGACGAAGACATTTTTCCGGGAACACCTTTTAAGTTTACAAAATCATAACGCATTGTAACAGGAGAATCCCAGCCGTAAACTTCTTTTGAAACAAGTTTTGCAGTATCGTAACTGCCTCCCGGACTGATATGATCTTTTCCACCCGGCTCAAAAACAACTTTTTCTTCGTTCCATCGCATAGGCCAGTCTACTCTCCAGCCCAATTTAGCACCTTTAAAAGTTCTGATATCGGCTTTTTCAATATTTCCGCATTCACATTTATAACTTATACCGAATTCACCGTCATAATCAGTAATTTCGGTAGTATCTTTTGAACATTTGCCGCAAAAAATTGATGCAGGCCAATAAACATCAGATTCAGACATTTTATGATTTTCATCACGATATTCATTAAGACATTTTTTTATAAGAAGCCTGTTTTGCATTGCCTTTTTTATGCCTTCAACGTAATGATTTGCCCTGTAGCGACTTGCTTGATATAAAAATTCCGGAAAAATTCCTACACGCGGAAGTTGGTTTTCTATATCTACTTCATGATGACGAGCATAATTTTCGTCCCGCCCCGTAGTATCCGGCACTTCAGTTATAGGAAAACGTAAAAACTTATTTAAAGTTTCAGGATCAGGCATATTAGCAGGAACCTTTCTGAATACATCATAATCGTCCCAAGAATAAATAAAGCGTACATTTTTGCCTCTATCGCGTAAAGCCCTAACAACCAAGTCTACGGTTATAATTTCGCGAAAGTTTCCAAGGTGAACCGTGCCTGAGGGAGTAATTCCGCTTGCACAGGTGTATAAATCTAAATCACCTTTCTCTCTAATAATTTTATCCGCCATTTGATCTGCCCAGTGGCAAAGTAAAGGATCTCTTTGATTTTCGTTTTTGTTACTCATAAAAACGAGTATAACAAATTTTGTAACTATTGAACAGGTAATAAAAAAATTAAAAATATCTCATCAAATCTTCAATTGTTTCACGACGTCTGATAAGTTTTACACTTGAATCTGTATAAATCATAACTTCAGCCGGACGAGGACGACTGTTATATGAACTGCACATACTGTATCCGTAAGCCCCGGAGTCAAGAATACACAAAAGATCATTTTCTTGAATTTTAGGTAACAATCTGTCCTTTGCAAGAATATCGCCACTTTCGCAAATATTTCCGGTAACAGTCTGCATGATAAGACAATCCCGTGAAACAGTTTTTCCGTTACGCAAAACTTCGATATCATGCCAACTGTCATACATACTCGGGCGTACTAAAACATTCATGCCGCAATCTGTACCGCAAAAAATTTTACCGTTATTTTCTTTTATTGCATGAACCCTCGTAAGTATCACTCCTCCTTCGGCAACGCAATAACGTCCCGGTTCACTTTTGAAAAGAGGAATTTTATTACCTTTTGCTTGATATTTACAAACAAATTCATCAAGAATAGGAATTAGCTGTGCTTTAAAAGATTCCATTGGAAAATCTTTTTCATCATCTAGTTTATGATATGGAATTCCGTAGCCGCCGCCAAAATCTATAAATTCAAGACTGTTAAAATTCAATGCAATATGCAAAAGACTTGCAACCGATTCAAGATATGGTTGACTTTCCATAAAAAGACTACCTATATGCTGATTAATTCCTGCAATCTTTAGATTATAAAAATCGGCAATTTCAAAAATTTTTTTGATATTATCAGAATCTGAAGATATGCCGAACTTCGTTTTTTTTCCGCCGGTAATGACTTTTTCACAATGTCCTGCTCCGATCCCGGAATTTATCCTAACTGCAACATTGCGACCTTTGTCTGATTTTTCAAGCTGCAAAGAATTACAAATCTTTCCGTAAAGTTCCAACTGACTTAGACTGTCAAGACTTGTCATTATCCTGTTTTTTATTGCAAATTCAAGTTCATCAATACCGGCATTGTTAGGAACAAAAAAAATTTTTTCTTTAGGAAATCCTGCAGCAAAAAGCATTTTAATCTCACCCAAACTCATTGCATCACAATTATTTTTTTCTTCAAGAGCAAGTTTTAAAATATGAATATTTGTATTTGCTTTTACAGAATAATTTGCAGTATAAGGATACTTTTTTATTACTTGACTTACAGCGTGCATACGAGTTCGTAAAATTTGTTCATTATACACATAAAGCGGAGTACCAAAGTCCGATGCAATCAGCTCAGGATCTTTACCTTTGAAAAAATCAACAGAATTTATATAGGAATTCATAATTCATTCTACACTTAAAGCAAACCCGATTTCAATAGTGAAAATAATACTTGCGTTATACGTAAAATCATGTAAAATAGTGTAGGTTTTAAATGAAAAGTTAGTGATATGCAATTAATTCATAGTTTTGCTGTATTTAGGAGGAAAAAATGAAAAAGTTTAAAACTGTTTTATTTACAAATGTGATATTCATAGTCAGTTCTATAATTTTGTTTACAGGATGCCCGAACTCTTCAAATCCCACGGTAGTTGCAACAAAGGATTTTTCAAAAAAAATTATAATTACTGTACACGGCGGAGCTCACGCAAAGTTAGCAAAAAACAATTCATTTATTGTAAATGAAAATTCCAAATGGAAAGAAATAAAAACCTTTGCAGACACTAAAGTTCTTTTTGACGGTGGCTACAATGATGCCGGCTGGCAAATGACGGATTTTCAAGGAAACGAAATTACATGGGAAACCGAGTTTTCTGAAAACGCAACGATCTATGTAACCGCAAAAGAAATAAAAAAAGCAAAATATACAGTTTTACATTATCAGAAAAAACTTAATGAAGACGAATATGTTTTAACATGTACAGACATAAAGTCAGGAGCTATAGATTCTCTTACCGCTGCACAGGAAAAAACTTATCCGGGTTTTGAGCTTGTACCTATAGAGCAGGAGCCGATAAAAAAAGACGGAAGCACTGTAATCAAAGTTTTTTATGACCGAAAAACCATTGCAATTAATCTTGAACTTAATGGTGGAACGGGAGGTACATCATTTCCGGCAGATAACAAAATTGAAGGAATTTTTGGCGACATATTACCGGAAGTTCCGGAACCGGAACAAAGTACACTGGTTTTTGACAGATGGGAACCTGAAATGCCAAAAAACTTTCCTGCAAACGATATAACAGTTACAGCTCAATGGCGACAAGCCCGCATTACCATAATAGGAGATGATCGTATATCAAAAGATTCTGAACACTACATAGACGTGGCTAAAAACACAGTATGGAATGCAACAAAAGGTGCTGCAGAGACCAAAGCAATGGATTCTTTAGAAGAAGAATGGAAATCCGCCACAACTCCATACGGACTTCATAAATGGCATCTTAACACCGAACAGGGGGAAATAATCGGCGATGATTATGTTTTTACTAAAGATACAACACTTTATGTTACAACAAACTACGCAAAATTCAAAATAGAAGGGACAAAACTTTCAGGATTTAACAGTTTTCACCCTCGCGGAAGAGTTTTTATCCCCGAAAATGTAACCTCTATAGAAGCCAGAGTTTTTGAAAACTGCCAAGACTTAACCGTTGTAGATCTTTCTTCATGCACAGTTCTTAAAAAAATACATCATCTGGCTTTTGAAAATTGTAATAAAATAACAGAGTTGGATTTTTTAAACTGCAAGGAACTTGAAGAAATAGAATATCAAGCTTTTGATAACTGTTCAAATTTGAGAAATGTTAATTTTTATGACTGCGAAAAATTAACTATTATAGGAGATTATTCTTTTTCCAACTGCAATAAATTAAAGAAAATCAAAATCAAAAAAAAGGAGCCTGCAACATTAAAAGAGGCTCTACTAAACTGTAAAAGCGGTCTTAACCCAAAGCAAATTCTGGAAGTTGAATAAACTTTATTAACCGGCACAAAAATTAAATAATTTTGTGCCGGTTTTTTTGTGTAACTAGGTTACTGAAAATAAATTCCTCTTAAATATAATAAATAATGTGATACCGCATAGAATCACGCCGCACTTATTTATAAAAAAGCTGTATACAAATTAGTGCGGACTAATAAAAAAAATGGAGGAATTATGAAAAAAATTGTTATAGTAGGAGGAGTTGCAGGAGGTGCAAGCTGTGCAGCTCGTCTTAGAAGGCTTGATGAAAAAGCCCAAATTATTTTGCTTGAAAGAGGCGAATATATTTCCTATGCAAACTGCGGATTACCTTATCATGCAGGAGATGTAATAAAAAGCCGTGATTCATTGCTTTTGCAGACTCCTCAAGCAATGAATAAAAAATTTAACATCGATGTAAGAATTCAAAATGAAGTCATTTCGATAGATCGCAAAAATAAAACAGTTACGATAAAAGATCATTCAAATCTTAAAACATATGAAGAATCTTACGACACCCTTGTTCTTTCTCCGGGTTCTTCCCCAATAAGACCGCCAATACCGGGGATAAATTCCAAAAGGATAAAAACCTTGTGGACAGTTCCCGACACCGATGAAATACGTAAAAGCATGGTTGGCATAAAAACCGCTGCCGTTATCGGAGGAGGCTTTATCGGTCTTGAAATGGCAGAAAATCTACATCATGCAGGTTTAAAAGTTTCCATAATTGAAATGTTGGATCAGGTTATGGCTCCCCTTGATTTTGAAATGGCTCAACTTGTTCACGAGCAGATAAATCAGCAAGGAGTTTCTCTTTATCTGGGAGACGGAGTAGATTCTTTTGTAGAAGACGAAAAAACTGTTTCAATAAAACTGAAAAGCGGAAAAACTGTCCAAGCTGAACTTGTCATTTTATCAATAGGCGTAAAAGCAAACTCCAATCTTGCAAAAGAATGCGGTCTTGAATTAAATGCAAGAGGAGGTATTGTTACAGATGAATACATGAAAACCTCCGACCCCCACATATATGCAGTAGGAGATGCAATCGAAGTTCAAGATTTTATTTTTAAAGATAAAACTATGGTTCCTCTAGCAGGGCCTGCCAATAAACAGGGAAGAATTGCGGCAAATAACATAGTAGGAATGAATGAAAAATATGAAGGAACACAGGGTACTTCTGTTGCAAAAATCTTTTCACTTACAGCAGCATGTACCGGAGTAAACGAAAAAACTCTTACAAAACGAGGTCTTGTAAAAGGTAAAGATTTTGAAAGCGTTACAATAACTCAAAATTCTCACGCAGGATACTATCCGGGAGCAGTTCCTATGAGTATAAAACTGCTTTTCAATATGGACGGTTCTACAATTTACGGTTCGCAAATTGTAGGATTTGACGGAGTTGATAAACGTATCGATGTCCTTGCTACTGCAATCCGATTAAAAGCCGGCATAACCGATTTAAAAAAATTGGAACTGGCTTACGCTCCTCCTTATTCTTCGGCAAAAGATCCTGTTAATATGGCAGGATTTACGGCAGAAAACCTTGTAAAAAATCTTGTAAAATTTGCTTCTTGGGATTGTACGGAAAAAATGACAGACACAGTTTTATTGGATGTTAGAGAAGAAGTTGAAGTTGACGCTTATTCAATTCCGAATGCAATAAATATACCGCTGGGAACATTGCGAGAGCGAATAAATGAACTTGATAAAAACAAAACTATAATAGTTTTTTGTGCGGTAGGAATTAGAGCCTATAACGCCTCAAGAATTCTTATACAGAATAATTTTAAAAATGTTCTTGTTTATCCGGGAGGTTCTAAATTTTATCGTTCAACACATTTTAAATCAAACCCGCATGAAAATCAAAACGGTTCTGGCAACACGGACAATTTTGATAAATGTGGCTGTAAAAACTACGACGAAACAGGTAGCATAAATGCAATTCATCTTGATTGTTGCGGGTTACAATGTCCGGGCCCCATAATGAAAGTTTTTGAAACAATAAAAGACATGCAAGATGGTGAATGTCTTGAAGTTTCCGCTTCCGATCCGGGTTTTGCAAAAGACATTGAATCATGGTGCCGCAGAACAGGAAATACCTTAATTTCAACAAAAAATTCCTCTCAAGGTTTTTCTGCCGTAGTAAAAAAAGGACAATCCGTTAATGAACAGAACAACAACAATCTTCAAGAACAAAAAATAGATTCCGATGGGAAAACGATAATTGTTTTTTCCGGAGATTTAGACAAAGTCCTGGCAAGTTTTATAATTGCAAACGGAGCTGCTGCAATGGGAAGGCGTGTAACAATGTTTTTTACATTTTGGGGGCTAACGGTTCTTAGAAAGTCAAAAAAACAAAAAGTTAAAAAAACTTTTATGGAATCAATGTTCGCAGCAATGCTACCTAGAGGTAGTGAAAAACTTAAATTGTCAAAAATGAACATGGCAGGCATGGGAACTTCTATGATGAAAAAAATCATGGAGGACAAAAATGTAGACAGTCTTGAAGAACTTATAAAAAAGGCTATAACACAGGGTGTAAAAATCGTTGCATGTACAATGAGCATGGATGTTATGGGAATAAAAAAAGAAGAACTTATTGAAGGAGTTGAACTTGGAGGTGTAGGAGCATATTTAGGAGATGCCGAAGAATCAAACGTAAATTTGTTTATCTAAGACATAAAACTATTGTTGCATACCTATTTTAGTACAAATTTGTTTTTCTTAAAGTCAAGAATGCCCTCTTTGCGCATTTTTCCAAGTTCGTGGGAGAGGGCACTTCTGTCTACGTTAAGGTATTCTGCAAGTTGATATCGATCAAACGGTATAGTAAAACTCTTTGTATTTTTCTTTCTCGATTCATAAGCAAAATATGACTCAATACGTTCCCTGATTGTCTTTGGAGCAGAATGTAATATACGGCGGGACAAGTTAAGATTTTTTAAAGCAGAGATTTCAAGCAAATTTTTTATAAATCTTGCATCAAATGTTTTTGAATCGGAAAAAGAAGACAGCATTTTTGATGCGTTTATAAAAAGCACGCGGCACTTTTCTGCCGCAACGGCATTCACCATTAAAGGCTCATTTGAAATACATGCATAAGTTTCTGCAAACAGTTGCCCTTTATTTACATGCGATAAAATAATCTTTTTACCGTAAAAATCATACGACTCAATATTAACACTACCTTCAAGTACTAAACCCATGTTTTGTGTAGTATCACCCATATGGAGTATAATTTGTTCTTTTTCAAACTCACGCACAAAAGCTTTTAGGCAATTCAACATTTTAAGAATGTCTTGACTTTCAATGCCTTTAAAAAGCAAAGTTTTAGATAAAAAAAACGAGCTCTGTATTAAAATTTGATTCATCGGTTGCATAAAATTTTCTTTTTTTTATATTTTTGTTGTAATAACAACATATTTTCAAAATCTAAGATAATATAATTTGTACATAAAATCAATAAACAAAGCAAAACAATGTTTATAAAGGGGAAAATATGAAACGGAAAATTATAAAAATTGACGAAGAAAAATGTAACGGTTGCAGTTTATGTGCAAAAGCATGTCATGAGGGAGCAATCGGTATGGTAAACGGAAAGGCAAAACTTTTGCGAGATGATTATTGCGATGGAATGGGAGACTGCTTGCCGGCCTGCCCCACAGGTGCAATAAGCTTTGAACACAGAGAAGCTGCCGCATACGACGAAATAGCCGTTCAAAAAAATAAACAGGAAAATAAAAATACAATTCATCAAAAAAATTTCTCATGCCCGGGAAATGCCGTAAAAGTCTTTAACAGAATAAAAGAAAACCAAAACAAAGTTGTCTACAAAAATGATCCGGTTAAAACTGAACAAATAAAAAGTCAATTAAACCAATGGCCTGTACAAATAAAACTTGTTCCGGTAAATGCTCCGTACTTTTCAGGCTCACATCTATTGATAGCGGCAGACTGTACATCATACGCATATGCAAATTTTCATAACGAATTTATGAAAAACAAAATAACGCTTATAGGCTGCCCAAAACTTGACAGCACAGACTACAGTGAAAAATTAACTGAAATTTTGGAACAAAACGAAATAAAAAGCCTTACAATAGTTAGAATGGAAGTTCCATGCTGTGGCGGAATTGAAAGAGCTTGCATAACAGCTCTAAAAAACAGCGGAAAATTCATTCCATGGAATATTGTTACAATTTCAACTGACGGAAATATAATACAGGATTAATCTTTGTATACAAAACTTTGTAAAAGCTTTCACTAACATAATTTTTTGTTGCACGAGTTTTTTGCATTTTGTTTACACTTTTTAGCTTTATAAATTAAAGATATTACATTATAATTAGGAGCAAAAATCAGTTAATGTATATTATGCATGTCAAAAAAAAAGGTATAAAAAGGAAAAAACGTGAAAGTAAAATTTAAAATCATCGCTTTAATCTTATTAGTTATAACTCCATTTTTATTTGCAAGGAACAGATATGACAATCTTGCAGGTTCTATTCAAACTTTTTGGAATGACATGAACGGGTTACCATCGGACAGACTTTTGGATGTAATTCAAGATGAAACCGGATATATTTGGCTAGCTTCATACGACGGTTTAATCCGCTTTAACGGTTCTTCGTTTACAAAATTTACAAAAGAACTGCACGGATTCACAGGAGTTTCTCCTAGAGTTTTTTGTGTAGGAGATGATAATTCCCTTTGGATTGGAACAAACGCATCGGGACTTTATAAGTATAAAGACGGCTCTTTTACTCATTACGGATTGGAAGAAGGGTTACCCAATCTTTCTGTACGCAGCATAAAATTTGACAACAAAAATACATTATGGATCGGAACTGCAGGCGGTGTTGCAAAACTTGATCCTGAAGGAAAAATCACGCAAATTTATCATGACGGTATACAAAAATCTGAAACAGTATTTTTTGTACTTCCTGTAAAAGACTACATACTTGTAGGAACAAATCTGCCGGGTTTAAAAATCATAAAAGACGAAAAAATGTATAAAATGGATTATCTTACAGAAATTCAAGGCTACAGTTTTTCTTCAGCCTTTCTTGACTTTGACAGCTCCGTGTGGCTGGGCACAAATTCCGGAAGAATTTTTAACATAGGCGGCAAAAAACTTATAAAGTCTTACACTTTTAAAAGCATGGACGGAATGAATATAAACAAATTTCTGCGGGTAAAAGACGGAACGATGTATGTAGGAACAGAACATGGCATCATAAGAATTTTACAGGATTACAGTGAAATTTTTACCGAAGAAAACGGCTTGCCTAATAATATGGTTTCCGGGCTTTTTGAAGACAGAGAATCAAATCTTTGGATAAGCATGGAATATGGAGGGCTAGGAAAATTCACTCGTAGAAATTTTTTTGACGTTACAAAAGGAGCTTATCTTCCCGAAGAAAATATCAATTCGGTTCTTGAAGATAAGGACAAAAACCTTTGGCTTGGAGGAGATTCCGGTTTATCCTGCATAAAATCCGAAAAAATAAGCAAGCAAAGAGCTTTGCAAATGGATTCTGTCATAGATCACCTAAATGGAATTAGAATCAGGCAAATCAGGGAAGAAGATGACGGTACCATTTATTTTTCAACATACTCGGATAAGGGTCTCGTTATTTTTTCAAAAGATGGAACAATAACTTCTCTTACAAAAAACGACGGACTTCCCAATAACAAAATAAGATTTTCATATAGAGACAGTTTCGGATGTCTTTGGGTTGGAACAACAGCCGGACCTGCAATATATCATGGCGGAAAAATGACCACAATAACTCAAGAACAGGGATTGCCTAACTTGTTTTTGCTGTCTGCTATTCAAACTGAAGAAGGACAAATTTGGCTTGGAACAGATGGAGGTGGAGCAGTAAGAATTTCAGCTTCATTTCCAAATGGAAATACTAACACTTTACCTGAACTAAAAGTCGAAGAAGTTGTTTCCAAAAAAAACGGTCTTATCGGCAACATTGTTTTTAGAATTACCGAAGACAAAGCCGGAAATTTGTGGTTTTGCACAAGTGAAGGGCTTTCTTTGTGCCAAGACGGCGTTTTTTATTCTGCGGCATCGGCTTTGGATATTACAGGGCAAAGCGTGTATAATATTCTTTGCGACAGCAAAGGAAATCTTTGGATTATGCTGCCTAATGAATTGCTCCTTGTAAGATCAGACTCCCTTACTTCTGCTGTAATAAAATCAAAACTTGCAGACGGTATAATAAAGTTCAATAAACTTGACGGACTTTCCGGACAACCTGCTGCAAATGCATGGGCACACCTAAACGAAACGGACACACTTTTTGTTCCAACACTAAAGGGAGTTTCAGTGTGCGACCCGAGCTACGACGTGTTCAACAGACTTCCACCTCCTGTTGTAGTAGAAAATATTTTTTTAGATGACAAACCTTTGAGTGGTGAAAATAAAAAAATAAATGTACCGGCAGACACAAAGCGTATTGTTTTTAAATTTGCAGCTCTCAGTTATACGGTTCCTCAAAGAATAAATTTTCAGTATAAACTTGAAGGCTATGATAAAGAATGGATCACTACCGAAGGGCCGGAGCGTGAAATAGGATACACAAACCTTTTCCCTAAAAATTATACTTTTAAAATAAGAGCAAAAAATAATGACGGTATTATCAACATGAACGGAGCTGAAATTGCTTTTCATAAAAAACCTAAATTTTATCAAACAGTCTGGTTTTATTTAGTTGTACTTTTAGGACTTTCGGGTTTGATTGTAACTTCCGTTAAACTTAAAATCAGAAATCTTGAAAAACGTGCAAAAATTTTGGATGAAAAAGTTAAAGAAAAAACAAAAGATCTTGAAATTGAAAAAGAAAAATCCGATAAACTTTTAAAAAATACACTGCCACTTTTCGTAATCGATGAATTAAAACAAACGGGAAAATCTGCACCTCGCCTTTATCCTTCTGTAACAATTATGTTTGCAGACCTTGCAGATTTTACAGAGTGGTCAAGCAGAAATTCAGCAGAACACGTAATAAATTCTCTCAACAAAATGTTTACACATTTTGATAACATTATAGAACGTTACGGCTGTGAACGAATAAAAACTTTGGGAGACGGTTATATGGCTTGCTGCGGACTTAGGGGAGAAGAAGACCATGCCCAAAGAATTGTAAGTGCGGCAATAGAAATGCTTACTTTATTCGATGATAAAAATACTTACGGAACCGGCAAAGGTATTCACATAGGAATTTCATCAGGACCGATTACAGGCGGAATTGTAGGAGAACAAAAATATATTTTTGATATTTTTGGAGATACTGTAAATACGGCATTCCGACTCGAATCTGTAACTGTTCCTATGGGTTGCACAGTCTCAAAAAATACGGCAGAGCTTATACAAGGCAAATTCAAACTTTTGGAGCGTCCTGATCAGGAATTAAAAGGCAAGGGCAAGGTTTCATGTTATTACATAGCTTACAAGAATAACGACAATTCTCAAATAACGGACAAAGAACAGATAAAAAACTTATACAAAGAACTTGCGAATGCTTTTTCGGAAAAAGATTATAAGCAATGTAAAAAATTGGTAGCAATGTTTGACAAAGCATTACTTGAACCGGAGCAGCTTTTAAATATCGAAAAGGTCGAGAAAATCGTTAAATAAGTTTTTTATATTGTAGAAATTATAGTAAATTGATACTATTTGATTTTTCTTGTCTGTCGTATAGTTACAGTAGCAAAATCAAAACATTCTCTGCAATCTCCGGTGTTTTTTGAAGATGTAACCTTTCCTGTTTCAGGATCGTATAACAAAAATTTATCATCTTTGGTTAAAACAGGAAGTACAAAGCGAACGTGCTCCCCTGCTACCATTCCTCGTTCGTTTATTTTAGGATTTTTTCCCCAACGTTCAGGATGCCCTTCCAACCAAACAATTGCTCCAAAAAATTTTGTGTCGGTTTTTATAAGCTCAAATAAGCGTTCATCCGTAAGTTTTTCCTCACGAACGGAAAAAGTTTCTGCTTTTCCATTTTGTTTAAGTAAAGTTTGGATTGCAGACACGACAACAGGAGAATGAGTGCCGTAATTGTTCCAATTAATAGAACCGTCTTCATTTTTTCTTCCTGCATTGATATCTTCCATCACAAAACTTGTTTGAGGATTCGTCCCTTTTGGAATAAAATCAAGTATGGAATCTTCAGTACAGGATGTAATTCCGCACAAAGAAGCAACAGCTCTTATAAGTGCTATTTCACAACTGAGTTTATACTTTTGTTTATAATCTTTTCCGTTTGCAGAAAACCATACAAACATATCTTGCTTAGGAATAGGAATTTCCTTGTAGTTCTTACAGTCTTTTAAAAGCTTTTCCGGAAAAAAAGATTTTACGATATGTAAATCAGACTTGTCGGGTACGTTTTTGTATATCCAATATGAATCATCAACAGAAAGTCTTATGCAACCATGCGAAGCTGTTTCACCAAGTTTTGCAGCTTCTTCCTGCATTATATTCTGATTTTCATCCATAGGAACCGAATGAAAAAGGTAAATGCCACCTATAAAGCCCAGCCAATACTTGCCGCCTGCACCATAGGTCTTTGAATAAAACCATGTTCCGCGTTTTTGCCCGCTTTCATTGATTATATAATCCCCCAAAGGCGTATCGCTATCACCATCAAGCAAACCTGTAGAACAAATGAAAGTCCTAGTAAGTTCGCCGTTTTGGTAAACATAAGTACGTTGAGAATTTATAGATACAATCACTGTCGTATCAGTATCAGAAGCAAAAGCCTCTTGAGAAAAAGCAACCAAACAAAATAAAAAAGCACTAAAAATAATACAAAATTTTTTCAAAATCACAATACCCCATAAAATATTAAGTAAAATACTTTATTTTGTAAATACTTTAATTAGTTAGTCATTGACAACTTTTTTTATATTTAATAACATAGTTATGAAAAAAAAACATGGTTATGAAAAAAAGAGAAATTTGTAATGAAAGACAAAATTTTAGTAGGAAAAGACGAACTTAGCACAAAATCAAAAATACTAATGGCAGCAAAAGAAGAATTTTTGAACAAAGGTTTTTCCGGAACAAATGTCCGTTTTATAGCTCAAAAGGCAGGACTTACTACAGGAGCAATTTACAATCTTTTCAAAAATAAAGACACAATATTGCAGGCGATTGTAATGCCTGTATTTGACGAGTTTATAAATATTTTAACACATAGAAACAACGAAGATCAAAATTACGACATGAAAACCTCCGAAGTTTCCGTTATAAGCAGAATTTCCCGCAGAAGATTTCTCATATTTCTTGATTTTTTTTATGAGAATTGGGAAGAATTCAAACTTCTTTTCTGTTATTCACAAGGCAGTTCCTGCGAAAATATTTTTGATAAAGCCATAGAGATGGTAGAAAACGAGACACTTTTTTGGCTAAAAAAAGACAATTTTGACATTTCCAATCAAACAAAGTTTTTTATTCACGTTATGGTTTCCAACACTTTTTCAAATTTAAAAGAAATATTTGATCATAATTTAAAAAAAGAAGAAGCAAAGCAATTCATCATAGATGTCAATGAATATCATTGCGGAGGCTGGAAGCAATATTGGATCACCAGAGATGGAAAACAATTTGCTGACAAAAACTACGATAAAGAAAGTTAAACAAATTTGCATAAAATTTAGGAAATTTACGATTGTAAATAAATACAAAAAAAAAGGGGTAAAAAATGACACTTTTACAAGTAACACTAGTTATAGGTCTAATCGGTGCAATAATTATGTTTTTTGGAGATATGCTCCTGTATTACAACAAAGAAGATTATGTTTCCGACGGAACTCTACAGCCTATTATTGACATTATGAAAAAAGAAAGTCGCCCACGCTTATATGCAGGCGGAATGATTGGCCCTACTATCGCATTCGTATATGCAATAGGATTTTATCACTCGGTTTTGTTCATTGATGAAAGACATGCAATTGCAGGATGGATATGTTTTTTTCTCAACACTCTCGGCATTATCATTGGCGGATCGTTTCACAGCCATTGTGCAAATCTGGGGCTTATCGGACGGCATAACGACAAAGCTTGTATAGATGAAGTACTTGATTTTTTAAAAGTTCAAAGAATCTTTTTGTTCACAACTTTAGCACTCGGTGTGATTTTACTTGCCGTTTGTATCGGTTGTGGATGGACTGTATTCCCACGCTGGATGGCAGCTTTGACACCCGGCGTGTTTATGTTACTGCTTCCGGTTGTACGAAAATTACCAAAAGGCTTACATATAGTTATTGGCGGAGGATGGACAAATTTAGTTTTTGTTCTGTACTACATTGCAGCAATAATTGTCAGTTTTTAACTTACGCATATTGATCTAAATTAATATTTTATAAAATAGGGAAAAAAAATGAGTTTTTTAGATAATTTTAGAAAACCTGAAGGATTTCTTGGAAAACTGGTAATTGCAGGAATGAATTCAGGTCATGCAAAAATGGCAGAATGGGGATTTTCTCATTTGGAAGGAAAAATCTTTGGAAGAGGACTTGATATAGGCTGTGGCGGAGGAGCAAATGTACAACGACTTTTAGAGCGAGGCTGCGATACCGTAGCCGGTGTAGATTACTCACCCATAAGCGTTAATCACTCTTCAAAACAAAATAGAAAAGCAATAGCGCAAGGAAAATGCAGCATCATGCAAGCTTCAGTAGCTTCTCTACCATTTAAAGACAATGAATTCAATATTGCAACAGCTTTTGAAACAGTATACTTTTGGCCTGATATCAAAGCATCATTCAAAGAAGTATTCCGCATACTAAAAAAAGACGGCACCTTTTTTATCTGCAATGAAGTAAACGGTCTTGATGAAAGTGATAAGAAGTGGAGCGAAAGAATTGCAGGAATGAATATCTATACCGGAGATGAGCTTACAGCAATTTTAAAATCTGTAGGTTTTACAAGAATAAGTACAGATTCCGACAAAAAACTTTTATGTGTAACAGCACAAAAAGGTTAGAGGCTTTTATGGCGAAAAATAATGACAAAAAAAAACATTTACCGGTTATAGGCGTAGGACCTATATATGTTATTCCTATTGTGGCTCTTACAATTCTTGGTATTGTACTGACACTACTGCATATTATTCCTTCATTAGGAGCAAAAGCAGCCTTATTGTTTTACATTGCAGGGGCAATAATCATTGCCATCGGAATTTTACTGTGGTGCTTTGCTGTGTTTGCATCCCGTATTGACAGTAAAATAAAATCCAACACTCTGGAAACCGAAGGAGTGTATGCACACGTGCGTAACCCAATTTATTCGGCATTTTTGTTTATATGTACAGGCTCTCTTCTTTTGTGTTGCAACGTATACTTGCTGGTACTGCCTCTTCTTTTTTGGCTGTATCTTACAGTATTTCTTAAACTCACGGAAGAAAAATGGCTGTTAAAACTATACGGAAGCGAGTTTGAAGAATACTGCAAAAAAGTAAATCGTTGCATTCCGTCCATACGTGCAATAAAAAGTTCCAATCAAGAATTATAAATTGAAAATCGAATAAAGGAGTAACTTTATGGATAAAAGGCAAGAACTTGTTACAGGAAATATCGTTCCGCTTATGTTCAAGCTGGGTATTCCGGGAATTATTGGTATGCTGGTTATCAGTTTGTACAGCTTTGTAGATGCAATATTCGTTGGACGATATATTGGCGATAAGGCACTCGGAGCGGTCAGCATTGCCTATGCGTTTACACTTATCAATAACGGAATTGCCGTACTTATCGGTATAGGTTCGGCATCAGTTTTGTCGCGAGCAATCGGCAGAAAAGATCAAAAAACTGTTGATGCGGTTATGGATAACCTTCTGATTTTAACGATATTGCTTTCTACGGTAGTCATGATTGTCGGGTATATTTTTGCACCGCAGCTTTTAACACTCATCCGTGCCGAAGGTGAAATGCACGAACTGGGAGTGCGTTATTTGCGGATTGTGTATTTAGGTTCTATTTTTGTAAACTTCGGACAGGCGGCAAATATGGTTATGCGAGGCGAAGGAAAAATGATTAGTGCAATGATTATTATGGCATTCAGTTCTGTCCTTAACATCGCCCTTGATGCTCTTTTGATTATTGTATTTAAGCAGGGAATAGAAGGAGCTGCCATTGCAACAGTTATTTCACAGGGTGTATTTGCGCTTTTTACCCTTGTATACTTTTTGGCTTTCAGCAAAAATGTACGATTTCACAAATTAAAACTAGAACGATCAATCGTAAAAGAAACTTTTTCAATTGGAGTTTCGGCAATGCTGATGCAAATACTTTCACTGATACAGCAAACGGTTATGTATGCTACCTTGAAAAAATACGGAGGAGAAGACCAAGTTGTATTAATGGGAGCATTTTTCCGCTATATGATGCTCAGCTTTATTCCGTTATGGGGATTGAGCCAAGGTTTTCAGCCCTTTGTCGGAACTAATTTTGGAGCAGGACGTTTTGACCGTGTAAAAAAAGGTTCACTGTTATTTTACGGCTTCGGCATCGTACTTGCCTTAATTGCATGGGCAGTCTTTTTTTCAGTTCCGGAAAAGATTCTTTCTCTTTTTATAAAGGACAATCCTATTTTGGTAGCACAAGGAACTTCTGATGCAATGATAGCATTTTCAATTTTCCCACTGGTGCCACTTATCATATTGAATGTTACGCTATTTCAGGCAATTGGAAAAGCAAAACCAGCAGGACTTTTAACAATCGGACGTCAATTTTTGCTGTTTGTACCTGCTTGCCTTTTACTGCCGCTTGCATTCGGTGCCCGCGGTGTATGGATTTCAATGCCGATTGTTGATGCCGTTACGCTATTTTTTACACTCGGTGTTACGGCAAAAGTATTTCAAAAAGAGCTGAAACCAAGCAAAAACAATTAATAAAAAAAATTAAATATAAATAATTAGTAAGGAGTTTTTATGAACACATACAAAAGATTATTTAGGTATACTCCGGAAAAAATACACTGTGTGTTTTTATCCGTGTTGTTCTCTATTGCAGGAGTCGTCCTACAAATGGGAGCATTTTGGTACTTATGGAAATTTTTGCACGCACTTTTGGTTACCAAAAACATCGGCGATGGAAAATTCTATGCAATTATTATCGTCTCACTTTTGGTTGCAAACATTTTTATAAGTTTTCTCTCAACTTGGGCTTCGCATATTTTAGGATTTAGACTGGAATCCAATCTGCGTAAAGAAGCAATAAAACATTTGATGACAGCTTCTTTTTCTTTTTTCGATGTAAATCCGTCGGGAAAAATAAGAAAGATTATCGATGATAATGCCGCTGAAACTCATATGTTGGTTGCACATCTTATTCCTGACAATGTTGCCGCTATTCTTACCCCGATTTTGATGGTAGTAATAGTATTTATGGTAGACATAAAACTGGGAATACTTTTAATCATTATAACTGCCATCGGATTTTTGCAGATGTATTTTATGATGGGTGAAAAAGAATTCATGAAAAAATACCAAATCGCTTTGGAAAAAATGAACGGAGAAGCAGTTGAGTACGTAAGAGGAATGCAAGTCGTAAAAATATTTAAAGGTACGGTAGAATCTTTTAAAGCTTTTTATAAGGCAATCACCGATTATTCGGAAATGGCTTATGCTTACACGATTAGCTGCAGAAGACCTTACGTTTTATTCCAAGTGCTGTTCAATTTATTTCCGTCATTTACAATTCCTTTTGCAATTTTTTATATGGATAATGGTGCAAATAAGGAGCTTATTATTGCAAAAATCATTTTTTATGTTTGTTTTGCGGGAATCTTATTCAACTCATTTATGCGTGTAATGTACGTAGGAATGTACAATATGCAAGCAAAAAGTGTAGTTGATAAACTCGAAAATCTTTTTGCAGACATGGAAAAAGATAATTTAATTCACGGAAGCGAAGAAAATTTTGACAATTTCGGTATAGAATTCAAGAATGTTTCTTTCGGCTACACGGAAGAAAAAATTTTGAACAATGTAAGCTTTTCACTTGAACCTCAAAAAACCTATGCTTTTGTAGGTTCTTCAGGCGGCGGTAAATCCACAATTGCAAAACTTATTTCCGGTTTTTATAAAATAAGCGAAGGAGAAATTTTGATTGGAGGTAAAAATATTTCTTCCTATTCAAAAAAAGCGTTAATGAACAATATTGCCTTTGTTTTTCAAACTTCAAAATTATTTAAAACAACTATTTTTGAAAATGTCAAAATGGGCAATCCGAATGCTAGTGATGAACAAGTCATGAATGCACTCCATCTTGCACGTTGCGAGGACATTTTGGATAAATTCAAAGACAGAGAACACACTCTTATCGGCTCTCATGGTGTTCATCTTTCCGGAGGCGAAATCCAGAGAGTTGCCATTGCCCGTGCAATCTTAAAAAATGCAGATATAGTTATTTTGGACGAAGCATCTGCTGCAGCTGACCCTGAAAACGAATATGAAATTCAGCAAGCATTTTCCAATCTGATGAAAAACAAGACTGTCATCATGATTGCACACCGACTAAGTTCAATTAAAAATGTAGACGAAATTTTAGTTGTAGAAAACGGAAATATAATTGAAAGAGGAAACCATAAACAACTTACAGAGAAAAACGGAACATACAATCGTCTGCAAAATCTTTATTCCAAAGCAAATGAGTGGAGGGTTCAACAATGAAAAAATTACAAAAAATGTTCGGAGTTACGGAATCCGGAGTAAAAGGAATTATAAAAGCATCGGTTTCATCACTATTTGCAGATATTTCTTTTCTTCTTCCTATGTTTTTAGTTATGTTCTTTTTGCAAAGTTATTTTGAAGGCACATTAAGAACAAAAGGTGTTTATATTGCAGTTATTGCAGTTTTATCGATAATTATGTACGTTTTTACCCATATAAATTACAATACGCTTTATACTGCAACTTACAAAGAATGCAAAGATCTAAGAATTGAAATTGCAAACAGACTAAAAGCTCTACCGCTTTCGTATTTTTCAAAACATGATATTTCGGATGTATCACAGACTGTTATGATGGACGTTGCCACTATTGAACACGGTTTAAGCCATGCAATTCCACAAACCATAGGGCTAATATTTTTTATTATCGTAATAGGCACCATGATGATTGTTGCTCATCCGCTTTTAGGGATATGTGTAATTGCTCCTATCATTGTCAGTTTCATTTTATTTATTATCACAAAGAAAATACAAATAAGAGAAACTACAAAAGATTTTTACAAGCAAAGAGAGCGTTCTGAGTTTTTCCAAGAAGCAATTGAACTTCAACAAGAAATAAAAAGTTATGGACGCACGGACGAAATTGCAGCAAAGCTAAACAAAAATGTAGATGAAGCTGAAAAGTTGCATATAAGTGTTGAAGCACACCAAGCCATTCCTCTTAATCTTGCTATCATGATATTAAAATTTTCAATAGGCTTGACAGTAGTATTCGGTTTACAAATGTATTTGGCAGGAACTGCATCTTTGCTATATTTAATCGGCTATATAATCGCCGCTGCCCGAATTATGGATTCAGTTGCCGGAGTTGAAATGAATATTGCCGAGGTGCTGTATATCGATTCTCGCATTAAACGAATAAATGAACTTAGAGAAACAGAAATTCAAGAAGGAATTCAAACACCACTTGAACAATACGGAATTCACTTTAACGATGTTGAATTCGGATATAACAAAGAACAAAAAGTGATTAACGGCATTTCGTTTACTGCAGAACAAAACCAAGTAACAGCTCTTGTAGGCCCTTCCGGATGTGGAAAAACCACAGTACTTAGACTTGCCTCACGCCTTTACGACTACGACAAGGGACAAATTTTAATCGACGGAAAGGACATAAAAGACGTTAATACCGACACTCTTTTTGACAAAATCTCTATTGTATTTCAGGATGTAGTTTTGTTTAACACCTCCATTATGGAAAATATTAGAATCGGCAACAAAAATGCAAGTGATGAAGAAGTAATTGCAGCCGCAAAACTTGCAAACTGTCATGAATTTATCGAAGCAATGCCGGACGGCTATAATACTATGATAGGCGAAAACGGCAGCAAACTTTCAGGTGGAGAGCGTCAACGACTTTCAATTGCACGTGCTTTTTTAAAAAATGCTCCGATTATTATTCTTGATGAAATTTCAGCCTCATTGGACGTAGAAAACGAAATGAAAATTCAAGAAAGCCTTAATTCGTTAATTAAGGGTAAAACTGTTATTATCATTTCGCATCGATTAAAATCCATAGAAAATACGGATAAAATCATTGTAATGAACTGCGGAAAAATTGAAGCAGAAGGCAAACATGCTGAACTTTTGGAAAAATCACCTCTGTACCGCAGCATGGTTGAGAAATCTTCAGCAACAGAACAATGGGTTTATTAGCAAAATATTTGCTAAATAAAATCTGTAAAAATGTCGAACATTTTTTATAAACAGCATTCGGAGGAAATCTTCGGCGACGAACTTTTCCTCCGAATGTTATAAAATGAATTCGCTAAAAAATATTCAACAAAATTCATATAAGGTGTGCAAGACAGGCATTTTCAAAAATTGTACACCTTATATTGACAGAAATTCACATTTTAGATAAAATGCAACTATGTTGCAAAAGTTATATAATACTAAAACATCGAGTTTGATTCTTAATTTTATAAAAAATAAAACCGAACAAGGTTTTACAGCTTTTGAACTTTTAGATTTTTTAAAATCACAAAATCAAATTGTAAACAAAACAACCGTTTACAGAAATATAGATAAACTTGTTGCAAATGGACAACTTTTAAAAAGAAAATCTACAACATCTGATGCATATATGTATTTTTATGCAGATTTGGACAAAAATTGCAAAAGCCACATACACTTGCAATGCATTAGCTGTGGAACAATATATCATCTTTGTGATACAAATACACGTGAATATTTAAACAATGTTTCAGATAATTTTGATTTTCAAATAGATTTTCCTTCTTCAGTTATCAACGGAATTTGTAAAAAATGCAACACAAACTAAAAAAAAATCTAAGAACAGCTTTCTACGCAATTTTTCTTTTTACAGCGATTATTTGTTCAATCGGAATTCTTTTTGAAATAAATCACAATTGTACAGGAAAAGATTGCCCGATATGTAAAGATATTTCGATTAGTTTTTTTAATCTCAAACTCTTATTTCTTTTGATAATATTATTAAAAGACTCAAAATCTTTTGCAAAACTTCAAACAATAAAATTTTTTTATAAATTAAAAAAAATTAGTCTTAACACATCATTAATAACTCAAAAAAATAGAATGAACGACTGATTTTATCCTTATCAAAATTTTCATAACAAAAAATTTAAAGAAAAAAATATAAGGAAATAATTTACATGAAAAAGAAAATTTTACTTTCAGCAACAATTTTATTGCTGGCAGCTTGTGTTTGTTTTGCAAAAACACCTGCAAATTCAACAAAAAAATCAATCGTTTGTACAACTTTTCCGCAATACGATTGGATTATGAACATACTTGGCGATAGAGCTTCAAATTATGAAGTAACGCTTCTTATGGATAAAGGAACAGATCTACACAGTTATCAGGCAACATTTGAAGATATCGCAAAAATTTCTGAATGTGATATGTTTGTTTACATTGGAGGAGAAAGCGATAATTGGGTAGAAAAAGCTCTAAAAAATGCATCAAACAAAAACATGATAGTTGTAAATATGATGGATATTTTGGGCGACAAAGTTTGTGAAGAAGAATTTATAGAAGGTATGCAAGAATCAGCTTCCTGCAACGCAGAAGGACACCATCATCATCACGGACATGAAGGAGAAGATAACCTTCATTACAAAAGTTCTGATATAAAAATTTCAAAACTTACCATTTCACAAGAAGTAAAAGCAAACGTAAAAAATCAAACCGGTTCTGAATTTTTAAAAGGACTTTTTGCTGCACAGGATTTCATGGTATATCTAAAAAATAACCTTACAAAATTTAAAGGAAAAATCGAAAACGACATAGAATTGTTTATAGACACTTCAAGTCATTCTCACGATGATGAAGGAATTGTTCACCTTACAATTATAGAACGCAAAAACGATAAATATAAAACACACAATATGGAAATTTGCGGTTTTAAAAAGTCGGAAAACCCCGATCATGACAAAATCGAAAATATAACAGAACTTGAAGGTCTTAAAATAAGCACAAAATCTTCAAACTCAAACATAACGGTGGATAACCTTGTTGACGAAATCGAAGACAGTTCCGATAAACTTTCCGTAATTTTTAAATACGCATCAAAACAAGGAAAACTCAACCCTAATATAGAAATAGAGCTTTTTGAAGACAGTCTTTACAGCATGGAAGAACAAGGTACTCTTTGGTACAGAATTCTTGTTAAAGCTGAAAAACCGTATTCAAAATGGATTAGACTTACAGGGCTTAAACCTGAAACACATGATTCTCATGAAAATGAAGAAGAAGTTGAATATGATGAACACATTTGGCTTTCGTTAAAAAATGCAAAAATAATTACAGAACACCTGCTTTATGAAATTGAAAAACTTGATAACGAAAATAAAGGTTTGTTAAAAGCAAATTGTGCCTTTTATGTTAAAAAACTTGAAATGCTTGACAACGAATATGAAAAAACGGTTGCTTCTGCAAAAAACAACACACTCCTTTTTGGAGACAGATTTCCTTTCCGATATCTTATTGAAGATTACAAGCTTTCTTATTACGCTGCCTTTGTAGGATGCAGTGCAGAGTCTGAAGCAAGTTTTGATACAATTATTTTTCTTGCAAAAAAAATCAATGAACTCAACTTAAATTCAATTTTGACAATAGAAAAATCAAATAAGAAAATTGCAAAAACGATAAAAGCAAATACTGCTTCAAAAAATCAGGAAATTTTAGAGCTCAATTCGATGCAGTCCGTAACAAAAAAAGAGATACAAAAAGGAACTTCTTATTACTCAATTATGAAAGAAAACTTGGAAGTATTGAAAAAAGCTCTGAATTAGATGGTTGTATAATCTGTAGCAATTAAAAATACTAAAGACCGGCGATACCTTAAAAATTTGCATTTATCGCATTTCTATAAAGAACGCCGGTCTTTTTTACTTAATTCAAAATTCCGGAAAAATCAAACAGGGCAATATAAATTTTTCACTGTTAATTATTCTTTTAGGGAATATTCCTTGTACAAAACCCACTGACCTTCTTCATCTTTTACAAATTCAAAAAGATCTTTTCCCTTAAACCAAAATTCCCTTGAAAACTCATTGGAATATTTTGAACCGTCAGCAGATACGGAATGAACACAGGTAAAAGTAGTTTCTGAAGATTTTACTTTTACAAAATCAATAGTGCCGTCCGAAAGCTCATAAAATTTCACAAAAAGTTCATCACCTTCTTGTGCAACAAAATCCATTGCTCCTGTAACAATCACTCTAAGTTCACCTTCTTTTTCTGAACCATTACATGAAAGCAAAAACGGTATCAACAAAAAAGCTGTAAAAAATACAGCAAAAATATTTTTTTTCATAAAACAACCTCTAGAGATTATATAGTCTTTGCTACCCTTTTACTTATTTTTGCAAATATATCAAAGAGCAACAAAGACAGTATAAGATTAAACAATGTTAATTTCAACTTAATCTAATTTTATTTAACGCCAAGGACGCGTACCATAATACAAGCCGTCATCATTTTCAAAAGGCTCATTAATATTCACCCTTCCATGCATGTGAGTAAAATGATTATTGTTTTCATTACTTTCCAAGTCAAGTAAAAAAAACTTTTGTGTAGGCGGTCGTTCCGAAATAAACTTAAAATTTTGCTTTATATCAACAAGTTCGTTGTCATCATTTGTAGGATCTAAAAGTCTATATTTTTCTATTCCGTTTTTTTCACAAAGAACATGCAACCAAGCATGTGTTCCGGGAATGCTTGTAGGTTTTAATTTTAGCGTTCCTATTACAGCCTTCGTTCTAATTCCACAAGCCCTAAGCAATGCAGCTGTAAGCGATGTATAACCTTCACAAACGCAAAGCCCATTATCAAAAACATACTTTGCGTCCTGTCTGCGATACAAAGCATTTTCTTCATCAGCTCTTTTTATACTTTCATAATCATAACGGCAATTTAAGCAAACATACTCATAAACTGCCTTGATAATTTCAATATTATCTTTTTTACCGGCACTTAAAATTCGGGCCAAGTCTTGTATCTCTTCATCATCACTTTGAATAAAATAAGACGGATACAAAAAACTTCCGTCCTCATATCGGGTATTAAAAACAGTGAAACTATAAATCGGAGAATTCTTATCATAGCTTACACCATTTATATTCCCCTCTCCAAGTCTATTGACTTCAATATCCAGTATTTTATAAATGTTTACAACATATTTTCCCTTACCGAAAGGGAGCCATATTCTATGAGAAAAGTTGCTTCTAGGATAGTACTTTGCAGTTAAATCTGTTCCATCTTTTGAAACTTGAACATAAGCGTAATTGAACATCAAGGGATTTTTTACAACACCCTCAAGCATAAAAAAACCGTCTGCATAGAAAAAGTCAGAATCGGGTTTTTTCAGCTTTAATGAAAGATCCGTTTTGTAAATCTTTCTGTCGCTAATTTCTCTTCCATGATATGTTACCCCATTATATACAAAAGCATCATCTGCATATTCAGCATTTCTCTTTACACCCGGATCCGTATCACAGGAAAAAAAGACAAATAAGAATACAAGATAAGTAAAAATGAAAATTCGTTTCATAAAAACCCCAAAATTTTTATCCTAAAAACAATATACTTTATATACGTCAAAAGACCAACGGGTAACCGCTGAATGCAGGATTACAATAAACCGTTGATCTTTGACTTAATCTATAAAGTGTTAATTATCTGAAATCTGCAGAAAAAGTTGTATCATACCCTTTCATTCTAAGAGTAAGAGTTTTAGACATTTTCTGTTCTGCAGTCAATTCAGGCGTATAATACTCGCCTACATACCAGCCAACAAAAGTTTTTCCGGGAGGAGGATCTTGTGCAACAATCGTAAATTCATCACCTTCTGCAAGGCTTATCTCTGTTTCTGTTTTTCCCTGAATTGTACCTCTATATACTGTAAGTGTATAAAGAGTTTTTTCAGCTTCTCCGGTTGTAAATGACTTTCTAACCTCACTTGCCACCGAGGTATTTCCACCTGATTTTATATCATCATCAATAACGATATAGTAGAGTGTATTCCCTTTGAGAGCTTCAGGAGCAGTAACAAGGAAAGCTTTTCCTACCATTTCAAAAACAGCTTTTGTTTTATAAGTTCCTCCGTCCAATACTCTTTCAAAAACAGGATTTACCAATCGCGAATCATCAGTTCCTTTTCCGCTAGCAGATTCTGTAATATAAATTCCGGATCCTTTTGTGCCACCTTCACTTTGACTGGATTTTGTATATGTACCAACATCGATAAGTTGATTAAAAAGTACCGATACTGAACTGCCTTTTGCTTTTACCCCGGTAACGGAAGAATTTATCATCAAATCATTAGCACTATCTTCATTGATCAGTATCTTCTCAACCGTAAGAGGTGTAGAGGAAGTCAACTTCTCTATTTTGAATGAAAAATCTTTATCCTGATCCGGAGTATATGCCAGTTTATTTTTGTCAGGAAAACCTTTCTTAAGTTTTAGCTTGTACCCACCAACGTCATAGCTGGCACTTCCTTTTAAAGCTCCCAATGGTGCTATAGTCATAATGCCTGTTGTTTCATCAAAATCATACACAGCCGGAACAGGATCATCATATTTTGCAATCTCTACATAGAGTCCCAAGTTTTGAACAGCCTTTGCTTTGTTTTCACCTATAAACTTAATACCGTTGTTCAAAGTTACTGTTATAGAAACCGGATTTTTTACCTTCATGTTGTATTGATAAGGCTCACCGTTAATTTTTACATCTTTAAAACTAGGTCTTGCTGGAATCATTTTTTTCAGTTCAGCTCTTGCAATTACTTTTTTATCGCTTGCACAAGCCCTAACTTCAATTGTTACTAATTTTGGAGCATCCCCCATTTTTTCATCAACATCAACATTCCCGTCAAAAGCTGTTCGGAACTTAGTTGTTTTTACATCTTCATCATTTGTCTTTGTTCCGTCGATGTATACATCATAGTAAGCAGCTCCCTTATAAGGCTTCCATGACAATCTTGAATCTAAAACCCATATACCTTCGCCTGTCATTTCTCCGGTAAATTCGGTTGCAGTAAAAGAAGCAATTTTACCTGCATCACCTTCTGCTCCACCTTGCTGACCTCCAACTCCGGGAACGTCTTGTGGACAACCAAAACTCATAAACGCAAACGTCAAAATTACGCTTAGAACAGTAAAATAAAAAAAAGATTTAAACTTATTCACAAACACCTCCTAGTTAGCTGTAACTAACTTTTCTTATCAAATTAAACTATCATCAATTTTTTGTCAAGCGGCAAATCAAAATTCTTGCTTTTTTGCCCTACAGCACTTATATTAAAAATATGGACATTGACAAACATCTTCAAAAAATACCGTTTTGGGACAAGTTGACATTAAACGAGAAAAACTGCGTACGTCAAAACAGCAGAATTCGCACATACAAAAAAAACGCAATGATTAGTAACTGTGGCGAATCTTGTTTAGGCATGTCTATTGTCTTACAAGGAAGTATACGAATTTACATGCTCTCAGAAGAAGGGAGAGAAATAACGTTATTTCGTCTTTCAAAGGAAGATGTTTGCGTTATGTCAGCGTCTTGTGTTTTAAAGCAAATAACTTTTGAAACTCAAATGTCAGCTACGGAAGATACTGAACTTTTGATTATAAATTCGGGAGCATATTCAAAACTTGTAGAAAACAATATTTATGCAAGATGTTTTTCTTACGAACTTGCCTCTGAAAAATTTTCAACCGTCGTTTGGGTTTTACAGCAGATAATTTTTGCCCGCTTTGATCAGCGACTTGCTCGTTTTTTGCTTTCATACAGCGAAAAAAACAATATGACTGAAATAAAAATGACTCAAGAGGCAATTGCAAAAGAAGTAAATACAGCACGCGAAGTTGTAGCACGAATGTTAAAACAATTTTCCTGCGACGGCTTGATAGAAATTAAGAGAGGCTCCATAGTTTTAAAAAATGTACAAAAGTTAAAAAGCTTTCTATAGGAGCAACTTTCTACAAAAGTTTCTCATGAAAGTTTTGTAACCCGGTTACAGACTTTTATTTTTTTTATTTCAATAATATGTGTGCTTAATTCAATTTGGACAAAGCAAACTAAAAGCAAACTATAGGAAATTTTTATGCCGTTTTTAATAACTTTTCTAGAAGGAATAATATCTTTTATTTCTCCTTGTATGTTGCCAATGCTACCGATTTACATTTCGTATTTTGCGGGAAACAGCTCAAAAAAAGCAAATGTATTATGGAAATCTTTTGCCTTTGTTGCCGGTTTTACAATCGTTTTTTGTTTACTGGGAGTTTTTGCAGGAGCCTTAGGTTCTTTTTTTACCGAGCATCAAAAAATAATTAACATCATCTGCGGAATAGTTGTCATCATATTCGGGCTTTCATACCTTGAGATAATCCCCTTGCCTTTTTTTAAAGGTATGCAAAAAAATCAAAAAATCGACGGAATTTTTTCCGCTTTTTTATTCGGAGTTATTTACTCGGTAAGCCTGACCCCATGCATAGGAGCCTTTTTAGGTTCTGCAATTATGCTTGCATCCACTTCCGGCAGTGTAATAAAAGGCCTGCTTTTGCTGCTTGTTTATTCACTTGGACTTGGAATTCCATTTGTACTTTCTGCCGTGTTGCTTGATCGCCTTTCAACTGTTTTTAACTTTATAAAAAAACACTACAAAGTTATCAACGTAGTTTGTGGAATTTTTTTGATAATAATAGGAATTTTGATGATATTCGGAATTATGAACAAATTAAATATAGTTAAGTAAAATATAACTTTATCGAACATAAAAACTGGAGGTATTTTATGAACAAAAACACTACATTGGTAGCAATTTTATGCATTTTTGCACTTGTTTTAGGAGGAGCTTTTTTAGGATACAAAAAATTATCCACAAAATTTGCACCGGAATTGACACAAGATTCAAGCAATAAAAATCAAAATGCAATGAAAGTTTCTTTGGACAAAAAAACTGCAGCAGACTTTACAGTATTAAACACGGAAAACAAAAAAGTTAGTCTTTCTGAAAAATTCGGAAAACCCGTTATTATAAATTTTTGGGCAACTTGGTGCGGGCCTTGCAGATCGGAATTAGGAGCCTTTAACATGGCATATTCCAAGTACTCCGACAAAATCGAATTTATGATGATTAATCTGACTGACGGTCAATCCGACACGATAAATGGAGTAAAAGAATTCGTAAAAAGGAATCAGTACGATTTTCCGCTGTACTTTGATACCGAATATAATGCTTCCAGAGTATATTCGGTACGGTCAATTCCTTTAACTATTTTCATAGACAGGAACGGAAACATTGTATCAAGACAAATAGGAGCTTTATCGGAAAGCCTTTTGGAATCGTACATTGATAATTTGTTAGTAGCAAGCGAATAAAAAAAATTTCCAAAATGTAATTGAGTTACGGATTTGGAGCCTAAACTTTGGTATCCTTATATCAAGATGAGGAAAGCGTATGAATATATCGTTTAATCCGGATAATGAAATTGTAAAAACAGTAAAAGAAGGATTGGTAAAAACAGGTGGATTTTGCCCTTGCAGAATAGAACGTACACCTGAAAACAAATGTATGTGTTTGGAATTCAGAAATCAGATCAAAGATCCTAATTTTGAAGGATTCTGCCACTGCATGTTGTATTATAAAGCTAAATAATCAATTTAGGAGGATAATTATATGTCTGAAATTACTATTACAGAACAAAATTTTGAAAATGAGGTACTAAAATCTGATAAACCGGTTTTATTGGATTTCTGGGCTCCTTGGTGCGGACCTTGCAGAATGCTCTCACCTGTTATCGAGCAAATTGCAAAAGAATATGAGGGAAAAATTGCGGTAGGTAAAGTAAATGTAGACGAACAACCCTCTCTTGCTTCTCAATTTAATGTAGCAAGCATTCCTTTAGTAGTTGTAATTAAGGAAGGAAAAGTTGTACAATCTTCGGTAGGGTATCGTAGCAAAGAGGAAATTGAAAAGCTACTAAAATAAAGATACACTACAACAAAATGGAGAAACAATTATGACTTACGTATGCAAATTGTGCGGTTACGTTTATGACGATGAAAAAGAAGAAATCCCTTTTAACGAACTTCCTGACTCATGGGAATGTCCTTTGTGCGGAGCTCCAAAATCGGAATTTGAAGCCGAGTAAAAAAAATTTTTAAACTGCATTATTGCCTCTTAAAAAAAACAGTAAGTCAGGCTTGATCTGACTTTTACTTATGACTTGTCTCTCAAAACAATTATTTTTTAAGTTGCAAATGTGTTTCTTTTGTTGTATATTGAGTGATAATAAACCTTAAATATAGGAGATTTTTTATGACAGACGGTGGAAAAAAATTGCTATGGGGAATAGCTATAGGAGTTGTAGCAGCAGCTTTTATGAAAACAAACACTTTCCGTAAAGGAGCTGCAAAGGTTATTGCCGGCGGATTTCAGCTTAAAGATGATGCAAAAGAATATTTTGCAACAATAAAAGAAGATGCCGAAGATATAAAAGCAGAAAAAAAAGCAAAGGCATAATATGACAGTTACGGTAAAGCATTCTCTGCCCGGACGCATTAGAGTCCGCTATGACAGATCTTTGGTTACAAAACGACAAGCGGCACTTGCACAGAGTTTGCTTTCCCTGCAGGAAGGAATGATCGATGTAAGTTTAAACTTTACAACAGGTTCCTTCCTAATTATTTATGATACCCACTTATTATCGCAAAAAAAAGTATTAGCGTATTTTAAAGTTCTTTCCGATAAATATCTTGATAATCAGGAAATGCTTGATTCTGTAGAAGAACCTGTAGAACAAGAAAATTTGTTATTTGAACTTGCAGTTATGGCGGCTAAACATTATGCAAAATTTTTACTGCCACTTCCGCTAAGAATTGCAATGCGCGTTTTTTCCTTAACTCCCCGAATATTTAAAGGTCTTGAGCAAATATACAACGGTAATTTTTTTAAATCCGAAGTCCTGGATGCAGCCGCTATTTCACTTGCAATTGCAACAGGAGATGTAAAAACAGCTTCAAGTATTAATTTTCTTCTTAACGTCGGAGAAACAATTGAAGATTTTACAAAACGAAAATCCTACGCAGATCTTGCCTCAACTATGTTATCGGAAAACGAAGAAGTCCAACTTGTAGAAGGCGATAAAGAACGAAAAATTCCTCTGCGTATGTTAAAAAAAGGCGATATTGTTGCCGTACGTACAGGAGCGGTAATTCCTGCCGACGGTGAAGTCATAAAGGGAGAAGCCTTAGTAAATCAAGCTTCTCTTACAGGAGAACCTCTTGCGGTTGAAAAAAGAAAAGGTCAAAGCGTTTTTGCAGGAACTATTGTGCAAGAAGGTGAATTATTTATTAATGTACGTGCAACCGGAAGTCAAACAAAAGTTCAAAATATCTTGACAATGATTGATTCTTCGCAACAGCTAAAAGTTTCTTCTCAGGCTCAGTCTGAAATTCTTGCCGATCATCTTGTAAAATATAATTTTTTACTTTCTCTTGTAGTACTGCTGGGTACAAGAAATATTACCAAAGTTATGGCAACCCTAATGGTAGATTATTCTTGTGCTATGAAACTGGCAGCTCCTATTGCAGTATTAAGTGCCATGAAAGAAGCCGCTTCACACGGAATTCTTGTAAAAGGCGGAAAATTTCTTGAAGATGCTGCGAAAGCCGATACAATAGTTTTTGACAAGACAGGAACCTTGACCGAAGCAAGTCCTAAACTTTCCAGAATAATTGCTTACGATGGAAGGTCTGAAAACGAAGTTTTACAAATAGCAGCTTGCCTTGAAGAACATTTTGTTCATCCTGTTGCCCAAGCCATTGTCCGCGCTGCAGAAGAAAGAAAAGTCGTTCATCCGGAAAAACACGCAACAGTTGAGTATATTGTTGCACATGGAATTGCAACCTATCTGAATAATCAAAGACTTTTGATAGGCAGTAAACACTTTATTTTTGAAGACGAAAAAGTAAACAAACCGGAAGGATTAAAAGAACTGCAAGAAGAATCCGTAAAAAGAGGAGAATCTTTACTGTACCTTGCAGAAGAAAAAAATCTTCTTGGAGTTTTCGCAATAACAGATCCGGTTCGTCCAAACGCAAAAGAAATTGTAAATAAATTGCATTCCTCCGGAATTATAAACTGTACAATGATTACAGGGGACGATAAAGGAGCCGCTTACACTGCTGCAAAAATGACAGGAATTGACAATTATAAATTCCAAGCCCTTCCGGAAGATAAAGTAAAATATATTGAAGATCAGCAAAAAGCCGGACACAAGGTAATCATGATCGGAGACGGAATAAATGATGCCCCTGCACTTGCAGCTGCAGATACAGGAATTGCTATGGGAGACTGTGCTGACATTGCAGGAGAAACCGCATCCATTGTTCTTTCTTCCGAAAACGGACTTATGGATCTTTATCGTACCAGAATCATGGGTCAGCGTCTGATGTTGAAGATAGAAAAAAATAACCGCGGAATTGTTGCCGTAAACAGTGTTCTTATGATTTTAGGATTACTGGGAATCGTAACACCATCCATGGCAGCTGTATTACATAATAGTTCTACAATATTTTTTAGCGTAGTTGCAGCAAAGCCTTTGATTCCGGAGGAACTTGAGTGCAAATAAACTGCTACACAGGCAGAATAAGGCTTAGAGACCCTGCTTTACGAGATGAAGATCTTAGAAACGCAGCTATTGACGTAGTAGAAAAAGTCTGCAAAGTAACTTCAGTAACGTATAACGGAGATACTGCGAGCATCCTTTTGGAATATGAGCCGGAAAGTATCCCTCCGACAGAAAAATTAAAACAGCTCATCCCCTTAGGAATGAAATTGCAGTCAAAACTAAAATTTTACTCGCCTCAAAAAAAAGATGAAATTTTAGCTTTGATAAAAAAAGCCGGTCAGCATTTTGATATTACTTAAGATTTTTAGCTTAAGATTTTATCCAAAACCAAAACTAAAAAAAATCATTTAATTTTTAATTACAGCGTTAATTGTTCCAGATGCCTTGTTATTGCAGAAACAAGTTGCTGGTCTTTTTCGACTGAAGCATTAACCCTTTCAACCGAAGCCGTTATTTTTCCGGCATTTTCATCAATACTTTTCATGCTTTCAATAATTTTTTTGGAAATTGTAAAAAGTTTTTCGGTTTCTTCGTTTATATCTTTATTTCCGGATGTCATTTCTACTGAACCAAGCTTAACCTGTTCCGTTATGACGTTTATCTCTTTTGTTGCAGAAAGCATCTGTGTACTTCCCGAACTTTGTTCTGCCATTGCATTCATAATTTCCGAACTTCGTTTATGAACAAGATCCAAAAGTGTCATAATATTCAAAAATTGTGATTCTACGGTTTTTTCTGCAAAAGTCAAACTTTCGATTTCACCCTTTAACTCTTTTAATACTGTTGTGATATTTTTTCCCTGAGCACTGGATTCTTCCGCTAATTTACGTATTTCATCAGCAACTACTGCAAAACCCTTTCCGGTTTCACCCGCATGAGCCGCTTCAATAGCTGCATTCATTGCAAGCAAATTAGTTTGACTTGCTATATTTTGAATAACATTTGAAGCCTCCAAAAGCCCCTCTGATCTTTCATTTATTACCTGAACAATCTGTCCTGCCGTATTTATAGCTTTGTTTCCTGATTCAGCAGCCTCAGTCAAATTGGTAATAGCATTAACCGTATCGGACGATATCGAATTTACAGACTTTATATTTGCCGTCATTTCTTCTATGGTAGAAACAGACTGAACTACAGCTGTAGACTGAGTTTCAATATTTTCTTCCAAAGAACTAAGACTTTCCGAAATACGCAACAAAGTTTCTTGCGTGCTTGCAACACCATCGGATTGATTTTTTACCTGTGCATTCACAGTTTCCATGTTTGAATTAATACTGTTTACAGCTTCAGATGTTTCTCTCATGTTTACAACGACTTCTTCCGATGTTTGATCCAAAATTTGAACAACATTTTTAAGATCTCTCAAAAAATTTTTATTGAAATTCAAAAATGTATTAAAATCGGCAAAAAGCAATGCAAGTTGATCTCTGGAATCAATAAAAATTTCTTTACAACTGTAATCACCTTTTGCCAAACGTTTAAAGTGAGCCTGAACTTCATTAATTCTTTTTTCTGTACCCTTTATAATCTGAATTAAACCAAGAACCGCAACAAACGAACCCAAACAAAAAATCGGCAAAACATTTGCAAGAAATACAAATCTTAAACCTCGATCGTAATTGCGAATAAACGGAGCTGTGGATAAAACCACTACACCAAACATATAAAAAAATCCTGCCATTCCAATCCTTGCCGACATCGAATAGGTAAGATATTTTTCATATACCGGAACAAAAGTTGTCCACTGCTCTAATTTTCGTATCGTAAGTGATCCAAAAAAAGTTGCAACTATGAATAAATTCCCTATCGAAACAAAAAATACAGAAGAACATACGTTAGGTTGTGAAAACAGGTCTATTTCAAAACTTACAGCTATAGGACAGATAATCCCCATACTTATGGGAAGAAAAAGTAAAAGCTTTTCATAGATTGCAATATTTTTTTGAGCCTTTTCAGGATCCTTTTTCCAATTTTTTATGGCAGGAAATAAAAGTTTTTGTTTTAGAATCGGAGTTATAATAACTACAATTGCTGCAATTGTAAAAGTCCAGCTTAAAGCTGCATTTTCAATATTTTTTGCAGTTCCAATAAAACGGCTTGTTAAAAAAGTTGTTAAAATCCAAATGGAATTTGTAAGATAATCAAACAAAAGAATGGTTTTTGGCGGTTTTCTATAAGAGTTTTTTTCAACTTCCAATACAGAAATTTCTTCAATTGCTTCTTCTACTTCTTTTATTTCTTCCATTTTGTAACTCCCATTAAAAAAAACGAAAACTTTTCCCAATTGTAAAGTAAAATATTTGTTTTGTAAACAAATCATTGACATATAAAAAAAAATACTATGAATTGCTATTGTAATATGTTAAAATTGCCAAAAGTAAGAAAAAAGTTGAGGAAGAAAATGAAAATTGAAACAAAATGCCTGCACTCAGGGTATAAGCCGGCAAACGGAGATCCCGGAACAATTCCAATAATCCAAAGTACAACTTATCGCTTTGATTCTTGCGATCACGTTGCCGAACTGTTTGATAAACCTGTAGAATTTATGTATTCTCGTTTTGCCAATCCAACATGTGATGCGGTAGAAAAAAAAATTGCCGATCTTGAAGGTGGAGTCGGAGCTATGCTCACTTCCAGCGGACAGGCAGCCACACTTATTTCAATTTTAAATTTATGTTCTGCCGGGGACAGTTTTATTGCATCTTCTTCCATCTACGGAGGAACAATAAACCTTTTCGGTTTTACTTTAAAAAAATTAGGAATTGAATGCATTTGGGTTGACGTAAATGCTGACAAAGAAAAAATCAAATCCGCTTTCAAATCAAATACAAAAGCTGTTTTTGGCGAAACAATTGCAAATCCGGCTTTATCGGTTTTAGATATCGAAAAATGGGCTCAAGTTGCTCACGAAATGAACTGCCCACTCATTGTAGATAACACCTTTGCAACTCCTTACCTTTGCCGCCCATTTGAATGGGGAGCTGACATTGTAATACATTCAACTACAAAGTACATGGACGGACATGCTGTTCAAGGTGGCGGTGTTATTGTAGACAGCGGAAATTTTGACTGGCAAGCAGTTTACAAGAACACAGGGAAATACTCCGACATGGTTGAACCTGATGAAAGCTATCACGGCTTAAAATATGTAAACGACTTTGGAAAGGCAGCTTACATTATAAAAGCCCGAACTCAACTTATGAGAGATTTTGGATGTTATCCTTCGGCACAAAGTGCATTTTACCTTAACTTGGGGCTTGAAACTTTACCTATAAGAATGGAACGCTACTGTGAAAACGCAATAAAAGTTGCAGAATTTTTTAAAACAAGCGAAAAAATTATCTCGGTTTCATACCCACAGCTAAAAGATGACAAATATCACGAACTGGCAAAAAAATATTTACCAAAAGGATGTTGCGGAGTAATTTCTGTAAGCATAAAAGGAGGGAAAAAGGCCGCGGTCCGTTTTATGGATGCACTAAAATTAGCAAGTGATGAAGTTCACGTTGCTGATATACGAACATGTGTTCTTCATCCTGCCAGTGCAACCCACAGACAACTTACAGACGAGCAACTTATTGCAGCAGGAATTGACGGTGGTATGGTTCGTTTTAGCTGTGGTCTTGAAAATATAAACGACATCATAAATGACATAAAACTGGGATTAGACGCAGTTTAAATTATGCCATAGCGTATAACTCAAATTTGATTAGTACTCAAGGTTGCCAAAAGTTTTCGGCAACCTGCCATGACATCGGAAAAGGTATCGTCAAAGTTTCCGGTATACCATGGATCTGCAATATCGCGTTCCAAAAGCATTTTTACTTTCTTATCAGGATCTCCTGCCAACAACTGATGTAATCTGAAAACGTTATCTTTATCCATAGCAATTATGTGATCAAATTTTTCATAGTCTTTGTGATCAATACGGCGTGCACTGTGATGCCCACAAGGAATTCCCTCTTTATTTAGCTTTTCTCTGGTTTTGTGATGAACATCACAACCTATGGCTTCAAGGCTTACAGCAGCAGAATCTATTTCAAAATATTCTGTAAGTCCGGCATTTTTAACCAAAAATTTCATAACAAATTCTGCCATAGTAGAGCGACAAATATTTCCGTGACAAATAAAAAGAATTTTTATAGTTTTCATTTTTTACCCAAAAATTTAAATAAATAACATCACGGAAAAAAAGTGAAAAATACTACCGGCAAGCACAAACATGTGAAAAACACAGTGGAACCATTTTTGTTTTTTGAACAAATAAAACGGCCAGCCGACAACATAAAAAAATCCTCCTAAAACAAGAAAGATAATTGAAATTGCAGGTAAATTTACCAAAAGCTGCTTTATGGCAAATAAAATTAACAATCCCATAGGCAAATACGTAAAAGCACTGGCAATTCGTAATTTATTTCCAAAAACACAATACACAGTAACTCCGAAAATTGCCAAAGACCAAATAATACCAAGCATTATCCAGCCGGTAATATGATCCAAGGCACAAAGACAATAAGGAGTATAAGTTCCAGCAATCAATATATAAATCGAAGAATGATCAAAAACTGCAAAAACATTTTTTACATTGTACGGAGTAAGCGCATGATAAAGAGTAGACATGAGATACAAAATTAACAATGTAACACCGTAAATTGAAAAACTGACAATGTACTCTGCTTTCATATTTGCAGGAGCATCCAACGCCGCATGAACTATCAAAAGAACAATTGCTGCAATAGAAAGCCCTGCTCCAACTCCATGACTTACTGAATTAAAAATTTCTTCCCCTATTGAATACCTTTTTGGCATGGTTTTTGTAAGTTCACGATTTTTTACCTTACGTTCATACCTACGAGTTGTCTTTTGAGGATCTAAAGAATACTTTAATTTTATTTGGTACTTTTGCTCTTCATATTTTTCTTTTAAGGCCAGAAGTTCTTGTTTTTTCTTGTTCACTACACAAGTCCTTGTGCAATCATAGCATTTGCAACTTTTACAAAACCTGCAATATTTGCTCCTGCAACATAATTTCCTTCCATACCGAATTTTTTAGCAGTATCGTAAGCATTATCATGGATATTTATCATAATACTACGCAGCTTTTCATCAACTTCTTCTGCTGACCATGAAAGACGTTCCGAATTTTGGCTCATTTCAAGACCTGAGGTTGCAACACCGCCTGCATTGCTGGCTTTTCCCGGAGCATAAAGAATTTTATTTTCAAGAAAGATTTTTACAGCAGAAAGATCGGAAGGCATATTTGCTCCCTCAGCAACAAGTTTTACTCCATTGGCAACAAGTTTTTTTGCATCTTCACCCAATAACTCATTTTGTGTGGCACAAGGGAATGCACAGTCAACTTTTACTTCCCAAACTTTTTTTCCTTCAAAATACTTTGCATTAGGATACTGCTTAACATATTCTGAAATTCTTCCGCGTCTTACACCTTTAAGCTCTTTTACCCAGTCAAGCTTTTCCTGAGTGATTCCGTCTGCATCGTATACATATCCGCTTGAATCGGAAAGAGTAACAGGTTTTGCACCAAATTGAATAAGTTTTTCAACAGCATACTGAGCAACATTCCCGGAGCCTGAAACAGAACAAACTTTTCCCTTGAAATCATCTCCAACTTTTTTTAACATTTCTCCGGCAAAATAAATAAGACCATAGCCTGTTGCCTGCGTTCTGACTAGAGAACCCCCAAAAGAAAGCCCTTTACCTGTAAGAACTCCTGTAAACTCATTTGCGATTCTTTTATACTGACCAAACATATAAGCAACTTCACGAGCTCCAACACCCTTATCACCTGCAGGAACATCGGTATCGGCACCGATATGTCTATAAAGCTCCGTCATAAACGATTGACAAAAACGCATTACTTCCGCATCGGACTTTCCGTGAGGATCAAAATCTGCTCCACCTTTTCCACCACCCATAGGTAATGTTGTAAGAGAATTTTTAAAAGTCTGTTCAAATCCAAGAAATTTTAATACAGAAAGATTAACTTCAGGTGAAAATCTGATACCGCCTTTATAAGGACCGATAGCACTGTTAAATTGAACTCTATATCCACGATTTACATGAACATTACCTTTATCATCCATCCAAGGAACACGAAACATAATAACCCTTTCAGGCTCTACAATGCGCTCCAAAATCGCATTTTTTTCAAGTTCCGGCATTTGTTCCACTACAGGTTCAAGAGTTTCAAGAACTTCCTGAACTGCTTGCAAGAATTCCGGTTCGTTGGAATCTTTAGCCTTTACCTGTTCTAATACCCGTATTACATAAGCATTTTTCATAAAATTTCCCCCAAAGAAAAAAATAAAAGAACGCACCCAAAATTCAGGTTTTTGAACTGTTACCTTGATTTTGAGTACGATGCCTAAAATTAAATTATAAAAATATAGAGTCTTGATTTAAAACTCGTTGTTATGCAGTAAGCCAAGCGACAATGCCGAAAAACAACAAATTTTTCAGACTGTACACCCTATCCGAAAAATTCTATCAAAACGTGGGTTTTTATACAATAAGCCTGCAAAAATTTGTAATAATTCGGCAAAATCAACTTGCAACTTTTAACAGTATATTTATAAATTTTTTATAAATATCTGGCAAAAATAATAAGCGTTGAAATTCCAAGAACAATTACTGTTGCCGGGACACATTTTAAACAATAAACTTTCCAGCCGATTTTATATCCGAACTTTCCTGCAGCAGCAATTCCAACTACATTAGCACTTGCACCTATTGGAGTTGCACTGCCTCCTACATCGGTTCCCATAGCAAGCGACCATGCAAAAACATCAAGATGAACTCCGCTTACCGCAGAAAGAGTTTGTATAACAGGAACCATCGTAGCTGCAAAAGGAATGTTGTCTATAAAAGCGGAAGCTACCGCAGAAATCCAAATTATAATTGCAAGCATTACATAAATATTTCCACCGCTTATTTTTTCGATTAAACCCGCTATTAATTCCAAAACTCCTGTCTGCTCAAGCCCTCCTACAACTACAAAAAGCCCCGTAAAAAATAGCAAAGTTTTGTAGTCAAAACTTTTAAAAATATCTTTAAGACCTTTCACACCGGAAGTAAAAAAAGTAGAAAGTACAGCTAAAATTGCAACTACAACACCAATTGTAGAAACTGTAAGTCCCGTTTGAGCATGAGAAACAAGCAAAACTACTGCAATTAAAAAAATCACACAACTTGCAATAAAGCCTTTTTTATTCAAAATAGCAGTTTTAGGATCCGGAACTTTTGCAAAATAAACAGGCTCTCCTCCGGAAATAGGCTTTAAATCTTTTTTGAAAATCAGATAAAAATATGTAATTATAAAAACTAAAGAAATCAGTGCAATAATTCCTGTATGCTCAAGAAATTGTACAAATGAATATCCAAATGCCGTTCCTATGATGATATTGGGAGGATCACCACACATTGTTGCACTTCCTCCAAGATTTGCACAAAAAATTTCAGAAATAATCATTGGAACCGGATTAAATCTTAAAAGTCTACCTAATTCAATTGTAACCGCCGCTAAAAAAAGAATTACGGTAATACTATCAATAAACATTGCAAGCACAAAAGAAACAAGCATGAAAGTTATGAAAATAGGGTTTGTTTTATAATGAACGGCTTTTGCAATACGCATACAAAGCCAATGAAAAAAGCCGACTTTTGCCATGCTTTCTACCATTATCATCATTCCGGCAAGAAAAATTATTGTAGACCAACTTATTCCTTTAGATTCCGACTCTCCGTGTGTATACCAAAAATCAGGTTTTATGATCGAATGAACATTTAGAGTTTCTTTTAGGGCTTCCCAACTTCTAAGCCCGATTCCAAAAACAAAAACAAGTGCCAAAGACGCAAAAAAAAGCGTAATATGATGTTTTTGATGTTTCTCCAAAATTATCGAAATAAACATTCCTGCAAAAATTAAAATTGCAAAAATTTTAGCTAACATTTTTCCCCCTAAGTTATGTTTTCAGCAATTAATAATACACTAATATAAAATTTTTTGATATACTGAATTAGCCCAAGTAAGAGGTTAATTATGAATAAATTTCAACAATATTCCGTGATATACTCGGACTGCGACATTGTAGTTTTTAATAAAAAATCAGGACTTTTAGTAGCGGCAGACCGATACGATAAAAACATACCTCGTTTGGATATTCTTGCAGAAAAAGAATTCGGAAAACTTTTTGCAGTTCACAGAATAGATAAGGATACCTCAGGATTAATAATTTTTGCACGTAACGCTCAAGCTCATAGAGGACTTTCAATGCAATTTGAAAACAGGAAAGTTGAAAAAATTTATCATGCTATTGTTTACGGACATCCTGTATGGAAAGAAAAAACCGTAGACCTTCCTCTTTTAGTCAACGCAGATGAAAGACACCGAACATTAGTAAACAAGCGTTTTGGAGCGGAAGCTGTTACAGAATTTAAAAATCTTGGAAGTTGCGGCCCTTTTAGTTGGATTGAAGCTCGCATTATAACCGGACGCACACATCAAATTAGGGCTCATCTTTCACAATTAAAATTAAACATAGTATGCGATCCTCTTTATGGAGGAAACCAAAAACCTATTAGGCTAAGCGAAGTAAAACGCAATTGGAAAGGCAATGTTTTAGAAGAAAAACCTCTTTTAAATAGACTTGCACTTCATGCTTATAAAATTTCTTTAAAGCATCCTTTGACTCAAGAAAAACTTTCGTTTACAGCTCCATACTCAAAAGACATGGAAAGCGTACGAAATCAATTTTTTAAAATTTTTGGAGTTGACCCTGTCAACCCTACGGAATAAAATAAAGAAAAGGAGATATCCCACATGAAAGGAAATTTTGATTTTACGGTAGAAACTTTAGGCACTTGCAAAGTGCACTCTCCAATTCATTTTTCTACGATAAAAGATAACTGTTCAGCAAACTTTGTTACAGATGATGAATTGATTAGATATGATATATACAAAACTCCGTCCGACCCGGATTACAAAGAAAGCATTTCAAATAATTTAATGCAAAAAGCCGGCCCTAGAGAAAAAATTTATTTTACTCCGGCTCATGTAAATGCCGGAATTTGTACCTGCGGAGGACTTTGTCCCGGCCTAAACGACGTAATTCGTTCTGTAGTAAGATGTCTTTACGATCGTTACGGAGTACGTAGAATCAGGGGAATAAAATACGGATTTAAAGGGTTTTTCAGCGAATACGGCTATGATACCGTTGATTTAACACCTTCTGTAGTAGACGAAATTCACAAAAGTGGAGGATCTTTTCTTGGAACCAGTCGTGGAGGCGGGAACCGAATTATAGATATTGTAGATACGATTGAAGCCCTCAATATGAACATGATCTTTATTGTCGGAGGCGACGGAACCCAACGTGGTGCTCTTGAAATTGCAGAAGAAATAGAACGCCGAAAATTAAAGGTTTCTGTAATCGGAATTCCAAAAACTGTTGATAATGATTTACTTTTTATTCAAAAATCTTTCGGTTTTGATACGGCAGTTCAAAAAGCAACAGAATCTGTAAATGCAGCTCATATGGAAGCACATTCACACATAAACGGAATAGGTTTGATAAAATTAATGGGAAGAGAAAGCGGATTTATTGCAACAGCAACTGCCCTTGCAAGTCATGAAGCCAACTTTTGTTTAATTCCGGAAGTACCCTTTGATTTGGATGGAGAAAAAGGTTTTTTAAAAGCTTTAGAAGATAGACTTGGCAGAAGAGATCACGCTGTAGTTATAGTTGCAGAAGGTGCCGGTCAGGAACTTTTAAAAACAACCGGAGAAACGGATGATAGTGGAAATACAAAACTGGGAGATATCGGAATTTTTCTAAAAGAAAAAATCACCCAATATTTTGAAGAAAAAAATATTCATATAAACCTGAAATATATAGATCCAAGCTACCAAATCCGCTCAGCTATGGCAAATCCGTCAGATTCAATTTACTGTTCACGACTGGGAAACAATGCTGTTCATGCGGCAATGGCAGGAAAAACAAAAATAGTTATAGGTCTGGTTCATGACAGATATGTTCATATTCCAATACGCCTTGTAACAGCAAGTCGCAACAAAGTAAATCCTGACGGTTCTTTGTGGCGAGATACAATTGATGCTACAAGACAACCGCTTTTGATGAAAAACAGTTAGGTCAAGTCGTAGGTTTCTCCATATTTTACAATTTGAACACTTTTATAGCCGTTCTCGTTTAGATAATTAAAAAAGAACTCTTGTGCTTTTTTTTCGCCATGTACCATGAATATTTTTTTCAGTTTTGAAGTATCTATGGAATCCAGCCAATTTACTGATTCTTCATAATCGGCATGAGCGGAAAAAGCGTTTATTTGCTCTACGGAAGCCCTGACATTGTAAAAATCTCCCATAATTTTTACTTCTTTTTCTCCATTACGAATTCTGCGTCCCAAAGTATTTTCCGCCATGTAACCTACAAGAAGAATAGTATTTCTTGGATCATTTATTCCGTTTGCAAGGTGATGTAAAATGCGACCTGCTTCGCACATTCCATCGGCACTAATAATAATCATAGGTCCTTCTTTTTGATTTAGAGATTTCGATTCTTCAACTCCGGTTACAAAATTCAACTCGTTAAATCCAAAAGGATTTTTATGATGTTTTAAAAATGCCGAATAAATTTTTTCGTCATAGCATTCCGGATGGACTTGAAAAATACTTGTAGCATTCGTTGCCATTGGAGAATCAACATAAATCGGAATTGAAGGAATTCTTCTTTGATCTACCAGCATATGAAAATAATAAATAAGCTCCTGAGTTCTTTCGATCGCAAAAGAAGGAATTATAATTTTTCCTTTAGATTTTACGGCATTCATTACAATTCGTACCAAATCTTTCATTGCATTATCTATTTCCTCATGTTTCCTATCTCCATAAGTACTTTCTATAACGATATAATCCGGAGCTCCTACTTTTTCTGAAGGATCTCTTATAATAGGTTTATTTTGACGTCCTAAATCTCCGGTAAACAAGATATTAATGGATTCGTTTTTGTTTCGCTGATTCATAATTGTAAAAGAAGCAAAGGAAGAACCTAAAATATGCCCTGCATCAAAAAATTGCAATTGAACATCAGGAGCAATGTACATTTTTCTTTCATAAGAAAGAGTTACTATTTGATCGGTTGCCGTTATAACATCTTTTTCATTAAAAAGCGGCTGCCAATTAAATTTTTGCCCTTTTTTTTGAGCTTGTTTTCGCAAAAAAATAGCATCACTTGCCTGAATGTGAGCACTGTCCATCATAATAAGCTCTGCAAGATCTCGTGTTGCAGGAGTTGCATAAATGTTGCCTTTGAAACCTCTCTTTATTAAAACCGGCAATAATCCACAGTGATCATAATGAGCATGAGTTAAAATAACACTTTCAAGTTTATCAGCAGCATAGTCAAAGTTACGATTTTTATCATCGCTTTCTTTTCGTTTACCTTGAAAAGCCCCGCAGTCAATCATTATCTGCCTTCCGTCAATTTCAAGTACATGTTTTGAACCGGTAACTTCCTGTGCCGCACCTAAGGAAAATAACGTAACTGCCATAAAATATCCCCTTAAATAATAAAAATTATAAAAAAATCTCAATCAATCACAAAGAAATTCTAACCGTGAAACCGACAATTCGCAAGAAAAACTTTTTATTGATTCATGCTAAAATGTGCTATACAATTCTCGTATGAAATGCAAAAAGAATTTTAAAAAATATATTTTATATTTTTTGCTAATAATATTAACATGCACAGCTTTTCCTCTTTTTTCTCAAGAAAAAGCACAAGAAAAATTACAAACACAAAATTTGGAGAACTCTTGTACGGATACAAAGCCTGTTTGTTTTAATTTTTGGAGCCCTGTTCAAGTTTTGAGCGTTACGGCAGGAGCTCGTCTTGATGCCTGTGCGTATTTTAAAATTTTTTCAGGTGCCGCTCAACTTTTTGCACAACTTGATATGCGTGAATTTTTTTTAAAAACAGGTTTTGACGTAAATGACAAAAATTTTAGGTACACCTTACAAGTAATTTATGCACCCTCTCTGGGAGATCACTTTAATTTGGGAATAAAATTTATAAATCATTTTAACCGAAGTTATAGCACATACTTTGATTTTGATTTTTTGACGGGGATTTTTTTTAGCTATGACTCTCTAAAAATGTTTCGATTTAAAGCCGATTGGCTATATTTTCTAAAAAGCTCTCAAATAGATGTTCTAAAAACTTCTTGTCCATGGATAAAATCAAATTCAATGGCGTTTTCATTTAAATTTGATTTTTTGCCTCTTGAATGGCTGGACGTTTATTTTGAAATTTCAAGTTACAATTTTTTTAAATACAACCTTTTCCTGACTTTTAATACACGACTGGGCTTTGAATTTAATTTTTATAAAAACATGACTTTAAACTTAATTTTTGATGTAGTATATGTCGATTTTTTTACATTAAGTGCAAACTTTTCAAGTTCATCTGCAATTCTAAGTTTTACATACAAATTTTCGGAGATAAAAAATGAAAAATAATTTTTTACCAAAAAAAACTTTTATTTTAAAATTTTTTTTGTTGATCTGCTTTGCAAATATCTTTTATTCGTGCGGATATAAATTTAATGAGATACTCTGGCGTCCAAATCCTGTAGAAGAAAGGGCGAACTCTATAAAAACTCTACCGCAGATTACCGCTCTTCCAACAAAATACACAGTTCTTGTTATAAGTGATACTCACATCGGGGCAGAAAATTTGAAAAAAAATGAGAAAAAACCTCGCCGTGATGCAGAATTTCTTGCAAAGATTGCAGCAATGACACCTCGTCCTCAATTTTGCGTTGCACTCGGAGATCTTGTAGAACATGGTTACGAGGAAGAATATAAAAACTATGATAGAATTCTTGTAAAAGGTTTGGAAACTCTTGGAATAAAAACTTACAATGTATTAGGTAACCACGATCTTTATTGCTCAGGATGGCAGCATTTCAAATCTTATTGCTATCCTCACGCATCTTTTTATAAATTTCAAACTACAAATTTTAGTTGGTATGCCTTGGATTCTGCAAGCGGCACTTTGGGAGAATTTCAATTACAGACTATGAAAAATGCCTTTGAAAAAGATCCTTTGCCCAAAATTGTTATGATGCACATTCCGGTTCACGCCGGAGACCGTTTTTATTTTGTAATGCAAGAAACAAACGAACGCAATATTTTAATCTCAGAATTTGTTAAACATAACGTAAAGCTTGTCATAGATGGTCATACTCACAGAAATTTAAAGTCCAACTTAGGACTATTTCAAGAAAAAAATTTTCCGGCACTTTACGCTTCAAGTGCTTTTGGACTTCTATTTATAGATGAAACTAATAAAACTGTAAAATATGAAACAGTCTATTTTTAACTTAGTTTATGAAAAATTTTTTTGCTTTTTTACCTAAAAAAATAAAAATATTCGCCATAACCGTTATTGCTTTTGATCTTTTTCTAGCTGTTTTTGTTATTGCTTTTTTATGTGCTTCCGAGGCACTTTCTTCTCATCAAAACAAATTGAATTTTACGGAACTGACAATTGCAGAAGAAGAACTTATCAACAACGTACAAAACTTTAGACTGGAACTTTATTGTGTTGGAAGTCAAAAGAAATCACTTGAAATGATAGAAGAAAAATTCCATCAAATAGAAAAAATTTATGACACTCACAGCATTTCTCTTCAAATTCAACTTGTTGCTGAAAATCTGCTCACTATAGAAAAATTCAATCATATTTTAAATAGAGATTCAAAATCAAAACTTTTAGAACCGTTAATCATGAACCAATATAAGAAAAATAAAGACTGGTTTAAAAATCATCAAAATCAAGAATATAACCAATGGCTTTACTGTACGGCCGGGGATATTCTTTCCTTATCTCTTTCTTTTTTACCCCTTTCAACTTTTATGAGTGAAGGTGTAAACGTAAAAAAATATTATGAAAAAGCTCTTTCTATAGATAAAGATTTTTGTTTTTGCCTTGCAAATCTTGCACAATGGCATCAATATGCTCCTGTAATAGCCGGCGGCAGCAAAGAAAATGCAAAAAAACTTATGACAAGAGCCCAAAATTCTGCACACACTCCTTTTGAAAAATGCTATGTTTCTATATTTATGTCCCAAATTGAATTTGAAAACGGTAATAATGAAACGTGCATAAAGTTATTAAATGCTGCTGCCAGCATAAAACCTGTGACAAATGATTTTTATCTTTCAAAATCATACGTGCAAGATAAAAATTTCTACGTAGACTTTATCCGAAATTTAAATTTTAAAGGGTATTCGATATATTATTATACAGTAAATAAAGAACAAGTAGAAAAAACAACAAAGTTATTATATAATGGAGAGTAGTATGTACTTACGAGAATTATCCAAATCTCCGGAAACTCTCATAAAAAATGGAAAGTCTTTATTCGGTTCCTATGATACGCCTCCTAAAAGCATAAAGATTTCCGGAGTTTACAGGCCATATGGCATTTTTCCTCTACCAACATGGATTACAAATCTTGGAATCCGCTCCACTTGCAGTTTTGTATTCAACACAGAAGAATTTCTTGGAACAATAGACATGTTGAATATCAGAATAATAGGTTTGCTTGAAGTAAACATATGGAACAAATCTACAAACCAAAGATTTTCTTACAGAGGAATAACCGGCATTCACAGACATTTAATTCCAAAAAATTTAGACAAGGGAATTTGTTTCATACATAACAAAAAACGTTATATCAGATTTGCATGGGATAAAAAGAAAAACAGATTTTCGTTAGTTTTTCATATGAAAGGCGACAACGTAAGGCCTAATTTTGACGGCTCTTTTATCGCTTCATACAACTGTAAAAATCCTACTTTAACTTCAGTGCTCCCTGCTCCTACTACACGAAGGTGCTATGTTTCACATCAACGCCTTATAAAGTCAACAGGAGGGGTCTTTACCTCAAAACAAAATGAAAATCCGTTTTTTCTTCCTCAAAAAGTAACTTGCCTTTTTACCTCTGCAAGGGCCTACTATAAATTCAGAATTTTGAGCAATTTAATAACGGGCATAGGAAATATAAAAGAAAATTCCGTAGTTTTTAGACTTACAAATTTTGATTGTTTTTCAGAAAATACCGACAAATACAATGAAAATTCACTTTTTGTAAATAATGAACTAACTGCCCTGCCTCCAGTTATGATCACTCATCCTTATGGGCTTTCAAAAAAATGGATAATTCAAGACACTGAAGGTATGATTGATTTGACATTTACCCCTTCTTCAACAAGACAAAAATTCTTGAGTTTGGTAATATTAAATATCCACTATAATTTTATTTTTGGAAAATTTGATGGCGTTATAGTTTCAAAAAGCGGAGAGTCTTTTACTTTAAAAGATTTTACCGGCATTATCAAGAATTTGAGGTTAAGAATATGAATAACTCCCCAAAAGCAATTTACAAACCCGGAGAGCTTGAAGAAACAAGAAAACATTTAGGGGAGATTTCAAAAGAAGAATCTTTACGGGTTGCAAAACTTTTAGGAGGAGAAGTTGGAGTAGAACAAACTCCCCTTTTTGATAATTTTAGAAATTCCTCAAGAGCTTCATATAATAAGAATGCAAGGCAGACAGCACAAAATTATACACGAAAACCGTCCCGAACATCTTTTAACGAAAAAAGAGAACATCCCGAAAAAAACAGTTCTTTTTCAAGTTCTTCAATTACTCCAAAAGCGAAAAAAACCGTAAAAAATACTTCAAACATTCCCGAAATTGACAGTAAAACTCGTTCAAAATTCGACAAACTAATGGCTCAATCTGAATACAGAATAAAAAAACTTCCCAGCATATTTACAATTATTTTTACACTGGGAAAAGTTCCGGATAAGGTTTCCGAAGAATTTGTTACGATAATACTGATGAATTATGTAGCTCATATGCAACATTTTTTTTCATCCGTAAAATCAATGTCAAAATGTGCCGGGAACGTTTATCTATCAAAGATTAATGAAAGCCAAGCTCCAAAGTTCAGATTTTTACGCTATTGCTGTTCCTACAATATGGAAAATTTGCGAGACCTTCAGAGAAGTTACGCAATGCATCCGAATGAAATTACAATTTCTGCTATGGTTCCTTTTATCAAAGAAATATTTAAACCTCTTTTGACTTTGTTTTTTTTGGGAGAACAGGGCGTTCCTGAATTGATAAAAACATCGTTTAGCGATATGACCGATGGGCTAAAATTAAAGCAGGAAGAAAATATACGCTTTGTACGTGAAGCTTGTGCGGAGTGGTCTTACATATACAACAACGTAATAAAAGGACTTTATCCTCTTTTAATGCGTATGGTTCATACGGAAGTTCTGCCTTTTGCCCGTTTTTTTAATAAAAATATGCCTAAAATTCTTACTTTTTTAGGAATGACAAAATTTGATCTAATATTACCCGAAAAAAATCAAGATTCTGAAACTTATTCACAGGATAAAGAAGTGGTTTCTAAAGTCGAAAATCAGGAAGAAACGCAAAAAACTGAAGACAGCTCTCCACAAAAGGAAGAAGATGAAAAAGATAATAATGGTGAAATTGAAAATGAAGATAGCCGGTCAAATTCCGATTCAGTATTTTTCAGTGCAGATGTAAAACAAGGCATCGACTTATTGGAAAAACTTTTTCCGGAAGCAGGCTGGGAGAAAGCAGGCAGGGGTGCAGATTTTTATCCGTATTTTCAAAATATATATTCTTTTGTAGACGGTTTTAATTTACTTTCAGAAAAAAATCCTATGCAATTAACTATTGTCTTACATAGAATTCTTGAAGATCTTTTTCAAGGCTGCCGTAACATGAAGTTTACGATAGATAAAAATCCGGATTTTGCTTCTTACAAAGATTCACTTGCAGATGTTTTTTCTGAATGGAGTCTTTATCGGGAATCTTTATTTGAACGTGATTATCTTACGGAATTAAAAAAAATCGTAAACAGCTCTTACAGTCAGCCCGATTTTTTAAAAACTCCGTATGCCAGAAAACAAATGAGCAGAATGTTATGGCAGGCTAAAATCATGTTTTTGCCTAATCTGAATTATGAATTTTTTTTCATGGAGCGTACCGTCCGCGAAGAAATTGAAAAATCATTACCGGCAAGAGTTGATTTTTTAAAAGACTGTTTTTCAAACTTGATTGCTGAAGTTGAATCCCAAGGAATTGAACTTTTAAAAGGGGAAAATTCAAGTGATCACAAAAAAGAAGAAGCTATAGGATGTTCCAATATTTTAAGCATTTACCGTTTTGATGTAAAAAATCCTACATCAGAAAGAGTTACTTCGCTTTTAGGTGGTCCTAAATCTACAAAAACAACGAATTTAAATCTTTTAAAATACACTTTGAGTATTCTAAATGTTTTGGACTGGTGGATTTCGGACAAAGACAGTCCTGCATACGAATCTAATGCAAAAGTTCCTTTTAGAACGAATCCTGAAGACGGTTCTTTGATTTTTTCCGTTCCGCTTAGAACAGATCAGCTAAAACTTTTTAACAAAGCAAAAAAGGAAAGAATGGAAAAACGAGCCGAAGAACAACAATCTTCATCAGGAAACAACCCAAGCGATTAAATCAGTATTTTACAGATTTCTTTTTTCGTACAGGTTCGCTTGTAAATTCAATTCCAAGTTTTTTAAAGATTTTTATATCAACCTCACTAAGCATAACTGTAGTATGAACCTGACAGCCGTTCAAGTTAGGCAACTGTTTCAATGCTTTTTTGCAATTTTCGTCAGTTCTGCTAAGCATTGCAAGTGCAACCAAAAGCTCATCCGTATGCAATCGAGGATTTTTTCCGTAAAGATATTCGATTTTCATTTGCTGAATAGGCTCAATGCATTCAGCACTTATTAACTGAGTTTCATGGTCAATTCCTGCAAGATACTTTAAAGCACTTAACAACAATGCAGCACTTGCTCCCAATAAATCTGAAGTTTTTGAAGTAATATAAGTACATTTTCCGTTTTCATCTATAAGTTCTATGGCTTCCGATGGCATTCCTGTTTCTAAAGCTTTTTCTTTTGCAAAAACCGTAACTTTTCGATCATCGGTAGTAACATTTGCCTGTCGCATTAAAAGTTCAATTTTATAAATTTCATTTTCAACAGGTTTATCGTCGGCAAATTTATTCAATGTGCTATAATAACGTCTAATAATTTCTTGGCAACTGGCTTCACGGCAAACTGCATCATCAATTATACAGTTTCCTGCCATATTTACTCCCATATCTGTTGGAGATTTATATATACTTTTACCGTAAATCGCTTCAAAAATCGTATTCAGCACCGGAAAAATTTCGATATCCCTATTATAATTGACAGTGGTCTGCCCGTATGCTTCCAAATGAAAAGGATCTATCATATTTACATCATTTAAATCGGCAGTAGCAGCCTCATATGCAATGTTCACAGGATGCTTTAAAGGAATATTCCATATAGGAAACGTTTCAAATTTAGCATAACCTGCTTTTATTCCATGCTTGTGATCATGATAGAGTTGACTCAAACATGTAGCCATCTTTCCGCTTCCGGGCCCGGGAGCTGTAACTACGATCAAAGGTTTTGTTGTTTTTATATAATCATTTTTACCAAAACCTTGTTCACTATTAATTAAAGAAACATTTGAAGGATAGCCTTCTATAAGATAATGATAATAAGTTTTTATACGCATCTTAGAAAGCTTTTTCTTAAAAAGTTCTACAGACGACTGTCTTTCATAGTGAGTAATTACAACACTCGAAACAATAAGATTAACATTGGAAAACTCATCAATAAGACGCAAAACGTCCATATCATAGGTTATTCCAAGATCACTGCGTACCTTATTCTTTTCTATATCGGTGGCACTTATAACAATAACAACTTCAGCACAATCTGCAAGTTGCATAAGCATTTTAAGCTTACTGTCAGGTTGAAATCCCGGAAGAACTCTAGCTGCATGATAGTCGTCAAAAAGTTTGCCCCCGAACTCCAAATAAAGTTTATTTCCAAATTGAGCTATACGGTCTTTTATATGCTCAGACTGAATCTTCAAATACTTTGCGTTGTCAAATCCTATTTTTTTCATAATCATCAAGTCTTATTTATCCTTATTATACTAAACTTAAATTACTTTGTTAAGAACCTTCAGAAAATTAAAAACACTCTTGTTTCTTTTTACAGAAACATATATAATTACTATTAATAATAACGAGGTGAAAAAAATGGACAAGCAAGAAATTCCTTACAAAATTTATCTTAGTGAAAATGAAATGCCCAAATATTGGTACAATATTCGTGCTGATATGAAAACAAAACCGTCTCCGCTTTTAAATCCTGTAACTTATGAACCTGCAACACTTGAAGATTTGAGCAAGGTATTTTGTATAGAACTTGCAAAACAAGAGTTAAATGACACCGATAGACAAATTCCTATCCCTCAAGAAATTCTAGACTTTTACAAAATGTACAGACCTGCTCCATTAACAAGAGCGTATTGTCTTGAAAAAAAACTGGGAACTCCTGCAAAAATTTTTTATAAATTTGAAGGAAACAATACTTCCGGCAGTCATAAATTAAATAGTGCAATAGCTCAAGTATATTACGCAAAAAAACAAGGCTTAAAAGGCGTAACTACAGAAACCGGAGCAGGACAATGGGGAACATCAGTTGCTATGGCAAGTGCATATCTTGATCTGGAATGCATAGTTTTTCAGGTAAGATGCTCTTATGAACAAAAGCCCCATCGCAGAGAAGTTATGCGTACCTACGGAGCAAAGGTAATTCCCTCTCCGTCAACGGAAACCGAAATAGGCAAAAAAATCAATTTAGAATTTCCGGATTGTTCCGGTTCGTTGGGGTGTGCAATTTCTGAAGCAGTAGAAACTGCAACAAACAAAGAAGGTTACAGATATGTTTTAGGCTCTGTTTTAAATCAAGTTTTATTGCATCAAACTATCATAGGAATGGAAGCAAAAATTGCAATGGAAAAATATTCTATCAAGCCTGATATAATCATTGGGTGTGCGGGAGGAGGCTCCAATTTAGGCGGACTTATTTCTCCTTTTATGGGGGAAAAACTCAAAGGCGAAAATGACTACAGAATTATTGCTGTAGAACCTGCAAGTTGCCCAAGTTTAACTCGTGGAGTTTTTGCATATGATTATTGCGATACCGGAAAAGTTTGTCCTTTGCAAAAAATGTACACATTGGGAAGTCAATTTATGCCAAGTGCAAGTCATTCAGGAGGACTCAGGTATCATGGCATGAGTTCAATTTTGAGTCAACTTTATCACGACGGCTACATGGAAGCAAAAAGCGTAGAACAGACAGAAGTTTTTGAAGCAGCGGAATTTTTTTGCCGTACAGAAGGAACTTTGCCTGCTCCGGAAAGTGCACACGCAATAAAAGTTGCCATTGATGAGGCCCTTAAATGCAAAGAAACCGGAGAAGAAAAAGTTATTTTATTTGGACTTACAGGAACCGGTTATTTTGATATGGCAAGTTACAAAAATTTTAACGACGGCAACATGAAAGACTATATTCCAACTGATGAAGAAATAAAAAAGGCTACAGATTTAATACCGCACTTTCCGGGAAATCTGTTTTAAAACGTAAACAATTAAAGTTTTCTTGCGATTCCTGTATTTTTTTTGGTTCTCCGGTAAAAATAATACGTAAAGCAAGTTTTATGTAAGATAAAATTTCTCGCCCATAACTTACAAAAATTGATGAGGGAGTGCTGTCAGCTCCAAAACCGCTAATATTTTTAAATCCCAATCGTTTTCCAATAAATAAAGCTCTGCGAAGATGAAATTTTTGAGTAACAACTATAATATTACGTTCCAAAGCTTGCTCAAGAGAAATTCCTTCAAATTGAGCAATCAATCCGGCAGAATATTTAAAATTTTGTATGGTATCCAAAGCTTTATCTTCCGGTAAAATATCTTGTTCCGAAATTCCAAGCTCAATAAGTTTTGTTTTCATAGCATAAGCTTCATTACTTCCGGAAGCTTTTAAAGTTCCGCCTGTAACTATAATTTTCGTATTTTCACCGTACAAAGTTTTTACATTTTGCCAGACTTTTACGGCTTTTTCGCATCTTTTTTCTGTTTGAGGAAAAAGTTTTCCTTCTTTACTCAAACCTCCTCCAAGTAAAAAAATATAGTCATTGTATTGTGTTATTGTATTTGCTTTTGGAGTACAAATTAAAAAAAGACAAACTGAACATGGAATAAAAATAAAAAAAACAAAAAAACTTACGAATATGATTTTAATTTTACTCAATTTTTTATTTTTCATAATTATACCAAGGTAACCCTTACACTTTTTATTCTACGCTGTCCTTGATCTTCAATATAAAAAATGGCATTTTGTCTTTTTATTGCCTCTCCGGTACTGGGCAAAGTTCCAAATTGTTCCAAAATCCACCCCCCCAAAGTATCGAATTCCTCACTTTTTAAATTCATTAAAAAAGCTTGGTTAAAATCCGAAATTCTTATTTCTCCGGGAACAATAAATTGGTTTGTATTTAAAACTTCAACTCGATTCAAGGGATTATCCTCAGCATCGTCAAATATTCGCATGGTTACACCCAAAATAGAACGTAAAATGTCATCCATAGTTATCAAACCGCAATTGCTTCCGTGTTCATCAACAACAATTGCAATATTTTGTTTTTCTTTTTTAAAATATCGTAATACATTCAAAGCCGTTATAGTTTCAGGAACGTAACAAACAGGTCTAACCTGCTTTTTTAAATTAAAACTTTTATAGTTAAATAAATCCTTGAAATGAAGAACTCCAACAATATTATCCATGCTTTCATGATAAACGGGTAATTTTGAATAACCAAAACGAGAAAAAACTTCAAGAATATGGTCATAATCATTTTCATCACTTACAGCTGCCACAAGAGCTTTTGGTTTGCAAATATCACGCACACGCAAATCAGAAAATTCAACAATATTATGAAGAATATGCTTTTCATTTGTTCCCAAAGTGCCCTCAAGATTTCCGGTATCAATTAAGGTTTTTAATTCTTCTTCCGTAATAAGCTGTTGTTTTTTTCCCCCTGAAAGCAAAGAAATAAATTTATTAATATTTTTTATTATGAATTCAAAAATAAAAGTTATAGGAATCATGATATAATCAAAGAAACTCAAAAAAACGGCAGTTTTGCAAGCAATTTCATAAGGATAAATCGACGCAACTGTTTTGGGTAAAATTTCTCCGAAAACTACAATAAAAATTGTCATCATAGCGGCAGCAACTCCTGTACCGCCTCTGCCTAAAAGATCTACAGCAAATGCCGTAGCAACACTTGAAGCTAGAGTATTTACAAAATTGTTTCCAACGAGAATTGCACTCAAAAGCCTATCCCGTTTATTGTACATGCGGTTTATAAGCTTTGCATGTTTTTTTTTGCCATCCACAGCTTGACGCAATATGATTTTGTTAAGAGAAAGATATGCTGTTTCACTTTTTGAAAAAAACGAGCTAAGATATATTAAAATTATCAGTATTATTGAATAACAGGCATATATCATTTGCTTTCCTTTGTAATCAAAATTTTATTGATTTTTCTTTCTCCAACATCCAAAATTTTAAATTCAATCGGATCTATTTTTATTACATTTTCAACTTCCGGAAATCCGTCAAAAATTTCTGTTAAAAAGCCGTTTAAAGTTTCGTAATTTTTGCTTTTTAAACTTGTAGAAAAAATTTCATTTATTTCGACTAATCTTACACTTCCGTCCGCAATTATTTGGTTATCGCTAATTTTTTTAATTTGCGGAGGTTTTACCGTATCAAATTCATCGTAAATGTAGCCGAATATTTCTTTTGCAATATCTTTTTTTGTCAAAACTCCTGCTGTTCCGGAATATTCATCTATTACAACTGCAATACTTTCACTGTTTTTATCCATCATTTCCTGCACTGAAGACATTTTTTTGTTTTCTAAAATGAAAAGAGGGGGTCGCATTATATCTTTCGCCTTAAAAGTTCGCCCATCAGTCTTGCTGAAAAGAACATCTTTCATGTATAAAATTCCTTTTATGTCATCCAAATTAGCTTTGTAAACAGGAAACCTTGAAATATTTGTTTTTTCATAAAATTCAATTAAGTTTCTATATGAAATATCAATCGGAATTGCCTTAATTTTTGTTCTGGGCGTCATAATATCATGTGCACTTAAATCTCTAAATTTAAAAACCCTATTCATCATTATTTTTTCGCCGTTTTCTAAAATACCTTCTTCTTCGCCAACTTTTATGTATTGCTTTATATCTTCTTCGGTAAAAGAAACTTTTTTTGCTTCAATGTTAATATGAAAGATTTTCGCAATAAAACGTACAGTTTTTGTTAAAATAAAAACAAAAGGTGTTACAAAAATTCCCACAAATTCTATAAATGGAGCAAGAGTAAAAGCTATTTTTTCAGGATAATGTATTGCAATGCTTTTTGGCAAAATTTCACCAAAAATCAAAAGAATAACCGTAACTGCAAGCGTTGCTAAGCCAAGCCCGGTTATTCCAAAAAGTTCTATACAGACAAAAGTAATTATTGCAGAAAGCGATATATTTACAAGATTATTTCCAACAAGAATTGTATTCAGCAGTTTTTCTTTTTTATCTAAAAGTCTAGCGGCTCTAACAGCCTTTTTATCACCTTTATTTCGCAAAAACTTTAGGCGTAACTTATTAATCGAAAGAAAAGCACTTTCTCCGGCAGAAAATATCATCGAAAAAATTATTAGAACTGCAGCAGTTACCAGTAATCCTATCATTTTAGGAGTAAAGACCCAAGGAGGTTGCTCACTGCCCATCATTCATCCTCTGCCGCAAGAGCTTCGGTTTTATTTAAAGAATCATTCAAGGAATTGTTTTCAGATTCAGATACCGATTTTATATAGTCAATTGTTTCTTGAATTACCTTAACCTGATCGGACTTTGGATTTGCATCTTTAGCTTTTTCTAAATATTCTATCACAAGCTGCTTAGTACCTAATCCTGTATTGGCAAGTAAATAAGCTGCCGTTTGATAGGCTTCCTGTTTATCTTTAGCAATAATATTTTCATCTTCGGCAGCACGAATAAAAACATCGATAGCTTCTTGAGCATCTCCCCTGTTAAATGCATCCAGGGCTTCTATGTATGCAAAATTCATTATGTATTTATTTAATAAACCGCTTTCGTTATCAGGATCTGACAATTTTATTTCACTAATCAATTCAACCAAAAGATACTGATAATCCGGATCAAGATTTGAAATCAATTTATCGATAATGAACAATTTTTTTATTTCAATTTCTTCAGAAAGTTCAGCTCTAAGCTTTGTAACCTTTTTTGATTTTCCGTTGGAACTTGCAAGATTTTTTATTATTTTTGACGGTTTTTCTTCTATTTTTTCACCGGTTATCGAAGCAATTACATAACCTTCCGGAGTTACCAAAAGAATTGTAGGCAAAGATTGAATAGCATATTTATTTACCAAAGAAGAAGCATTTGTTAATTGTTCATAGTCAACTTCCTCTTTGTTGGAATTAAAGTTTATATTCATCAAAACATAATTTTTTGCAACTTTTTTTCTAAAATAACTTTTGCTGAAAGCATTATTTAAATTTTGGCTTAGGAACACGGCAGGATTTTCTTCTTCACCTTCGAGAGTAGAAAAGAAAAGAAGAATATTTTGCCGGCTTTCATTTGCTTTTGTAACAGCTTGTTCCCAATTTGTAGTCCACGGACTTTCTCCTGTATTTTCACAGCCGATAAAAAAAAGAGAGCTAAAAACAAAAAACATTCCTAAAATTACAGATAGATTTTTTTTCATTTTTTTATTTTCCTTATGATTCAAATTTTAAGCTCGTTAGCAAAAATATTCTACGCCTGCAGCAAAAATATTTTCGGTCTTGTTGCCGTTTATATTTTTTATTAAATCAGGAATATCCTCCATTGTTTCAACTCCTATAGTCCTTTCGCTATGCCCCATTTTTCCAAGCACATGCCCATCCGGACTTGTAAGCCCTTCAATTGCAAATTGAGAACCGTTAGGATTATCAGGCTCATAAATTGCAGGATTCCCGCTTTCATCACAATACTGACTGAATACCTGCCCATTATCAAACAATTCCTTTGCCAAATGATTGCCTATAATAACCCGTCCCTCTCCATGAGAAATAGGAATCATATGATAACCGTCTGCCAAAACAGTAGAATTCAGTGCCCAAGGACTTTTTGCACTTGTAAGACGAGTTCTTGCAACACGGCTTATATGCCTGCCTATCGTATTGAATGTTAATGTAGGCATATCTTCGGTAACAGCCCTAATTTCTCCATAAGGAACAAGCCCTACTTTTATCAAAGCCTGAAAGCCGTTACAAATACCAAGCACAAGCCCATCTCTGTTCTTTATTAAATCCATTATAGAATCAGCAATACGGTGTTCACGCAAAACGTTTGCAATAAATTTTCCACTTCCGTCCGGTTCGTCCCCACAGCTAAAACCGCCGCTTAATGCAAAAATTTGAGCATCTTTTATTTTTCCTTCCAATTCTTTTAGAGAATCTTCCAAAGCGTTTTTTGAATAATTTTTGAAAACAAAAATTTCACTCTCAGCTCCTGCCAACGAAAAAGCTCTTGCCATATCAAATTCGCAGTTTGTTCCCGGAAAAACAGGCAAAATCACCTTTGGTTTTACTCCGGATTTATTTAAATTACAAAAACATTTTTTACTACGGTTTTTGCCAAAATCAGCACTTATTTTTGTAGCATTTTTTACACTTGGATGAACTTTTTTTGCCCATTCAGGCATTGTTTTTTCATCGGGTAAAACAGCTTCAACAGAATTCTTATCACTTATCGGTGCAAAAACCTTTGCAAGCTTTCTTTCCCATTCTTTATTTATTTCTTCAAGGTCTATAGAAACCCCGTGAACTTTAATTTTTGAATCCTTAATTGTTTTTCCGATTAATTCTGCATCTGATATAAAATTTTCAAGTTTCTCATCCGTTTCAACAATGATTGATCCGTAAAAACTGCCAAAAAGATTTTGCTCAACATTTTTAGGAAGTTCACAATCACCGTTACAACCGGAAGTATTATAATTTTCAGATTCAAAACATTCATTTGAAAATTCAAAACCTATTTTGTTTCCAAATGCCATTTTTGTAACGGCTTCAGCAATTCCTCCTGCTCCTACAGGATACATTGCATTAATTTTTCCATTTTTATTTAATTCATACAACGAACGAACTGTCTGCTTAAAAAATTCCCAATCCGGTGTTAATTTTTGATCGTATTTTTGACGTACACAATAAACATTGCTGCCAATTTTTTTAAAAGACCCGCTTTGTATATTTTTCGTAGATTCGGTAGCAACTGCAAAACTTACAAGAGTCGGAGGAACAGTAAGTTCTTCAAAAGAACCTGACATACTATCTTTTCCGCCTATACTTGCAGTTCCCATTGCTTTTTGAGCCTGTAAAGCACCCAAAAGAGCTGCTACAGGTTTTCCCCAAGACTTATCACTTACTGTTCGCTCAAAGTATTCTTGAAATGTCAGTCGGCAGTTTTCGGCGTTTCCTCCAAGTGCAACAATTTTTGAAAGAGAACTTAAAACTGCTATCTGTGCACCATGATACGAAGACCATGATGCTATTCCCGGATCATATCCGTAAGTCATGATACTGGCAGTATCCGTTTCATAAGGAAACAAAACCGGAATTTTTGCAGTACAGCCACATTCGGGAGTACCTTGATATTTTCCACCAAAAGGGAAATTTACGGTTGCACAGCCTATTGAACCGTCAAATCGTTCAGCCAAACCTCTTTGGGAACAGCATTCTAAAGAACTTATATTTGCAAGCCATTTTTTCTTTATATCTTTTTCCTTTGAAACGCAAGCAAGAGGCTTACAAAGAGGACTTTCTGCTGCAGGATTTTCTATAAAAACTTTTGTGCTTCTTTGAGCTCCTGCAGTATCTAAAAAATTTCGATCAATATCTACAATCGTTTTCCCTCTCCACTTCATAACAAGTCGATTTGTATCCGTAACTTTTGCAATTAAAGCCGCATGTAAATTTTCTTTTTCCGCAGCTTCAATTAATTTTTCAACATCAGTTTTTCGGACAACTATTGCCATTCTTTCTTGACTTTCACTGATTGCAAGCTCCGTCCCGTTCAATCCTTCATATTTTTTAGGAACGCAATCCAAATCTATTTCCAATCCGGCAGCCAGTTCTCCTACAGCAACAGCAACTCCTCCGGCACCAAAGTCATTACATCTTCGGATCATTTTGCTAACTTCAGGATTTCGGAACAATCTTTGAATTTTTCTCTCTTCAACAGCGTTTCCCTTTTGAACTTCGGCTCCGGCTGTTTCTACTGATTTTTCATTATGAACTTTTGAACTTCCGGTTGCACCCCCAATTCCATCCCGACCTGTTCCTCCACCTACCAAAATAATGCAGTCTCCATTTTCCGGATCTTCACGCATTACAACTGAAGCAGGACCGGCTGCAATTACAGCTCCAAGCTCCATTCTTTTAGCTTCAAATCCTTGATGATAAACTTCTGCAACCTGTCCTGTAGTAAGCCCGATTTGATTTCCGTAAGAACTAAAACCTGCAGCCGCCTCTCTAGTCAATTTCATTTGAGGCAATTTTCCCCTGCGAGCACAAGTTAAAGGAACCGTAGGGTCTGCACAACCTGTAACACGCAACGCCTGATAAACCCAACTTCTTCCACTAAGAGGATCTCGTATAGCCCCTCCAATACAAGTTGCCGCACCACCAAAAGGTTCAATTTCGGTCGGATGGTTATGAGTTTCATTTTTGAACATTAAAAGCCATCGTTCTGTTTCTTCTTTTTTTGTTTCAACATTTTTTTTATGAACATCGATATAAATTGAGCAAGCATTTATCTCTTTAGAAATTTCTATGTCATTCAGTTTTCCGTGTTTTTTAAGATATTTTGCCCCTATACAAGCCATATCCATTAGAGAAACCGGTTTTTTATTTACTTTATAAGTTGAATTACTTTCATCGTTTTTCTCATAAACATCAGTTCTCGTCAAATTGTAATCAAGGAGTGCTTTTTCAAATAAAACTTTGTATTCACCTTCCTCAATTTTTATTTCATCCAGAACTGTGTTAAAAGTTGTGTGCCTGCAATGATCCGACCAGTATGTATCCAATACACGAATTTCAGTTTCTGTAGGATCACGACCTTCTGCGGCAAAATATTTTTGTAAGAATTCAATATCTGCCGTATCCATGGCAAGTCCCATTTTTTGACGGTAATCATTCAGTTCGTTTTGATTGTAATTGATAAAACCTTCCTGAACAGGAATATCTTTGGGTTGGATTATTTCAATATTTAGAGTTTCCGGCATTTCCAAACTTGTGTGCCTTGAATCGACAGGATTTATTAAATAATTTTCAATCCGTTTGATTTGTTCTTCACAAATATTTCCCTGCAAAACAACTATCTTTGCAGATTTTACTCTAACAGATTCTGTATTTTCTTTTTTGGACTCTGCATTGGTACTGATATTGTTTTTATGATCAAAACTTGCCTTTAACAGCGATAAACACTGCAAAGCACTATCTGAACGTTGATCATATTGCCCGGGCAGATATTCCCATGCAATTACAATATCATCTTTTTCACGTGGAAATGTTTTAAAATAATAAATATCACTTTGAGCTTCTGAAAAAATTTTCTGTGCAGAATCTTTTATTATATTTTCAGGTACATTTTCTATATCATACCTGTTCAAATAACGAACTTCTTTTATTCCGGAAATTCCCAAAAATTCTACAAGCTCTTGCTTGATCCTAATTGCTTCGTTTTTAAAACCCTGTTTTCTCTCAACATAAATCCGATACATATCCTAATTCTAGTATCTTTTTATATAAGTTTCCAGCACAAATACTCTTTTATGAGAAAAACAGTTTATAAAAACAACACCAAATAATATTCAAGCTAAACTAAAAGAGTTTTATCCTCTCCCAGCCCCATCATTCCATCCAGAACGTACTTATTACCATCCTCATCTCTTATGTAACCTTCAAGCTCACCGAAAGATATGTAATAGTCAATTTTTAGTGCGGGAGTATGCAAAATCATAGGATTCATATTATGAACTTTGTATTTCAAATTCACCATGTCATGCTCGTCTTTTACGTTCCATTCCGAATAATTTTTAAAATCTTTTGACTCTATGGTTCTTGTAAATAAAACGGGAGGAATAAGACTGGTTTTTCCCTCAAACCATATTAAATTCTCATTGTATTTTTCCTGATCTATAGATTGATTTCTAGTAAGATTAAACGCAAGCCATTTTTCTTCACCGTCAATTTTACATTTTCCCATAGTTGTAAGCCAGTCATAATGTGCTCTTCTAGGATAATATCCTCTGTGATCATCAATTATGGCACAGGTATCATCATCGCTAATCATTTCTTCTCCGTTTATAACAAGCCGTCCTGTTGCTTTAAAAAAATCTTTTTGGCTGTAAACGGAACGATTTTTGCTATGAGGAAATGGCATTGAACAAACACATGGTAAAGAAAGTCTTTGTAAATCAAAACTGTATTCTATATCGGCCTGTTCGTAATTTTCTTTTATGGATTCTACAATAGTTTTTGTTTCGCTTGTTTTTGTAACAAGACATTTTCCGGTATGGAAACCTTCGATTTTTGCCATACCCTCATTTAAAAAATTTGTACACTTAACAGAACTTACAGGAGTCTCAGCAAAAGAAACCTTGCCATCCTTTAAATTCGGAGCAATTTTTGTTTTTCTACTTTTTAAGTTAGTATCCCAGCAATATACTTTTCTGGATCTTTTGTCATAAAAAAGATTGAATGTTTTACCAAAAAAACCCATATCGCAAACAACTGCAAGAAGAACACCGTTTTTCAAATGAATTTCAGTTGCTTCCCACAAAGTAAGCTTTAACTTATTCAAAAACGTAGGTGCCTTTGTAGGACGCTTTGCTTTTAACAAATGCATTGTTTCAAATTCTTGGTCAAAAGTTCCAAAAACAAACTTTCCGTTTTTATCAACCAAATCTTTAGGTGTGGGAACAGATCTTCTAACTTCATTTATAAATTTTTTGTAGTCTTCCATAGTTGCTCAAATTGCCTCCTAATAAATTACGTATCAATAAAATTAAACTATAAAAAATAGCTTTCCTTTTTAAATATTATAACGCCCTTTCTTGCAGTGAACAACTCTTATTTTTATAATATTTTTTACTTACTCAAGATTTCCTGCAAGTTTTTTACAGCCATTGCTTATAAAAAGCAAATTATTGCTTATAATGCAAAATTTTCAAAAAAAATACATTTTTTTCTATATTCTATTGACTTTTTTTTTAAATTCTTGTATATTCAATACATACAGCAATACAAAAAAAGAACCGATTTCCTCCTTTTCGGTTCTTTTTTTTTGTCTTTTACGATTTTATAGCAAGACTTCCAAAGTTTTTATCTTTAAATATTGAAAGTCTTATAGATTTTTAACTATTCATTACCGATTGTTTTTTGTATACCAATCCATAATTGAACTAAGGCTACTTTCCTTTACTACAGAAGCACCCTCATTTACCATTTTTAGAATGAGTTTATCATCTTCTAAAAGAGAATTTTTTGCTTCAATGGACTTTCGTATTGATTTAGATACAAGTATCATTATGAATTTATTCAAACCGGAAAGTTTTTGCAATTGCAATCCCCCTTGTAGATAAAAAAATGCAATAGTTTTATTTTTTAGCGTTTTAGAAATTTTCTCTTCAAGCACCTTACTTGCAGGCCCCATTCCTACACCACAAACTGCCTTAACTTCGTAGTTTTTTGCAGCTTTATCAAAGCCCTTAATTTTTCCGGCACAGATCCAGCCAAAATAAATAATTTGGGAACCTTTCTCTAAATCTACATCATCAAGCGGAAAAACTTTCAGACCAGTTTGCTTTCCTAACAACTCTGCATACTCCTTGCTATGACCTGTTTCAGAAGTATAAACAATTCCTTTTATCATAAAATCTCCTTACAAAATTAGTATTCTAACATCATTAAAAGAAACAGTACAGCAAGTACGTCCAAAATACTCAAATATAGGACATTTAAAAAATAAGACACAAAATTTTTGATATTTTCATTTGATTTTGTCAAAAATTTGCTATAAAACTTTTTAGAGTTTTGTTAATTTACTTATTTTTTTTGTTGTGTTTAAAATGAAGTTCTTTTAAACCTTCAACTTCTTTGCATATTTCTTTTAAATTACAAGCAGAACAATCTGTAGAAATTCCGTCCATTATATGGCAAAGCGCACAAGTAGTATCGTTTGCCTTTTTTGCAAGAATTGAAATTTTATCGATGACATCACTTCCGGTAATAAAGATTATGCATACATTCTTTACCAAGCTATCCTGCTTATATCGTGAAATAAAATTATTTCCGATATTCTCAAAACTAATTTTCTTTTTTACAGCTTCTTTACTTATACGAACCTGCTCCCGGTAATTTTCAGAAGAAATCCGCATCATGTAGCCTTCAGGATAAATATGATACTTTGCAAATTCAATATTTTTTATCTGGCGGTATAAATCATCTTCATCGCCGCTCATATTCTCAACGCTAACCAGCGTTATGCGGGCAAAAGGACAGTCTTGTTTTATATCACTTATATCTTCTCCAAACAACAGTATTCTGTCCTTTCCCACAAGCTCTTTATCTTCCGTAACACATAAACAATTTGCTGCTGCAAAACCACTGCCTCCCATTTCAAAAGCACTGTCATGCAGCAACACAACTTCATGTTCACCAAGATCATTCCAACCTTTTTTCGGATTAAAATCCCAAGTTTGAGAAGGAGAATTTTCTAAAACATGGTATACATCTTTTATAAGGCTGTCATAAAGCTTCATTAAAATATATCTTCCTTTTTGCTATCGAGTTTATCATGAAACTTTTGCAAAAATTTATAAATAACTGCAACCAACTTCATATCTAAATTACTGATAAAGATTATAAACGTCAGCAAAAAAAACGCACCCAGCACAATCAGTACAATCCAATACCAAGCCATGACTAAGCCTCCTTTGATTTTTTGGAAAGCATTGACATTCCTTTTTGACGTGCAAATTCAGCTGCACCCAAAGCTCCCATCAATTGAGGATCAATATCAAGTTCAACAACTTTTAGTTTAAGCACATGCTCTATTGCTTTTTTTAGTCCTATATTTTTTGCACATCCACCGGTAAGAGTTATACTATCCGTAGCTCCCGCTTTTTTTGCCATAACAAAGCATCGTTTTGCAACTGCCATTTGAATTCCTGCAGCAATTTCTGCCATAGGTTTTCCTTCTCCTACAAGGGTAATAACTTCGCTTTCTGCAAACACGGTACACTGTGCAGTTATAGGAATAATATTTTCAGCATCAAGCGACAATTTTGAAAATTCCGGCAAAGTCATTTCAAAAGCATTTGCCATAGCTTCATAAAAACGTCCTGTTCCTGCAGCACATTTATCATTCATTGCAAAGTTTTTAACAGTTCCATCTGTATCAATGGCAATTCCTTTTACATCCTGCCCTCCGATATCAATGATTGCTTTTACCGCAGGATTTGTAACGTGAACTCCCATAGCATGACAGCTGATTTCCGAAATATTTTCATCTGCAAAAGGTACTTTATTCCTTCCATATCCGGTTCCGATCAGATATGTTAAATCTTTGGAATCTTTTACAGCGGAAATATTTGCAAGAACTTCTTCCATAGCACCCCTTGCCGACGCTTCAGCATTCATCTTACTCCTCTGTGTTGTATGTGCTATAATTTTTCCGGTTTCATCCAAAATCACACACTTAGTATATGTTGAACCAACATCACATCCGCCAAAATAATACTCACTCATATAATCCTCCTAAAATCTTGTATGGCAACTTTTAACTTACCAAGTTGCAGTGTCTTCAATATCCATAAGACTTGGATCTATCGGTTCTGCTTGCATTACAGACTGCATATATCTGCTTACACACTCACGCATTTCACGTCTGGAAATAGTACGAGGATCCATCAAATCATGAGGAACCCAAATAAGATGAACCCCTCTTTCTCTAGCTTGCTCATCAAATAATCCTTGAAGACCAACCATAGTTTTACAAGCCACATGCTGGTACATAATTACTATATCCGCTTTGAACTCTTCTACAACTCTCCATAATTCCGGCAGAACATTTTCATAACCGCCGTTTGTATGTTTTCTCATGACCATTCGCTCATACAATCTTGCTAAATCCTTAAAAGCCTCTTCTTTGTTATCAACATTAAGCTGCTTTGTAAAATTAAGAACTTCCATATCCGCCAAAACTGTAATACCCCAACAACACTGAAGCCATGTAGAAAAGTTCGCATAAAAATGTGCAGGACAACTCCATACGATTCCTCTAAACCGAGTTTGCCTACCAAAATTTTTCTTTCGCTTGTGAACATTGTACATAATCTTGTTGACTTTCTTGTAAGCCTTTAAAAAATCATCTCCAAGCCCACCTTCAATCTGATATGCAAACTCTCTGAACAATCCCAAGGAAGAGCCTGTAACAACAGGCAAATTAGTTTTGTTAATCTCCCATCTTTCCTGTTCCATTAAATTCTCTGTATTAAAGCGAGAAATATTTTTGTAATATGCATCCCAGTCAAATTTTGCATTTGTTTTCTGCTCAATAAATTCAATACATTTTTTTACATCCTCAACGGCATATTGCAAAGTTTCTTCATCCCTATAACGAACAGGAAAAGACAATGGGAACACAGGAATATCCATTCCCCTTTCTTGAAATGCAGAAGCCATAACACTTCCGTCACAAGGCATTGTACTTGAAATAAAACAGGCTCCACACGGAGGAAAAGCTCCCAAAATGGCAGCTCCGGCCTCGCTGGTAGGAACAGGACAAGTATCTGAAGGCAAACCATAACTTTCGACAGCGTCAATATACGGAATACATGAAAGCTGATCTATTTCTGAAACCAAAAATACCGGCATAAGCTGATAAGGAACACCAACCAAATTCGGAAAACCTGCCATAATCTGAGACATTGTCATTTCATCAAACAACACCATTTTTTTTGAAAGACGTTTATTTTTTCCCAAAGTTTTATCGGCTTTGATCAAATTTGCAATATAAACAGTTCCCTGTGCAATAATTGTCCTAAAATTGATGTGACAGATTTCAAGATGAGCACCTCTTAATCCCATAGAATTTCTATCTACAAAAGCAGGAACAGACAAATAGGAAGCCAACCAACGGTATTTAAAAAATGCCATACCGATAGCAAACGGAGCTTTCATCGTAAAAGCTATCAACACTCCCCATAATTTTAGCCAGTTGATATAATCAATGAAAGTACTCTTCACACCTCGCCATTCTCTTCGGCAAAAAGCCATTCTGCCTTCTTTGAACAACACCCCCAGCCTCCTATCGCCGTAGGTAAGCCAGTCCCAAAAGCTTTGTCTAAATTTTTCTTTTTTCATTATGCACCCTCGCTTTCTTTTTGAATTCTTTTGATCTCAAGACTTTCAACAAAAGCTTGTATTCTTGTTCTTAATTGTCCCGAACTTCTTGATACGTATGGACGGTCTATAGACAAAACATTGTGACCATAATCTTTTGTAAGTACATGACTTGCCAAAGCCCGTTCAAATCCCCAGAAATCACAAAACTTTATTTGTTCGTAAATTATACCTTCAGCATTGTATTCTTTTAAAAGCCTGTCAGCTGTGTTGAATCTCTGTTTTACTTTACTATTACTCATAAAACGAGGACACTCACTTGTTTGCAAATAATGTCTGCAAATTTGGGTAAGTACATCTTCCGTGTCATTCAATTCAATAACTTCACGTCCCGGAATTGAACCGAAACAATACCTGTCGGCAACAATCATAACCCCGCAGTCTTCAATTAATTTTGTGAAACTCAAGTCATCTACTTCACTGCCTACCAAAACAACACGAGCTCTGTACCAAGGTTTGTCTTCAACTTGTCTGTTTTTTATCTCTTCTAAAGTTTCTCGTAATTTATCAATTATCAGATATTTTGGACAAGAATATGTCGCCATTGTTATTACGTGAAACTCATAACCTGTTATTGGAGGATTTTCCAGCTTTCGTAACTCTGAAATCTCTGAAATAATCTTGCAAACTTCATTATGTCTTTTAACTGCATCACGTAAAGCACTATCAGATATATCAACTCCATACACCGAATGCAGCTGCTCAAGAACTCTCTTGCGTATTTGGACTACATGATGTTCAATACTGTAATCTTCAACTTTGTACGGGATATCCGCATGTGTTACAAAAAATTTTTCATTTGGAATTAACTTAAGCAACTCTGTATTTTCTGCCATACGGTTCATCATGGCACAAGCATCTACTGCACAAAATGCATCCAAAAAATTAAAACCGCCTTCAAATGCTCTTTCCAAAAGTGCTCGGCAAAATTCACAAGTATAATTTGACATGTAATATGAAGCAATATCCATCGCTCCCGTGTTTGGTGCTCGCATCCTAATTGAAACACAGTTATCTACATTTAACACAACTTCAGGCATATGGTAGCAAGTGTAACCTATCATCAATTTTCCTTCTTTTTTTGCCTGCCGTATAAGTTCGTTATGAGACTCTTCCAACAATTTTTCAAAATACACCAAATGTTTCAAATCTTTCATTCGGACTCCTCCTAAAGAATATTTAATTTTTGCAGAGCCTCTTTTACTCCGCACACAATAGAACTATCAGACGAAAGGTTCAAAACATCTTGACCTTTTACATCGCATAAAGCCAAATTATTGTCGTTATCTATATACGACAAGATTTTTATTCCTCCCGTATCTATAAAATCTTTTAATGAAACATCGGAAAGTCGATTTACTATAACAGCAATATCTTTATACATAACAAGTTCATCCGCAACTTTTTTTATTGTTTGGACAACTTGCGTCCCCTTTTTGCTAGGATCCGTAACCAAAATAAGATACGTAACTTTTTCCATTACACGTCGATTTATTTGTTCAATACCAGCTTCTCCGTCAATAACTACATAATCAAATTGCTCCGAAACAAGCGTAATAACTTCCTTTAGATAACTGTTTATTTTGCAATAACAACCTTCAGCTTCCGGACGCCCAACGGCAACAAAAGAAAAACCGCTTTTCTCTACAAGTGCATCGAAAATTTTGTATCTCACTTCTCCAAGAAGTTCAATTGCTTCTTTTTTATTTCCCCCCTCAACGTTTTCAACAATATTTTTTCTTATATCATCGATTGTCATTTTAGGTTCAATTCCCAATGCAGTTGCCAAACCAACTGCAGGATCAGCATCTATAGCTAATATTCTTTTATTCGGAAAAGCATCAACCAAACAACGCACAATGTTAGCTGAAATAGAAGTCTTTCCTACCCCTCCCTTCCCCGCAACAGCAATAACAACTGCGTTTTTTTCATCCATTCGGTAACTCCTTAAAAAATAATCAGACGGAACTTACAATTATAAATAAGATAAGAGTGCAAATTAAATGCTCGAGCAAACATGTGTTATAAATTTCACAATAAAAACCTGATTTTACATCCTAATAATTTGCCTCATCTGCAATACAATGCCAGAAAAACTGTACAAAATGTAAGTTATCATACACATGTACACTATTTTTCCGTACAAGCTACATTGTATATCACTTTTTTACGCTGTCAAGAACTTTTTTCTTGTAAAAAACTTCACAACCTTATGGTAAAAATTTTTTTAATAGTTTATAAAATTTAATTATTTCAGAATTGATGTCGCTTATTATTTTTATTTTTTTATCACTGATTAACCGAGATTAAAAAAAACACCCCAATCCTATAAACAGCTTAAAATAAATTTTATGATAAAAAATCAGCTAGGCAATCTTTAAAGCAAGCAGTTGTTTTATTCCGTGATAAGCCAAAAATGTTTTCATTTTTATTGATGTAAATCTGTAATTCATATTAAAAATTAACTTTCCAAAGTTTTTTAATATTGCTGTAAAGTTTTGTACATAAGTTAAATATAGAAAAAAAATTGCTTTTTTTGTAAAAAACAGTATTTTTAAGGTGTGTTTTGAGGATTCCCTCCCTATAAACAGGCTGATGATACCTCGAAAATGTTAGGGAGCTGTTTATTGTTAAACGGCTTCCGTATTTATTTTAAAACTCTGTGATTTTATTTTTTCTTCTTAAAAGTTTGCCGTTTTTTATGAAAAAACTAATCAAAAAAATCTTCTAAACAAGTTAAATGAAGAGTGGCGAAAAAAACAGGTTCAAGTGCCTAGCAGGAAGCAATCAACACAAGCAATACGATTCCGGACAAAAAAAAGCCTGGCAGCATCCTACTTTCCCACTTTACAGCAGTATCATCGGCGT
>JBQMYD010000001.1:0-365446 GCA_052173655.1 Treponemataceae bacterium | reverse complement strand
ATCAAGAAATCGTTTCAAAACTGTGGAATTTATGCAATATTTTGCGGGATGATGGAATTACTTATCATCAATATGTTACGGAACTTACTTATATTCTTTTTTTGAAAATGGCAAAGGAAACAAAAACGGAAAATTCTTTGCCTGAAAACTATCGCTGGGATAAACTTGTTTCTTATGGCGGTATCGAATTGAAGAAGTTTTACAAGGAACTTTTGTCATATCTAGGTGAAAATACAAAAGGACGCGTACGAGAAATATATCAAGATGCAAGTTCCAATATCGACGAGCCGAAGAACCTTGAAAAAATTATTAAGTCTATCGATGAACTGGACTGGTACTCGGCAAAAGAGGAAGGACTCGGCAATCTTTACGAAGGACTGCTCGAAAAGAATGCAAACGAAAAGAAAAGCGGAGCAGGGCAGTATTTTACTCCGCGTGTTTTAATTGATATGATGACACGCCTTACTGCACCTCAAGTAGGAGAACGCTGCAACGACCCTGCGTGCGGAACATTCGGGTTTATGATTAGTGCCGACCGATATGTAAAAAGTCTTACCGACGACTACTGCGACTTGAACGAAAAGGATGCCGCATTCCAAGTCAAAGAAGCGTTTAGCGGCGGTGAATTGGTACACGAAACGCATCGTTTAGCTTTGATGAACGCAATGCTCCACAATATTGAAGGAAAAATCGTATACGGCGATACATTGAGCGAAAGCGGTAAGGCAATGACCGGCTACGACGTAGTGCTGACGAACCCTCCGTTTGGAACAAAGAAAGGCGGCGAGCGTGCAACCCGCGATGATTTTACCTATACCACCAGCAACAAGCAGCTGAATTTTTTGCAGCATATTTACCGCTCGCTCAAGACAACCGGCACAGCCCGTGCTGCCGTTGTATTGCCGGACAATGTACTTTTTGAAGACAATGCCGGTCAAAAAATCCGCAGAGACTTGATGAATAAATGTAATCTGCATACGATTTTACGCTTGCCTACCGGTATTTTTTATGCGCAGGGCGTAAAGACGAATATACTCTTTTTTACGCGCGGCAAACGCGATGAAGATAACACAAAAGCCGTATGGGTGTATGATTTACGCAGTAATATGCGTTCATTCGGAAAAACAAATCCGTTAAAAAAAGAAGACTTTGCCGAATTTGAATCGCTCTACTGTGCAGGACATTTTGAAGACCGTAAAGAAACATGGTCGCCCGAAAAGCCGAACGGCAGATGGCGTAATTTTCCGATTGAAGAAATCTTGAAAGATGAAAAGACCAGCCTCGATTTAAAATGGATCAAAGACGATACCGGTGCCGTAGATTGTTCACTTGCCGAACTGATGCAGACCATCCAAGAGAAAAGCACAAATATTGCCGCAGCTGTTACAGAACTTTCCAGACTGATTGAAGGAATTGAAGAATGATAAAGAAGAAACCGATAAAAGCTGGCATCGGGAGATTATAAAGTGAACACAAATGTATTACGTCAAAAAATTTTAGACCTCGCAATTCACGGAAAGCTGGTAAAGCAAGATCCGGCCGATGAGAGTGCAGCCATACTACTTGAAAAAATCCGTGCAGAAAAAGAGAAAAAAATCGCTTTCGGTGAACTGAAACGCGGTAAAAATGATTCGTATATTTTTTTCGGTGATGATAACAGGCACTATGAGAAGTTCTCAGACGGCAGGGTGAAAGATATTGAAGATGAAATCCCGTTTGCCGTGCCGGAAGGGTGGGCGTGGTGTAGATTGGGGGAGATTGCAGATATTGCACGCGGCGGATCTCCACGACCTATTGAAGATTTTATTACTGATAAAGAAAATGGTATAAATTGGATAAAGATAGGCGATACTACTCCAGAAGATAAATATATAATTTCTGCAAAAGAAAAAATCAAGCCCGAAGGTAAAAAACATTCTCGTTTTGTTCATGCAGGGGATTTCTTACTGACAAATTCTATGAGCTTCGGTCGTCCATATATTTTAAAAATAGATGGTTGCATACATGACGGCTGGCTTGTTTTTGCTAACATAAGAAAGTATCTTCTGAAAGATTTCTTGTATTATGCTCTAAGTTCTCAATATATTTACAATTCATTTTCTTTGGTTGCCGCAGGTTCAACTGTCAAAAATTTAAAGGCTGATACGGTAAAGCAAGTGTTATTTCCACTCCCGCCCCTCTCCGAGCAAAAACGTATCGTCGCAAAAATTGAAACATTTTTTGCACAAATCAATCTACTGGAACAAAACAAAGCCGATCTGCAAACAGCTGTCAAACAGGCAAAAAGCAAAATTCTTGACCTTGCAATTCATGGAAAACTTGTTCCCCAATGCCCAGCCGATGAACCTGCAAGCGTGATGCTGGAAAAACTGCGTGCGGAAAAAGAGGCTAAAATCGCAGCCGGAGAGATAAAACGCGGCAAAAAAGATTCGTATATCTATAAAAATTCTACTCATAGTTGTTATTATCAAAAATATACCGATAGCTTCGATAAAAATATTTCTGACGAAATCCAGTTTAATTTACCGGATAGATGGGCTTGGTGTAGGTTGGGAGAACTGTCAGATATTGCCCGTGGCGGCTCACCGAGACCTATTGAACAGTTCATTACTGATAAAGAAAATGGTATAAATTGGATAAAGATAGGTGATACTGTTCCGGAAAGTAAATATATCATTTCTGCAAAAGAAAAAATTAAACCTGAAGGTAAAAAACATTCTCGTTTTGTTCATGCAGGGAATTTCTTACTAACAAATTCTATGAGCTTCGGTCGACCTTATATTTTAAAAATAGATGGTTGCATACATGACGGTTGGCTTGTGTTTGCTGACATAAGAAATTCTCTTCTAAAAGACTTTTTGTATTATGTTCTAAGTTCTCAGTATATTTATAATTCATTTTCTTTAGTTGCCGCAGGTTCAACTGTTAAAAATTTAAAAGCTGATACGGTAAAGCAAGTTTTATTCCCCCTTCCACCACTCGCCGAGCAAAAACGCATCGTTGCCAAAATTGAAGAACTTTTTGCTCAGCTTGATTTTATCACAACTACATTAAAACAATAGTTTTGCTTCTATGGATGTATGGAGAAAAAACCAAGATACTATTAAAAAAATAAAAGAGATAAGTGATGAATAATATTCGCTTCAAGCTGGCAACAGAAGCAAATTAAGTTACAGTAAGGAGTTTGTTATAAGAATTATTACTTGGAATTGTCGATATGTTTTTTCAAAAGATGGGCACTTTAAAACAAGAAAACTGTCTAAAAACTGAAGTTTCCGGACAGTTTCAATTTTTACCACGTTACAATGCTATCGATCAGTTCCCGCTGTTCGCTTGCGGTTCGACGTAAGTAAATACGCGTTGTTTCAATACTTTCATGTCCCATTAAATCAGCAAGCAGGGAAATATCATTGAACTTTTCAAGAAAATTCTTTGCATAACGGTGTCGGAATGAATGCGGATACACAACTTTTTCATTTATTCCGTACTTTCCGGCATAATTTTTTAGCTGCTGGGCAATACCGCGGGTGGTAAGAGTTTTTTCAAATCGATTCAGAAACAGATAACCTGACTGCCGCCCGATTGATTCCAGCCATTGCAAGGCTTCTTCTTTCAAAATTTTTGGAATATAGAGCCGCCTGAGTTTTCCGCCCTTTGAATATAGATCAAAATATCCCAACTTAACATGCTCAACTTTTATCTGGATAAGTTCGCTGACACGTGCCCCTGTAGCTGCGAGGAACCAAACAACAAAATACCATTCAAGATTTCCGTCTTTTTTAAGACTCGATTTCAAAAATTGATAGTCGGCATTACTGATAACATTTTCAAGGAAGTTCTTCTGCTGAACTTTTACAAACTTTAACTGTAACTCCTCTTTATGAATAAACTGCAAATACTTGTTAATTCCCTGAATCCTTAAATTCACCGTTTTCGGTTTAAAGAACTCAATCAGATAGCCTTTGTATGCAAGCAGATTTTCCTTACTGACAGAATCATAATGTTCCGTGTAGTATTTAACCGTCCATACATAGGATGTAAGAGTATTCTGAGAAAGATTACTTTTCTTCAGATACGATTCAAAAGTTTCGCCGTTTTCCATAACGACCTCCAAATAAACAAGATTTGCGATTTCTCGCTTACCGGAAAGTATACTTATAGTGTATTATCTTGTTATTATGAGAAGTTCGAGGGGAAAAATGATATATGTATAGATGATGATATTCCTTTTGAACTGCCGGCAAAATGGCAATGGTGCAGGTTGGGGGAAGTGTGTGATTATGGTAAATGCGAAAATATTGAAGTCTCTAAACTGAAACCAGATGATTGGATTCTCGATTTGGAAGATATTGAAAAAGATTCTGGAAAAATAATCACTTTTCATAGTTTTGCAGAACGAAGATCAGAAAGCACCAAACATATATTCCGTAAAGGAGACCTTTTATACAGTAAATTACGACCATATCTAAATAAAGTTGTACTTGCGCCAAAAGACGGCTTTTGTACTTCTGAAATTCTGCCATTAAACTTCAACGGGGTTCTATTAAATGAATTTGCGCAGAGACTTCTGATGTCATTCTTTTTTTTGTCAACGGTAAATATGCTGGTCTACGGCGTAAAGATGCCCCGCTTAGGAAGATATGATGCAAAAAAAATATTCATCCCTATTCCTCCAATTTCAGAGCAAAAAAGAATTGTTGCTAAAATTGAAGAAATATTTAATGCTTTAGACGATATTCAAAGAAATCTTGTCTAATTTTTTCATTAACTTATTGATAGTTCTACATATTTTGACCTGTTCATTTAACGGTGGAATTGGAATAAGAGTTTCTGCAATAAATTCTTTTCCAATCCTTTGTTGTCCTACAGCACCGGTAAAATTATTGATTCCTTCCTTTATGAAAGTGTCTGTTTTTATAAACCAAAATACATATTCATTGAAAATATATTTATTGTTTGTTCGTAATATATGTAATTCTGTTGTTCCAGCCCCATATTTGTTCTTTAAGTTCTTAAAAATCACAGATTTTCTATTTTCAAAACAAGGTGTAATTTTTGCAATTCCAATATCATTATCCGAAAAGTGACTAAATCCTGATTTTACAGTTTCCCATCTTTGCAATTCATAGGTAAAATTGCTATTAAACTCGGAATCAATTAAAGTCATTGGTACAAAAGAAATTTCCAAAGTATTATCCAATTTATTCTTAGGATTTATTTCACATATTGAAGAAATTTTTTGCCAGCACCAACTTTCCGGTAAATTAAACGGTATTTCGATCTGTTCCTCAGTCCCATCATCGAACTTCTGATAATAACAACTATGAGTAGAATTTTTATAGATATACGAATCTTTTTTGCCGCGTTTTATCTCTCCGAGTGCGATTTTAGCCTCTTTCTCGGCACGGAGTTTTTCCAGCATAACACTTGCAGGTTCGTCGGCAGGATCTTGTGGAACGAGTTTTCCGTGAATGGCTAAATCGAGGATTTTTGACTTTGCCTGTTTGACGGCTGTTTGTAAGTCGGCTTTATTTTGTTCCAGAAGATCGATTTGTGCAAAGATACGCTCGATTTTTGCAACAATGCGGTGCTGCTCGGAGAGGGGCGGGAGAGGAATTAAAGTTTTTTCAAGATTTGCTCTAGAAATTCTTAAACGAGTTGTTCCCATGCAATTATTTTTTATTAATTCAAGATATTTTGCAGATTGTGTATAATAAATAAAATAATTTTTTGAAATTATATCCTGCTTCAATCGAATAATTGCACAATCAACAGCAGTAATCAATCGTTGAGAAAGATTTGGAACAATACACGCTCTTCCTACTGGTTCTGGAAGTCGAGAAATTAATATATCTCCTGGATATATCTCATTGCAATTAAGCTTTTTAAATGTCTCTTCAGAAATATAATGATAATTTCCTTCTTTATCTTTAAAATGACCGCATCCTATATTTCCTGTTTGTAATAATCGAATGCCGAAATCAGATTGTTCTTTTGATTCTATCCAATCACCATCGTCAATATAGGTGACAATATCTCTAAGTCTACACCACGCCCACCCTTCCGGCACGGCAAACGGGATTTCATCTTCAATATCTTTCACCCTGCCGTCTGAGAACTTCTCATAGTGCCTGTTATCCAATCATAATATACCCGATAATATATAACAAACTCGGAAATCGGGTAAAAAACATCTTTCTGTCATTAGGTTTTCCCATTCTCTCTGATTATGAATAAATTATAAAATATTCATTGACAAAAATAAATATTTTGCTATACTTCAATGAATAAAAGATAATATATTCATTGTGACACGGAATAAGGCATACTAAGGAGCTGATTATGCCAAAAGCATTTACCGAACAAGAAAGAATCAAAATAAAAGAAAAGATATTGGAAGCGGCACTTGAGCTATTTCACGATAAGGGGACGAAGGCGCTGAGTATAGCTGAATTGACTAAGCGGGCAGGTATTGCACAGGGGAGTTTTTATAATTTTTGGAAAGATAAAGAGGCCTTGATTATGGAACTCATTGCATACCGATCAAGCCAAAAATTAAATTATATTGAAAAGAAATTTTCGAATTCACTCTCCGATCCGGCGGAATTTCTTACGGATATCATATACCGATATTCGGTTGATCTTATGGTAAAAATTCAAAAGCAGCCCGTGTATGAAGATGCCTTCAAAATACTTGAAGCAAAAAAACTGAACGAGGTTCATAGGATTGAAATTCTGTATGATGAGTTTTTAACGAAGCTCATAGAATATTGGGAGCAAAACGGTTCGATTAAGCGGGCAGATAAAAAAGGCCTACTGAATGCGTTTAGCGGAAGTTTTTTATTATGTTCTCATTATTATCAGTTTGATAAAGAGTATTTTAATGAAATGCTGATGACATTTATATCCGGAATAGTAAATAAGTATATAGAAAAATAAGGGCATAGTTTTGAAAATTTTAATTATGGAGGAGCAAAAATGATACTTGATTTTGCACAAATACATAAAGATGACATATTAAGGGCAGGCGGCAAGGGTGCTAACCTTGGAGAGATGACTGCTGCGGGAATAAATGTACCGAAAGGATTTGTCATCACCGCAGAGGCATATCGGGAATTTTTAAAAGAAAACAAAATAGACGAAATTATTTTACGCACTCTCGTAGAAAAGCAAACGGATGAACAGGCTTTGCTATCCGTAGCCGCAGAATTTCGGAAAAAAATCATAGCAGGACATTTTCCCGTTCAATTGGAAAAAGAGATAAGAGAGAAATACGCTGAACTCGGAGAATCAGCTAGAGTTGCGGTGCGCTCATCGGCAACGGCGGAAGATTTACCCGATGCAAGTTTTGCAGGACAGCAGGAAACTTATTTAAATGTGCAAGGCATAGAGGATGTATTGATTTACATAGGCCAGTGCTACGCTTCGCTGTGGGGTGACAGGGCGGTAAGTTATCGTTTTAATCAGGGATATAATCAAAGTACTGTTGCGATTGCAGTTGTCATTCAAGAAATGGTAGAAAGTGAAAAAGCCGGTGTTTTGTTTACGCTTAATCCGGTAACGCAAAACAAAGATGAAATGCAGATCAATGCAAGCTACGGATTGGGTGAGAGTGTTGTAAGCGGACGCGTAACGGCGGATAATTATATTGTAAATAAGTCGGGTGATATTATTGAAATAAATATCGGAAGTAAAGAAACGCAAATTGTTTATGGCGATAAGAATACAAAGGAAGAAGCGGTAAGCGAAGCAAAAAGAACAGCGCGGGCATTGAATGATACCGAGATTGCCGGTCTTGTAAAAGCCGGATTAAAAATAGAAAAGCACTACGGTATGCCGATGGATATTGAATGGGCAATACGAAAGAACGAAATATATATTTTACAGGCACGCGCAATAACAACCTTAAAAAACAATGATGATAAAAAACTTATTCAAAAATATATTCAAAGCAAGCCATTAACAAAAAGTACAAAAGAAAATATGGCATTTCTGCTTGAAAAGATGCCCTTTGCATATCGGGTGCTGGACTTTGATTATATGATGGCGATTAATGATCAAAAAGCACGGATATTCGCGGAAGGCGGTCTTGTTTTTAAATCAAATCCTGTAATTGATGATGACGGTATTCAAACGGTTTTTAATATTAAAAAAAGGCTGACGCTGAATATTGTTCATATTTTTAAAATAATACGTATGCTTAAAAACTTCGACTATTGTTCGGAAAAGTGTAAAAAATTTATGGCACATTATGAAAAAGAGATAGAGCGTATTAAAACTTTAGACTTTCAAAATATGAGCTTGGCGGAATGCAGTAGATTCATGGAACAAAGTTATGAGCTTATTCAACAGCTTGCTTATGACAGATTTAAATACGCCTTGTTCCCGTCTTTTTTTATGAGTAAAAAATTCACAAAAATAATTAAACGAGTAGATAAAATTTATTCTGCATTTGATTTTTATTGGGAACTCAATAATAAAACAGCCGTCATTGCAAACGATATTTCACGCATAGCCGACCAGATAAAGAAAAACGCTGGCCTAACAGAAGCCGTACTATCCGGAGAAAAATTCAAAACCCTGTGTGCAGGCTTTCCCGAATTTAAACGGCTCGCAGATGATTTTATAAAACGCAACGGTTTTAAGTCGGATTACAACTGTTATTGCATTGAAGCAAAAACATTTATCGAAGATTTCGACAGGCTTGTCAATATTATACGCCCGTTATTAAGTGCCGACGTTCAGGATTCTTATAATGAAAAAGATAAAAAATACTTAAGTTTAATGCAGAACTTACAGCGTATTTATGGAAACAAATATCCTCGTATAGAAAAGGACATACAGCACTTTCGGTATTTTCATGTTGTCCGCGAAGAATCACAATATTTGTGGGAAGCTGTCTTTTATTATGTCAGGCAATGTGTAAGACGGATAAATATTCTTTTATTAACCAGCGAAGATTATAAACACGGAATTGTAAATCTTTTTCATCGTGAATTAATGGAAGTGCTTAAAACGGGACGGCTAACCGATGTCTATAAAGAAAAGATAAGAATACGGAATGAAAAATTTTCGCTTGCGGAAAAAGTTTGGGAAGCATCAAAATTACTTGTGTTTGATTCAAGAGGCGATGTGCTAAAAGGAGTAAGCGGAAGTCCGGGGACTGTTGTAGGAAAGGCGTGCCTTATCTGCAAGCCTGAGGAATTTTATAAAATGCAAAAAGGCGATGTACTTGTGTGTCATCTTACGGATCCCGAATGGACTCCGCTTTTTAAACTTGCAAGTGCTGTCGTCGCAGATACCGGTTCCGCGTTAAGTCATGCTGCGATTGTCGCTCGGGAATTTAATATACCGGCAGTATTGGGTGTAGGTTTTGCCACCGCAAAATTTAAAGACGGCGATTTTATAAAAGTTGACGGAAACAAAGGCGAAGTGCGGAGCTGTTGAGATGGATTCAAAAGAGCTGAGACGGTTTAACATTTTAACAAAACCGATTTTCCCGCTGTTAGTTAAAACTTCAATTCCGACAATAATCGGAATGTTGATCAGCGTTATATATAATTTGACCGATACCTTTTTTGTCGGCCGATTAAATAACAGAGCGATGATTGCGGCAATCGGCATTGTGTTTAGTTTTGTCAGCATTATTCAGGCAATCGGTTTTTGGTTCGGCTACGGCAGCGGTAATGCAATGTCAAAAAAAATCGGAGAACAAGACTATGCGGAAGCGGAAACCATTTCGTCGGTAGGAATTGTTCTTGCAATTATAACCGGTATTGTGATCGCAATCGCAGCAAGTATTTTTATTCTACCGCTTTCAAAACTCATAGGCGGAAGTGCATCTCAAGATGTACTCACTTTTACCGTTCAGTATTTAAGGATTATTATTATCAGCATTCCGTTCAGTTTATATGCACTGACGGTTTATAATCAGCTGCGTCTTTGCGGAAATGTACGCGACGGAATGGTCGGGCTTCTTTCGGGGATGCTCAGCAATATGGTACTTGATCCTGTATTGATGTTTATTTTTAAGCAGGGATTTATCGGTGCAGGCTATGCAACGCTCATCGGTCAGATTATCGGATGTGTTGTGTTGACGCTCTTAGCAAAAAGGCACGAGAGTATTTCGTTCAATATAAAAAAAGTTCAGTACAGCAAAGAGCGTATGTATCATATTCTTGCAGGCGGTATGCCCAATTTTTCGCGGCAGGCAATTACCTCCGCTGCATTGGTTTTACTTAATGTTAAAGCGGCACAATACGGAGAAAGCATGATAGCGGCTTTGACGGTAAGTTCAAGAGTTGCCGCTTTGGCTTATATGATTATGATCGGGTGGGGGCAAGGCTTTCAACCGATTTGTGCAATGAATTACGGTGCCAAGCAATACTCAAGAGTAAAAAAAGCTTTTATTACTACGGTTTTAATCGGAACAATTTTTTTAATAGTAGCATCGATAATCTTATTTTTCTTTGCCGAAAAATGTATCGGAGTTATGTCCGGCGATAATGAGGTAGTTTCTACAGGAATCAAAATACTGAGAATGCAATGTTTTTCGCTTCCGCTTTTAAGCTTTTTTGCCGTGAGCAGTATGTTCATGCAGAACATCGGTCATTATTTTTCAGCCCTTCTCATATCGATTTCAAGGCAAGGCTTTTTTTATTTACCGCTTTTATATATTCTGAGCGCCCTATACGGAAAAACCGGAATTTATTTGCTGCAGCCGGTTTCAGATTTTTTGTCGTTTTTGTTTGCCGTTGCGGTAGTGTACAAATGGTACTTATCCGGTACAAAAAGAACATTGTAGTAATTTAAAATAAGCGGTGTGTATTGTCAGCATAACAGTACTCACCGCTTATTTTTATAGCATTTGCTTTGTTCAGTAAAAGATGTCCGTTTAGTTCAGCTTTAAATGCAGAATAATAGTTCTTCCGTCATCGTCGCACACTTTCATTGCAATGCGAGTATAAAGTTTTAATTTGCGTTTGAGCATTTTCCGCGCATCGGTATAAAAAGTACGTTGTTCAATCAGTTCCATACCGCATTTTTGAGCAAAAGCTAATCCGTCATTTACATAAAAATACATTTGTGCCGACGTATTGCCAGTTTTTTGCACATATTTATTCGCGTATTTTATACCGATTTCATTCGTCGCATCGAAAATCAATTCTCCTTTCGGGAAGTGCTTTTTTACGTCCGATAAAAACCGCACAATTTTTTCTTCGCAGAAATATTGAAATACGCCCGAGACAATGAGCAAAGACGGGAGCGACGTGTCGATGTGTTCCGTCCATTCCGGTACAAAAATATCAGCTGCGATAAGCTTTTCATTTTCTTTTTCGCCTAAGATATTTTTTCGTTGTTCGATTACTTCAGGTAAATCGATTTCGTAAAAAATTGTGCCGTCGGTATGCAGCCGAAATGCTGCCGTTTCTAAGCCCGCACCCAAATTGATGATATTGCACTTTTCATTACGAGCAATAAAATCTTTGATCATTTCATCAAAATTGTGATATCTGGCAACAGAAGCCAACATCGTATATTCCGAAGATGATTTCCAAATCCGCTCAAGTGTTTGTGAAGTAATTTTTTCTTCTAACGCTAACGCAGTTCCGTCATAAAAGTATTCGGGGAAGCGTTTGGACACATAAATCCGTGCTGCCATAGGGATAAGCATGGTATCAGCTACGCCGTTAAATTCATTCATAGGTATCTCCTCCTAATACAATAAATATACAGTCAAAGACGGGGGGTAAGTCAAGAAACAAACTGACATAAAAACCGACAAAACAAGAAAGTATTTAATAAAAGTCCGGATTTTCTTTCCTAAAAAATAGTTTCTATGGCTTTTGCAATCGTTTTTGCAGCTTTTCCCCTGTGTGAAATTAAATTTTTTTCATCTTCGCTTAACTGTGCAACTGTCTTATTGAAATTTTTTAAAAAAACTATAGGATCATACCCGAACCCGCTTTCTCCTTTACATTCTTTTATATCAGGAATAATAAAACCTTCTAAAGTTTCCTGTACGCAAATAAATTTATTTGTTCCGTAGTATAAAATCAATGAGCAAACATATCTGCACGTTCTGTTTTCAAGTTTTCCGATATCAAGGTGTTTTTCCTTGAGCGTCAGATTTATATCCTCGATCAATAAAGAATTCTGTTCATGTTGTGTCAAATCATGACCGTCGGTAAAAATTTTACTTCTACCGGTGTATCTTGCTGAAAAAATTCCCGGTCTTCCATCAAGTGCATCCACACAAATTCCTGAATCGTCTGCTATTACAGGTTTTTTTATTATTTCATACAAGGCTTTAGCTTTGATTAAAGCATTCTCAAAAAATGAATTCCCGGTTTCATCAGGATTAAAATCAATGCCAATGTCTTTAGGTGTAATAATCTTATGTCCTTCAAAAAGACAATTCATCTCATGTTTTTTATGTGCATTTCCGCTTGCTAAAAATATTTCCATAAGAATTATTTTACACATTTTCTTTGATTTTGAAAATACGATAATACTTTTTTAATATGTATCTTACTTTTGAAGGTGAAATTCCTAAAATATCTGCAATAGCCTGATCACTTGGAACAATTTTCATCTCGCTTAACTTTTTCTTACGAATTTTCCAGCGTTTTAATATTTTTTTGTATTCATTAAGGTATTCCATGTACAAAGGGCTTTCTTTTTCAAGCTTGTAAAGACCTAGTTTTGTTTCTTCTTTTTTCAAAAAGTCTTTGTTTGTCAGTTCTTTTAGCTTATTAAATTTTTTGATTTTTTCTTCGATTTGTTCTTCTGCAAGAATAATAAGACCTCCGATTTTTGAAAAATCCAAATTAAATTTTTCTATGTATGTTGAAATATGAGCAGGGCTGAGGTAATAAACCGATTTTAGCATTATAACAAGAATATCAAATTGGCTTATTTGCTTTTCAGTTGCATTAATACTTTCCGATTTGTATGAAGTTATAAGATTTTCGGCTGCTACTTCAATATTTAGGTAAACATTATTTTCTTGGCTATTTTCGATTTCATATTCTAAATTTGAATAATTTAAAATAGCATCGTTTCTTAAATTTGTTTTTAACAATGCACGCTTCCATGTTAAATATTCTAAACGTATTTTATTTTGAAAATATGTGCAAAAACTTGATTTTTTATCATCAAAATTGCAATAAATACTATTGAACTTTGGAAAAATGTAAAATAAAAAATCATAAATCGTTTCGTCTGTCAGTTTTTCCAATCCAAAATAATACTTGTGTTTTAAAATACACAAAACAAATTCGGAAGTACACATTTCTTTTGTAATAAAATTTTTTTTGTATAGATAATAAATTTTATCTATATCCCTTGCTTTAATCATTCATAAACTCCTAAAAATCTATTTATTTATGAATGTGCAATTTTCATGCCAATAAAAAAATATTTTTAATTTTTAACTAAAAAAATGAAAAAATAATAAAAATTTTCAAAATTCAGTAAAAAAAATTATATTTATAAGTTTTTTATCAGGTTTTGAGACTTTTTTTTAATAAAAAATTATTTAAAAACAAAAAAAATTATTAAAAAAATAAGAGTTTCAGTAAGAAAAAATAAGAATTTTTAATTAAGATTTTTATAAAAGTTAAAAGCTAAAAAAAATTAGTCAAAATATTTTTTAAATTCATCGATCATTTTGGGTAAAATTGAATTTAAATTTCCCTCGCAGCTTAAGCCTGAAGCATTTTTATGTCCACCGCCTCCAAAAACTGATGCAATTTTGCTGACATCAATATCATTATTTGACCTTAAACCTGCTGTGCATGTTTTATCCGTATCTTGTCTTACAAATAAAACCGCTTCAACTTTTTCTGCCGACAGTAAAAGTGAATACAAAGCGTCCGAATCTCTGCCGCTTTTTCCATAAATCTGAGTGTCTTCCAAAGTTTCATATGTTACAATCAGGCGACCGTCATAATATTGTTTTGCTCTTTCCAGCATTACACCCAAAAGTTTTCGTGTAAAAAAAGGCTTTCCACTGTTAATCTTTGTGTAAATTTTTTTTGGATCGGCTCCGTTTTCAACAAGCCTTGCAGCTCCCTGGAAAACTTCTTTTGAGCCGGTTTCCAAAAATTTAAAAAAACCTGTATCGGTACAAATTCCGAAAAACAAAATATTTGCCAGCTTTTTATCAGGCTTTCCAACCAATTTTTCGTACAATTGCAAGACCAAAAAAGATGCGGCAGGAGAATCAGGGTAGATTATTGCGTTTTTTTCGCCAACATCGGCGGTTTTATGATGGTCAATAATGAAAACATCCAAGTCTTTTAAATCATTTACAATTTCTTCGCCTATACGCTGATATTCCGAACAGTCTACAATAATCAAAGCAACCTTTTCATTTGCGGAAGGTTTTTCGGTTACAGTTGGAGAAAACCATTTTTCGTATTCTTTTGTTTCGCTTCTCTTAAATGGTCCTACAGATAAAAGTTGATACCGTTTTTGTTTTTTTTGAAGAAGATATCCGATACCTATGGCACTGGAAATTGAATCCCCGTCAGGTTCTTTGTGTCCGGTTACAAAAAAGTAATCATGGTTTTTTACAAATTCATCAAAAAGCTTTGCCTGTTTTTCTGTAACCGTACTCATTATTCTTCCTAAAAAATTAGAAGTCAACTTTTAAAGTTGAGATATCTTTATTCATTTTTGACGAAATATCTACGTCTTTTGAAAGAATTTTCCATGAAGGATCTCTTCGATCTGTAGGCATTGTAAGGTAAATTTTTTTGAGGGCTCCGCCTTTAAAAATTACAGTCATATAAGGTTGCACAAGTCTTGGAAGAGGACGCACACGACATTTGTCAGTGAGGTTTGTTGTAAACCATTCTTTAGGAATACATACTTCTCCTATTCCCATTGAACCCTTTTGATAATTTACAATGTATGCGTCTAAATGATCATAAACACGAACAATCGGTACATTGATGTAAAAATAATCATCTTTTTCTTCTGTTGAGGATTGTGCAAAAGCGGCACAAGCAAACAAGAAAAAAAGAAATACAGGTGCAAATTTTTTCATAATAAAACCCCTTTAAATCAAACCAAGCATTATAGCTTTGATAGTATGTTTTCTGTTTTCAGCCTGATCCCAAACCCTGCTTTGTTTACCTTCGATAACTTCCTCTGTTACTTCTTCTCCCTTGACGGCAGGAAGACAGTGTAGGAAAATCGTTTCGGTTTTCTCAGTCATATCCATTAAGGCTTGGTTTACCTGATACGGCGACAACAGTCTTTTGCGTTCATCTTTGAGAGCTTCTTCTCCCATGGATGCCCACACATCAGTATAAATCGCATCCGCACCTTTTACAAGAGAAATTTTATCCGAAACGATAATTTTTGCTTTGGATTTTTCGCAAAAAGGTTTGCAAATGTCAATTATTTTTTGATCAGGAAAAAGTTCTTTAGGACTGATTACTGTAAAGTTTATTCCTAATTTTGAACATATTATCATAGACGAAGTTGCAACATTATTTCTTCCGTCTCCTACAAAAATCCATGTAAGTCCTTCCAGTTTTCCAAAATTTTCCTTTAACGTAAAAATATCTGCAAGGGCTTGAGTAGGGTGATATTCATCTGTTAGTCCGTTTATAACAGGAATTCCAGAATATTTTGCCAGAATTTCAACTGTTTTTTGTGAAAAACCTCTAAACTCTATAGCATCAAACATTTTTCCTAAAACCCTGGCCGTGTCTTCTACGGATTCTTTGGAACCTAATTGAATATCGTCTGTAGAAAGAAAAACAGGATGGCCACCTTCTTCCCCGAATGCGGTTTCAAAGGAACAGCGGGTTCTGGTTGAAGGTTTTTCAAAAATTAAAGCAAGTGTTTTCCCTAAAAAACGCATATGCAATTCATTATTTTTCTTTTGTGCTTTTACAAATTCTGCAATTTTTAAAAATGTAAGAATTTCTTCAGGAGAATAATCCAACCATGTTAAAAGACAGCGGTTTTTGAAAGGTGCATAAAATTTTTCACATTTAGGCATTTTTTTTCTCCTTCAGGTTTTCCTCAAAAATAAAAAAAGGAAACCCTCTAAGGATTTCCTTGTAAAGTAGCGGCTGTGGGGATTGAACCTACGACCTTACGGATATGAGCCGTGCGCTCTACCTACTGAGCTAAGCCGCCATGACCCTACCAAACTAACATGTTACAAAAAAAATGTCAATAACCTTTTTTTAATGGTTTATTGCACAAAGTATAGCCTTTGTTTATCAAAAATAAGTAGCCCCCTCCTCTTGCTGTAAAATTAAGCAAAAGAAGGGGGCTATACGGATTTTTAAATACAGTATTTTATGACTTTTACTCTAGTCTTCCGTGCGTACAACACGAATACCGTAAGACCAACCGCCGGCATAGTATCTAAGATCTGCACCGGCATAAGATCTTGACGTTGCAGAAGAGTCTTTTGAATATAAATAATAAGATCCGCCTCTTACTACTCTGTTATTCTTACTTGGTACAGTATCTCCTGTATTCGGATCGTCTTGGTCTCCGGATGGATAAGAGTACGAGTATTTATCCCAACACCATTCGCAAACGTTACCGAACATATCGTATAAGCCCCATGCGTTAGGTTCAAGCATCTTAACTTCGTGGGGTTCATTTGTAAGGTTATCGTATGTCCAAGCAAATTTACAAAGCTCTTTACAGAATTGCACAAAAGCAGCCTTATCTTCAGTTGTTGTATGTGTGGTATATTTAGCATTTTCTATTTGTGCATCTGCAATAACCATCTTATCTGTAACCGTACTTCCCGCACGTGCTGCAAATTCCCATTCTGCTTCAGTAGGTAATCGGTAACCTTTTTTGTTAAAATCACACTTGATTGTTCCTGCAATAGTATTGCCCTTATTAGGTTCGTAATTCCAGTTATCAGGATTTGTATTGTCGTTAACGGTATAGCACGGATCCAAACCTTCGTTTAGAGAACGCTTGTTACAATACATAATAGCATCGTACCACGAACACATTTCTACGGGTAAAACCTTTCTATCAGACAGGGTGTCCGGTTGCTTAAAATTACTCGGGTTGATACCCATCACTTGTTCATATTCACCCTGAGTTATTTCATGTTTACACATACTGAAATTTCGTCTTAAGGTTACCTTATGAACAGGTTTTTCAGCACTGGCACCGTTAGAATTCCCCATTTGGAACTCTTTATCTTTTGCATTTATACTTACAAAATTTTCATCTCCGCCAATGTTTACATCATAAGTAGCCGGAGATGTATCTTCAGGGAAAACACTTGGAGCTTTATAATATTTTGTAGTACTTAGATTCAAGGTTACCTTTGCATCTCCGTTTTCCACTCCGAGTACATCGAACATACCCCAAAGATCAGCTCTTTTATATGAATTGCTATGTGAGGTACCTTTATCGCCGCCATATCCTCCGTCTTTTGATATTACTTTATCGCCGGTATCTACAAGACCGTTTCCATATTCATAACTTAAAGTCGGAACTATATCGGAACTATCTGCAAAGCGAACGGCTTTTCCTTCGCACCTTATGGAACCTACAGGAGGAGAACCGAATGCAAGAACTGTACGCACATTATATTTCTTTTTTATAAATGAATAACCGGCTATCTGTTGACCGATCATTCCTCCAAGACTGTGTCCTGCAAATATCAAATGAGAGCCTTGCGGTACATCTTTTCTGATTGTTCGTAATACGGATTTGAAATAGTTTGTGGTTTTGTCGGCATAAGCGTTTTTGTCCGTAACGGCTACACTCGTATCCTGTCCGTCAACAGTTTCGGTACCGGAAAGCCATATAAGATATACATCCTGTGTTTCGGTGCCTGTTTTTAAAACCCCTTTGGTAATTAATATAGGTCCCTTTGCACCCTGGTTGTAACCTATTTCATAAAATGCATTATACACATCAGGTGCGGTGGAAAGTACGGTGTTTACTTTACCCGGTTTTTGTGTAGTCGGTCCCGAACCTGAAGGCGGCAAGCCAGGTTGTTTTGTAGGGTCTTCCGGACAACCTGCAAGAAACATTACAGCACAGAGAAAAGCACTGAAAAGTGCAATTTTTTTCATCATAATTTCATCCTTTTTCGTATCCTACTTGTTTATTGTAGGAATAGTCTTTTGTTGTGTAACTTTGTATAGTCAAAGTTCTTAAAGTTGAAATTCCTCCTTACGCACGATTATAACCATTCTGATTTTTTTTTCAAGTACTTATGCTGTTTTTATTTATACAATATGTATTTTTTGTTATGCTATTTTTTTTGATGTGAGTATTGATGCTAAAATACCGACTAATTACCGGTTCTGACAGTTTTTTTTACGGTTGAAAAAAAATTTTTTTTCTGCGGTTGACAAAATTGTTACAAAAATATATAGTCTTAGCATTGAATGCTGCTGTAGCTCAGTCGGTAGAGCAATGGACTGAAAATCCATGTGTCGACAGTTCGATTCTGTCCGGCGGCATGATTTGAGAGTTTCAACCTTTGTTGAAACTCTTTTTTTTTACGTCGTTTTCTTTATATTCTGTAACTGTAATGTTCTCTTCAATTGACTAAATAGGCTTTCAATAATAGAATTTTAATGATGTGTTTTATAAGGAAAAATATCGGTTTTTCACTTGTTTTGTGTTTTTTAACTTTAAATTTATTTTCTATGGCTCAAAAAAATGTAAAACCGGATTGGTTTTATGATGTTGATTCGGTCTTTCCTAAAGAAGATTTTATTGCCGAAATTGGAGCGGGAAAAACTGAAGAAGAAGCGCAATCTTATGCACTTGCCGCAATAGCCCGACGTTTTAATGTTTCTGTAAAAAATTCAGTAACTGCAACTTATGATGCAATCGAAGAAGGTGAAAAGCTGACTGAAATCAGGCATCTGGTAAACAATGTTGACTTAAAAAGTTCGGTTGATTTGTGTTCGGTCGAAGCAACACAGCCGTTTTTTGATAAAAAGGAAAAAAAATATTACTTGGTTGTGTATATAAAAAGGGATTCTGCTTTTTTGCTTTACGAACCTGTTTTAAAACAAAAGCAGACTGTTTTTATGGAATTTTTTAATAAGGCTCAAAATTCAACGGAGCCTTTTGAAAAATATGAATGGTACAAAAACGCATGGGATAGTTCTTTTGATTATCTTGAAGCGTTGAGTTTTGCACAAATTTTTTGCGGAAAAACTGAACTTTCTTATGAAAAAGATAGAAATATTTTGGCTTTAATACCTGCTTTGATAAAATATACGGCAAAAGAGTGTACTGTAAGTGTAACTGCAGATATGGACTATAAAAATCATGTAAAACAGGCTGTTTCTGAAGTTTTTTCGAATTTAGGTTTTACGGTTGTAAAAGTTGATTCAAGCAAAAAATATACGGCAGAAATTTTAATAAATGAACATCTTGAAAATAGCGGAGAATTATTTGTTCTTTATCCTGAAATTGAGCTGAATTTGATTGGTAAAAACAAAAAAATTATGTATAATCGTACATATAAATTGGGAAAGGTTGCGGCTTATTCTAAGGAAAAAGCAAGAGAAAAGGCTTTTGAAAAGATTGCTGTTGAAATAAAAAACAATCTTAGTGCCGAACTTGGGCTATAAGTTGTTTTTATTGATTTTATAGAATTTTCATTTATATGAAACGCAAGGGAACGTAATGAAACAAAAATATTTTGCATTTACATTTATTTTTATTTTACTATTTTCTTATTCTGTTTTTGCAAAAAATTTGGCAAATGCTTCTGTCGTAATTATTCCTGTTTCTGAAAATTTATCTCAAAATGAAACTTTATGGCTTGGAAATTCTGTAAAAGATTCTTTGGAAGGTTATATTCAAAGTTATACCGATTTTAGAATAGTAGACAGTTCTAACGAAGAAGTTGTAAGTAAACTTCAAAAAAAATTTGAAGGAGCATCTTACAGTTCTAACGATGCTATAGATGCAGGTAATTTTACTGTTGCAAAATATGTTTTAATATCTACAGTAAGAAAAACCGGCAGTTCATATAATTTGACTTTAAGATTTACGGATTTGACTACAGGGCAAAATCTTGCAACTTGTCCTGCAAGTCCTCGTTATACTACTGATGAGCTTTTTAACGTAACCGGCAGTGCCGTTGCACAGGCCGTTGTTTTGCTTTGCGAGCAGTTAAATATTCCTCTTACAAGTTCTCAAAAATATACTTTAATGCATGGGCAGGCAAATCTTTCTTATGAGGAAGCTCTTTCTTTGAGCAAAAAGGAACAAAATTTTTATAACAAACAGATTGAAAAGCTCAATAAAGAGATAGATTCTCTTTCACTTTTAACGGACGAAACATCTTCCGTACTGGAATTGAAATTAAGGGCTGAAAAAGCCTTGACGGAAGAAAAACTTGCGGCTAATAAAAAAGAGCAACAGCGTATTTTAGAAGAGCAAAAAAAGAAAAATGAAGAAGAAATAAATGATGCAAAACGCAGTGCAGAGCAAAAAAAACATCTTGAATCCCTTTCTCTTAATTTGAGTAAAAAAGTTGCAAGTATTCGGGATATGAATTTTAAAAATGCTTCAATTCTTACTCAAATTTCAGTTATCGAAGCTAAGAAAAAGGCTTTAATCGAAATACGGGAAGGTTTAAATTCTGAGATTGAAGATATTGAGAATTCTGCGGAAGAACATTTCCAAAAGAAAAAGGCTGAAATAGAAAATGTCCCTTGGAGAATGGGGGAACTTGATTCTAATAATTATCCTATTCCCGAAGCTGTAAAAGAAAGGGGTAAAAAAATTGAAAAAGAATATAAAGCCGTTCAAGATGAAAAAAATTTGAATATAGAATTACGTAAGAATGCAATAGAAAAAGAATTTGATTCACTTTTATCCGACATAAGATCTGATATGTCTAAAATACAAAAAAAACGTACTGCATATTCTTTACACAACGAATTAAAAGTTTCTTACGGGAAATACGATGGAGCAAGAAAATCTTGGACTGTTTTTGTTTATTTTTATGACAACAACATTTTGCTTTATCAAACTCAATTTGAATTAAAATATGCGGCTTTGACAGGGGAAAAAGTTGTTGATGTTATGTCTTCTGCTTATTTGGATAGAGTTGATTTTTACAATAGCTTATTTCAGCGTGGAGAGCCTGTTTTAGCTTATGAACTTGATTATTATGCTAAAGCAAAACCTGATAATTTTCCGTCAACTTATGATTTTTTATTTAAAGAAATACGAATATCTGAAACTACAAAAGTTAGAGTAGGAAAAAATAAATTACAAGGCAGTGAAGTCATTGCAAAAATTGTTCCCGTAAACGGTGTAATTACGAGGCAGTGGAATCCTGTATACGATATAAGAGAAGAATCACTGAATAAAAAACGACTTTCGGATTTACAACAAAAATATGAAAATCAGTTACAAAATATTCAAAAAACGGAAACAAGCAGTTTTGAAAATCATAAAAATGACGGTGAGCTAAAACAAACTGAACAGGATAAAGAGCTTGAAAAAGAAAAACAAAAATTGAATAGAGATCGCAAATATAATTCTTATTTAAAATCTCAAAGAAAAGCTGCTTACAATCAGTCTTTAGGCAACGGTTCGCTTGCAGGTTCAAGGTTTTCTTTTGGATTTGATGATTCTTTTAAAACCCTTAACTATTATGATTTTTCAATCTTTTTTTCATTCTCTCCGTATTTCTTTTTCGGTTTTAATTATTCAATGTCTTTAATTCCTTTGGAATTTATAAAGCCGGCTACAAAACAGGGAAAATTTATGCATATCTTTTTTCCTTTTGAGTTTGGAAGTTGTTTTAGATTTCAAAATATAGGTTTTTATCCTATAGGACTTTATTTGTCATGTGGACTTGGATTGTATTGTTTGGATAACAATTTTGATATTTTATTTGATTATATTTTTTCATCTAAAGAAAAGACTCCAAATTTATTTGCCGTAAAAGAATATTTTGTGTTTAAATTGTCCGGTGGAATTGATATGCCGGTACATGAAATTTTTTCAATTTTTATAAAAGATGATTTTATGATATTTGGAAATGATCTTTATAAAAACTATATTTCCTTAGGGGTATCAATTAATTTTAGATAAGTAAAAATTCTTTTTTTTGTAAAGTTTTTTTCTTGTTATATAACTTTTTTTGCTCTATAATGTTTGTATGAACTGGTTGTATTTGATTACTAAGAATTCTGAGTCTTTGGATTGTGTTGATAAATTGTTGAAAAATAAAAATGCAGTTTGCAGCACTCTTTATGTAGATGATTTATCCGAAAATTTTATTAGTGATGAATTAATTTCAGCTTTGCATGATGCCCAATATGTAATTTTAAACATTGAAAAAAAATTCGAAACCAATGTCAATGTTATTTTTGCACTTGGTTACATTGAGGGAAAAAAGATGATTTCATTTATCAACTCAAAAGTTGAATTTGATACGTCTTTGGTAGCATACTCAAATGTTGATGAACTAAAGAAAATTCTAAAGAAAAATCTTTCCGAGTACGTAGCAATTGATGAAAAAAACAAAGCTTTATCAATTCTTTTTGAAAAAGGAATTCCTTTTACTCCTGACTTTTTTGGCTTCGAAATTTCAAAAAATAACATCGATACTTGTGAAATTTTTGTAAAAGCCGGAATGGATATTGCTGTAAGAGATTCTTCCGGAACCCCTATGATTTGTATTGCTGCAAGAAATAAAAGGGAAGATATGGTGAAGTGGCTTTTGGCAAAAGGTGCTGATATTGATGCTGTTTCTCAAGATCGCGGATATTCTGCCGTTATGGATGCAGTTTGGCGAAGTGATGAAAAAATGGTGGAATACCTTATAAAACAGAAAGCTAATCTTAATTTTATTGCAAATGACGGTCAGACTGCACTGATTATTGCAACCGGAAGCGGAAGACAAAAAATCTGTGAAATGCTTGTAAAAAATGGTGCAGATCCTAATTTTAAGGATCATATGGGAATGTCGGCAATAGATTATGCAAATCTTTTCAAAAAGGAAAGTCTTATTAACTTGTACAAAGAGTATTCAAAGTGAAAAATATTGTTTTTACAGGCGGAGGAACCGGAGGGCATATTTATCCGGGTTTAGCGGTTGTAGAAGAATTAAGACGTCTTCTTGACGGAAAGTGTGAGTATAAAATCATATGGATCGGTAGCAACAAGGGAATGGATAAAGAACTTGTTGAAAAAAGCGGTTTAGTTGACGAATTTGTTGGCATTTCTTGCGGTAAATTACGTAGATATTTTTCCGTTCAAAATTTTTTTGATCTTTTTAAAATCGGAATAGGTTTTTTATCATCGTTTTTTAAGTTGTCAAAGTTTAAAGCTTGTGTGGTTTTCTCAAAGGGTGGTTTTGTAAGCGTACCTCCTTGTTATGCTGCAAAATTTTTAAAAATACCGGTTTATACTCATGAATGCGACTTTACAACAGGACTTGCAACACGATTGAATATGAGAATTGCAAAAAATCTTTTTGTTACTTATGCAGATACAAAAGATAAACTTCCGGCTGCTATAAAAAACAAAACAATCGTAAGCGGAAATCCTGTACGGAATGTTTTTTTTGATACGGATAAAAAATCAGGATGGACATTTGTAACGGGAACTGATATCTTACCTGAAAAGCCGGTTTTGCTTGTTGTCGGAGGAAGTTTAGGTGCAAAACAAATAAATGAACTTATTTGGGAAAATATCGACTGGCTTTGTGAACGCTTTGTAGTAATTCACCAAACCGGAAAACAGGAAAATCCGAAAGAAATAAAGCACAAAGATTACTATTCATTTGACTTTATATATTCACAGATGAGCGATGTTATGTCATGTTGCGATGTTATTTTTTCCAGAGCCGGTGCAAATTTTTTATGGGAAGCTACAGTGCAAAGAAAGCCTATGCTTCTTTTACCATTGGGTGAAAAAGGAAGCAGGGGCGATCAGATTGATAATGCCGAATATTTTAAATCAAAGGGATGTAGTCTTGTTTTAGATTTTTATCATGCTGATTCTATTTCTTTAAAAAAAGCTTTAGAGCAAATACTTGACAAAAATGTTAGATTTGAGATGAGTGAATGTTGCAAAAAACTTTTAGGCAACGAAAAAAGTTCATCTGTAATTGCAAAAAAAATTATTGAGGAAGTGCTATGATTTTTTCATTTATCGATATTTTATTTTTTATTATACTTCTTATCTTTATTGTTTTATCTACGATCGAAGGGTTTGTAAAAAGTTGCTTAAGCAAGGCTGCTTTTGTGGTAAGTGTTTTTATTGCGGCAGCTTTTACTCCCAATGCTTTGGTTATCGTAAAAAAAGCTATTGATATAAAATATCTTTCTGTAGGACTTGCTTTTATTTTTGTTTTTATTGTAGCTTTTTTGTTGTTAAAAATAATTCAGCTTTTAATTGAAAAAATATTTTCCGGCAGAATTTTAGGATCGCTGGATCATGCTTTAGGTTTTTTTTGGGGAGCAATTTTTGGACTTGCGGTAATTGTAGTTTTCTTAGTTATTTTAAAAATTCAACCTTTTGTTGATTGCTCTCAAATTTTAAATCAAAGCGTTTTTGCACGCTATCTTTTGCCGATATTCAGTGATTTTGAAATTGTAAAAAACGGCATCAAAATTTCTCCGGTGCAGGAAAATTTTTAACAGGCTTAAAAATGTTTGATAATTTATTTTACCAAGACGTTGTAAAATTGTTAGCTTCGGATATTTATACCGGAATGCTTCCCAATTCATTGCTGTTTTCCGGTCCATACGGTAGCGGAAAATTAACGGCAGCTTTAGAACTGGCAAGGATTCTTTCATGCACCGGGGATGGAAAAGTAAAAGGCAAATGGAATTGTACTTGTACTTCTTGTCAAAAACATAAGGCATTGGTCAGTACTAATTTGTTAATTTCAGGTCCTAAGGATTGTTCTTTAGAAATAGGTGCGAGTAAAGATACTTTTTTGAAATCTGTTTTTGAAAATAAATCATACAAAGAAGCTGCTAATTATCTTTTTGTAAGAAGTGTCAGAAAGCTTACCGCAAGATTTAATCCTGTTTTCTATAATGAAGATGATAAAGCTTCAAAAATTTCTCCTTACATAAAAAATATTGATGAATTACTCGAAGAATTGGATCCTAAAAATATTTTGGATAAATCGGACGGAGTTGTATCTGTTTGTAATTCCTTGGTTTGTGAATGTGAAAAACTTGAAAAGTCTTTTATGTATGATTCAGTTCCAATTTCTCATATAAGAAATGCATCGTCTTGGGCACATTATTCTGCGGTAAACGGAAAAAAGTTTTTTATTCTTGAAAATGCGGAACGTATGAACGAAAGCTCTCGCAATGCTTTGTTAAAAATTCTGGAAGAACCTCCTGAGGATACTCTTTTTATTTTAACGACAAGTCGTAGAGGACAGGTTATGCCTACAATATTGTCAAGGCTTAGAACTTATAATTTTGTAGAAAGAAATCAAGAGCAGCAAAGTCAAGTAATCGAAAAAATTTTTAGAGCCGGCGGAAATAATGTTCAAGATTATTTGGCAGAATTTCTCCCCATAGAAAAAGAAAAAATTTTAGACTTATCCGATAAATTTTTAGCTTCCATAAATCAAGCACTTCCTTTAAAAATTGAAGAAATTGTAAAACAGATGAATGATTTTAAGCCACGTATTATTTTTCAATTTTTTTTACAAAATATGCTTAAAAACGGAAAAGAAAAAATAAAAAAAGAAGATTTTTCTAAAAACGACATATTTTATGCGGAAAAACAGCAGTACTTGTTAAAATGTATAAATGAATGCTATCAGGATGTTATGGTTTATAATCAAATTCCTGCAGCAAGTCTTGAAAAATTGGCAGGAGAATTGATTTGAGTGATTTTGTAAAAAAAGCTACACAAAAATTGGAAAAACTTACGCCTTTTCAAGTAAAACAGCTTGTTGAAAACATATTAAACCAAAATGAATCTTTATATTCACTTGTTCAATCTTTGACTGTGGGACTTGTTATTTGTTCAAATGAATGGCAGATAATTCTTGCAAATAAGGCTGCTGAAAGGATGGTTATTGCAAAATCTCGTTATTTTGAATACAAAAGTCAGGATGCTGTACCTGTAGACAAGGTTTGGGACTTTATCGAAGATGAAGATATTGCGGAGTTTATAAAAAAAGCAAGTACTGAAAAAAAAATAAATAACAGCAAAGAATTTGTTTTAAAACAGACAGGTGCAAAACCTAAGTTTTATACCGTAAGCATTGAGTCTTTAGTACATCATCAAGAAAAAAAGTTAAAAGGCTCGATTATAAAAATAGAAGATATAACTGAAAAAAGAAATTCGGAAATGCTTATTCGTCGCATGGAAAATCTTTCAAGTTTAACTAATTTAGCGGCAAGTGTTGCTCATGAAATAAAAAATCCTTTGGGCAGTATGAGCATCTACATTCAGTTGCTACAAAAATCTGTGGCAAAATCTAGAAGCACAGATGGCGTTTTACCTGCAGAAAAATTTATGGAAAATTATCTTGAAGTTATAAATCAAGAAATAAACCGTCTAAATAAAATAGTTGTAGATTTTTTATTTGCAGTGCGTCCAATTCAAGCTGAACTTTTAGCTGAAGACCCTAATGCCATTTTAGAAAAAATCATGGAGTTTTATAAACCTGAATTTGAACAAAAAAATGTTTTACTGGAAACGGATTTTTCATCGCATTCTGCAAAAATTTTGCTTGATGAAAAATTGTTTAAACAGGTTGTTATAAATATTATTCAAAATTCATTTTCGGCATTGGAGTCGATACAAGAAAATACGCTTAATAAAAAATCAAAAATTTCGGTAAAAACTGAATTAAAAAATGATAAATTTTTGATTTTCATCTGTGATAACGGAATCGGAATGGATGAGGAAACAAAAACAAAAATTTTTGATCCTTATTTTACTACAAAAACAACAGGAACAGGTCTCGGTTTGACTATGGTTTATAAAATTATAAAAGAATTTGCAGGAGATATTGATGTTGAAAGTGAATTGGGATTCGGAACAACTTTTAGGATTTCTCTTCCTGTTATGCAAAATGAAAAAAAGCTTTTGGGAGAGCCTAAATGAATTTTAAAATATTGATTTGTGATGATGAAATAAACATTAGGCAAGGACTTTCTGAAAGCCTTGAAATAGAAGGTTATAAAACTGTTTTGGCTGAAAACGGTAGAAAAGCTCTTGAATATATTTCAAAAGGCGATATTGATCTTGTCATTACGGATTTACGTATGCCTCAAGTAAGTGGGGAGCAAGTTCTTGAAAAAGTTACCAGAGAAACACCAGGCGTTCCTGTCATAATTCTTACCGGACACGGCTCGATTGATAGTGCGGTTGAAGCAATGCGTAACGGAGCTTACGACTTTTTAACAAAACCTTTTAATCTTGATCAGCTTACAATGATTGTAAAAAGAGCTTTACAGGGGAGAGAACTTTCATTTCATCATAGGCAACTCCAAGAAGAATTGAACAGGGGAAAGACTTTTAATTCGATTATAGGAAAAAGTGCTGAAATGCAAAAAGTTTTTGAAATGGTAAAAAGAGTTTCGGATTCTAAAGCTTCAGTGTTAATTACTGGAGAAAGTGGGGTTGGAAAAGAGTTAATAGCCCATGCAATACATAATTTAAGTTCCAGAAAAGAAAAGCCCCTAATTAATGTTCACTGTGCTGCTTTAAGCAAAGATTTACTTGAAAGTGAACTTTTTGGGCATGAAAAAGGAGCTTTTACAGGAGCTATGACTCGTAAAAGAGGTCGTTTTGAACTTGCAAATACGGGAACTATTTTTTTGGATGAAATAGGAGAAATCGATCAAAATACTCAAATAAAACTTTTACGAGTTCTTCAGGAAAAACAGTTTGAAAGAGTAGGCGGGGAGGAAACTGTAACAGTGGATGTTCGCGTTATAAGTGCAACAAACCGCAATCTTGAAGAAGAAATAAAAAAAGGTACATTCAGAGATGATTTATTTTACAGGCTCAATGTAGTTCACATCCATATTCCACCTTTAAGAGATCGAAAGGAGGATATTCCTCTTTTAATTGCAAGTTTTTTAAAATCATATTCCGAAGAAAACGGAAAAAAAATCGAAGGAATTGATAATAAAGTTCGTAATGTTCTTTATAACTACGATTGGCCGGGAAATATAAGGCAATTGAAAAACTGTATGGAAAGTTGTGTTGTAATGTGCGGAAAAAATTTAATAACTCTTGAGGATCTTCCACCGGGAATAGTTAGCAATAATGAAAATGAACAGATAAAAATTCCCTATGGAATTTCTATGGCAGAAGCTGAAAAAGTTATAATTCAAGAAAATTTGTCTTTTAACAACGGAAATAAATCAAAAACTGCAGATATTTTGAAAATCGGGCGAAAAACATTGCACAGAAAAATCGAAGAATACGGTATACAATAACTTCAAAAGTTTACCTTGTCTTGAAATATAAGTGTTTTTATGACATCATGTATAACAATTAAATTTTTAAGGAAATCATAATGTACGAGAATGTAGATCCTAAGTTAAATTTTCCCAAACAGGAAGAAAAAATCTTAAAATTTTGGAAGGAAAACGATATTTTTAAAAAATCAATTGCTCAAAGAGAAGATTGCGATGAATATGTTTTCTTTGACGGTCCGCCATTTGCTACAGGATTGCCTCACTTTGGACATTTTATTCCAAGTACAATAAAAGATATAATACCTCGTTACCAAACAATGAAAGGAAAAAAGGTTGAACGCCGTTTTGGATGGGATTGTCATGGACTTCCTGTAGAAAATCTTATTGAAAAAGAAATAGATTTAAAGTCAAAATCTGAGATAGAAGAATACGGTATTGATAAATTTAATGAAGCTTGCAGAGCTTCTGTTTTGCGATATACAAAAGAGTGGCAGCAGACCATTACAAGAATGGGGCGCTGGGTTGACTTTGATAACGATTACAAAACAATGGATCCTGACTACATGGAATCTATCTGGTGGATTTTTAAAAGCTTATGGGATAAAGGTCTTATATACGAAGGACACTATATTTTGCCTACTTGTCCTCGTTGTGCTACTCCTCTTTCAAGTCATGAAGTTGCTACCGGCGGTTATAAAGAAGTTCATGACCCTGCAATTACAATTCGTTTTAAAGTAACAAAGGCAGGTCCTAACGTACAAGATAAAGAAATGGAGAACGGATGTACATATTTTCTTGCATGGACTACAACTCCTTGGACATTACCAAGTAATTTGGGACTAACGATGGGGCCTGATATAGATTATGTAAAAGTAAAAGATGCTGATGAGTTTTATATACTTGCTCAGTCAAGGCTTGGTGCTTATTACAAAAGTGCGGAAGAGTATCAAATTATTTGGACAAAAAAAGGTAGTCAGCTTATCGGTTCTTGCTATGAACCGTTGTTCCCTTATTTTGAAAAATATAAGGATCCCAAAAATTGCAGTTTGGATTCAGGACTTGAATGTACCGAAGGTGCTTTTCGTGTTTTTAATGCTGATTTTGTCAGCACTGAAGACGGTACAGGTATCGTGCATACTGCACCCGGTTTTGGTGAAGATGATAACATTGTTTTTAAAGGGAGTGGAATTCCTACGGTTTGCCCTGTTGATAATGAGTGCAAATTTACTTCAGAAGTTTTTGAATATCAAGGAAAATTTGTAAAAGACTGCGATAAGCAGATTATTGAACGGTTAAAATCCGAAGGAAAATTGGTAAAACGAGAGCAAATACTTCACTCATATCCTTTTTGCTGGAGATGTAACAGTCCGCTGATTTACAGAGGAGTCGGAAGTTGGTTTGTAAAAGTTGAATCAATGCATGAAAAACTTTTAAAAGCAAATTCTATGATAAGTTGGCAACCTGCTCATATAAAAGAAGGTAGATTTGGAAAATGGCTTGCAAACAGCCGGGACTGGGCTATAAGTCGCAATAGGTACTGGGGAAATCCTATTCCTGTGTGGAAGTGTTCTGAGTGCGGAAAAACAATTTGTGTCGGAAGTCGTGATGAATTAAAAGAGCTTTCCGGTGTTTATGCAAAAGATCTTCATAAGCATTTTATCGATGAAATAACCATACCTTGTTCTTGCGGTGGAACAATGATGCGTATCCCTGAGGTTTTGGACTGTTGGTTTGAATCCGGTGCAATGCCTTATGCCCAGCAACATTATCCTTTTGAAAATAAAGACTACTTTGAAAAGCACTTTCCTGCGGATTTTATTTCGGAAGGTTTGGATCAAACAAGGGGTTGGTTTTATACTCTTACGATCCTTGCTGCCGAATTATTTGACAAGCCTGCATTTAGAAACTGTGTAGTAAACGGTCTTATTCTTGCCGGAGACGGTAAAAAAATGAGCAAAAGCCTTAGGAACTATACAGATCCTTCTCAAGTAATGGATACTTTTGGTGCAGATGCAATCAGACTTTTTTTGATGCATAGCCCTGCGGTAAAGGCTGATGATCTAAAATACAGTGATGACGGAGTAAAAGAAGTTTTAAAAGGAATTTTGATTCCTTTGTGGAACAGTTATTCGTTTTTCGTAACTTACGCAAATATCGATAATATTACCGGAAATATTAATGCCTTTAATGATAAGCTGCCTTCAAATCCGCTTGATATGTGGTTGCTTTCAATTACTCAAAAGTTAATAAAGGATGTAACTAATGCTCTTGATGAGTACGATCTTTCCAGGGCTATCGATCCTATAGTAACTTATATTGATCAGCTTAATAACTGGTATATCAGAAGAAGTCGTCGTCGCTTTTGGAAAAGTGAAAATGATACTGACAAGGCGGAAGCATATGCAGTTTTGTACTATGCCCTGATTACTTTTAGTAAAGTAGCTGCACCGGTAATTCCTTTCATAACGGAAAGCATGTATCTTAATTTACGCAACCAAGATGATCCTGAGTCTGTTCATCTTTGCATGTATCCGGAATACAATGAAAAATTCAGAAGTAATGAAATTGAATTCAAAATGTCGGTAGTTCAAAAGGCTGTATCAATGGGGAGAAGTCTTCGTTATCAGTATAATTTGAAAGTACGACAACCATTAAAAAGTGTAGAGCTTGTAACAAGAGATCCTGATGAAAAAAAAGTTTTACTTGAGATGGAAGATTCAATCAGAGAAGAACTTAATGTAAAAAAAGTTGTGTTTCATGAACGAGAAGACAAACTGGTTGAATACAAAGCTAAGGCTAATTTCAAAATTTTGGGTAAAGAACTTGGCACGTTGATGAAAGCTGCAGCACAAAAGATTTCTGAACTTGAACAAGATTCTATTCATTCCATTATTGACGGCAGTGTTCTTTCAATTGAAGTTGAAGGAAAAACCGTTGAGCTTACAATTGAAAAAATTATTATCGAAAGATTTGAAAAAGAAAATCTTAAGGTTTTAAATGACGGAACTCTTACCGTAGGACTTGATTCTGAAATTACCGAAGATTTACGATTGGAAGGATATGTTCGTGATTTAGTGCGAGGTATTCAGAATTTAAGAAAAGACTCCGGACTTGAGGTTGTAGATAGAATAAACTTGTTTTTAAGCGGAAATTCAGATCTTGAAAAAGCTTATCGCATGTTTGAAGTTTATATTTCAAATGAAACCTTGGCTGATAATATCAGTTGGTGTGAAAATGCCGGTAGTGATTTTGTTTCAATTGAATCTGAAAATATGAAGTGGAGTGCAAAACTTGCAAAAGCATAGTTTTATACCACAAACGGCAGGATTTTTTCTTGCCGTTTTAATTTTTATCAGCTTAACTTCATGTGTTACAAAAAACAATATTTCAAAGCAAGATTGTTTTGCTTTTTTGTCTGATGAATATGATGTTTTTGCTTCAATTCCCGTTAAACAAAATAAAAGCTTTATTTGTTCTTTGATGGAAGATTCTACAAGTCTTTCTCAAAGTGAGATAAAAGCATTGGTTAATAAAATTGATTACATTTGTTTTACCTTAACTTATTTTAACACCGATGTTTTTTTCTTTGATTGTTATGCTTTCGGCTATATCCCCGATGCTTTTACAAGGGAAATAGCTCTGTTTTTATCACAAAAAAAACTGAGGTTCGAAAAACTTTCAAATTTTGCATTTCATATATGTACAAATCGGTATCCTGAGCGGCAAAAACAAAATGACTTTTTTTCGACAAAAAATGATAATTCTACTTCAAATTTTAATTACTCCGATTATAATCAGCAAAATTTATTTTCTTTTGAATATGAAAAAAATAGAATTTCAAAAAATCCGGATAATATTTTTGTTTTTGTAAACGATTTGCAAAGATTATTGGAGATGAATACCTATGATTTTATAAGTCCAGGTGTTGACCGCTGTACAATTGAAATTACCGATGAAAAAACCGAATTTTTTACCGATATTTTTTTAAAACTCAAAAATCCAAAAACAGCAAGAATTGCAATTTTACTTTTTAATAAAATTTTTCCCAATTCCAGAATTGAAATTGAATCGGATACTTGGTTAAAAATAAATAACGTTCAAAATACGGTAGAATTTATATTGAGTATTGTAAAAAATTTGTTAAAATAAACATAGGAAATAAACTTATGAAAAATGTATTTTTTTATTTATTTTTTTTTGTTTTTTTATTTGTTTTACCATTTTCCTGCCAATCTGAGAAAGTCTTTTTGATAAAAGATTTACTTCCCGGTTATTACGATATTGCAGAAGAATATCTTGCCTTAAAACAATACGATAAGGCCTCAGAATATTATCAAAAATGCCTTGTCGATAAAGAGCAAAAAATGAACAGAAGTATTCAATATAAACTTGCAATGTGTTATTTTCAGCTTGAAGAATATAAAAAAGCAAAATCAATTTATTCTGAACTTTTGCAATTTGATCCTAAAAATACTAATTTGAGGGTTTGCATTGGATATTGTTACATAAAATTAAAAGAATTTGATCTTGCAGAACAGCTTTATAAGGATTTGATTAATGAACAAGTTTACAATCAAGCTGTTTATAAAAATCTTATTTTGTTATATGTCATGAAACAAGATTTTGAAAGTGCAGAAGCGTTTCTTGACTCGTACAAACAAAAATTTCCTTTGGATGAAACAATATTTGAAGTTGAAAATGAATTAAATAATGAAAAAAAGAAAAAAGAAAGCTCTTCTAAAGACACTGATAAAGGCGAAATTGAAAATAAAGCGAATAATACAACTCTTGAAAAAACAGGTGAAACTGAAAAATCAAAATTTAAAGGCAAAAAGTAAACTTTTTTTACAATGTTTCGTGATACTTTTTTAAATCAACTTTGAAAGCAACGATAGGTAGCCCTTCTTCTTCAAATGCCTTTTTAACAGCCTGTTTTGCTTCGTCAATCAAGCGTTCGCCGGTTAAAAGCCTTAAAGATCTTGTTGAAATTCCAATTGCTATTTTATTTGGTATATCATTATTGATCAGAATTGCAGACAAATCGGTATAAAATTCTTGACTCAAAGACATTGCTGAGTCTAAATCCATGTCTTGCACAATTGCTGTGTATCCGTCATTTTCATATTCAAATATTAAATCTCTAAATTTAAAGTACGATAACAGTAAATCTGTAATTTGATTTGAGCATTTTGAGCCTAAAGGCATATCTGCAATTTTTATTATAAATAAGCATAAATCTTGCTGGGCTGATGCACTCCTTGCTATTTCAGAATCAAGTCGTGTTTCAAAGTATGATTCCCAGCCTAAACCTGTTCTATTCGAAAACAGTCCCTGCGGATCGGAAAAGTTTTTTACGTAATTGGTATTGTTTAGAACCTCCGATTGTATTTGCTGTTTTTCAAGGCTCAATGAAGAATCAAAAGCCTTATGTTCATATTTTTCTTTAAAAATATCATCTTTATTTTCAATTTGCGTATCTTTTTGCTTATCAAAAAGATTTTCCATTTCATTTATTTTTTCAACATTTTGAGAAGATTCAAGTGAGTAAGCTTTTTTACTGTTGTACTTTTTGTAGTAATACATGAGTATGCAAAAAACAAAAACAGTTGAAAGTAAAATAATAAAAAATGTTATTCTTGCAAATTTGAATATTGCAGCGGGAGTTGTCAAATAAATTGCAGCAATAACAGTTATGTTATTTTCGTAGCAAGTTTCAAGATTATTTGAAAAAACTTTTACAAACGGAGAGTTACCTTTTAATACAGGTTCTCCAAAATCATCTATAAAAATCATTGGTGATGAAATGGGATAGGCAAAAACGGTATTTGAGTCTTTTGTTATAACTAAAGCTGCGAGTTTTTCTTCTTTCTGTAAAAATTGAAGAAAGTAGGTTGAAAAGTCTTCTGAAAATCCAAGTTGGTTTATCATGTAATTTGTATTATTTGAAATGTCGGAAAAAATGCCGGTTGCTTGAGTTTTTCCTTTTATAACATCCATTACAATCGATAGACAAAAAAAGGCTATAGAAAGGACAAAAAGTGTAAGAACAATAAATACAAAAAAATTAACATTTTCACGTTTCATGCTATACAGTATAGTTATGTATCAGTTTATTTGCAATATTTAATAAGTCATTTTTAGAATAATTTGATTTAGAATGATATGCAAAAAAAGGTAAAAGTGCTGTTCTTAAATTAGATTCTTCGTTGATATCAGTTTTTTTTAAATGTTCACAAATTAAGTTAAAAATTTTTGACTCTATATAAGGATTTTTTAAAGGAAAAGTTATTTTTTCTATATTTTTTTTATCAGTTTTTTTAGTACAAAAAGTAAATTCTTTTAAGTTTAATGGGTTAGGATTGCTTACTGCATTGTATAACAGTGCATTTGTCAGCTCGTTCAATTTCATTTGTGCTTGTTTGTAATTTTCTAAAATTCTACTTGTAAGATTGTTTTGTTCGTTTATAAAACATTTTGTTCTGTACATTAATTTTGTATTTTGAAATTCATTTGTGTTAATTTTATTTTGTATATTCAAAAATTTTTTTTCTAAATATGTCCCTTTGCAATAGCTTTTATTACCGATGTAAGAAAAATCACTTCCAAAAAATACGATTTTTTCAAAATTAAAATTTTTTGCAAAACTGAAGCAACAGGATGTAACAGTTCCCATTCCTGTTGATAGATTCAAAAATTTTGTTTGAGAATAGTTTTCAATGCAGGAGCAAAAAGGGTGCCCGCTATTAAAAAAAATAAAATTAAAATTTTTTCTTAATAAATTTTTAGAAATCGATGAATTTGAACATAAATCTAAAATGAAAATTGAATTTTTTAGCTGTTTTTGATAATGATTTATTAAATGTTCACAAGAATATGTTTGTGCATCAATAAAAAAAACAAAATCAGGAATTATTTTATGTTCAAGTAAAACCTGTAAGGAAGTGTCAGTTGCTAAAATCGTAAAATCGTCCTGATTTTTTTTTAGATTTAAAATCGAAGAATCAAGGCTAGGCCCTGCCGCAACTATTGCACAAGTCGATTTTACCGATACATCTATTTTTTTTTGCATCTTGTTGGAGTATAAAATATTTTCTAAAATATTTTTCATCCATATCTTGCCAAAATATTTTTGTACGGAAAAATCGTCTTGTATTATGTTTATTGCTTCATCTATAAGTGAATTTAAATCTTTTATGAATTGTTCATTATAATTTTGCCAACTTCTTACAAAACAAGAAAAAAAATGATGATATATTGACGGAATAAAATTTTGGATAATAGTGTCTTTTAATTTTTCTGCATACGTAAAAATTATTTTATAGTCTTTGCATAAATTGGAAAGTTTTATTTCATTTTTTAGATAATTAAAGGACATTTCATTTATTTCATAACAGATTATGAATGCTTTTTTATTGATTTTTCTGATTTGCTCTATGTGATATCCGTTTCCAATACCTCCTACAACTATAAAGTCTGAATCAAAAAAAGCTTCGTTTTTACAAAAATTTTCACTGTCTTTTTCAGGATTGTACAAAGAATAAAAAGATTTTCCGTTTTTAAAACTGCTTACTTTGCTTCCGTTTTTTGCAACGACTTGACTTGAGTAAATATTTTCTTTTGGAAAGTTTTGAATCTCATTCATATTTTAAAATTAAATCTTCCAGTATTTTGACAGTTTTCCTTTTTGCATTTTCTACATGAATATTCTCTCTGTATTTAGAAAACAAAATCATATCACCTATTGCAAAATTTTTTAAAATTTCAGTTGTTTGGTCTTCCATAATTGTTATAGAATCCATTTTTTTTATTTTTTTCAGCTGGTCTTTTAAAAAATGTAAAATTATACTTTTTGTATTATTTTTTTGTATCAGTTGTTTTTTTAAAATAAAATCAAAATCTTCCTGTTTTTTTTCAGTTGAATTAGAAAATTCTTTTAAAAATTTTATGTTATTCCAATTTTCAGTTTTTATATTTCCAAGATCTTGTAACATTAATTTTTCTGTACATAATCTTTTTATGCGTTTAGCTTTTTCTATAGGCAATGTTGAAAACCAATTTTTATAAATACTTAAACTTTCATAATTTATATTTGAACTTGAAATTCTTGTTTCTTTGTTTTTTATGCGATAATCTTGAACTTGACTGATGATTTCCAATTCGTTCGGTTGGCTGTGGACAAAGCCGCATAAATTTTCCAAATCTAAACCCACGGTGTATATATCATTTGTTGTAAAATTTAAAGCAAAATCCACTGCATTACCGGATACACTTCCGTTTCTTGCGTTTAAAACTCCATCAATATTTGTTTTTGTAAAAATTGATTTGTTTATAAAGTCTTCATAAATAAGAGGTAAAAATTGATTATTTTTTAAATTTACAAATGGAATGGCAGCTTCACTTGAACATAATATCGGTATATCGTATTTTCTAAAAATGCAATCAAAATGTCGTTTTGCCCAATAGCCACCATCCGTACTGATAACAGCATCAGGAATGATCTGATTTCTTAACAAAATATTTAGACCGGATGAAACTGAAAGTAAAAAAAAGTTTTTTCTAAATTTTTTTATGAATGAAATGCCTTCTTTTAAAGTGGGACCACTAGCACTTATAAGTACCGGCATATTTATTTTTTTGCATGAAAAACAATGATTTACAAAGCAAAAAAATCGTATTGAATTTGAAAACCATTTTTTTGAAAAATAGCTTCTTGTTGCGATAATATTTTTTGATTTTTCAATGAAAATCTTTAATGAATCTTTTACCAAAGTCGCTTCATAAGTAAAAATTTTTTCTGCAGGAAGCCAACTTAGAATAAATAAGGAAGAACAGTATTCTTCTCCCAATAAATTAAAAAAAAACTCCGAGACAGCATATACATTTGAGTTTTTTCCTATGTATAAAAAATTACATGTTTCGTCCGATTCAAATCTTTTAAATTCATCAGAGTACTGAATAACAATTATTTTTTTTTCGGGAAATTTTTGTTTCAAAAATTTTAGCGAATAGGGGATACATATTCCAACAGCAATAACGGCAGATACGTTGTAAGACACATTCTGACTTTCGATCCACTTTTGTGCTTCGGCACTCGGATTATACTTTGAATGAAGAAAAACATTTTTACAGTTGCAAGTATCTTCTCCGTTACATGCTTTTGAAAATGTTAAAAACAATTCTTTTATCCCAGTATAAAATATAAAGCTTCATCTTTTGAATCAATTATTTTAAACTCAGAAAATACTAAAGAATCTGCACAAGGCTTACCCAAAACGGATTCAAGTTTGCTGATAAAGTGGTATTTAAACATATCTATGTCTAATTCTTTATCATCACAATAATAAATACATTTTAGGCAAGTTAAATCCTTTTTACATATATTTGGCAAAGGAAAAATGTTTAAGATTTCATTTTGCAGATAAGAAGCAAATATATCAATATTTGCTCCTTCAATAATATTATTTTCCAACTTTGCAGAGGAAAAATCAATTTCAAAACTCAAAGCATAATTTTCTTGCAAATTTTCATCTATGTTTTCCTGTAAATAATCATCGTTATAAATTTGTTCCAATCTGCCTGTTTGTTTTATATAATTTCCAATGGACGAATTTTGTTCTTCAAGAGATCCAAAAAATGCATCAGGATCAAAAACATCAAGGTCGCAGTTTATTGCAAAAAAAATATAATCCATGTCGGAAGTAGGCAAGAAGGTCTTTTTTATAACTAAATTGCAAATATTTTCACGAAGATTTTCTGAAAATAATTGATAAAAACAAGAGATATCTTCACTGTCATTTACGATATTATAATCATGATTATTAACGGTTCCTTCCCAAAAAGACTTTGTGGAAAATGAACTTAAAACATTTTCAGAATCCAAATTATACGACAATACAAGTTTATAATAACCATCATTAAATGCTAAAAGTCCTGCATTTTCAAAGGCCGAATTTTTGCAAAGGCTCAAAAACTTGTCCATTTGCTGTGTAAAGTTATTTGAAAAATATAAACTATTGATATAACTTAACAATCCCATATAATTAAATTCCTAATTCTTCAAAAACACTCTTGTATTCTTTAAATTTTTCAGATTTTGCAAATTCTTCTATTTTGTCTTCCGGTAAATTTTCAAGGAGTTGATCCATGTATTTTAGAACCGATTTTATTTTGTCTGTTAATGATACAGAAGCAGCTTCTCCGTTGTTTTCCGGGTTATTCTCTATATTAGTATAATCATTACTTTCATCATTTTTTTCCGGTTCAATATCATTTTTTACTGAATCATCCCATTGATCGCTGTCAAACATTTGTGCTGTAGGTTCGTCCAGTTGATCTTCAACATCAACTTCCTGTTCTTCAGTATCATTAATTTGTTCATTTTCCTGTGAATCTTGTTGAGTGCTAATTTCTTCGCCATCTACTGCCATATCATCATCAAGAAAATCCAATTTATCTTTGGTCAATGTTTCGTCGATAGAAGGATCTTCTTTGTCGATTGATTCAATAAAGTCGTTGGTGTCAGCCGCAACCGTGATATCTTCGTCTACAGGAATATCAATTTCCTGCTCAATTTCATTTTCTTCTTCTTGTGATTCAATTTCAAATGTGCTTGGCTCAAAATTTTCTAAATCAGGCTCTGAGAGTTCTACATTGGCAAAATCTGAATTATCCTCCGTATCCTGTAAAAAATCTTGTTCTACCGATTCTGATTCATTAAGCGTAATTTCTTCTTCAGCTTTTTCTTCTAAATCAGGCTCAACAAATTCATTTTCCGTATTTTCAGAAAAATCAGTCTCTTCTGAGATTTCATTTCCGTTTTCGGTAGTAAAATCTGCATTATTTAAAATATTGTTCAATTCATCTCCGGATAAAGCTATTGTTTCATCTTCATCATCATCAAAAAATCCGGAAGAGGTTTCTTTTGTTTCTGTGGTAGGTTCAATTTCCTGTTTTGGACTAGCATCAACATTCAGAGAGGACTTGAATGAATAAAATTCTGCCTTTAATTCTGCTAATTCCTGTTTTAAAAGCTGAACTTCGCCGGTTAATTTTTCAAATTCTTCAGAGTTTATACTACCGCTTTCTACTGAGCTTTCTTCATTTTCTATATCGTCAAATGTAGGTTCTTCAAAATTTAATGACTCTTCTACAGGATCATTTGCAATAATATCTTTTAATTCAGGTTCTTCAAAAGAGTTGTTAATTACGATTTCAGAATTTTGTTCAGTTTTTTCTTGATTTTCTTCGACAACGGTATTGTCTTGTAATGTCTCATCTGAAAAATCTTTTTCATCTGCATCGAAAATGGAATCTTCTGCATCATGGAAGCCTGCAATTTTATCGATACTTGAATCTGCAAATTCATCTTCCATTGATGATTGCTCGAAAACAGGGGAGTCGCTTTCAAAGATAGAAAAATCATCGCCATTAGAAGTTTTATTTTCAAAAGTTTCTGAAAAATCCGGAAGATCAGAGTCATCTTTTTGTTCGCTTTCAACACTTTCAGTGCCGATTGAAGAATTCTCATCTTCTTTAAATGAAAAATCAAAATCTCCAAGTTCATCACTGTTTGTAACTGTCTGATTTTCCTGTTCAAGGTTTTCCTTGCTAAAATCAGTAATTGAAGACTGAGTACTAAGATTTTCATCCAATTTTTCTGTAGAAAAATCATCAAATGTAGACATATCGTTCTCCTGTATATCCGAGTTTAATTTTGGTTGTTCACTCACGCAAGACTCGCTTTTTTGTGTTTCAATAATATTTTTATCCTGCGAATCTTCCATAAAATTAAAATCAACTTTCTCGAAAGATAAAGTTCTTGCTTTTTCAAGAGCTTTTTCTTTTTCTTGTAAATTGATTTCCACTTTTTGTTCTTTTTTATTCTTATGCTGATTATTTTCTTCACCCTCACGGATAAAATAAAAATCTTGCTGAAAATCAACTTCTTCATCTGTCGGATTTTCGCCGGTTTCAACTTTATCTAAGGATTTTTCGTTTAGTTTTTCTTTTTTCTCATTTTTAATTGCTTCGTATTCAGGATCAATTTCCTGATTTTTATCATTTTTTGAAAATTCACAGAGTAAATCATCAAAATCTGAAACATCGTTGAACGAATTGTCAGCGTTTTGCATTTTTTCTTTTTTGTCAGTTTCGTTACCGTTATCTTCAATATCAAAAAAATCGGAAGCGTCTATAAATCCATCTGAAGTAGAATCAAATTCTGCCGAAAAAATATCCTGTGATGGAGACTTTTGTGTTTCTTCAACATAATTGTCGTCAAACTCAAGTTCAATATCAAGAGGATCTTCTTCAAGATAGGTTTCTTCCTTATCTTCATCGGAATCTCCCTGACTCATAAAAGAATTCAAGTCAATTTCAACTGAATCGTCGCTCATAAATTCATTCAAATCAACTTCTGTAGAATCTTCACTTATAAAATCTGTCAATTCAACTTGTTCAGTTTCTGTATTAGATTGCTTTGCTTCCGGGAAAAATTGCTCAATTTTAGAAACTTCCTGTTCAATCTTTGAAAAATCTTGTTCCAGGTTGTCTTGTTGAGAAAAATTCGTTGTGTTTATAGCGTCAATAAAAGAATCTTCAGATTCTAAAGTTACAGGACCGTTTTTGACCCAAACTCCGTATTCATCCAGATTCGTTTTATTTTCATCTAAAGCCATAAAAGCAAGCTCCTGACTTACTGAATTGCTGAAAATCAAAATATACACGATCTTCTGCTTACATGTATCGGCAAAAATAGTGATTTTCTTTAATCGATACTACTTTTACACGCACTTATTGTATCACATATTTTTAAATTAAGGAAATAAATTTTTTTTGCCGACAATAAAATACTATGAGTAGAGTTTGTTTTTTGACTTCCGTTTCATTCGGTACTTTTATTTATGTTATTTTGAATTTATTATTTGGAGCAAGCGGTTTGTGGGCGGAAAAACAATTGGCTAAACAAAGAGAAGAATTATCCGTTAATATTGCTTCAATTCAAAAAATAAATGACGAACTTGAACTGGAGTATAATGCACTTTTAAAAGATCCGGAAGTGATAGCCAGTCATGCTCGAAAATTAGGCTACGTTAATGAGGGTGAACATATCGTAAAAATTGAAGGATTATCTTTTTCAGAAAAGATATTCGTAACCGGAAAACCGTACAGTAGAGGCGAAATACAATTTGTTTCTGAATGGATTTGCAAAACTTTGGGAGTTTGCGTTTTTTTAATGTCCATGATAATATCGATATTGTTAAAACTGAAAAAAAGTTCTGCAAACGGAAAAAAATTGAATTTAAAAAATATTATAAAAGAAAAAACAAATGTTGAAGGTAATAAAGATTTTTGTTCCGATGATGCAGTCGTTAATGAGGTTGTAAGTGCTAATATTTAAGACGGATAAAGATTCCGAACAAATTGTTGTTGAAAAATTAAGAAACAGAGAAGTTGTTATAATTCCTTCCGATACGATTTACGGTTTTTCAGGACTGGCTCCTTGGACGGAAGATTCTATAAAAAACATAAAAGGACGCGATGAAAAAAAGCCTTTTATCCAATTAATAGCAGAGCCGGTAGATATTTTTGAATATACAGATGAAAAAATAAGTCAGGAGTTGTTGTCTTATTGGCCGGGACCTTTGACAATTATTGTCCCGTTAAAGGATAATGAAACAAAGTGTATAGGTTTTAGATGTCCTGATGACCAATGGTTAAGAAATATTATAAAAAAAGCGGGATTTCCCATTTATTCTACAAGCGTAAATTATTCAGGTTCTCCGGCTCTAAACGAAATAAAAGATATCGTTGATGAATTTGAAAGCCAAGTTGCATTGATAGTTGACGGCGGTGATAAGAAAAATTCAAAACCTTCTACCATAATTTCTATAAAAGATTCAAAAATTACGGTTATAAGGCAAGGTTCTTGGAGCATTCCCGAATCTTTATTACAAAATATGTAAAATCAAATTCATAAATTTTTTGCATATAGAGTTTGCAATTAGTTTTTGTTGTTTTCAGCTTTTTCTATTTCCGTTACGGTTTTTACTTTTCCATAGTGAATTATATAAAAAAATAAGATACCCATAGCATAAATTGCAGCTAGAAGAATTACTCCTATAGTTCCTCCCATCCATAATGAACAGCAAAGAAAAATTCCTATAACGATTTGAAATGTTGTAACAATCAGCAAAGCTCCTCTGTTTGAGAATCCAAAAAGCATTAATTTATGATGTATATGAAATTTATCAGGGCTACCGATAGAGCGGTGTTCTCTAAGTCTTCTCCATATAGCTGCAAATGTGTCAAAAATAGGAATCATAAGTACGGCAGCAGCATATAAAATTGATATTGAGGGAAAAGAACCTTTACTGCTTAGTAGTGGCAAAACTGACAGAATAAAACCCAAAGTTTGGCTTCCTCCGTCTCCCATAAAAATTTTTGCTTTTGGAATAGGCCAATTGAAAACAAGAAATCCTAAAACTGCACATACTAAACACATACAAATTGCCATTGCAGATGTGTTTAGTTCCTTAAAGAAAAACATACAAAATGTCAGAGCGGTTATTATTGAAATGTTACCGCATTGTCCGTCTATACCGTCAATTAAGTTTACGGCATTAGTTACACCTATGATCCATATAAAAGTTAAAGGATATGCAAGTAAGCCTATGTTTACAGAATAAATGCCTATTGAGAGTATTGAAAACTTAAATCCGCCTATAAGACTGATTACAGCGGCAAGCATTTGAGTAAAAAGTTTTGCTTTTGCAGGCAAAGTAACTATGTCGTCAACTATTCCCATTGTTGTAATAATTATACAACTTGCAACAAGGAACCAAAGATTTTGTCTAAGTGTATCCAACTGACCGGTTAAAAGCAGAACAACTATTGATGAAGAAAAACCTAAGGTAATACCGATTCCGCCCAAGCGTGAAATATGTCCTGTATGTACCTTTCTGTCATCTACAGTATCGTAAAGATTATGCTTTTTTGAAAATAACAAAATCATCGGTATTGAAATTAACGAAAGCAAAAAAGAAGCGGTTAAAGCACAGATTTTATAATACATTAAAACCTCTTGATTTCTATTTTACAACTATTCTATATATGGAATCATAGAATGTCCATAGAATTAAAAAAAATTTATTAAAACAAATATTACAAGATTGTGAAAAAAATGTACGGAAAAAGAAAAAAGGATATTGCCGGTTTTGTGATATATAAGTGAAAAACACAGTGCACTCAAAAAAGCAAAAATAACGCTGTAAAATCCAAGATAAAAATGTGCAAAAGAAAAAAATATTGCACTTAAAAAAACTGAATAAATTTTTCCGTAAATAAAATTTACAAACAAAGATGAAATTCTGTTTACAAGATATTTCCTGTACAGTATTTCCTCATATAAAGAAAAAACAGCTAATTGAAAAATTATTAAAAAAATATTTTTAATGCCGGATATTTTTTCAAATTTAAAATCATTTTTAGTATCACATAAGTTCAAAAAAACACGGTTTATTGCTGCGAAAAATATGATGCAAATCAAAAAAAAATAAAGCGATTTTAAGTTTGGCAGAACATCTTTTTTTAGGTATTCCGATTTTGAAGGAATAAATTTTACAAAGAAATACAACAGTAATGACAAAAAAAATACTTTTTCTGTCATTGCACGTTTAAGAATAAAAGGTTGAAAATCTTGCGAAACATCAGCATTAAAAAAAATCGGAGGAAAAACCAAAAAAATCAAAACTGCTGAAAATTCAAGTGCAAAAATAATCTTATAAAAAATTGAGTTTTTGTTAAAAAAAAATCCGTATCTTTTCATAAATTACATAATGGTATAATATAGCATGAGAGGTTTTTTGTGAATACTATACTTTCTGTACAAGTTACTTTTACTATTTTAGGATTTTTGAATACATAAGGAGAAGATACTGAAAATGAATAAAATTTTTATTAAGAAATCAATTAGTATATTTTTGTTAATTATGAGCATTGCATTTTCACTGTATTCTCAAGATGTCCAAGAAGAAACAAAAGAAGCTGAAGCAATGAAGGCTACAGAAGAAGTAAAGGCAACTAAAGAGGTAAAAAAAGTTGAAGAACTTGAAGAAACTCAATTGGAAATTTCTCCGGTTTTTACAAAAGAACGTAACAAAAAACAGGATGAAAAAGAAAAACAGAGTGTGTACGCATTAAAGCCTAAAATTGCAAAAATTGACTTTAACCAATCGCTTATTCTAAATGAATTTATTGCTGCAAATTTGGCTGATAAAGTTTTAATTGTGAATTTTTCCGATAAAAATACGGATCAAAGTTTTTATGAAAAGGCTTTGAAATTTGCACTGGACAATAAAGAATATTTGGAAAATTATCCTGATTATTATCCTTTGGTGTTGTCATGTATAAGGCATTTTAACTTTAATGCATCAGAAAATGTTGATGATCTTTTATATGATGTCTACAATAATTTTTCAGATTATAATGTCCGCCTTGCCGTGATGGAAGCCTTTGCAATAGTAAAAATTGATAACCCCAAGGTTTTTACTCTGTTACATGATGTTGTTTCAAAAGAAAGTGCAAAAAAATCTTCCCTTAGGAATGCAGTTTTGATCGCAGGCTTAAGGGGATTGGAAAATCTAAAAAATCCTCAGGCTTTTGAATTGCTTTTTACAATACTTTCAAAATCATATCCTGATCAGATAAAAAATGCGGCTGTGAATGCAATTTATGCCTTGTCTCCTGCTTACAACCAAAATGCAATTTTAGTAGCACAAAAAGGAAATTTGGCTGAAAAGCAATTAATTCTTGATATTGTTACAAAAAATCCCAAAAACGATAAAAATTTTTCCGCAGAAATTGCCGAAATTTTACTTTTTCAAACGATAATTAACAGTGGAGAAGTTTCAAGGTTAAGTAAGGAGCAGGTTTCTTTGCAGTTTAATTCTTTAAAAGTTTTAACTGACTGTAAATGGACTAAGGCTACAGAAATTGTTTTAAAATATTTTGAACTTGCTGAAAAAGAATATATGTCTTTGTTTTTATCTGAGGAACAATTCATAGAAGTTATAAAGTCTTTAAAAGAATTTCCTACTACAAAGACCTGTAAATTACTTACGGATTATTTGGCTTCCCAATACAGCATTACAATGAATAGCGGAGAATATAACTCCAATATTTTGATTGCTGTAATAAATACATTGGGAGATTTGGGAGATAAAAACGCATTTGATACTTTGCTGTATATAAATTCATGGAAAGATTATTCTGATGACATTACAAATGCTTCAAGTGACGCCCTTAGAAAACTAAAGTGGTAAAGAGTTTAAAATTAATAAAAAAAACTTTAATAGAACTTTATTTAGAAAAAATAATTCAAAATATTTCTGTTGTAAAATTAACATCCTTTTTGTGTTTGTTTGCTATTCTTGTTTTTTCTTTAAAACCTCGTACCTGTTATTTTCATTGTCTTCTTAATGATGAAAAAATTACAGAAGCGGAAGGGTATGTATGTTCAAATCCGATTTTGACTTCTTCAAAAAAATACTATGCTTGCAACTTTGTTATTGACAAAGCATATAGCAAAAACGGTATATACGGTGCAAAGGGAAAAATATCTGTTCTTATTCCGAAAGAAATTGTTGAAGCTCATTATCCAAATAGAATTTATACAAAATCAGCTTGCAAAGATGTTTTTGTTGAAAACGGTGCTTATTTAAAATTAAGGTTATGCAGTATAGACAAAAATAAACATTTATTTATTTCAAAACAAGTAGAATTTATAAAATGGAAAAATTATCTGGCATTTATCAGGGGAAATTCAAGAATAAATTTTAAAAGACTTTTGTGTATGTGGGGCTATGCCGGAGGTTTTTTGCTTGCCTTATTGGCAGGCTCAAAAGAATATACAAATACAATTTTAACCCAATCGTTTAGAAATGCCGGTTTATCTCATATTCTTGCTTTATCAGGAATGCATGTATCTATTTTTTCGGGAAGTAGTGAAAAAATTATCGGAAAATTTGCAGGAAAAAGGATAACTGAATTTATATCTTTGTTGAGTGTTCTTTTATTCGTTTGGTTTGCAGGAATTTCTCCGTCGCTTGCAAGAGCAATGTTTTCATCAATTTTTGGATTTTTCTGTTCAAAATTATCAATAAAACCTAAGATTTTGGATGTTTTATGTTTTTCATTTTTATTACAAATAATGATTTTTCCGTCCGATTTTTCAAGCCTTTCTTTTGCGTTGTCTTATTTAGCTTTGTTCGGAGTTTTAACTGCAGGAGAATTGATAAAAAAATATATTAATTTAATATCAGGAACATATTTATCAAATCAACTTTCTTCTTCTTTTGGAGCAATTCTATTTACAAGTCCTGTATGTGCAAAAATTTTTGGATTCATAACTCCTATTGGTATAATTTCATGTTTGATTATTTCTCCTTTGGTTACATATTTTTTAATTACGGGTCTAATTTTTATAATTTTTTCTCTAATGTTTCCTTTCTTTGCAAAACCTCTTGGTTCTATTTTACAAATGTTGTATTATGTCATCGAAAAAGTCAGTATTTTTTTTGCAATGTTTCCGCCTTTGAAAATTGGTTAAAATAGGATTTGAAAATATCTGCAAAATATAGAGGTTTTATGAGTTTACCTTGTTATGACTCTCCTTTACAACTAAAAAATATCCTTGATTCTCGTAATATGTCAATGCAAAAAAAGTTCGGGCAGAATTTTCTTATAAATTCAAATGCACGGCTGAAACTTGCAGATAGTCTTGAAATGGATGAAAATACGTTTGTATGGGAAGTAGGACCCGGACTTGGAGCTTTAACTGTAGAACTGTTAAAAAAAAGTTCCGGAGTAACTGCTTTTGAAATTGACAGAGGATTTGCTGAGTTTCTAAAACAAGAAGTTTCTCCGGAATTTCCGGGAAAGTTGAAAATAGTTGAAGGGGACTTTATTAAAACATGGAAAACAGAGATAAAAAATTCAAACTTTCCTCAAAGATTTTTTGGAAATTTGCCTTATAACGTTGCTGCATTGATTATTGCGGATTTAATTTCAAATTTGGTTAGATTTGAAATTGCCGTTGTAACAGTTCAAAAAGAAGTTGCTCAAAGAATGTGTGCAAAATCAGGTTCAAAAGATTATTCTTCCTTTTCAGTGTTGTGCCAGTGGGCATATGATGTAAAACCTGTTTTGGATTTAAGTGGCGGTTCTTTTTGGCCAAAACCGAATGTTGATTCCAGAGCTGTAAAATTAATAAAAAAACCTGATTTTCCGTGTTGTAAGGATCCTGCAATTTTTTTGAGTCTTATACGGATTTTATTTTCATGTAGAAGAAAAACAATAAAAAACAATTTAAATATTTATACAAAAAATTCTGTATTGACTGAAAAAATTTTGTTAAAATCAGATATATACAGTCAAATTCGAGCGGAAAAGTTAAATGTTGAACAATTGCTTTTTCTTTCCGATTGTGTATACGAATGTATGAAAGATTGTGAGGCAAAAAATTGAAAGAAAAAATCGCATTTATTAAGGACGAAATAAAAAATGCTTGCATAAAATGCGGAAGAAACGAAAATGATGTAACTCTTTTAGCTGTAAGTAAATTTCATTGCGAGCAAGAAATTCAAACTGCGATTGATAATTCTCTTACGATTTTTGGGGAAAATAGAGTTCAGGAAGCTTGTTCTAAATTTCCAAAATTATTGGAAAAAAATCCTAATATAAAACTGCATTTTATAGGGTCTTTGCAACGAAATAAAGTAAAACATATTTTGCCCTATGCTTCTTGTATTCAATCTTTGGATAGGTTTGAGCTTGCTGTAGAAATTCAAAAAAAAATGGAAACACTTAATATTGTCGGAAAAAAAATTGAAGTTTTTTTTGAGTTTCATACAGGAGAACAAAGTAAATCCGGATATACCCAAATTGAAGAAATTTACAGAACTTTAGATTTTATAAAGGCTAAAAAATCAAATTTTATAATTCCAAAAGGCTTTATGACCATGGCTCCTCTTACTCAAGATGAAACACTTATTCATAAATCATTTGAAACTCTGAGAAACATAAGAGATGAAATACAAAAAAATGAAAAAGACTTTTCTCTTTCCCAATTATCTATGGGAATGAGTTCTGATTATAAAATTGCAATTCAGGAAGGCTCTACAATGGTGAGAATCGGAACTTCTATTTTTGGAGAACGCAGGGTTTAATTATTTTATGAAAAAACTTGTTGCTTTCCTGTTGTTACTAACAATATCTTTCTCAATGCTATTTGCTTCAAAATCTGAAGAAAATGATGCTCCGGAACCGATTTCAAAAAAGGAAATTCCGGAGTGGTTAAGATATGCCAGAAGATTTGAGGTTATAACATTGGGTTCTTTACCTTTTACGGTTTTGGGTTCAACTACTGCTTACACAACTTACAGATGGGCAAAAAACGGTTTTGATTCTTCGTATCTGCCTAATCCGTTTGCTTTTACTTCAAATGCTGCAAATGTAAATAAAGATGAACAGATTATTATTTTTACAACTGCATTGGTTACAAGTGTGGTTGTAGGTGCCATAGATTTGACAATTTTTATTGTAAAAACTGAAAAAGCAAAAAAAAATAATGCAAAAATTTTTTTACCGGAAAATATACAAATAAAACCTTCAGAAAAAGAAGATTTTTCTATCGAATTGCCTCTTTCGAAAGATGAGAGTTTTGAAGATGCCAAAAATTGAATTAGCAGTTGAGAATTTAAAGGAAAACATAAGACTTGACAGTTATGTTGCACAAAATTCAGAAAATTTTTCCCGTTCAAGATTAAAAAACGGTACAGATTGTGTTTACTTGAATGATAAAAAAGCAAAATTTAGTACAAAAGTGAAAAATGGGGATAAAATTTTTTTAGAATGGACAGAACCTATTCCTGAAAAAATTGAACCTGAAAATATTTTTCTTAATATCATCTATGAAGATAAAAATGTGTGCGTTGTAAATAAAAAACAAGGAATGGTTACACATCCTGCTTGCGGAAATTGGAACGGAACCCTAGTTAATGCTTTGTTGTTTCATTGTAAAAAAACGGAATGTACTGTTTCGCAACGTCCCGGCATTGTTCATCGACTTGATAAAGATACAACAGGAACAATTATCTGTGCAAAAAATGTTGAAAGCGAATTATGGCTGCAAAAACAGTTTAAAGACAGAAGGGTAAAAAAAGAGTACATAGCGATTGTAAAAGGAATTCCTAAAGAAAAATTCGGTAACGTAAAAGTGAATATGATTAGAGATCCAAAAAATCGAAAACGCTTTACTGTTACAAAAGATTCACAAAAAGGAAAATTTTCTCATACAGTTTATTCTTGCATTGCAAGTTATGGACCGTATAGTTTAATGAAATTACGATTAAAAACCGGCAGAACTCATCAGATACGTGTACATATGAAATATCTAGGCTGTCCGATTTTAGGTGATTCAATTTACGGAACAAAAGATAAGATTTTTGATTCTGCGACTTTAATGCTTCACTCATCAAAAATGTCAATCCGATTGCCTAATTCCAATACTTTTTCAGTTTTCAAAAGTCCTACACCTGTTAGATTTCTTAAAGTATTAAAATTTCTTCATCAAAATTATGAAAAAATCAGGTATAAAGATGGAAAAAGAGTGTAAAATTCTTTACGAAAATAAAAATTTTTTAATTTGTTTTAAACCGAACGGAATTCCGTCAGCTCCAATTTCTGAAAACGATCAAAAATCACTTTTGTATTATATTTCCCTAAGTTATCCTGAAGTTTTATGTGTTCAAAATGGACTGAAAACCGTAGAAGGCGGGCTTGTTCACAGAATTGATACTGAAACTTCCGGGATAGTTTTAATTGCCAGAAATACTGATTTTTGGAATTACATGTACAAAATTCAAAAAAATGGTTGCTTTGAAAAATATTATCTTGCGTATTGTGAAAAATTAAGCGATAGGTATTTTTCAAAAAATTCTAATATTTTTGAAGAAGATATTTACATCAAAGGCTTTCCTACTTGTAAATATGAAATGAAAGTAGGGCAAAAAATTCAAAGTAAATTTAGAAACTATGGAGTAAAACGAAAAAGTGTTCGTCCGGTTGAATTGAGTGAAGTCGGCACTTATGCCGAAAAAAAGGCTTTTAATAAAATTTATTGTACAAAAATTGAAAGTTTTGAAAAAGAATCTTTTTCAAATGATATTTATAATTCTGTGTTCAAAAATAGTAAAAAAAATTGCTACAAGATAAAATGTTCTTTGACACAAGGTTTTAGACATCAAGTTCGTTGCCATCTTTCATGGTTGGGATATCCGGTTATTAACGACAGTATTTATAATCCATTTTGCACTGAAAAGAATGATCCTATGCTTTTTTTTGCATCGGCTTTAAAATTTCCGGATATTGGAGACGGTAAATTACTTTTTTTTGATTTCAGCGATCAGATAAAACGAACCGCAAATTAAAAGTTTTTTTCCGCATTTTTTTGCAGTTTTTAAAGCAAGTTCAAAAGCCTTTTTAGGATCTTCATTCCACTTGTATGGACAATTCAGTTTATCAAAACATTCCATCAAACCGGGTAAATTTGAACTTTTTTGTGTCCCCGGTTTTGTCAATATTATGTGTTCAAAAGAAGATTCTGCAATGGATTTTGCCATTTCTTCCATGTTTTTATCTTTTGCACAAGCAAAAAGTATTATATTTTTCTTTGAAAAAATTTTTTCAAAAGTTTCGATAGTAAAATTCAAGCTGTTTATGGTATGAGCCCCGTCAAAAACTGTTTTTATTCCGTTAATTTTTTTTATCTCAAATCTTGCAGGAATTAATGTTTTTTCGATACCTTTACAAAGTTTTTTAATACTTATTTTAGGTACTGTGTTTATCAAGCAAAAAGAGGCAATGGCTGCATTTTCAGACTGAATTTTTCCAATCATAGAAATTTTTGTTTTAAATTTTATATTGGGTTTACAAAATTCAAGATAAATACGTCCTTTTTCCGTTTTTTGCATTTTATATTCAATTTTTTTTACAAAATCTTCAAAAAAATAAATTTCAGATTTTTTTTCCGCTGCAACGGTTTCAAAAATCTTTTTTGCTTCAAGTTTTTGTTTACTCACAAATACAGGTGTTTTGTTTTTTATTATGCCGGCTTTTTCATACGCAATTTTTTCAATCGTGTTTCCAAGAAAATCACAGTGTTCAAGTTCAATTGGAGTAATTATAGAAGCAACAGGATTTGAAATATTTGTTGCATCAAGTCTGCCTCCTAAACCTGTTTCTAATACAACATATCTACAGTTTTCTTGCCTAAAGACCAAAAAAGCGTACAAAGTTACAATTTCAAACCAAGTTACTTTTCTTTTATTTGTATCGCATTCCTTTGTGATAAAATCATGCTCAAATAATGTTTTTTTTGAATACAGTTCATTTGCAGCTTTTAAATATGATGATTTTGAAAATAATTTCCCTGCAAGAGTTATCCGTTCAAAAAAATTGAAAAGGTGAGGAGATGTATAAAGTCCCGTTTTATATCCGTTTTCTTTTAACATGTTTGCAGTAAAATGGCATACTGAGCCTTTCCCCTTAGAACCTGCAACATGTATTATTTTAAAAGTGTTTTGAGGATTATTAAATTCGTTTGCAAAAAATTCCATATTTTTGAGCCAAAAAACGTTTTTTTGTGGAGTTTTTTCAAAATTAAAAAAAGAATTCAGCCACAGCTCAAATTGTGTTAAATTTTCAAAAAGCATTATAATCTTTTCCATTTTACGGGAATTGTTGAAAAAAATATGTTTTCGCCTTCTTGTGTAAGGGTATACTTTTTACCTTCCATTGTGGAATTATTTATTATTTCCAATGTCCATTTTATAGGTTCGGCAGAGGCTGCATTGATAAGTGCCTGTTCTCTGTTTATTTCAGGAAAGAAAGATGCACTTGCATTTCCTGTTTGTGTTGCTGTAAAAGTATTCCCGTCAATTTTTATGGAAATATTCATAGAAGCACCGTTTTGAAAAATAACAAAGCCTCGACCACCTCTAAGAATAATGATCTTGTCAATATATTTTTCCCCCTGCCAAGTTCCCGAAAGGCTATCTAAATTTCCTGTATATGAATTTGAAGTTGAATCGGCATTTTCAAAAAAATCTTGCTTTGTGTTATCTTTGTTTAACGAAGCGAAAAATTCTGATAAATCTTTTTTTGCATTCATTAAAATCATATAATATGACTCATATTCTTTTTCAAAGGTAAATTCCGACTTATTTTGCACTTTGATACCATGAAAAATACACTTCCAGCCGTCTCCGTATTCTTGTATTTCAGGGAAAAAAACATAGTTTATATTTTTGTAAGAATTTATTTCCGAAAAATTGAATTTACTTGTTCTGTAGTCAACTACTGTTATCTCGGATAAAAGGCTTGCTTTGGAAAAATATAAATCCTCAGTTAAACTTATTGTAGAAGTATCATCAGAGAGCGTTTCTGCTTTGAAAAATCCTACAACATTTTGGCTGAATAATTGTATTGCGAAAAATGAAATTGAAATCAAAAAAAATATTTTTTTCATTATCGGCTATCCAATCTTTTTTTGAATTCCCTTTGTAAATCTCGTTTTACATCACGCTCTTTTATCGTTTCACGTTTATCGAACAGTTTTTTACCTTTGCAAATTCCAAGTAAAACCTTTAATCTCCCGTTTTTCAAATAAAAAGAAAGAGGAATTAGGGTATATCCTTTTTCATCAACTTTACGTTGAACTCGTTTTATTTCCTCTTTGTGAAGTAGTAATTTTTTAGGTCTATCCGGTTCATGGTTAAAAATTGAAGAATAAATATACTCACTGATATGAAAGTTTTTTAGCCAAACTTGACCGTTTTGAATTTCAGCAAAGGAATCGGGAAATGAAATTTTACCGTCTTTCACGGATTTTACTTCGGTACCCAAAAGTTCAACACCGCATTCAAAAGAATCTTCAATGCTGTAATTAAAACGAGCTTTTTTATTTTCAGCTATTACTTTTATTCCATCAGTGCCCATAGTCTTACATTATATGTCATTTTTTTTAAGCTCTCAAGTAGTCTAAAAATTTGGTATAAAAACTTTTCACTTACACACGAAAGATACTCAAAAAATACAACATTGACTATGAAAAATTAATTTTGTAAAATGATATTGTATGGCGACAAATATTTATGATTTTGATTACATGCTGAAGAAAAAATTTCACAAAAAAATTAGTTTTATAGTCCTGTTAATTACTTTATTTTTATTTGTGAGCTCTTTGTCGGTAACCTTTTTGTTATTTCCGATTTTTGTCAATTCATCCTCTATGGAACCTAATCTTGATAAAAATAATATAGTTTTTGTTTGTCCTCTTTTAAAACCTGATAATCCTATTTTTAGACATTCTTCTCCTATTCAAAGAGGAGATTTAGTTTACTTAACTCCTTTGTACAAAAAAAGATCTAACTTTTTTTTTGTGATTATTAATAAAATTTGTAAATTTTTTACTTTTCAACAGTTAAGTCCTTTTACATATTCTCAGAATATGTCGGAAAATCACTTAATACGACGTGTTGTGGCAATTCCGGGAGATACTGTTTATGTAAAAGATTATTCTCTTTATGTAAAAGAAAGGGGATCAGAACATTTTTTAACGGAATTTGAACTTTCAAAAAAAGACTACGATATCTTGATTGAAGATAAAGATTCTGAAGAAAAAAAGGTTTTCAATTTTTTTAAAAATTGTGAACAGATACAACTGGGAGATAACGATTATTTTTTTCTGGCAGATAACAGAGTAGTGGGAGTAGATTCCAGGATTTGGGGAGCAATGAATTCCAAGCAAATTGAAGGAAAAGTCGTAATGCGGTATTTTCCGTTTACCAAAGTCAAAGTTTTTTAATCTTCAAGGTAGAATTTTGTTTTCAAAAAACTGTTCGCTGTATATTCACATTCCTTATTGTTTTTCAAAGTGTACATATTGCGATTTTTTTTCGATTCCGATAGAAAAAAAAATAGTTCCTGAAAGTTATATTAATGCTTTGGTTAATGAAATTTCATGGAAAATAAAAGAGTACAAAGTAAGAGAATTTTCTTCGGTTTATTTTGGGGGAGGAACTCCAAGTCTTTTAACAGCAGAACAGGTTAACAGGATTTTTTCAGTTTTAAAAAAATGCATTTCAAAAAATTCTGAAGTAAATTTTGAATTAAATTGCGACGATGTTAGCGAAGATTTTTTACACAAATTGCATGAAATAGGAATTAACAGATTTTCTGTTGGAATTCAAAGTCTTAATGAGAAGGTTTTAAAAACTATAAAAAGACGTTCCGATGAAAAAATTACAAGAAACTCGCTAAAAATTTTAAAAAAAATTAACGACACGAGCAGGGGCGATTTACGAATTTCACTTGATTTTATAGCAGGCTTGCCGTATTACTCAAAATCAAATTTAATTTTGGATTTAAAAACAGTTATTGATATGGGATTTAATCATATTTCTCTTTATTCGCTTACCTTGGAAGAAAATACAGGCTTGTATAAATCTATAAAGAATAAAACTTTAAAATTTGATGAAGAAAAAAATAATAAAATTTGGATTGATGCTGCAAATTTTTTGACTGATAACGGCTTCATTGAATATGAAATATCAAATTTTTGTTTGCCCGGCTTTGAAAGTCAGCATAATTACAGATATTGGGATGCTCTTGATTATCTTGGGGCAGGAAGTGCTGCAGTGCAAACCGTTTACGATCAAAACGGAAAGACTGGTATACGAACGGAAAATTCTTCTGATATAGATAAGTATTGTTCATTTTGGCAAAATTCAACAGTCGAAAATGATTTAAGTTTTAAGGTAAAAAATAAGGATGTGCCGTTCAATATTGAATTTTTGGATGAAAAAACAGTGCTTTTTGAAACTTTAATGACAGGTTTTAGAACAAAAAAAGGTATTTGTGCTCAAGATTTTTATCTAAGATTTGGAAAAAATATCGTTGACTTTTTACCTGATAACAAAATAAAAGAAAATGACGGATATTTTAGTTTCACAAAAGAACAAATGCTTTTTTTTAACAAATACCTTGTAGAAATTCTTGAAAAAATCGATAAAAATTTTACAAAATAGATTGAAGTTTTCCGTAAAGTTTGCTTATTTGCTCTTTCTTTTCTTCCGAAAAATCAATGTTTTTTTCATTTGTAAGTTGTATAAACTTTTCCAGGCTGTTAAGAGTTTCATAAACTGCTGTTGAAAATCCTTTTGAAGTTTTAAACCAGAATGTTTCTTTCCCGTCTGTATAAAGACTTACAAAACCTAAAACTTTCTTTTTTTTGTTTTCGGCACTAAGACGTAGTACCATAGGAAGTAAATTTATTATTTGTTCCGTATCTTTTTGAAAATAAAAATTTTTATTTTTATTCCAGTCATTTTCAAAAATAATAGAAAAATTTAAATGAGGAGTTGCGTTTAAAAGTGTTTCAAATTTTTCTCCTTTAAAAATTTCATATTTATCTATTTTAAAAATGCATTTTAATTTTGACAATTGTACAATTTGAGAATCTTCTTTCCATTTTTCTATTTTTATATTTGAAATCGAATTTAAATATTTTTTTGATGGAATAATTATGTGTTTTTTGCCCTTTATTTTTCTTATTTCAAAAACATTTTTTCCTAATAAAATTTTATTTTCATCGTTTATTTTTTCTTCCGGTGTTACACTGTTTTTAATTTTATAATCAAGAACCTCATTTTTTGCAGTTCGTATATTTTTTGCTGTAAGGATTTTTAATTTTTCATAAATACTTCGATCTATTGCATTTAAATTTTCGATTTTAAGAGGAGATACGGACATTGCAAACATACGACTTGTTCTGACTATTTCACCTGCAACTATATACTGTGGATTTTTTTTACACATACAGCTTCCAGGATGAATTGAAATACAGTCGGCAGTTAAACTTCTAAAATTATTTTTACCGCTTCGTATACAAATAAATTGAATCATTCCGGAGGCAATACAAGTAAGATAATCTTTTATTTTTCCTCCGCTTGTTATAGGTAAACCCATATTATTTACAATTATTTCAAGTTGTTCTACGATATTTTTTATTTCAAGCATTATTCTGTGATCAAGAAAATTTTGTCCGCAAAATTTTTCTGTATTTTTTTGTTTTAGAAATGCCGAAAAAATTTTTATGTATGAAACAAAATCGCCGTTTTCATCGCTCCATTTTTGATGTTGAATTCTTGCTTGCATTTCCTGTCCTGAGGGTAAAATAAAAGGGTTTTGTGCTGAAAGAAAAGCAGCTGCAATAAGTGTTTCTTCAAGCACTGTAGGATAATTCATTATAGCTTCTACAATTATTCTGCTTAATCTTGGTTCCAGCGGAAATTGAACCATTATTTTCCCTATTTCTGAAAGTGTATTGTCATCTTCCAAAGCTTTTAAAAGTTTTAAAGTTTCTTCTGCACTTATAATTTCTTCTTTTCCGGGCTGTGAAATAAAATCAAACGATTCAAAATCTGTAATTCCAAGTTCGCTCATACGCAAAACTACTTCTGACAAATCTGTTCTAAAAATTTCTTCCAGTGTGTACATTTGACGACTTTCAAAGTCTTTTCTAGGATAAAGTCTATAGCAACTTCCTTCTTGTGTTCTTCCGGCTCTTCCTTTGCGTTGATTACAACTTGCTTTTGAAACCGGACTTTCAATAAGGCTGGATGTGAAAGTTCTTGGATTATAGTAATTGAGTTTTGCAAGTCCTGAATCTATTACGGCAGTAATTCCTGAAATTGTTATACTGGTTTCTGCAATATTCGTAGATATTACGATTTTCTTTTTTCCTAAAGGAGGATTTTCAAAAACTCGTTCCTGTTCTTCTTTTGCAAGTCTTCCGTACAACGGAATAATATGAAGTTTGTGAGAATAATGAGATCTGTATAATTTTAAAATACAATCTTTTATAATTTTTTCACCCGGAAGAAAAATCAAAACATCACCTGAAATTTTGTTTTCTAAAATTCTTGCTAAAGTTGATTCTATTTTTTCCAGAAGAGCTTCTTGAGAATTTGTGTTAGAAGTGCTTGCAGGTATTGCAGGCGGATCGTATATAACGCTTACAGGGAAAGTTATCGTATCAATATTCACAATCGGACATTCATTAAAGTATTTTGAAAAAGACTCTGCGTTCATCGTTGCTGAACTTACTATAATTTTAAAATCAGATCTTACATCAAGAACCCGTTTTAAAAGTCCTAAAACAAAATCTATATTCAAACTTCGCTCATGAGCCTCGTCAACCATAATTACAGAATACTTGCTAAGATACGGATCAAGTTTCATTTCTTGAAGTAAAATTCCGTCAGTCATGATTTTTATTTTTGTTGTATAGTCGGTTTTATCTTCAAAACGCATTTTGTAACCGACTAGCCCGGGATATTTTGTGCCCAATTGTTTTGAGATAAATTCGCTTACACTCAAGGCTGCAATTCTTCTTGGTTGAGTAACCGCTATAATTCCGTTTTTTGAATATCCTGCTTCGTGCAAAATTACAGGAAGTTGTGTTGTCTTTCCACTTCCAGTAGGACTTTGTACAACAATGACTTGATTTTTGTTTAATGCTTTTAAAATAATTTCTTTTTGCTGATATACCGGTAAGTCTTTGTAATTTATTGCCATATTTTCTTCCATAGGTAAAAAAAAGTAAAGTATCAGTGATTGCCTGTGAATAAATAAAAGCTTAAATAATTCTTACAGGTTGAACTTAGCTTAATTTTACATTGACATTTCATATTTTTCAATGATAAAATCTACTAATAATATATATAACTTACGGAGAAAAAGATGTCTAAAACAAAGTATGTTTATTTCTTTGGTAATGGTGATGCTGACGGCGATGAGTCAATGCGTGCCGAACTTGGCGGTAAGGGTGCCAATCTTGCTCAAATGGCTAAAAAGCCTTTGAGTCTTCCGGTTCCTCCCGGATTTACAATTTCAACGGATGTTTGTCAGAAGTATTACGAATTAAATCGTAACTATCCTGAAGGACTTACTGCAGAAGTAGAAGAATATCTTGCAAAACTTGAATCTGCTATGGGTAAAAAGCTCGGAGACGAAAATGATCCTTTGTTGGTATCAGTTCGTTCCGGTGCCGCAATTTCTATGCCCGGTATGATGGATACAATTCTTAACCTCGGTCTTAACGATAAAGCCGTTTTGGGACTTTCAAAAAAAACCGGCAATGAAAGATTTGCATGGGATGCTTACCGAAGATTTATTCAAATGTACGGTGACGTTGCAATGGGTGTAGACCATGATAAATTTGAACAGATAATTGATGAAGTAAAATCTCAGCGAGGAATAAAACTTGATACGGATCTTACAACTGAAGAACTCAAAGATATCGTAAATAAATACAAGGCAATGTACAAAGCTGAAAAAGGTTCCGATTTCCCTCAAGATGCAAAACAGCAAATGTGGGGAGCTATTGGAGCTGTATTCGGTTCTTGGATGAATCCTCGTGCCATAAAGTACCGAAAACTCAATAACGTAAAAGAGGGGGCTCTTAAAGGTACTGCAGTTTCTGTTATGGCAATGGTTTTTGGTAACAAAGGTGAGACTTCAGGAACAGGTGTATGTTTCAGCCGTGACCCATCAACAGGTGAAAATGTATTCATGGGCGAATATCTTATGAATGCACAAGGGGAGGACGTAGTTGCAGGTATCAGAACTCCTGAAAAACTTTCTCACTTGGAGCAGACAAATAAAAAGATATACGATGAACTTTGCGAAATTCGTGACAGGCTCGAAAAACACTACCGAGATATGCAGGATATGGAATTTACCGTTGAAGAAGGTAAGCTTTATATGCTTCAGTGCCGAAACGGTAAACGAACCGGTGCTGCGGCTGTAAAAATGGCAGTAGATATGGTAAAAGAAGGTCTTATTGATAAAGAAACCGCTCTTCTTCGTGTTGAACCTGAACAGCTTAATCAGTTACTTCTTCCTCAGTTGGATCCTGTAGCTGTAAAAAAAGCAAAGGAAATTGCTTGCGGACTTAATGCTTCTCCGGGAGCAGGATGCGGACATATTGTATTCACCGCAGAAGAAGCTGAAGAATGGGCAAAAGAGGGTAAAAAAGTTCTTCTTGTAAGAAAAGAAACATCTCCGGATGATATTGCAGGAATGGCTGTTGCTCAAGGTATTTTAACTTCTACCGGTGGAAGAACATCTCACGCTGCCGTAGTAGCTCGCGGTATGGGAACTCCTTGTGTTTGTGGATGTGCAGATCTTGTATTTACTGATGTAGACACAATTTCAATTAAAGGAAATTCTTATAAAAAAGGCGATTATCTTACGATTGACGGAGGAAGCGGTTCTGTTTTTGAAGGACAAGTAGCGTTAAAACCTGCTGAAATTTCAGGCGACCTTGAAACTTTCCTCAGTTGGGCAGATGAAATTCGTGAAAAATCTGTTAGAACAACAGCTTCCGGAAAAACAGTAAAAGGCTTTTCTGTAATGGCTAACGGTGATACTCCTAAAAATGCTTCAGATGCATTCAAATTCGGAGCTGCAGGTATCGGTCTTTGTCGAACGGAGCATATGTTCTTTGATGAACCTAAACTTACATCATTCCAAAAGATGATTGTTTCCGATACAACCGAAGCAAGAAAAGAAAACTTAAAATCAATTCTTCCTTATCAGCAGACAGATTTTTATGAAATTATAAAAACCATGGAAGGACGTCCGGTTACTATTCGACTTTTGGATCCTCCTCTTAATGAGTTTATTCAAACTGAAAGCGACTCTGCTGCAGAGTATCTTGCAAACAAACTTGGCATGAATAAAGCAGCTCTTATGTCAAAAGTTGCATCTCTTCACGAGCATAACCCTATGTTGGGACACCGAGGATGCCGTCTTGCAATTACATATCCTGAAATTTATGAAATGCAGGTTGAAGCTATTGCACGAGCAACTGCACAGCTTGAAAAACAGGGTATGAAGCACGATGTAAGAATTATGATTCCTAACGTAGTTTCTTACAGAGAAGTTGAACAAATCAGAAGTCAATCTGAAGTTGTGATTGCAAAAGTAAATGAAGAGTGCGGAACAAAACTTTCGTTCCAGATCGGATCTATGGTTGAATTCCCAAGAACAGCTCTCATTGCAGATAAAATTGCACAATTTTCGGATTTCTTCTCTTTTGGAACAAACGATTTGACGCAAACAACTCTTGGCTTTAGTAGAGATGACTACGGAAAGTTTATTCAGTCTTACTTGGATCAAAGAATTCTTGAAGATGATCCGTTTGCAACTCTAGATCCTGATGGACCTGGTGCTTTGATGGAAATCGCAGAAGCTAAGGGAAGAGTAGCAAAAACTGACCTTCATCTTGGAATTTGCGGTGAACATGGTGGAGATCCTGCTTCTATAGCGTTGTGCTATAAGCTTGGATTAAACTATGTTTCATGTTCTCCATTTAGAGTTCCACTTGCAAGACTTGCCGGTGCTCAGGCTGTTATAAAAGCAAACAAAAAATAAAGTTTTGTAAAAAAAAGGAACTGTCCCAAAGTCTTAAGTTTTGGGCGGTTCCTTTAATTTTGAATATACTATGTTAGGTTGCCTTAAGTTAGGGAAAGCGTCTGAAGTCTGATTGACTTTTTAGATAATTCCTTATTTTTTTATTTTTTTGTTTTAGCTATGGCTGTTAATATTGAAAATACATTCCCAAAATCATTAGATGGAGTTTGCGTTCATTTTGTCGGAATAAAAGGAACCGGAATGGTTGCCTTGGCGGAAATTTGTGTAAATCGCGGAGCGATAGTGTCCGGAAGCGACGTAGAAGAACGATTTTATACTGATGAAATTCTTGAAAAATTGAATATAACTTCTAAGGTTTTTGATAAAAAAAATATAAATAATGCGATAAATTTTGTTATTTATTCTTCTGCGTATAAATTAACTGAAAATATTGAACTCATAGAAGCATGTAAAAAAAATATTCCCTGTATTTTATACTCTGAAGCTTTGGGACAAATATCTTCACTTGCAAAATCGAGTGGAATTGCAGGAGTTCATGGAAAAACTACGACAACTGCTTTTGTAGGTTCTATAATAAAAGAATTGAATTTTCCTGCACAAGTTTTGGCAGGAAGTATTGTAAAAGCCTTTGGAAATTGTACTCTTTCTATAGGACATGAATATTTTATTGCTGAAACTTGTGAATATCAAAGAAATTTTATGCATTTTCATCCTCAAAACATTATTTTGACCAGTGTTGAAAGTGATCATCAAGATTATTATCCTACTTTTAAAGATATACAAAATGCTTTTGTGGATTACGGATGTCTTCTTCCAAAAAGTCGGAATCTGATTTTTTGTGCAGATGATGTAGGTGCAGTAGAAACGGCAAATATTATTTCAAAAAAACGTCCTGATATAAACTTAATTTCTTACGGATTTAACGCCGAAAAGGATTTTAGAATTATTGAACATAAAACTTTTAGCGGGAAGCAGGTTTTTAAACTGGCTTTTAATCCTGATTTTTGTTTTGAATTGAATGTTCCGGGTACTCACAATGTACGTAATTCAACAGCAGCCATTGCACTTTCTCAAATATTATTTTCGGATTTTTATAATAAAAAAAGTTTTTCACAATTTTCGCCTCAAGAACAAAGTGAATTTTTAATAAAAACAAAAAAAGCTCTTTGTGATTTTTCTGGTTCAAAGAGAAGAAGTGAATTAGTAGGTAAGTTTACAAATAAAACAGGAAATGAAGTTATCGTTATTGATGATTATGCTCATCATCCTACAGCAATAAAAACGACTTTGGAAGGATTTAGAAAATTTTATCCGGATAAATTCATTATTGTAGATTTTATGAGTCATACATATTCCAGAACTTTAGCTCTCATCGAAGAATTTGCTTCAAGTTTTGAAAATTGTGATGAAGTTATACTGCATAAGATATACGCTTCGGCACGTGAAAAACCGACGGATTTTGAAGATAAAGTTTCGGGAAAAATTTTATATAAAAAAACATCAAAATATTTTCCGCATAAAAAAATAAGTTATTTTGAAGAAATTTTTGATGCAACAACCTATGTTACAAATAGAATAAATATTTTGCCCGAGAACAGCAAAAACGGTTATGTTTTTATAACTATGGGTGCAGGCGATAATTGGAAATTGGGAAGAAAAATTTTAGGGATAGATAAATGACAAGTATGACAGGATACTCTTATAAAGAGTTTTCATCAGAAGATTATACTTTAAGTGTTGAGTTCAAAAGTGTAAATTCACGTTTTTTGGATGTTTCAATAAATTTACCGTTTTTTTTAGGTAGACTTGAACCTATGCTAAAAGAAATGGTTACTTCCAATATTCAACGCGGAAAGGTTGATGTTTTTATACGAATAAAAGAAATAAATACACCTACAAATATTGTTATAGATAAGAGTGCGGCATTGGCATATTTTAATGCAATAAAATCTGTAGCACAGCTATGTTCTTTGGATGAAACAAAAATTCCGCTTTCTCTTATCGTAAGCCAAGAAGGTGTGCTTTCAAATCAAAAAGAAATAGATATTGAACGTTATAAAAATATGATTATGCCTGTTTTTACAGACGCTATGGAATGTTTTATAATTGACAGACAAAGAGAAGGTGTTAATTTACAAAAAGATATATTATTACAGCTTGAAAAAATAAAAACTGCTCATGATTTATTTTTGGAATTCCAACCAAAAATGGAAGCTGAATTTAAATCTCAGATTACAAAAAAATTTGAGGAAGTTCTTTCCGATAAAATCGATGAAAACCGTATTATGAGTGAAGTTGCTTCAATGCTTGTAAAGTATACCATAAACGAAGAGATTGTAAGATTAAAAAGTCATATAAATTCACTTTTAACCGAAATTCATGAAAATCCCATACCCGGTAAAAAAATAGATTTTATATGTCAGGAAATGAACAGAGAAATAAATACGATCGGTTCAAAAAATCAATTTATTGAAGTGGGAAAACAAGTTATTGTTGCAAAAGATGCTTTGGAAAATATCCGTGAACAAACTAAAAATGTAGAATAAGATTAGCGGATAAAGAGTTTTTTATATACTTTCAACTACTGACGCTATTGAAAATTTTATTGCAAATTTTTTATATATGTAGTACAATGCGGTCGATGTTGTTTTTTTATGATAAAGAGGTTGAATAAATGAGAATAAATAATCTATTTGCATTTTTTATATTTGTTGCATTGTTCGCTTTTTTTACAGGTTGCTCTGAAATTGGTGTGGATGAATCTGATTCAATACGCCTTTTTGAAAAGTCCGGTTTAGAGCAATACAGCAGTTTATATCACGTAGAAACCAGTGCTGCAAAAAATCAATCTGAAGATTTAAGTAACTACTGGTACAAAGATTCTTCGTTTTATTACATATGGATAAATGATTTTTATGACTCAAATAATGACGGCTACGGTGATTTTAATGGAATTACGCAAAAACTTGGATACATAAAAGATGATCTGGGGTGTGATGCAATTTTAATTTCTCCAATGTTTGAGTCTTATGCCGATAAAACGAGCAAGTATTTTACCTATGACGTTGTGGATTTTTATTCTGTAAATCATCGATTTGGCACGGAAAGCGATTTAATAAGGCTTATAAATGAGGCTCATAAGTTAGGAATAAAAATTGCTTTCGATTTTGTACCTAATCATACATCTCAATTTCATCCTTGGTTTACATTAAGTTGTAATAAAGATAAGGCGAAGTTAAATTGGTACCTTTGGTCGGACAAAAAGTTGTTCTGGGATAACGGGATGAAGAACGGAAATTGGTATCAAAAAGACGAGCACTTCTACTATGCGGCTTTTGATAAATCCATGCCGGATTTGAATTTTTACAATAATGAAGTAAGAGAAGAAGTAAAAAATATTGTCCGTTACTGGATTAACAAAGGTTTTGACGGTATAAGGATTGATGGTGTTCGCTATCTTATCGAAGATAAAAATGTATACTTAGATTCGCGTTCTACACATGAATATATTGTGCAGATAAGTTCGGTACTTTCTGAATATAATGCAAAAAAACTTTTAGCCTGTGAAACTAAAATCCAAAAGGACAGAAATGCTCTTGAGCTTTATTTTGGTACGGCAGAAAATCCTGAATTTAATGTTGTTTTTGATCTTGATGCGGGAATCCCTTGTATACGCTCGGTTCTTGCTAACGAAGATTTTACGGGAAATTCCCTTACGGTAAAATCTCCATTTATTTCTACAGCTTTTGCAACCTGCTTGGGTGATAATTCTGATAATTTTAACAGGTTATCCTACGTTTTTAAAAAAGACACTCACAGGATAAATCAGGCTACAGCTCTTAGTCTGTTACGACCTACAATATCTTTTATTTATTACGGTAATGAAGTTTGTCTGCATGAAGGAGCTTTTGACTGGGCAAATATAAGCGAACAAATTAATGAAAATTCTACCTTTTTACTTAACAAAAATATTTTATTTCTAAAGTCAAAATATCCTGCACTGCGTAACGGTAAGGTAACAAAATTGCTTTCAGAAGATAATTGTAAGGATGTTCTTGCATATATAATATCTGAAAAAAATGAAAAATTCTTTTGTGTTTATAATTTTTCTTCAAGTCCTAAAAAAGTTGTAAAATTTTTACAAAATTCTTCAATTAACGAAAATGAAAATTGCATTCTTTTGTTAGGTATGAAAAATTCTAAACCGTTGCAAATAAAAGATAACAGCATAAGTATTTTTCAAATGCAACCATATGCTTATAGACTTTATTATTTTGGACAAGATAAGTTATCATTATTGTTTGATGGAGAATCGGTAGAAAATATTTTGGAAGACGAGGAATCGAATAAAGAAAAAACAAAAGATAAGTTCGTTTACAAGATAAAATAACTGTTTTTTTTAACTATTTTCAAGCCAGTCTTTTATGCGTCTAAAAGATTCTGTAACTTTGATTGTAATGAGGGTAGCTTTTTCAAAATCACTCGGATTTTTTATGTATTTATCCGGGTGATATTTTTTTAGCATATTTTTGTAAGCTTTTCTGCATATTTCCATGTTGCCGGGAGGGGAAATTCCTAGCAGCTTAAAATCCTGTACTAAATTTTTCGGCACAGCTTTTATATTACGATGAATTTTATAAGATTTGGAATTGTCTGTATTTTTTTCATTTTTGTGTAATATATGTTCGGTTTTAAATGTCTTTTTTTGTTCTTTTTTATTTTGGTTAGAAGAATCTGTATTTAATTGCATGTTGTTTACGGCTGTTTTATTTAAAATATCGTCTTTGAGGTTCTGAGTAAAATTTATAACCTTAACTTTACTGCTATCTTCTATTGTGGAAGGATTTTCAATATAATCATTAAGCAAAGATCCTAATTTATCAAACATTGAATCCATGAGTGAATTGTAAGTTAAAAAATATTACTTTGCAAGTTTTATTTTATGTTTTATATTTTGTATAGATAAGGAAATTTTTATGATTGTGATCGAAGATTTTGATAAGAAAAATGATGTAAAATTGATACGCATATCTAATGAATTTTTAAGTTTTTCTGCATTAAACTACGGATGTATTTTACATTCACTTAATGTTCCTGATAAAACCGGAATAGTAAAAAATATTGTTTTAAACTATGATGATTTTGATTCTTATGTAAAAAATCCTGCATATTACGGAGCAATTGTAGGAAGAGTTGCAAATAGAATTCGCGATGCAAAATTTTTACTTGACGGTAAAACTTATTTTTTGGACAAAAATGAAGGAAAAAATTATCTTCACGGAGGTTTTGACTCTTATTCAGATAAATTTTATGATTTTCAATTTTTTGAAAATAAAGAAAAAGATGAAAAAGGTGTAAGATTTTTTAGAGTAAGTCCTGACGGAGAACAGGGATTTCCTGGAAATTTACAGATTTGTATCACCTATAAAATATGTAAAAATGTTTTTTTTATTGATATTGAAGCTGTTTCGGATAAAAAAACTCCTGTAAATATAATTAATCATGCGTATTTTAATCTGAGCGGAAAAGGCTTTTTAGAAAATTCTATAAAAAATACGGAAATTTATCTTGATTTTGAAAAATATTTGCAAATGAAAAATCAAATACCTACAGGAAAATTTCTCGATACTGCAGGAACAAGTGCAGATTTTTCTGAATTTACAAACTTGCTTTGTGCAATAAAAAATAATGACGGAATTTTTGATCACTGTTTTTTTAGAGAAACCGATTCAATTGAAAAAAAAGTTGCAGAAGTTTTTGATTGCGAAACCGGAATAAGAATGCAGCTTTTTACAAATCAAAAAGCTTTACAATTTTATACTCCGGATAAATTTAATTCTTTTTGTCTTGAAACACAGGCAGCTGTAGATGCAGTTAATAATTCTAATTTTCCCGGTATTTTTATAGAAAAAGAAAAGGTATTTAAATCTTATACAAAATTTTGTTTTTTTCATTGATTTTTACTATCTTTAGACTTATCATAGTGATAGTATAATTAACTTAATTTTTTTGAGGGGTTCTATGGAAATCCAATTGCAAGAGTTGATTGATAAAATCAAACATGACGGTGTAGCAACTGCTGAGAGTTCTGCCGCAAAAATCATTTCAGAAGCGGAAGAAAAAGCAAAGGCTATTGTTGCACAGGCAGAGGCAAAAGCTGATTCTATTATAAAAAATGGAAAAAGCGAGACGGAACGAATGGAAAAAGCTAGTATTGACGCTATTCGCCAGGCTAGCCGCAATATTTTAATTTCGTTTAGAGACGGTATTAATGCACAGTTAAATGCATTGATAAATTCTGAAACTGCAAAGGCTTACAATGCAGATTGCTTAAAGAAACTTATTCCTGAAACAATAAAATCTTGGACAGCAAAGGATGAAGTCAATGATTTGAGTATCTTGGTTTCAGAAAAGGATCTCAAGGAGCTTGAAAGTAATTTTAAAACAAGTTTAAAATCTGAAATTGCGAAAGGTTTGGAAATTAAATCCGATTCTTCTTTGTCTAACGGTTTTAAAATTGGAGTAAAAGACGGAAGTTCTTATTATGACTTTTCTGCCGAATCAGTTGCAGCTCTTTTTTCAGCGTATTTGAATCCTAAAACAGCTCAGATAATGAAAGAAGCAATTACACAAATAAAGGACTAGGCAGTGGCATCACAGTATTATCTAATGTCGCAGTTGCCTGCTTTCTCAATTACACAAAGCAATCCGCTTCCTGTAACAGAAGAATACTTCATAGATTTATGTTCTCGTTTTATGAATAAGGACTGTGTTAAATTAATGAAAGAACTTTCTTTGACTCCGCCGCAAAAAGAAACGATTTGCACCTCAAAATTAGTAAATCAATATTACGATTTTGAACGTAAATTGCGAATTGCACTGGCACAAATGAGAGCACAAAAAATGAAAAAGGACTTTGAAGATGAATATGTTCTTTTCCCACAGGTTCCCGGCGATGTAATGAGTATTGCAAGAAATGCGATTGCAATGGAAAGTCCTCTAGATGCAGAAGATTATCTTAACAAATCACGTGCGGATTTTATTTGTAAAATTCAGCCTATAGATAATTTTTCTGATGATGCAGTATTTGCTTATGCTCTAAAATTGAAACTTGCAATGCGAATAAAAAAATTCAACAAAGAAGCCGGAATGGCTTCATATCGAAAGATATATGACACGATACTTGGAGAATCGACATGACGGATACAAAAGGTAAGGTAGTCGCAGTTAACGGTAACATGATTTCCGTAAAATTTGATGGGAATGTTTCTCTTAACGAAGTAGGCTACGTAAGTGTAGGCGGCAAAAAACTGAAAAGCGAGGTCATCCGTATTCGCGGAGAGCAGGCTCAGCTTCAGGTTTATGAAATGACAAAGGGGGTTTCTTGCGGAGATGACGTGGAATTCACCGGAGAACTTTTGTCAGTACAATTAGGACCCGGACTTTTGGGACAGGTATATGATGGACTTCAAAATCCTCTGCCTCAGCTGGCTGAACAAGCCGGATATTTTTTGGAAAGAGGTATTTATCTTGACGGCTTATCTAATTCCAAAGAATGGGATTTTACACCGGTTTCAAAAGTTGGAGATGTTTTAAGACGGGGTGATTATATCGGTACTGTTCCGGAAGGTGCTTTTACTCATAGAATTATGGTTCCGTTTGGAATGTACGGTAGTTATACCGTAAAATCAATTGTAGGTGCAGGAAAGTACAAAATTACTGATACAATAGCAGTTGTAACGGATGAAAAAGGTAAAGAACACAAACTTACGATGACTTTTTCTTGGCCGGTAAAAAGAGCTGTAGACTGTTATGCAGAACGTCTTAAACCTGAACAACCTATGGTTACAAAAATTAGACTTATTGACACATTTTTCCCTGTTGCAAGAGGTGGAACTTATTGTATCCCGGGGCCTTTTGGAGCCGGAAAAACTGTATTACAGCATACAACATCACGTAACGCAGATGTGGATATTGTAATTATTGCTGCCTGCGGAGAAAGAGCCGGAGAGGTTGTAGAAACTCTTACAGAATTTCCTGAATTAAATGACCCGAAAACAGGGCGTTCATTAATGGAACGTACAATTATTATTTGTAATACATCTTCTATGCCGGTAGCTTCTAGAGAAGCTTCTGTTTATACTTCGGTTACTTTAGCTGAATATTACAGACAAATGGGATTGAATGTTCTTTTGCTTGCAGATTCTACTTCACGATGGGCACAGGCTTTGCGAGAGATGTCAGGACGTTTGGAAGAAATTCCGGGAGAGGAAGCTTTCCCTGCATATCTTGAATCTTACATAGCTTCTTTTTATGAAAGAGCAGGTCTCGTTCGATTAAAAGATGGTTCAATCGGATCTGTTACGATCGGAGGTACGGTATCTCCTGCCGGTGGAAACTTTGAAGAACCTGTAACTCAAGCAACTCTAAAAGTTGTAGGGGCTTTTCATGGACTTAGCCGTGAAAGATCTGATGCACGAAAATATCCTGCAATTCACCCTTTAGATTCTTGGTCAAAGTATAAAAGCGTAATACGTGAAGATTGGGTTGAACACGGAAGAAAGTATCTAAAACGTGGAACGGACGTTGAATCGATGATGAAAGTTGTCGGAGAAGAAGGTACAAGCCTCGAAGATTACATTGTTTATCTTAAAGGAAATTTTTTGGATGCGGTTTATTTGCAGCAAAACTCTTTTGATGCAATTGATGCTGCAGCTGAAGTTGAAAGACAGGAATATGTTTACAAGATGCTTTTGAAAATCTTGGGATCAGATTTTGATTTTTCAAATAAAGATGAAGCCAGAATATACTTTAATCAATTGAGGCAGTGCTTTATTGACTGGAATTACTCCGCTTGGATGAGTGATGAGTTTAAAAACAATGAAGCTAAATTGAATTCACTTTATGCCGAAAAGAACGGAAGACTTGATTCGGTTGCGAGTGTTTTGCTCAAGGACGGTGAATAATGAACAAAGTATACAGCAAAATTGAATCGATTAACGGTAGCGTAATAACTGTAAAGGCTACAGGGGTAAAAAATAACGAACTTGCCGAAATTGAAACAAGATTTGGAACTTCCCTTGCAGAAGTTAACCGAATAGATGGGGACTTGGTTTCTTTACAAGTATTTGCAGGTGGACGCGGTGTTTCTACCGGAGATCAAATTAGATTTTTGGGACATGAAATGGAAGTCAGTTTTTCTGAAAATCTTTTGGGACGGATTTTTAACGGATCCGGTTTTCCAAGAGATTCAGGGCCGTCTTTGCAGGAAAATCTTGTTGAAATCGGAGGGCCTTCTGTAAATCCTTCAAAGAGAATTATGGCAAAACGAATGATACGTACCGGAATTCCAATGATTGATATGTTTAATACATTGGTTGTATCCCAAAAATTGCCGATTTTCAGTATTTCAGGAGAGCCTTATAATCAACTTTTAGCTAGAATTGCAATGCAGGCTGAAGTAGATGTAATTGTTTTAGGCGGTATGGGTCTAAAATACGACGATTATCTGTTTTTCAAAAATGAACTTGAAAACTGTGGTGCATTGAGTAGAACTGTTATGTTTGTTCATACAGCATCCGATCCTACAGTTGAATGTATTAAAATTCCTGATATGTCGCTTGCAGTAGCGGAGCAGTTTGCTCTTCAAGGAAAAGATGTACTTGTTCTTCTTACAGATATGACAAACTATGCCGATTCAATGAAAGAAATTGCAATTACACAAGAACAGGTTCCTTCAAATCGAGGTTATCCGGGAGATTTGTATTCTCAGCTGGCTGCACGATATGAAAAAGCTGTAGATTTTGCAGATTCCGGTTCGGTTACGATTCTTGCCGTTACTACTATGCCGGGAGATGACGTTACTCATCCGGTTCCTGACAATACAGGCTATATTACAGAAGGACAATACTACCTTAAAGGAGGTAGAATTGAACCTTTCGGTTCTTTATCAAGATTAAAACAAAACGTAAACGGAAAGACAAGAAGTGATCACCGCTCTCTTATGGACGGTATGATTCGTCTTTATTCTTCATACAAAGATACCCTTGAAAAAAAGTCAATGGGGTTCATGATGAGCGGATGGGATGAAAAACTTCTAAAATATGGGGCAATGTTTGAAAAAGAAATGATGGACTTATCCGTAAATATTTCTTTAGAGGGAGCATTGGATTTGGGCTGGAAAATTCTTGCTGATTGTTTTAGTAAAGAAGAAACCGGTATAAAAAGTGAATTAATAGCACAGTATTGGCCTAAAGCGTAATACTTTATAAGCGAGTGATTGAATGGCGACAATTAAGCTGACAAAAAATGAAATTAAAGCTCAAAAAGATGCACTGAAAATGTATCAGCGCTATCTTCCAACTTTAACTCTAAAAAAACAACAGCTACAGTCGGAAATTCGTGTAATAGATGCAAGAGCAAAAGAAGTCCGCGAAAAAAGAAAGTCTTTGGAAAAAGAGTTTAGTCAGTGGATTGATGTTTTTGGAGAACAAGATGCTTTCGATTTTGATATGGTGAAGGTTTCCAATATAAAAAAAGGTGTTGGAAATATAGCTGGTGTTACTATTCCTGTATATGAAGGTGCAGATTTTGAAAGAGCGGATTATGATTTTTACAAAAAACCGCTTTGGATTGATTTAGCAGCTGACAGAATGGAAAAAGCACTTTCTTATGATTTGGAAGCAGAAGTTTTGGAAGAACAGGTGAGGCTTCTTAATATTGAATTAAGGACAACTACTCAACGTGTAAACCTTTTTGAAAAGGTTAAAATTCCGGAAACAAAAGCAAATATAAAGCGAATTTCAGTTTATCTTGGTGACCAACAAGTTGCTGCTGTTGTTAGAGGAAAAATTTCTAAGAAAAACCTTGAATTTACGGCAAAAAAGGACATGGAGGCTGAGCAATGATTGTTCCTATGAAAAAAGTCTCTATCGTAGTTTTAAATGACGAAAAAAAAGAGGCACTTGAAAACCTTAGAAAATTAGGTGTGGTTCATCTTGAACAGATTGAAGGAAAAGGGCAAGATCTACAGAACTTAAAAGATACTTATTCAACTTTGGAAAAATCTTTGTCTTTACTTCAAGAAATCAAGCTGAGTAAAAAACAGGCAAAAGAAATCAAAAAAAATGAAACTTCTTTAAAGCTTTCTGCTGAAAAAACTGTGGAAAAAGCTAAAGAATTGCTTGAACTTAACTTACAGATAAAGTCCAGTGAAGAGAAAATTTCGTTTTTAAACAAAGAAATCGAGCGACTGTCCTGTTTTGGAAATTTTAATCCTAAAGATTTTGAAGAACTTAACGGTAAAGGAATTTTTCTTTTACCTTGCGAATGTTCAAAAGATTTTTATGAAAATAACTTTCCGGAAAATATTAACAGGATTTATTTGAATGCTGAAAAATCAAAGGTTAGATTTGTAATTATTTATGAGAACGAAGAAAGACCTCAAGGTTTGACCGGAGATATTATTCAGTATTCTTTTGGTGAAAAATCGATTTCAGAAATGAAAGACGATATTGTTTTGGAAAAAAATAATATTTCACGAATAAAAGCAAAACTTATCGAAAATGTTTTGTTCATGGAAGCTATAAAAAAGACAATGAAACTTTATGAAAAAGACATTGAATTTGAAAATGCTTATTCGGGAATGAATACCGATGAACAAGAAAGCGAAAAGGCAAAACTTGCTTGGATTTCAGGATTTGTACCGGTTGATGACCTAAAAATCGTTGAAGGTGCTGCTAAGAAAAATCATTGGGCAATTCTTTCGGATGAACCTGATGATCCTTATGAAGTTCCGACAAAACTCAAGAACAACAAGTTTGTAAGTTTGATTTATCCGCTTACAGACTTTTTAGGAACTGTTCCGGGATATGCAGAGTACGATATTTCAGGCTGGTTTTTATTTTTCTTTACGATATTTTTCGGCATGATTTTCGGTGATGGAGGATATGGGCTTTTAATTACTTTAGGTTCGTTATTCTTCATTCTAAAAGGAATAGTCAGCAAAAAAGGAGTTGCTCCTTTTGCAGGACTTTGCTTTTTACTTGGATTTGCAACTGTTGTCTGGGGTATGGTTACATGTACTTGGTTTGGACTAAAAGCTGAATTTTTACCGGTTTGGCTTGTAAATCTTTCTATTCCTATGATTTCAAATGCTTTTCCAACCGAAATGTGGTCTCCACCTTGGAAACCGGATTGTATAGGACTTACAACGGCACAAAATTTACAGATTTTCTGTTTTACTCTTGCTTTATTACAGTTAAGTGTTGCTCATATAAAGGGCATTGTGCGTAATATAAGATCGCCTAAGTTTTTAGGTGATTTGGGAAGTCTAATGCAATTAATCGGAATGTTCTATGTAGTACTATCTATGGTAGTAAGTTCGGAAGTTTTCGGTTTTGGAGATGTAATAAACGGAATTCCAATCGGTAAGGTTGCAATATGCCTTGTTGGAATAGGATTTGTGTTGAGTTTTATTTTTTCAAATTATGAAGGCAGTGTTGTAAAATCTGTACTTGAAAGTTGCAAAAATATCATTAGTGTACTTCTTGGAGTCGTAAACGTTTTTAGTGATGTAGTTTCTTATATTCGTTTATGGGCTGTAGGACTTGCTGGAGCTGCAATAAGTAATACGGTAAATGAAATGGCAGGTCCACTTTTGGGACATTTTTTGTTGTTCATTGCATTCGTAGTACTTATTTTGTTCGGTCATGGGCTAAATATGATCTTGAACTTGCTTTCTGTAATTGTTCATGGCGTCAGACTTAATACTCTTGAGTTTTCAAGTCATTTGGGAATGTCATGGTCAGGATTTAAATACGATCCTTTCAGGGAAAAATAAAAAAGTTTTCGTTGTAGAACTTAATGAAATTTTGATAATTCTGAATTTTAATCTTCAGAAAAACATATAAGGAGAATGATATGTTTAGTTTTGGTATGTTAGGAGCAGCACTTGTAATGGGAATTGCAGGTATCGGATCTGCAATTGGTATTGGAATTGCAGGACAAGGTGCAATCGGAGCTTGGAAAAGATGTTATTTGAATAATAAACCGGCTCCTTTTATTCTTACGGTATTTGCCGGTGCCCCTTTGACACAGGTTATTTACGGTTTCCTTTTAATGCAGACAATGACAAACTCTGAAAAAGATGCTGCATTCCTTCTAGGACTAGGTATTGCTTCAGGTCTTGCTATGGCATTTTCTGCTATTGCACAAGGAAAAGCTGGAGCTGCAGGTTCCGATGCTCTTGGTGAAACAGGAAAGGGGTTTGCACAGTACATTATGGTTGTAGGTCTTTGTGAAACTGTTGCTCTTTTTGCAATGGTATTCTCGATGATCCTTTGCTAAATTAAAATTATCCGATAAAAAGTAAGCTAAATAACAGCGACAGTTAATTTTGAAGTTTTCTTCATTTTGAGCTGTCGCTTTTTTTTATGATATTTTTGTGCTATAATGATACCATGAGTTTAAACCGATTTAAAAAGCCTCGCTCTATTTCATTAGGAGGCAGTGGTAATGTTCAGCGAATTTTTATGGGTTCAGATCATCCTGTAACAATTCAAACTATGTGGAAAGAAGATATAAGATTTTTAAAAAATGATAAAAAACAACTTGCAGATACTGTCGATAAAATTGAAGAATTGAAAAGTATAGGATGTAATTTAATACGTTTTGCAGTTCCTGATATTGAAAGTGCAGAAAGTCTTTGTATTATTGCAGAAAATACTTCAATGCCGCTTGTTGCTGATATTCATTTTGATTATAGACTTGCTTTAAAATGTCTTGAGGGAAATGTTGCTAAAATTAGAATAAATCCGGGAAATATAGGTTCTCTTGAAAAAACAAAACTTGTAATTGAAGCATGCAAAGAAAAGGGAGCTGCAATTAGGATTGGAGTAAATTCCGGTAGTCTTCCTAAAGATATTATAGAACGGATAAATAAAAAAGAAATAAATCGTGCCGAAGGCTTGGCAATAACTGCAAGCCGTGAAGCTGAAATCTTTGATTCATTAAATTTTACCGATGTAGTAGTATCGATAAAGGCTTCTGATGTTTCGGAGACTATTCAAGCTAATGAAAATTTTGCATCAAAATTTGATATACCGCTTCATATTGGAGTTACAGAAGCCGGTCCTATTATAAGCGGTGTTGTAAAAAGTACTTTAGCTTTTTCGCATTTATTAAAAGAAAATATAGGTTCTACTATCAGAGTAAGCCTTTCTGATACCTGTGAAAACGAAGTAATAGCCGGACGTGAAATTCTACGTGAAATTGGAAAACGCCCTGAAGGAATAAAACTTGTTTCATGCCCTCGTTGTGGCAGAATAGGTTTTGATGTTCATTCTTTTGTAAAACGATGGCAAAACGAACTTCTTTCGATTGATAAAAATGTTACAGTTGCCGTAATGGGATGTGTTGTTAATGGTCCGGGTGAAGGAAAACATGCAGATTTAGGTATTTGCGGCTCCGGAGATGCAGTATTAATTTTTAAAAAAGGAAAAATAATACATACCATACGCTCAGATAATTCTATAAAAGATAAACAATTGAGATTGAATTCTTTGATGGAAAATGCCGATAAAGTGTTTAGAGAGGAATTAAATAGTCTGTGAAAAAATTAGCTATATTTTTTGTAATTTTATTTTTATCAGTTTCAATATTTTCTCAATCGTTGGCCTTGTCAGGTTTAAAAGAAGAAGAGTTATCTTGGCGCCTTTTGGAAAAAGCAGAGAGTGCATATGATGAACGTAATTTTTCCCGTTCTGCAAAACTTGTTCAAATTGCAAAAATAAACCGAAATCTTGAATCTAAATTATACATTGAAATTTTGGAACAAGCGTTAAAACCGTTACCTGTACAAAAAGTTGGAAATAATATCGATAATGTACTTGAAATTCTTGCAGAGCGTGATGCAAAAGATGCAATTAAAATTATAAAGGATACTGTTAAAATTCATGGACAAGAATATTTTGAATATGATGTACAAAATATTCTTAAATATTACAAAAGATACGGAATCTATCCTGAAGCCGATTTTTTACAAGCAAAAATTTTTAGGCTTGAAGGAGAATCCGAATTAGCTGAGAAATATTATTTAACGGCATTTGAAAATTCTTCACAACTTGATATTCCAATGGTAAAATACGATATTCTTTATGAACTTGCTTCACTTTATAAAATTAAAAAAAATTTTGAAGATTATGAAAAAACTTTGCTTTTAATAGTTTCTGATGACAATAATTTTTATTTAAATGGTGAAGTTTCTCCTTTTTTACAATCAGTTCTTAAAAATATAAAAATCGGAATGTCTCTTGATAAATTATTTTTACTTTATCGTTCAGATTCTTACAATCAAATAAATGCATATTTTCAACTTGCCGAATTATATGAAAGTAAAAAAATGTATGAAAAAATGCTTGAAGCTACTTCTATAGGAATGCTTGCATCTGTTACTCGTATTGAAGAAATCTTAAACGAACGTGAACTTGAGTACACTTATAAAAATTTTGGAAATTTTTACAGCTTAGCTGAAAAGTATTCTGATATCATTGAATGGGGAATAGAAAATCAAATTTGGAAAGGTTTTTATGATTTTGCTTACAGCCTTGAACTGAACATGGTAAATAATCTTGCAAAAGAAATGTATGTTGCAAATATAATTTATTCACCTGAAGTTTATTGGGTAAAGAAAAGCAAAGAAAAACTCAAAAAAATGAACTCCAACTAACTTCCTGTCCCGATTTTACATCAGTTTTAAGTTTTGCACCAAGTATGCAATCCAAAAATTCCGGAGCCAATCCGGGAGTTAGTTTTTTTTCTGTACGTAAGATTCCTATATCTTCAATGCAAATTTTTGAGCCGGTACAAAGATCTTTTATAAACCTAAGGGAACGATTTGTTCTCCCATAGTTTTCTGCTTCGCTGGGGGCAAGAGTTTTTATTCCACTTCCCAAAATTTTTTCAATTTTTTCTTTTTTGAATTTGTCCGATAGGTAATTCAGTATATCGGAAGTTTTTTTTCCGTCAAATTCTTTGATTTTTTTTACCATGAATTCAAAATTCGATAAATTTAAAGCTACAGGATCATCCAAGCCTTCACCTTGATTATCTAATGTAATGTGTTTTTCAATCATATATGCATTTTCACATAAGGATAAAAGCGGAACTAATTCCGGATTTAAGGAATGATCGCTTATTCCTGTATTCACTCCAAAAATATTTTTTAAATTAGTTATAAGCCTTACATTATATTCTTCTTCCGGAGCAGGATATTGCGTAATGCAATGAAGAAGAATAGGGCTATTAATTGGATTTTTTTCTTGTTTAAATATTGAAAGTGCTTTTTCGATATCAGAAATTTTTGAAACGCCACTTGATAAAACAACAGGAATGGAATCTTTGTTATATTCAACAAGTTCTTTTAACATTTGAATATAATTCAATTCAGGACTTGCAATTTTTATATAATCAGGCTTTATCTTTAAAAGTTCATGTAGACTTTTCATTCCAAAAGGCGAACACATGAATTTTATATTTATAGACTGACAATATTCTCGTAAAGATGCATAAAAATCCGGATCAACTTGTAATTCTTTAAATCTATCATAAAGAGATATTTTCCCCCCGGGTAAATTAACTGGTCCTGTATTTTTATGTAAGATTTCATCTGCATAAATCCATTGAAATTTTACACAATCTGCACCGCATTTTTTTGCTCCGTCAATTAGCTTATATGCCTTATCAAGACTCCCGTTATGACCTGTACCTGCTTCTGCAACTATTTCCATAGCAATATTATAACTTATTTTACTTGTTTTACAAGCATTGACACAGCTAGTGTAAAATGATAGCATTATAAAATCGTTGTAAAATTCTAATTTTTTTATACAAGGAGTTCCGATGTCAGGACATAGTAAGTGGGCAACCATTAAACACGCTAAAGGTGCCGCAGACGCAAAACGCGGTCAGTTATTCACAAAATTTATTAAAGAAATTTCTATTGCAGCCAGAATGGGTGGCGGGGATCCAAATTCAAATCCTAGATTAAGAACTGCAATTTTAAAAGCCAGGGCTTCAAATATGCCTAAGGATAACATTGAACGTGCTATAAAAAAAGGTACAGGAGAACTTGGCGGAGCTGTTTTTGAAGAAAAACTCTATGAAGGATACGGACCTAACGGAGTTGCTATTCTTGTTGAAGTTTTGACTGACAACAATAACAGAGCTGCTGCTAACGTTAGAAATATTTTTAACAAAACAGGTGGGAATCTTGGAGCGTCAGGTTCTGTTGCATATATGTTCAACCGAAAAGGCGTTATTGAATATGATGCAGAAGTTGTAAATGAAGATGAAATTATGGAAGCAGCTCTTGAAGCCGGTGCAGAGGATATAGTTAATGAAGACGGCATAATTACAGTTACAACCGATCCTAACAGTTTTGACACCGTACTTGAAGCTTTGCAGGGTAAAGGTTATGAATCCGTAAGTGCAGGAATTTCTATGGTTCCTGATACTTATATTGATGTTGATAATGAAGGTGCTTCAAAACTTCAAAAATTGATAGATCGTCTTGAAGAAGATGATGATGTGCAGAACGTATATTCAAATGCCGAATATCCTGCGGATTTTGAAGGATAATAAATAAAAATAAATATGAACATGCCCTCTAAACAAGTTTCCCTATATGATTGGATTCGTCTGTTTGCTACGATTTTTGTTGTGGTAGGGCATAGTTCTTACATTGTCATTCCTACGGTATGGGGGGGGGTGGATTATGTTTTACCGTCTGAGGTAAATCCGCTTTATAATTCCTTTTTCTTTGCTTTTTTACGTCGACTTTCGGGGTGGGTTTACGGCTTCCATATGCCTTTGTTTTTTGTTCTTTCAGGTGCGGTATTAAATATAAAACCTTTAAAAAAATTTGATTCTATCGTAGTCCAAAAGTTTTATAGATTGATTGTTCCTTTTTTCGTTTACGGATTATTTTTTATGCTTCCCGTAAAATATTTGTCGGGATTCTATGAAAAACAAAATTTTATTCAGGCTGTAAAGGTTTTTTGCTACGGAGAAGAAAGCGGTCATTTGTGGTTCTTAACAAGCCTTTTTTGGTGCATATTGACTTTTGTGTCGGTAAAAAAAATATTAGACTTTTTTAAAATCGACAGTTATTTTATTTTGTTAATAATTTCCTTCATGATACAATTTTATTCCGGAAAAATAAAATTCTCTTACTTCGGTTTTAACGTAGGACTGGCTTATATTTTTTATTTTGCGGTAGGTTTTTCTTTTGAAAAAATTAGAAGCAAGATAGAAAATTTGAGCAACTTTAAAATTTGGTTTATTTTTATTTTTTTATCTATTTTATCCGTATTGAATTCAAAATTAGGATTTCTTCCGAATATTTTTATGGTTTTTTCCAGAATTTTATGGACTTTTTTTCTTTCACTTATTTTTACAGAACATTTTAAAAAAATCTATAATTCAAAAATAATGAAAGTTATTTTAAAAAATCTTTTTTACGTTTATATTTTTCATGATCCGCTTGAATATGTAATATTAAAATTTTATTTTTCATATCCTGAAATTTTTAAGTTCAAAATGGGAATAATTCTCTATTATTTTTTGAGAATAATCGGAGTATGTGTTATCTCAATTATTTTAGGTGAATTTGTAGCTTTCTTAAAAAGAAAATTACAAATGCTAAGCATCTTAAAATTAAAACATAAAAATCAATAGTGCCAGTCGAATTCAAGGTATACTACAGGAGTAATACTCCATGTTGTTGCAGTGTATGAAATTGGCATTGCAACACGCAACTCTGTATCTATGATTTTATAAAAAATGTATCCGGGTGTTATTGTACCGGTGTTGTTGGTTATATCAATAACAGCAGACAGTCCTATCTTAGAGGTGTTCTTAAAAAGACGGCTTACCAATCCCTTAAAATAAATTTCATGTAAGTCTTTTAAAGACGGGTATATATCTTTGTTATAATATGTATAATGGTATTCAATATCAAATCCTATTCTAGGCTGTTGCCAATCTTTCATAAAACCTGTTTTGCAAGTAATTTTATCCAAATAGCAGTTAGAAATTTCAGATCCGTCAAAATGTGAATGAACAACTGTTTGATTATATAGATCATAACCTTTTATGCTTAACTTTGTTTCCATTCCTAAAGCAGGCTTTTGAGCAGATTTATCGGCATCAGCCCATTTACGTCCAAAAACATTAACATGCAATGGTCCTAAAACAGATTCAATTGATGCTGCAAATGAAAGATTTTCTTTTGAAGGCATTGGAATTTTTTCATTTATTGTCTTTGAATAATCAATAAAATTAAAAGATGAATGCCCCCATATAGTCTGATACATTCCTATTACAGTAAAATTTAATTTCCAAATAGGGACAGAAACACAAATTGATAAACCATTTTTTGAATCATAAAGTAAATTATTTTCCTTTAAAATTAAATTTCCCCAAGGAATATTACGCTTTCCGGCTTGAATAAAAATCTTGTCCAGTAGCAGATATTCAAAATATAATTCATACAAGTTCAGAGTAAAAGACGGAAATTTTGTTTCAATTGAACCTCTAATTCCCAAAGATTCTCCGGCTCTGGCTGTCATATATATATAGTTAGTCATGCTAAAAATAGCTGCAGGATTAAAATAATCCGAACTTTTGCTTGAAAATCCCAAGCCGACATCTGCTTTTAGCCAGCCTGAAAAAGTAATAGGTTTCGATACATTTTCAGGTTTTGGAGCTTCTTTTTTTTCTTCTACTACAACATCAACAGTATCGTTAAATAAGTCATCAAAATCGTCCGAAGCCGTTACTTGTGTATCAGATTTTATGTAATTTTTTGTTGCGTAATTGTCAAAATCACGTGCAACAAGCAAAGATGAAAATGGGAAAATAATCAAAATTACAAAAAAAAATTTATTAAAATTCATGGAATTTTCAGTTATTCATTAATTCAAGATAAGATTTTGTAAAAACAGAATCTTTTTGTCGAGCAAAAGAAACATTTTTTATCATAATTTCTGTTTTTTCATAGTACATTTTTTCATTTATCTTTTTTCCTTTTAGATTATCTATAATAGTAATCTTTACAGGAATAGATCTTTTTCCTATTAACTGGTAAGAGGGAATAGCTGTTGTTCTTAAAATCTGTCCTGAAAGAGAATAGTCTTCTTTTTTTCTAATTAAGCCGTCAGATGTAATCCAAACCTTAACGCTTGGATACAAAATATCTTCGACTTTTGCTTCAAGTTCAAACATTGTACAATCAAATTGACCAAGTTTTTTAGGAATTGCTGTAATTATTTTGTATTTTTTACAAAACTCTTGAGGTGCCAGATCCGAAGTATTTGCATTTGTATTTTGAAACTTATCTCTTTTGCTTGAAAAAGTAAATTTTTTATCTGCAGGATCAAAAAACCAAATATTATCTTCAAGCTGTAAATAACCTTTTCCTAAATCCTGTTTTGGAGAGGTTACTATTATAGTATAATTACGTGTCTTATCTCTGCGATACATGATAGCTTCGTTTATTGATTTTCCCTGTCCCGGAATATCTTGCACTAAAGTATATTCTGCGGAAAAATCTGTGTCATCAAAACATGTAGTTTGATCACATTTTTCAAGTAGTGCATAATCCTTTTCCGATTGCGAAAAAATAGGAGCTGCAATAAAAATTAAAACGAAAAATAAAAACATGTATTTTTTCATTATTTTCTCCAAAATATAAAAAACTTATTCATTTACAGCAATTGCTTTTACAGGTGTTGTATGAGTATAACGCCTTATCGTTAAGCAAACCAAAGAAATAGCAGTTAAGCAAATTATAATATAAATCAAAAAAACTTGCCATACTGCAGGACTTACAATTAAGTGGGCGTTTGTCAAAAAAATATCAAAATTTGGAATAATTGAAAAATCAATTTGTCCCAGTACAAAACCTAAAATTAAAAACATAAAAATCGAAGTAAAAAACGCAGCTGTTATCAAAAAAAAGGCTTCAATTAAGAAAATAGATGTAATGGCGTAGGAAGAAAATCCCAAAGCCATGTACATCCCTATTTCATTAATTCTTTTTACTGCAATTACTTTGTAAGTTGAACCTATTCCTATTGCAATGATTATAACAAGAACGCTCATTATTGTGTATATAATGATATACATTGCTCTTATAAGGAATTCAATATTATTTAGGCAATCATCCAACGAAAATAAACCATAGGTATGTTTTGAAGAACTAAGAAAATCCTTGTGATCTGTAATTTCATTTTCCATATCAATAAGTAAAGACAATGCATTTTTTATTTTAGCAAAATCTTTTTTACTCATTTTTTCTGAAGTGCTTTTTAAAAAACCAAAAGAATTTATTGTTGTACTATCTGCACTTGTAATTTTTCTTAAAAAATCAATATCTAAATATGAAACATTTTTGCCGAATACACTTGTATCATTATAAATTCCTTTTACAACTACATCTGCCGTATTTGTGTAGCCCTGTAATGTTTGCAAAACAAGAACTATTATATCTCCTGCTGAAACATTCAAAATTTTTGCAAGCGGATACGAAATCAAAACACCGTTTGAATTTTCTATTCCTTCAATATTTCCTTGTATTATATTCAATTGTGAAAGTAAATCTTTTTCGTTTTTAAAATCGATACCTTTTAATTTTCGTTGTTTTATCGAAAGTCCTTCAAAATAAAAGTAGGCAAAATTTTCATAATCATATCTAAGATTGATTTTATAACCAATCTTCTTAAAAAAATCATTATGTTTATCTAATAATTCTTTACCGTTATATAAATAATTTTTATTTAAAAGTATAGCATCACCACCAAAATATACTTTTGCTTTGTTATATAACGAAATCATCATTCCGTTCATAAGACCCATAACAGTTATTGTTAGTGTCATTGTTAAAGCAGATGCAATAAACAGCAATGCATATCGCTTTTTGTTATGTAGTAGTGAACGTATTGCGATAAGAGAATGTTTCATGTATTTCCGCCTTTCATTGCAACAACCGGCATAATTTTTAACGCTTCATAAACCGGTACAATCCACGATAAAAAACCTATAAATAAACTCAACAAAAAACCTTGCATATAATTGAAAAAGCTAAATTTTACAACAATAAAATCTTTACCGAATAACTGAATTAAAAATGGATTATGCAAATGAATTGGAAAAAATTTCAAAATTCCTATAATAAAAGTTGCAAAAAAAATTGATAGGACATATGAGGTCAAGCACATAATCAAAGTTTCTTTCATGCAAAGAAAAGATATATTGCGTTTATTTGCTCCTAAAGCCCGCATTGTTCCGATTTCTCTTGTTCTATCTATGATATTTATAACAAGTGTATTATTTACAACGATAATTCCTGCAAACAAAACAATTGCAATTCCCAATATAAGAATCATTCGTAACCAAAAAATGTATTGTGCAGTAGGTCCTGATGCAGTTCGCCAATTAATTGCTTCAAAAGTGTACCCGTTTTGTTTTGAAAATTCATTTATTTTTTTTATGACGGATTTTTCTTTTACATCAGGAAAAAGTTTGATAGTAACAAAGTCCCAGTTAATTGGTGTTTCATCTGAATTTTGATCTTTTTTTTCTTTTTTTAACGACGAAAAAGGAAGATTAGTTTGTAAACTTTCCTCAACATGAACATCCGAAACGTCTTCAAAAAGGGAATCTAAATCAAAATTATCTTGTGGTTCGGTTTTTTCCGCATTTTCTAATTGCTTATCAATTTCCAAGTTTTTTTTATCGTTTTCATAAATTGAATTTCGCCCAACTAAAGAACGAATTGTATCCGAATCGCAAAGAATAATTCTGTCTAAAATTTCATTTTGTGTAGGATATTCATAAATTGCACTGACAGGCAATGTTCTAATTCTAAAGGTTTTTCCATCAGTAAAAACAAGTTGAATCTCATCTCCAATTTTTATTGAATTTCCGTTTATATCCTCAAATTTTTCAAGCCACGATTTTGAAATCATAGCACCTTTTTTCCCTTTTTCAAAAGGTTTCCCATCTATAATTTTTACGCAATCCATTAGTTTTAAGTATTGCTCGGCTTCAATTCCGAAAACTGCAACCGTGTATCTAAGGTTATTAAATTCTAACGCTGCGTAACTTGATATTTGATGTGAAAAAAATTGAACTTCTTTTTGATTTTTCAAAAATTCAGAAAGTTGCGGATAATACGAAACTTGTTCAAACGGCAAGATAGATTCATCTGCAGAAGAAACATTACCAAATAGACTTACATTTTCTTTTGTTTTTTCTCTAATTACAATATCTCCGGTAAAACTTTGCTTAAAAACAGTTTTTATTCCGTTTTCAGTCCCGTCAAAAATTGCATTTACTACGATTAAGGTAGTAATTGCAAAAGCAATGAACAAAATTATTGTAATTGAACTTTTTCGTGAAAAAACACTTCTAAATGCAAACCTGAAATTATAAAACATACTTTAATTATAAACTTTTACGGCAAGAGTTAAATAGTTTCCTACTTTATTTTTGTAAGTATCGTCTTCAAAGAAAAAGAAATTTTTTCTATTATGAACGTTTCCAAAACTATAATTGGTATAACTAAATGTATAAGATGCACAAATATCAATAGGAATTTTCCATTTTCGACAGTTTAAAGTAGCACCTAAAGATACACTGTTAATCCATTCATAAACTCCGTCATGTAAAAAATCTTTCCAGTACGTATCGCCTGGCTTCATCCCGGCATGTAATTCCATATTGAGTAAGTAATAATCCATTTTATCGCTAAGAGAGCTTCCTATAACTTTACCCCAGCCGTGTGTTGCTCCGTGTCTTACCAGCGTATAGCTAAAATCTGTTGTAATGTACCATACCGGATTTCCTCTAAAGTGTAACCTGAATTCATCACTGTTAGGTCCTAGATTGTATCCCAAACATTCTCCATGATTTACGTAATCTGTATTAATTTTTTTACCGTACCATGGAACTTCGGTATCAGGATGTGTATACATAAACGGTTCGATTTTTGTATATTGAAATGTTAAGGTAGAAGTCCAAAATGGTAAAGGAGATTTTGCCCCGATCATGTTGGCAACCATGTTTCTTGAATGATTGAAAAAAGGTCTTGTTGTTACATTGCATTCGTCAATAAAAACTTGTCCGTAAATATGAGCGATTTTAGGAATATTTACACCAAAATACAAACCGATTTGCATATTGTCAAAATCTCCGATTTGATTTTGATATAAAAACGGAAATAAAAGCGGATACATATAACCAAGTTCAAGCCGTTTTGCCCATGTAAGAGTTCCTAAAGCTCCAAAATAAAAATACTTTCCTATGTTGAATTGCCCCTGTACCGAAGAAAACATAGTTTGAAATGCCCATGCTGAATTTTTTAAATCTCCATTGCTGACATATTCCAACGTACCTACAGTAAAATCAGTTTGAAACCATTTAACAGGATTAAACCATGTTTCAATTGCTAAAAACGGGCGAGCGGTATTTGACAAAAATAATGAACCATCCGCATAGCCCCACTGATGTCTTGTACGGGAAAATTTTATGCCGAATTTATTTTCCCGGCTTGAAAAACAAATTTCCGGTTCCATTACCGCACCGGCACTTTTTCCTTCATAAATAGGAACGTATAAATAAAAGTCTGAAAAAATATACTGAAAACCGTCCCATGATTTTGTAAAAGAATTAGGTGCAAATGAATCTTTTTTTAAAAAGATAACACCTCCGCTGCCGTTTATCTTGTATGAAAAATGCTCTTTGATGCCACCTTCAATGTAAAGTTCAAGCCAATGTTGGTTTGATAAATAAGGAGAATTACAATTTAAATTTGCATTTGATTCCCATCTTATTCCGGCTGTAATAGGGAAGTCTTTATTTTTTTCTTCAAATCTGTTTGTATAATAACCTGTAATGTACCACGGTTGAGCTTCTTTAGGATTTATTCTTTCACGAGCCATTAAATATGTTTCAATTTCTTCAGGTTTTAATTTTCCCGAATCCAAAATCTCGTTTAATTTTGCTACAGTAAACTCTCTTGTATAAGGTTTGTTTGCAGGAAGAACAGGAATTATTCCGCGTAAATGTGCATTTTCTAAAAGCTGATAAACGTTATCATTAACTTGAACCGACAACTGCATTTGAGAAAAAGCAGGTAATAAAATAAAAGCAAAAAAAAGAGGTATTAGAACCGAATATCTTATATTTTTCATAATATTTCGAGTTTACTAAAAAAAAAAAATGATAGCAATAGAGTTTTATTTTTTTAGTATGATAAATTTAATGTCTGTCTTTGTAGTTAGCATTAATCCAGTCCTTATAGCTACCTGATTTTATATGTTCAATCCATTCTGAATTTTGCAAGTACCATTTTATGGTGTGTAAAAGTCCCTGCTCAAAACTCATTTTACGTTGCCAATTAAGTTCTTTTTTTATCTTTGTGCAGTCAATAGCATAGCGTTTATCGTGTCCGGGTCTATCTTTTACAAACGTAATTGTTTTTTCTACTTCACCTTGTGTTCTGTTTTTTAATCCGCTACAGGTCAATTGCTCGCAGGTTAATTCTATAACTTTATGAAGCAACTTTATATTCGTCCATTCGTTTTCACCGCCGATATTGTATTTTTCACCGGACTTTCCGTTTTTAATAATCTGCCAAACGGCTCGGTTGTGATCTTCAACGTAAATCCAATCCCGGATGTTATCTCCTTTTCCGTATACGGGAAGATTTTTTCCTTCTCTGATGTTATTAATCATCAACGGTAAAAGTTTTTCAGGAAATTGAAAAGGACCGTAGTTATTTGTACAATTTGAAAGCGTTATAGGCATTCCGTAAGTATGAAAATAAGCCATAACCAAGTGATCGGAACTTGCTTTTGAAGAAGAATAAGGACTTCTGGGATCATATGGGGTGTTTTCAGTAAAATAGCCTGTAGAACCGAGAGAACCATACACCTCATCTGTTGAAATATGATGAAAAAGTACACCTTCTTTACAGGAGCCGTCTTCATTTTTCCAAAAATTATATGCACAGTCCAACAACGTGAAAGTTCCCATTACATTTGTTTTTACAAAAGTTTCAGGACCTAAAATTGAACGGTCAACATGGCTTTCTGCTGCAAAATGAATTATAGTATCGATATCATATTGCTTTAAAATACGCTCAATTTGTTTGCGATCACAAATATCAACTTTTTCAAAAAAATATCGCTGATAAGAAGATTTTGAACCGAATTCTTTTTCAATATCTGAAAGACTTTCAAGATTTCCGGCGTATGTCAAGCAGTCAACGTTTACAACTTTGCCGGAAAAATTTGCATCGTCAAAAAGATTTGTTTCACTTGCACTTTTTCCAAAAAGATAGTGAATAAAATTACAGCCAATAAAACCTGCTCCTCCGGTGATTAAAATATTTTGTAATTTTCTCATTTATTTCTCCATAATGATAGTTTTATAAAATTCGTTCTTTTTGAAAAAGTGAACTTGATATAAATTTTTCAAGGCTTTCCTGCCATTCCGGAATTTTTATGTTTAAAGTTTTTTGTATTTTTTCTTTGCTTAAAACAGAATATGCAGGTCGATTTGCTTTTACAGGAAACATATCGGTAGAACAAGGCATAACCTTGCAATCATTGGTTATGTAAGCATATTTTTTGCCCAACTCATTAATCTTACATGCAAAATCATACCATGTTATATTTCCTAAATTTGAAAAGTGATATATCCCACAAGGAACATCATTTTTATTTTCAACTTGTTCTATTAGTGTTAAAATTGTACTTGCAAGATCGAATGCAAGGGTAGGTGTTCCTCTTTGGTCGTTAACGACTATTCTTGATTCGTTATTATTGAATGCTTTTATCATAGTGTAAACAAAATTTTTTCCGTTCCAACCATAAAGCCATGATGTTCGCAATATCCATGCGTTTTCTTTCATGTTATTCAGAATAAGATCTTCCCCGTGTCCTTTTGTTCGGCCATAAACACTTTCAGGACATTTTTCCATGTCTTCTGTATAAGGAACAGATGCTCTGCCGTCAAAAACATAATCGGTTGAAATATGTATAATTTTTGCTCCTATTTCGTTACATAATTCAATCAAATTTTGAGGTCCAAAAGCATTGAGGGATTCTGCTGCATCTATGTTGTCTTCTGCAGAATCAACTGCGGTAAATGCTGCACAGTTTATAATCCATTTTATGTCTTTTCCATTTGAAAATTCTTTTAAAGCATCCATGTCAGTAAAATCAAGTTCACGATCGGTGCCAATATATGCACAGTTTTTTTCTTTTAAGAGGCGGACTACTTCGGAACCCAACATTCCGTTACAACCTATTATCCAAATCATTTTATTCTCCAATCCATTTACCTTTTTTGTCAAAATATTTTTCGGTTGAATCAAAAATAGGATGTTCTTGATCCTTTTCTGAAAGTACAGGATAAATATCCGGAGCAACTGATTTCCAATCAATTCCTATTGTTTTATCATCCCACATTAAACCGCCTTCACCTGCAGGATCATAAAAATCGGTACATTTGTAAGCAAAGGTTGCAGTATCTGTAAGAACATAAAAACCGTGAGCAAATCCGGGTGGAATATAAAACATATTATGTCTTTCGCTGTCTAAAATTACACCGTAGTACTTTCCAAATGTGGACGAATCATGTCTTAAATCAACTGCAACATCATAAACTTTACCTGATAAGGCTCTGACAAGTTTTCCTTGTGGATGTTTTGTCTGAAAATGAAGTCCTCTAAGTATTCCTTTTGTAGAAAAAGATTGATTATCTTGCACAAATTTTACTGTAAGTCCTACAGACAAAAAATCACGTTCACTGTAACTTTCAAAAAAATATCCGCGGTGATCTCCAAAAATTCTTGGAAAAATTTCATAAAGTCCGGAAAATTCAAATCCTTCTTTGGACGTGCACTTACGAAACTCAAAACTCATAAAAACCTCTTAAAATACAATTTGTAAAATTTAATTTTCTGCAATAAATTTTAAATACTTTCCGTAATCAGTTTTATATTCGGATGCCATTTTTACCATTTCAGTTTTTGTAATCCAACCGTTACGGTATGCAATTTCTTCAAGACAACTGACATACATTCCTTGTCTTTTTTGAATGGTAGCTATGAAATTACTTGCTTCTAAAAGTCCGTCATAAGTCCCCGTATCAAGCCATGCCATTCCGCGTCCTAAAAGTTCAACATCCAGCTTATTTTGATTTAAATATTCATTATTTATCGAAGTAATTTCTATTTCTCCTCTGGCACTAGGCTTTACATTTTCTGCAATTTTTACAACATCGTTTGTGTAAAAATAAAGGCCGGGTACTGCATAATTTGACTTAGGCTCTTTGGGTTTTTCCTCAATTCCCAAAACTTTACCGGATTTGTCAAATTCAACAACTCCGTAACTTGTAGGATCTGCTACAAAATATCCGAAAATCACACTTTTTTTATCTTTTTCAACTTTTTCTCTAGCTTTTTTTAGTGTTGATGTAAAAGATTGTCCGTAAAAAATATTATCACCAAGTACAAGAGCAACTTCATCAGTTCCTATAAATTCTTTTCCTATAATGAAAGCATCAGCAAGACCTCTCGGCTTATCTTGAATTGCATATTCAAATTTCATGCCAAGCCAATCACCGTTTGCAAAAAGTTCTTTGAATAACGGCAAATCTCTTGGAGTGGAAATAATCAAAACTTCCCTTATTCCTGCAAGCATAAGTACGCTTAAAGGATAATAAATCATAGGTTTGTCATAAAGCGGTAAAATTTGTTTACTCACCGCCTTTGTAATGGGATAAAGTCGTGTTCCCGAACCGCCTGCAAGAATAATTCCTTTCATTATTATGCCTCCTATTATTTTTTTATATCAAAAATAGTCCCATTTTGTAAATAATAATTTCTCATTTCTTCATTTTGCTTTCCGAAACTAAGATGCCCAACCACACAAGTTTCTGAAATAATCATTGCCTTACTTTGTGTTGTTGCAAGATTACATAAAAAAATTTCATCCGTTCCCATACCGTTACCTTTAGTAACAGGAAACCAGCCGACACAATCTAACAGTTCCTTTTCAAAATAAATAGCGCCTATACTGAAACGAATTGGGCATACTGTAAAATTTTGTTTTGAAACAATTTGTTTTATTTTATTATCAGTATCGTCAATATTTTTGCTCCACATATATTTTGCAACATCAATGTCGTTTTCAATTTTCATGTGATCCCCGGCTGAAATTTTTGGATACTCAAACTTGTTCGAGTATTCTTCTACCATGTTTAATTTTTCCAATATTCTTCTATATCCGTAGCCGTTTATCGAAATAAGAGGGGCAGCAAAACTTGGAAAATAATCTTTCTTTGATTCATTATAAATATCAGGTAAATTTTTAAAAAAATCTTTTGTAACGAAAATATCTTCATCAAGCTTAAAAATATTTTTACAATTTTCAAAACAGGCTATGGCAGTGTTTAATGTTAAACAAACATTGTTTCTTTTTGTAGCTAAATACGACCAGTCATATTTTTTTGCAATATTGTTTAATTTTTCAGAATATTTCCCGCTTGAAACAATACAAACATCTATATTTGAAGGGCAAAACTCTTTGATTCGTTTAAATACAATATCCCATGTAAATTCTTTATAACCTGATAAAATAAAACAACAAGTTTCATGCTTTTTAGAATTGTCTAGAAAGTATAAAGGTTGTGAAAAAGGCCTATGTTCATTATAACGAAGATATCTATAAATGAATCTTGCAATATTGTACAGTTTGGAATGTTTTTTCATTCTACATCTCCCATAAAAACTCAAATGACAGAATCAACTTTCTTAAAAATAATTAATTGATTACAACTTGAAATTATAAGTTTTACTTTGCAGTTCCTTTTTTATATTTTTTAAGTCCGTTCATTCCCCAACAAAATATGTAAAATAAACTCGAAAAAATATTTATATGAAGAACTTTTCTGTAAATATTCCATTGGGGTTTTATCATCTTTAATTTTGATGATGTCATGCTATCATCTCTCATTCGATAATCACCAAGAACATCTTTGTATCCCATTGCATTTAAACCGAATTTCATTATATCCAGCCAATAAGCATAATCATCTCTAAGAGCCTTGAGTTTTTCATTAAATCGGATTTGCTCAGGTAATTTTTTAGTATCCACGATAGCAACAGAAGGAAAAATAGGACAATGACGTAAAATTTTCTTGTACGTAAGTTTACCTTCAAAAATATACGGAGGTAGAATTTCCATATTGCATTGACTATTCATTCTCCTATAGCCTGCAAAATATATTGCAACAGTTTCATCAGTGTTTTCCTGTATGTGTTTTAACATTGTTTCAAGATAATTCGGATGCCATATATCATCACTATCTAAGAAAGCCAGGTATCTTCCTTTTGCAACATCTATTGCTTGATTTCTGGCTCCGGATGAACCTCTGTTTATTGTTGCTTGAATTAAATGAATTCGTTCATCCTTATTTGCAAATTTTTGAACGATAGAAATTCCTCGTCCTTCATCAGGAGAACAATCATCTACAATTATCATTTCCCAATTTGAAAAAGTTTGTGATAGAACGGAATTTATTGTATCAGCAATAAAGTGTTCTCCTTTCCACATCGGTGTAATTATCGATACTAAATTTTCTGTCATTTATAAAACTCCGGATACTATCTTATCATTAATTTGTTTTTTTTTAAACATATAAATTTTCTTATTTTAGCTATTGCTATATATTTTTTTGTATTATACTATATCAAACAAGAATGAGTTATAAAAAATTACTTTATCTTTCATATCTATATATTTCAATACCTTTTTTTATTTTCGTATGTACGTGGACGAGAATTTCCATTGCAATTTCTTGCGGGCTTTTATTTTTGGTTGCTTTTGTTTGGCTGATTTTTCAAACCAAAAAAGATATTGTTGAAGATTTTGTTTTTGATTTTAAAATAATTTTTATTGCTCTTATTTTTGCTTTAATTTGGTGTTTTTTTTCAGGGCAAGGCGGATTTTATTACCAAAGTGACGACCATTGGGCTAGAAATGCGATGTTCAGAGATTTAGTTTATAAATCATGGCCTGTTGTTTTTACAAAGCATTCTTCATTACTGTGTTATTATTTTGGTTTTTGGCTTTTTCCATCGTTATTTGGAAAGTTTTTTTTATTTATTACCGGAAGTCAGTATGTTGCATTTTTAATTGCAAGAATTGTTTTGTTGCTTTGTTCAACATTCGGTATTTTTATTTGTTTTTTACTCATTTATAGAATTTGTAATTGCAATTCTGTAAAAAAATTTGTTTTTGCAATATTGTTTTTTATTTTATTTAGCGGATGCGATATAATAGGAGCTTTATTAACAAAAAGATATAATAATTGCCATATAGAAACTTGGGCTTCCGGATTTCAATACAGTTCATTTACAACATGTTTATTTTGGGTATACAATCAAACGATTTGTGCTTGGATAGCAACTCTTTTATTTTTAGCAGATCCAAGACCAAAAAATTTTGCATTTTCAGGCTTGTGTTTATTGATTACATCTCCGCTACCTTTTATTGGAATTTTTCCCATCTACATAGTTTATTTTGTTTTTGAACTTGTAACAAAAAATAATAAATTAACACAAATAAAAGATGTACTTTCCATACAAAACATTATTGCTCCACTTACTATTTTTCCAATAATGTTTTTATTTTATTCCAGTAATAGTGTAGTGGAAAGTACAACATATTTACCTTCTACAACAGATAATTTTGTTGAAACTAAAACAAGTATGTTTTTTTTAACTTCAAGCAGTTTAACAAAAATGTTGATAAATTATTTTGCCTTTATTCTTTTTGAATTTGTTCCGTATTACATATTAGCTTTTAGAAAAAATAAAAAATCTCCTTTATTTTTAACAATGGGAATCGGATTATTAATTATACCTTTTATTCATTTAAGCGATAGTGTAGATTTTTGCATGCGAGCTTCAATTCCGCTACTGGTAATGCTTATGGTTTATACATTTAACAATTTTTATGAAGTATATACTGACAAAAATCAAAAGATCAAAAAAAATATATATATACTTTTGTTCTGTTTAGCAGTATTTACTCCGGGAGCTGAATTTTTAAGAGGTGCTAAAGCTGTTGTAAAAGAAAGAAAAATAAATGTTTCACAAAATAATATTTTATCGGATTTATCAATTGAAGACATCATAAAAGATGAATGTATAAAAAATAATTTTGTTGCTTATAACTACAAAAATTCAAAATTCTATAAATTTGTTATGAAACACTAACAGATAATAATTATTTTGAAGAATTTTGCAAGTTCTGTGCAGCTTTTCATATTTTTACCTAAGCAAAACATTTACATAATTATAAAATCTATATTTCAGTTTTATATATAGTGAATTTTTTGACTTATTTTTTCCTACAGATGAAGTATTATTATCCGTCAATCTGTGTAATATCGTTGGGGTCTCAATATATGAAACTTTGCCGTATTTATTTATAACCAAGCCAATCCATAAATCATGAAGCCAAACAGAATCGGGAAACGGAAATACTTTTGCTAAGGCTTCTTTTTTGAAAGCCATTGTACAGCCAACAAAGGGTAATGTTTTTAAATTTATAAAATTTGATTTTGAATAGGGATTTTTTTCATATACTTTTTCTTTTATGTAATTTCCGTCTTTATCAATTAAGCTAAAATTAGATAGTACCAAATCATTCGTTTTTAATTCTTTTATGCAAATATTAACTTTTTCCTTGCACCAAATATCATCTTGATCAGAAAGAAAAATAACATCTCCGGAGGCTTGCTTTATAGCATTTTCAAAATTGTACATAACATTTCCGACCTTTGAAAAATTATAAATCGGATTAATTTTACTTTGATGATGGAATATTTTTATTCTCTCATCATTATAGTTCATTATAATTTTCAAAGTGTCATCTGTACTGCCGTCATCTGAAATAATAACTTCATCTTGAGAACTTAGTTGGCTTAATATAGAATCAAGTTGTTCTTTTATATATTTTTCACCGTTATATGTTGCCATGCAAACACTTATCAATTTAAAACTCCAACGAAAAATTATATCAAAATAACAAAATACTGTTAAGTTAATTTAAAAATATTATTTTTTGTGTATTTTATTTTTAACAAAATTTATAGCATCCAGAATATATTTATTTTTAAAAAATACCAGTATTAATCCATAGAAAAGTGCACCTATAAAAACATCAACAAACATAATTAAAGCACTTTTTACCGGAATAAATCTGTTAAATAAAATCAAAACTCCTAACATAACCGTGGCTGCAAATAAGTATTGGTAGATTAAAGAAAAAGTTTTATAAAATTCTTTATACATTTTTTCAACAAGAATAATTCTAATAAACAAACCTATAAATTCAGCAGATATTGTACCGATTCCCGCTCCAAATGCTCCATATTTGGGTATTAATATCAAATTTAATATTAAATTTAATATTGCACTGCCAATTGCCGGAATAAGATTATAAGTATCTTTGCGATTTACAGAAAAAATACAACCGGCTATTGATGATGCTAAAGGAATTATAACGATAATTGCCGTCATTAATCTCATTGAAGGAATGGAATCAAGAAATTGGCTACCGCAAAGAAATAATGTAATCGGTTCTGCAAGATATATTAATCCTACCATACTTGGGATGGATAAAATTAAATTAAGATTGAATATATTATTTAAAAGTTTTTTATATTGAACACTGTCATTTTCAACTGTATTGGACATTCTTGGTGTTATAACATCACTAAACGATACAATTAGAGCAAATACCAATCTGTTTACCTTTAACGCTGCATTATAAATTCCAACTTCGTAATCAGCACATATAGCACCGACCAGCGTAGTATCAAGGACATTGTAAATACTTATTGTTATTACATTTGTAAATATTAAAAAAATAGGTTTTAAATGTTTTTTTAATTCCGGTTTTATTTTTAATGCAAAATCAACATGCTTTCTGGCATGTATAAAGTTAAAAATATTAGCTCCCACATTAGTTAGTACACTAATTAAAGCGTATTGAAAAATATCTTCAGGTTTACGAACCAAAACAAAAAGTAACACTAAACCGAAAATCATAAATGCGATACTGCGTATTGTTATGTATGTAAAATCTTCAACTGCTACATAAACCCATTCAACTCCTAAAGTTGTAAAAAGAATAGTAGAACTCAAGGCAAGAATTAGTGTTCTGTATTCGTATAATTGAGGAATACAAAATAAAACAACAAAGAGAAGAATATAAGCAAAAATTGTTGCTGAAAAATTTATTATCAACATTTCTTTGCAAAATTTGCTAAAAGCATATTTATCATTACGTATTTTTGCACCTTCTCTAATTGCATATCCTGTAATTCCTAATTCGGCTAATAAAACAAAATACGAAACTATTGAATTTGCATATGCAACTTTTCCAGTTCCTGCAGGACCAAGAATACGAGAAACATACGGAAAGGTAATTAAAGGGAATATAACCCCCATCACCGTTCTGATTATATTTAAAGTTGAGTTAAGAACTAATGATTTTGGTTTTGTAGCAGTATTTTTTATTTTTTTTGTCATTTTTTTATTGTTTTTTGAATATCTTATTAAAAAATTTTTTTTCCAAAAATCTTATTCGTAACATATCAATTGCGGCACAAGTTAAATAAACAATTAATACAGAAACAATCATATGTAAAAATAAATATTTTGAATTATAAAAGTCCAATATTTTTAGAAAATCTTTCCAAATTAATTGCCTCATATAATCACTTTGCGTATGAATTATAAGAACTCCAAATGAAGTTGAAGCAAATGTATTTATTATTTTATTTTGTTTTATGGACAAGTTTTTAAATATCATGAACAATCCAAAAGCATATGTAAACATAAAAAACATATTAGCTTTACCAATCATATAATGCCAGTATTTTGAAGTAAACCTTTCGCTAATTTTACTAAAAATATTAAAATCAAAAATAATTATACTAAGCCAGATAAAAATAATACTTATCATAATGACAAAAATATACGGTAGTTGTTTTTTAGAAAAACTGATTTCATTAAGTTTAATAAAACCTCCTACTAAATACATTGTCATTGCCCAGCCAAAATAGCTCCAAGTTTTTATATTTAAAAATGTTTCAAAAATTGAAAAATAAATCAATAAAATACAAATTATTGTCAAATAAATTTTTTTTGAAATACTTTTTGCACCTGCATTCAACAAAGGAGATATCAAATATAACATGACATACGAACAAATAAAACTTTCGGGAATTTCATTAATTGGAAAAATTGATTTTAGAATTGAAGAAAAATTGTATTCAAATCCTAACAAAATTAACATGAAAGTTATAATTAAATTGTAAAATATTAATTCTGAAAATAATTTTATGACCTTTTCCCATTTAAAATTTTTATTAATCATAAAATAACCTGATAAAATAAAAAAAACATTTACTCCGACTTTTCCTCCAATAGACATAAATTGAATGAGTATCAAGTTAAAGTTTATTTTATTGAAATCAAATAATTGTGTAATTCCGGAGTTTACGCAATAATGATGCATAATTATAAAAAGCATCATTATAATTCTAAGTAATTCAAATTCAGATTGTCGTTCTTGTTTTTGTAATAGTGTATTCAATTTTGTTATTTTCCTAAAATTCTTCTCATTACTTGTAATGGGATGTAAAAAAATACATATTTAATCAAATTTAAATTCGATTTTCTTTTTTTAAAATACCTTTCCATTTCGTTTGTTACGCACAAAAAAAACGGACCTGTCCATGGGTGATTTTTATTTAAAAATCGAGTTTTATTGGCATTAATAAAAGTAATATCAGCTTCACTGAATTTATTCAAAGCAGTTTGGTAAGAATTAATGTTAACATTATCTTTTCTTAGAATAAGAACTTTGGTATTTTCATTACAAAAAACAATATTATGGCTTATAGAACCTTCAGTTGTGCAAAAAAAACTACAACCTTTCAAAATTGCTACCTGTTGTTCAAAACTGTATTGTTCAGGATGAATTATAAAGTATCCAAGATCCTTCATATAATTTTCTATTTGTTTTTCACCAAAATCCTTAAAATTTTTTATTGCAGTGCGACTAAAATATATCTTATCATTGGATTTATCAGGTTTTACATTTTTTGAAATTTCAAAAATTATCTGTCTGTATTCTTTTGTAAATTTTCTGATATCGCAAAATTCATCAAGGTAAAAACATTCATCCGGAACATAGATATTGTTAAATTCAGTCGCTTCTGTTATTTTTTCAATTTGACACTCATTGATTCCAAGTTTTTCAAGTATGCTGATAAAATTGGAAGTAAGATTAAAATTATCAAATACACTAATATATACGAATTTTAATTTTTTAATTTCTTCATATTCGCTATTTTGCATGAACCAAAGATGCTTTAAATTATCTGTAATGCAATGTCCCCAAATGTCATGCCAACAACCTAAATAAACAACTCTTTCGTTTGATATCTTTTTTGGTTTAACATTTTTTTCAGTATTTTTTACCCAATTACGGTGTAAACTCGTATTAAAAATAAAATTTCCGTCGGAATATACACCGCCGGTAGAATTTGTGTTGGGAATAATAATCGCATTTTGATAATTTTTTATGCCAAGAACTTCTTGAGAAAATGTATTATGAGAGTATTCTTCTGTAAATTTTTTTACTGAACATTGATCTGTAAAATCAAAATTAATCATTAACATTTTCCATATATTTATTGTTAAAATCTATAATATTTTATAAGATAAAGCAAGGAGCATAAATTGTACGAATTAAAAAAAGATAAAATAGATTCTTTTACAGGATTGAAAGCTGTTGCAATGCTCGCAGTGTTTGTTCATCATTCTGCACTCAGACCATCTTGCATTGATTTTGGCGCAAGAGCTTGTGAATTTCTTTTTATTATTTCAGGATTTTTAGTTGCATATAATTATCATGACAAGAATATTGAATGCTCTTGGATTCAGTCTTTTAATATGTTTTTCAAAAAATTTATCATATTTTGGCCATTGCATTTTATCATGACAACTGTATATCTAATTCTTGCAGTTTTTAAAAATGAATTTACGCTAAATATTTTAATTGCATATATTTTAAAATTATTATTTTTGCAATCTTGGTCTAATAATATTTCTTTTGTTTTTTCGTTGAATGGAGGGTCTTGGTTTATTGCAACATTGCTTTTTTGTTATTTTTTGACTCCTTTGTTTTTAAAATTCATCAAATATGGTTATCGTTCAATAATATTGTTTATAATAGTTTTTCTCAGTAGATTAGGATTGGAATGTCAGATTTTTACAAGCAAAGATTCATTTTATGATATAAATACTCATGTTTTTCCAATTGTAAGAGCACTTGAATTTTTATTAGGAATGCTCGCTTTTCCATTTTATAATTATTTAAAAAAATATAAGATAAAAAGTTATCTTTTTGTTTCTTTTTTAGAAATTTTTATTTTATTAACATATGCAATAATTCTTGTTGCATTTAATTCCGTGTTTTCCAAACCGATTTTTTGTTTATTTTCTTGTGCATTTATTTTGTCATTTTCATTATTAAATGGAATTGTAAGCAAATTTTTTTCATTAAAGATTTTCAAGTATTTTTCCAAGATCCAATTTGAATTTTATCTGGTTCATGGATTTTTTTTAGAATTCACATATTGGATTTTTAGAACAATTTGCAATTCAAATCAAATTTCAATTTCATTTTATATACAAACTCTAATAGCTTTTTGTATTGCAATTTTCATTTCATTTATTTATAAAAAATATTTTAGCAGTTTGCTGATTAAACCTTTAGATTATACATATACTAAGGTAACAAAATTAATTGCCAAATAGGAAAAAAAATGAACATACCTAAAGTTTCAGTTGTAGTTCCATGTTACAATGTTGATAAATATATTCACCAATGCTTGGACAGTATCGTTAATCAGACCCTAAAAGATATTGAAATAATTTGCGTTAATGATGGTTCAAAAGATAACACACTATCTATTTTACAAGAATATCAAAAAAAAGATGATAGAATAATTATCATTGATCAGCCAAACGCCGGATATGGTGTTGCTATGAATAAAGGTTTTGAAGCAACAACCGGTGAATATATCGGCATTGTTGAATCTGACGACTTTATTGAAAAAAATATGTTTGAAGAATTATATACGGATGCAAAGAAAAATAATCTTGATATAATAAAATCCTGTTTTTATTTATATTGGTCAAATTCAAATATAAATAAAAAATTAAACATTACAAACAAACTTACAAAAAATAAAATAATAAATCCGAAAAGTTATTTTAAAAGACATTTGGATGCTTGTGATTTTTTTTCAATACAACCTTCGATTTGGTCTGCAATTTATAAAAAAGATTTTATAGAAAAAAATACAATAAGATTTAATGAAACACCCGGCGCATCATATCAGGATGCAAGTTTTAATTTTATGGTTTACGCTTTAGCTGAAAAAACAAAACTTGTAGAAAAATATTATTTACACTATAGACAAGATAATGAACAGTCATCTGTAAACAGTCCTTTAAAAGTATTCTGTATTTGTGATGAATATCATGAAATTGAAAAAAGATTATCTGTATATCCTGAATTACAAAAAGAAATCATTCCAATAAAGCAACATGTAAAATTTGTCGGATATTTATGGAATTATTATCGATTATCTGATGAATTAAGAAAAGTTTTTTTAGAAAAAATGAGTGAAGAATTTAAAGTTGATTTTGAAAAAGGATTTTTTAATGAAGAATATTTTTCATGGGAAGATTGGAATAAAATTAATGTAATAATAAATGATCCTAACTTTTTTTATGAGTGGGTAAAAAGTGGAGAAAAAAACGCTATACCGAATTGCTCAAGAAAACCTGCCTTTTATTATCTAAAGAAAACTGTTAATTTTTTAAGAATAAATGGTATCAAAAATACTGTTTTAAAAATATTTAAAAGATTTTAAAAATAAGGATTACAAAAATTTTTCGGATGATAAAAATTTATTTATTTTTTCAATAGATAAATTTTCATCATAAATAAAATCCAGATTTTTTTCACAAAAGCTGTCAAATAAATCAGCGATGTTAATTGACAACAGTCTTTCTATTATGTCATCAGAAAATCTATATTTAAGTATTTTTGCAGGAAAGCCGCCTACAATAGCATACGGAGGAACATCTTTTGTAACAACACTCCCGGAAGCAATAACTGCACCTTGACCAACGGTAACTCCGGAACAAATTATAGCTCTAGCACAAATCCATACATCATCTTTTATTATAATGTCGCCTTTTCCTTTAGCTTCAGGTCCCATTCCAAATTCTAAAATCTTAAAAGGGTAGGTTGAAATTGATTTTGTAGAATGTTCATTTGCCAGCAAAAATAGAACATCCGGAGCAATGGAAACATAATTTCCAATTAGTAATTTATATTTTTCCGGACTACCGTAGGATATATTTAAATCTCCGTATGACTTTTTTCCTACCGATATTAATTCTAGAGGAATATCGGTTTTTAGCTGTGTATTATTGTGTCGATTATGTTTTCTGAATTTTTTATTAATTGAATATAGCAAGAATTTTTGTTTACAGTATTTTAATATGGAAATTATCATTTATTTTACCGCTTTTATTATTTTAGTTTTACATATAAAATATTTTAATGTTGTTATAAAACTTGGATTTTTAATTTTTTTATATGCAGATTGTAATTCTTTATTTAATTTTTCATCATAATTATATTTTAGCTTGAAAAAGTTTTCATAAACAGTTCCAACATTTTCATTAAATAAATCCAAACGATTATATTTTTTTGCAAAAAATAATCGGATTTCCAAATTACATTTTAGAAAGTCAAATTTTTTTTCAATATCCTTATCATGACTGGCAGATTTTTCCAAAATTCTATAAACCGATGTAACTTTATTGAAAAATTTTATTTTACTTTCATTAGAGATGAAAATCCACAAAGGTAAATCCCCCATAAGCCATCTTTTAGAATCAGGATTAATTTGTTCAATAAATTTTAGACAAAGATCCTTTCTTATTACAGTTGTCAATGTTGGAATGGAATTTCCATCTTTTATTAAACTTTCAAAACTTCTATAAGTCCCAAAATTTTTCATTAAAAATGTATTTTTTTTATGAATATACTGTTTTGTTTTTGTAAAACTCATTCCATAGTCTGAATTTTTTTCCATAAATTCAACTTGCATTTGAAGTTTATTAGGATCAATCCAGAAATCATCACCTTCGCAAATTGCAACGTATTTTCCTTTTGCATAATTTGCAATACAATCAAATAATGTATCAATTCCTTGCGAAAATTTATTTTTTTTGTTAAAAATAGGTTTTATAATAGCAGGGTATTTTTCTGCATATTCTTTTATGATTGTTTGTGTATTATCAGGAGAACAATCATCATTTATTAGAATTTCAAACGGAAAATCAGTCTTTTGGATTAAAAAACCGTTTATAGCATCTGTGATGTAATCTTGATGATTGTACGTGTTACAAACAATTGATACAAGAGGTATTGTTTTATTATCCCAATTTTTAGTAATTTCATTTTCAGTGATGTTATTATATTTCATAATGATTTTTTGCCATATATTCATCTAACGTCCATTCTTCCCTTGCTATATATAATGAACCATCTTTTTTTTGAACATAGATTGCAGGAAAATAGTTTATAAAAAGTGGAGTCAAACATATTGTATATGCACCGGCATTTTCGTAAATAATTCTGTCTCCACACTTAAGCTCTTGTTCATTCATAATTTCAAACAATCTATCACTTTCCATGCATGTATAGCCGCAAATGACTTGTTTTTCAATAATATTTCTTTTTGATGTATCTATAAAATCTGTATGATGCAAATAAGACTTTTGTTTAGTCAGCGGATTTAAGTTTAATCTACTGCCGTCGGTTACAATAAATATAGTATTGTCAATTTGTTTGACATCTTTTACTGTTGTATAAAATAAAGTTGAATGAGCAATTAAAGATACACCGGGTTCAACTATAAGGGACGTTTTATTTTCATCAAAATTTTTTTTCATTTCCTTTGATATTTCAGGAATATAATCTGCAAATGTTGGACGATTTTTTAATCCTCCAAAGAATCCGCCTCCTATATCCACATATTTCAAAAAAAAGTTATGTTCTTGTGAAATTTTATGAGCAAAATTAACTAATGCTTTGTATCCTTCAATACTTCGCTGTTTAGTTTCTGTATGCAAATGTAAACCTATAATTTCAATATTTTTTTCATGCCTCAAAGATTTTATCAAGTTAAAAAATTCACCATTGTAATATGAAAATCCAAATCGACTTTCTTCTTGTTCTGTTTCTAATTGTAAGTCAGTTAGTTTTTTAAAATCGCAATTTACACGAATGCCGATTTTTAAGTGTTTTGTAGGATTTTTTTTGGCAATCTCAAGTAAAAATCCAATTTCATCATGTGAATCAATATTTACAAGTCCATCATTAAGTAACAGAGTTTCAATAATTTTTTTGTTTTTAACAGGACCGTTATAAATAATTTTATTGTTTTCAAAACCGATTTTTCTTACTAAGCAATATTCCGATTCAGAGACAATCTCAGCATAAAATCCTTTTTTTTTAAGATATGCTAAAATCCATGGAAGAGAATTTGTTTTTACAGAATAACTGCAAATATGATTAGTCCAACTTCCTTTAAATGAATTTAATAATAAATCAACATCGTTTTCTAAAAATTGTTCGTTAATTAAATAATAAGGAGTCTGCATCTTATCCTCTAAAGCAATTATTCTTCTGTTTTTGTAATATATTCTTCATATTTTCGTGCTATGTATTGAACATGCCTAAAATGATAATCTTCAATTTTTTTATTATTAAAACAACGAATATGATTTGAAACAGTATCATACTGAGACATACAGGTAAATTCAGTTCCGGCAGAAAATCTTGGATTACATTCAATTAAATAATATTCATTATTTTGAGTATGAATATACTCAAAATTAACGGAACCTTTGATTTTAAGTTCATTAGCTAATTTTATGGAATTTTCTTCCAGTGTTATATCCTGAAAAAGTTTTACGGTTAAGGAACAGCCGTGTTGTGTTCTTAAACATTCTTTTCTTGAAGTAGCAATTGTTTTGTTTTCAGATGGATTTCTAATAAGCTCTACTAAAACAACATCTCCTTCAATAAAAGGTTCAATAATGTATTTGTCTACGGATATATTTGAAGATACAAACGCATCCATTTCATCTTGATTATAAATATATTTCAATCCTTGGCTGGACCTTCCGTCATAAGGCTTACATACTACAGGAAAAGCCCAAGGTAATTTTTTAGTATTTACATTCGTTAACAATTCGGTTGGAATTGAATTAATGAATTTGCATTTTTTTGCAACAAAATCTTGGAATTTTTTTTTGTTCCGAATTATATCGATACTTTCCTTTGGAGAAATACAAACTATAATATTCTCTTTTTCAAACCATTCTCGATTATTATTAAAAAAATCTACATCAACATCTGTAAGCGGGATAATATAATCAATTTTATTATCAACGCAAATATTTTTTATGCAATTAAAATAATTATCAAAATCAATTGTATAAGGAACCTGATAAAATTTATTTACATTACCGGCATCAACAATCCATTCTTTCGGATAAATATCACAACCGATAACATTAAAATCCAATCTTTTAAGAGTTTTTATTACAATATCAGCAGCTACAGAACCGATTGACGTTACTAATGCATTTTTATATAACTTTGCCTCCATGTTTTATCTCTCTTTAAGTACTTTTATTACTCGTTCAATATTTTCATCTTCCATAAATGCATATATTGGAAGGCATAATACTTGACTTGCAATTTTTGTTGCTATCGGAAGATTTTCAACTTTTGCAGAACTGTAATCTCTGTACGGATTAAATTCTGTGATTAACGGATAAAAATATCTTCTTCCCAGAATATTGTTCTGCTTTAATTTTGCATAAAGTTCATCACGAGTCATTCCGTATTCCACTTCGTTGACAAAAATAGGGAAGTACGAATAATTATGACGCACGCCCTTAATATCTTCAAGATATCTAATTCCTTTAACATTTTTCAAAGCGGTTTTGTATTTTTCTGCAGTAATCTTGCGGCTCTCGATAGCTTTATCAACTTGTTTTAAATTTAATAAACCATAAGCACTTCTTATTTCATCCATTTTACTGTTAATACCGGGGCCTTCAACGGTAATTTCATCACTAAAACCGAAATTTTTGAGATGATCAATTTTATTTTTCATTTCAGCACTATGACAAATTAAAGCACCGCCTTCAATTGTATTATAAACTTTTGTTGCATGAAAACTTAAAGTACTGATATCTCCGGCTTTAAGAATTGATTCTCCGTTTACTTTTACACCGAATGCATGGGCTGCATCGTAAATAACTTTAAGATTATGTTTTTCTGCAATTTTTTGAATTTTTTCCGTATCACAAGGCGTTCCATATACATGAACCGGCATAACGGCAACTGTTTTTTCCGTAATTGCAGCTTCAATTTTATCCGGATTAATATTTCCGCTAATCGGATCAATATCGACAAAAACAGGAATCAGTCTGTTCCACCATATTGAATGTGTTGTTGCAACAAAGCTATATGGAGTTGTTATCACTTCTCCTTCAGTCAAATTAAATGCTTGAAAGGCTGTTATCAACGGTAATGTTCCATTCGTAAAAAGACTTAAATAAGTTACTCCAAGATATTCGGCAAGTAATTTTTCCAGTTCTTCGTGATAATAACCGTTATTAGTAAGCCATTTTTTATTCCATATATCTTGCAAATATTTTTCAAATTCGTTTAAATCCGGTAAAAGAGGACTTGTTACAGTGATTGTTTTATTATTCAATTTGAACCTCCTTTTAAAATAAAGCGGTTTATATAGATTCTAGAAATTTGTTTTGTTATATATTGAATTAAGTGTTTTTCAACGGTCATCATAATATGGCAAATAAAAACTACTACCATTGAGAGAAATTTTAATGCATCTAATGTGTAATTTCTGTTATTATTCATAAAATAAATTTTATAAGACAGTCTAGCATTTGTGTTTTAGTTACGCAAGCATATAATCAAGATTACCATGATAACTTCCAAATAATTGTTTTTAATGATACAATAAATAATTCGGAGTTATAAATGCTTACTTTTTCGCAAGAAAAATATTTTATTATCGAAAACAATGTTATTTTCTCTCTAAAGTATATTTTAAAAAAACTGATATTTTATTTTACGTATTTACCTACAAAAGCATTACTGAACATAAATAAACCCAAAAAAATCGAATCTAAAAAATATAAAGTTTCGATCGTTGCTATATTTAAAAATGAAGCCCCATATTTAAAAGAATGGATAGAATTTCATAAAATAATAGGTATTGATCATTTTTATATGTATAACAATAACTCTGATGATAATTTTTATGAAATATTATCTCCGTACATTGAAGAAAATTCTGTAACTTTGATTCATTGGGAAAAAAATCAAGCACAAATGGAATGTTATATTAACGCAATTGAAAATTTTAAGAATGAATCGGAATGGATTGGTTTCATTGATATAGATGAATTTATAGTTCCAAATTCTACAGAAAACATATACGACTTTTTTAAACCCTTCCAAAAAAATAGACCGGCAGTGTTGTTATATTGGAAAATGTTCGGGTCATCAAAACTAAAAACAAGGGATATCGACAATCTTGTTATCGGCGATTTTAAAAAATCGTATGAAAAATATTGCAATATCGGAAAATGTTTTTTTAACACAATGTATGAATATGATTATAGTTGCAAATATAACAAAGTTTTGCATCATCACTTGTTTTGCAAGTATAAAGGAATTTCATTACCACCTGTAAATTGTTTTGATAAAATTTGTAAATACGATTTTAACCTTGTAAACAAAAATACAAATCCAAATGATTTTCCGATTCAAATTAATCACTATTTTACTAAATCTTATGACGAATATATGCAGAAAAAAACAAAAGGAGATGTATATTTTAAAAAAAATCCCCATGATGATGAATATTTTTATAAGCGGGATGCTTTATGTGTAGACACGGATACGCACATAGCAAAATACACATATTTATTAAAAAAAAAACTAACAGAAAAAATGGACAATAGTAAAAATGAATAAACAAAAACAAGCATATTTAATTATTGTTCACAATGAACCTGAACTTTTTAAAACTTTAGTTGAGTTATTGGATTTTAGTTACAATGATATTTTTGTACACGTTGATAAGAAAGCCGATATAAATCTTTTCAATGACGTAAAAACGCAGTTTTCAAAAATTTATTTTTTAAAAAAAAGGAATGATGTTCGATGGGCAGATATTTCACAATTAAAAACAGAACTTGATTTATTTGAATATGCAAAAAATATAAATGATTATTCATTTTACCATTTATTATCAGGAGTTGATTTACCTACAAAACCGATAGAATTTATCCATGATTTTTTCAACAAAAATAATGATAAAGAATTTTTTTCATTTATAAATGATGATTTGAATATTTCTGACATAAAAAACAAGACAAGTTATCATTATTTTTTTATGAAATATTTTAAGAGCAATATTTTTATTTTGAATTTTTTTAGAACCCTTGTAATAAAAACCGAAAAATTGTTTAAAATAACCCGAAAATATGATATTGAATTAAAAAAAGGGCCTAACTGGATTTCTTGTACCAATAATTTTGTATGTTTTCTATTGGAAAATAAAAAAAATTTATTAAAAAAATTCAATTTTACATGCTGTTGTGATGAAATTGCAATTCATTCCTTATTGTGGAATTCAGATTTTAAATCAAAAATATACCTAAATAATAACGGAGAATATTCTTGCATGAGAAAAATAGACTGGGAGAGGGGAAAACCGTATATTTGGAAAACTGAAGATATTGAAGAACTGTTAAACTCCGAATCTCTTTTTGCAAGAAAGTTTAGTTTAAAATATATCAACATACAAAAATATAAAAATAGGTTAAAAGAAGAAAAAAATTATTTCTAAAATCACAAATACATTATTTTTCTTCGAACAAAAAACTTTCGATTGTTCTTTTAAAGCCTTCTTCCACACTTATTTTTGGAACCCAGCCAAGTGAACGTAATTTTTTGTCATCAAACATAACAAGGTTTGCATTTTTATCCTCAGCATATGTATCATTTGAATTACGAACGGTTCTTATTACTTTTAATTTTTTTTCCGGAAACAATGAAACAAGAATTTGAGCAAGTTCTGAAATTGAATAAAAACCTTCATTATTGCAAACGTTGTATGCCTCTCCCGAAGTTCCTAAAAAAAGAACTCTCCAAAAAGCATCCAGAGCATCAGATATATAGCAAAATGTGCGTTTCGCAGCTCCATCGCTTTTCATTTCAATATCATTACCTTGAACAATATTTTTGACGAATTCGGCAAAAACACGACTGTCATTCAAATCCATAGTAGGACCGTAGGTGTGTTGCAAACGAATCATATTTGTTTTTATCCCGTATTCACGTGCATAGGCGGCACAAAAATTTTCACCCATCCGCTTGCTTTGTGCATAGCATGAACGAATGTCTACAGGATCTAAAAAACCCGAATCATTTTCGCATATAGTCGGTCTGTTTTCTATTTTACCGTAGACCGCCCCGCTACTGAAAAATAAAAATCCTTGTGAGTTATCTTTTCTTGCTTTTTCCAATAAATGATATGTTGCAACCGTATTCGGCAGTGCAGTTTCTACAGGGTTTGTTACATAAAAATGGCTGCTAGCAATGCTTGCTCCATGAATAATAAAATCGGCACGTTGTTCAATATTGAATTCTTTTGTAAAATCTACCTTTTTTATAATTATGTTACAATTATCCAGAATTTCTTTTCCGAATCTTTTTAATGCTTTTTCTACATTTCTGATTGCCAAAATAACGGTTATGTTATAGTTTTTTAGTCTGTTAAGCTCCAGCATGGTAAAAACCATATATGATGGAAGCATACCTGTAGCTCCTGTAACTAAAACAGTTTTGTTTTTTAATACCGAATAGTCTAAAAGTGAAAGACTGTTATGAACATCTTGTAAAATAATCTTATTCATAGTACCTCACATCGAAAAAATCTCAGGCAAGCAAGCAATTGAGTTTAAGATACAAGTTTCTTTCAGTTCGCTTACAGGTATTTTATTTTTACTTATAAGAATTGACTTACAACCGGCTTTTTTTGCCATAGCAATATCGGTTTCATAAGAATCTCCCACCACAAGCAAACGATCAGGATTTTTGTTTATCATTCTACAAAGGGTTTCAACCATAAATGTTTCGGGTTTGCCGATTATCACATCACATTTACGATTTGCACACCATTCAATCGATGCTGCCATTGCACCGCAACCCGGCATTAGTTTTGAATTTTCGCCGGGGAAAGTTCTATCTTTATTGCAAGCAATTATACGTTTTGCTCTTAGAGCAACCTGTAAAGCAGAACACAAATCATCATATGTAACAGCAGGATCATATCCGATCAAAAGATTTTCAGCATTTTCACTTTTACTTATGCTGATTCCTTGTTCATTAAATTCCAGAACAAGATTTTTTGAACCAAAAATATAAAAATCTTTTAAGTTGTTTTTCTTTGCATAAAGAGCTGCAATGTAACCTGAGGTAAAAATTTCTTCTAACGAACAGTCTACGCCCATGCAAGAAAGTTTTTCAAAAATTTGAGTACGAGTTTTTGTAGAATTATTTGTTGCAAAATATATTTTTTTTCCGGCATTTCTAAAATATTTAATAGATTCATTTGCTCCAGGTATAATTTTTGAACCGTAATACACAGTGCCGTCTAAATCGAATAAGACAACATCAAATTCGTCTAAAGTCATCTTAACTAATCCTGTAAATCGTGTCAGTAACAAAGTTAAGGGAAAGTTGTTCAGCTATTTTTGCAAGTTTTTGCTGAATTAACATATTTCGATTTTCAAGATGAGAAAACTCATAATCTAATGTTGTATCAAAATAATTTTTTGTATCGGAGTAACCATCCATGCCTGCAATATACACTTTTGCAACATTTATCGAAGCTAAAAAATTCAAAAACATTAATCCTGAATTATCAATGATATCAGCATCCGGCAATGAAAAAGAGGCAAAATTGAGCATATAATCATAGCTTACAGAATCTTTTACATTTGAAGTTATAATTTTTTTTACATAAGCATTTTGTAATTTTGCATATCGTCTGATATTACTGCTGAAAATATAGTCGATTTTATAATCGTCCGGATTACAATTTATCGATACAATAATTGGACATTCTTTTTCAATAACATCTTTTATTTTTGCCTTTTGTTTTAGAAGAGTCAATCCGGGGGCAAGTAGCAGTATATTCTTATTGTCAAAAATCTTTGAAAGTTTATCCTTATCTTTATGATCATCATATAAATGCGACATATATTCTTTATAATAAAACTCCGCATTATCTTTTGAAAATGAACGTTTTTTTTCTTGCGGAATTGATTTTAGTAATTCGTTAAAACTTTTTTCCGTAAGAGTCTGCTTTTCAGCATAATATATGGCATAATTCGGATGGCAGTTATTGCTTGCAGATAAGTAATAGGGTAGGCAATATCCCCAAAATCTTTTGCTGTATGAATCTTGAAGATAGTCATCCATTATTTCCAACATCGGTTCAACTTTATAATTTGTATCATAATTTTCATTCATATAATCGGCAAAAAGTTCAAGGTTTAAATTTCCGGCTCCACGTCCCATACCAAACACACAAGCATCAATGCAAATGTCTCTCTTTAGATTTAGCTCTACGAAAGTTTGTGCATTTCCGAAAGCCTGCTGCAAATTATTATGAGCATGATATCCCAATACAATATCTGAATTCATATTATTATCTGCAAGATAAACCATTCTAAGGAAAGCCTTTCTTTTTATCGTTCCAAAAGTATCTACAATTGACATTGCATAAGGCTTTAACTCATTAAATCTTTTTATTGTTTGTACAAATTCAATATCAGAATACGAATCGGTACCGACAAATTGAACAAAAACTGAATAACCTTTTTCCTGTATGGATTTGCAATAGTCAAACGCAAAATCCTGTTTTTCTTTTTTAAAAATTACTCTTATAGCATCAACTGAGTTACCGTTAAACGGTACAATTTTTTCTATCGGAACAGGATCTGAACAATCCAGCATTCCAACATATTTCATATTTTTTGACTTTGGAGTTATAAAAGATTCAATGCTTTCGATATTGGGAAAAACCGCCCTATCTTTACAAAATTCAACATTTTTTATAAAACCTATTTCAAAAAACTCAACTCCTGTTTTAGCAATTTTATTTGCAGTTCCTTTTATGGCATCTTCACCAAACTGCCAATCATTTACATACCCACCGTCCCTAAGAGTACAATCAAGAAGGCTTACTTTTCCCATTTTTTACTCCAGCGGTTTTATATACAGATTTTTCATTAACTCTTCTCTAGGCAAAAACGGTGCCAAATCTTCCAAAGGAGGACTTACCAAAGTTCCGTCTTCCAACCGTTTAGTAGAACTTTTAGGTTCAAAAATCTGTGTTGTAGAAACAAAAAGCTCGCATAAAGCAAAACTTTTTTCCTCAAGTGTTTTATCAATTGCAATTTTCATATCGTCATTTGAACAAGCACTGTAATACGGAATATCGAATGCCAATGCAATTTTTTTATAATCAGGGAATGAAATATCTTTACTTTCAGGCCCTATCCCTATCTTACATCTGTCTTTAAAAAGATTGTTTTGAGTCTGTCTTATTGAATGGTAACCTTGATTGTTTATAAGTACTATTTTTATCGGAAGATTATTGGTAACTACAGTTTGAAGTTCTTGAAGATTCATCATTATACTACCGTCGCCTTCAAGACAAATAGTAGTTTTTTTACCGGCAGCAATACAAGCTCCAACAGCGGCAGGAAGACCGTAACCCATACTGGCAATAGCATTATTGTTAAAAAATCTTGACCCTTTTTTTATAAACCATGATTGATGACCGGCGACACAGCAAGTCCCGTTACTTGTAACGGTCAAAGTTCCTTCTGGTATTTTTTTGCTGATATAATCAAAAGATGCATAAGGATTTGCAAATTCGTCATTTTGCTTCCAATGCCGCTCCAAAACTACAGGATAATCTTTTTTCCAATTTTGACATATTTTTAACCAATCTGTTCCATTAAAAACAGACTCGTCCTTGTCCTCAAGAAGTAAATTAATTTTTCCAAAAAAATCTTTTGCATCGGCATGAATCGGCATTTCTACATGAATTGTAGGTTTTCGTAGTTCTGCAGGATCAATATCTACCATTATTACTTGTGCTTCGCGAGCCCATGTTTTCCAATTATAACCTACAACACGGATAGGTAGACGGTTACCTACAGCTAAAATTAAATCTGCATTTTGAATTGCAAAATTTCCCGCCCTATCTCCCATATTGCCACCACGACCTACATACAGTGGATGATCGCTTTCTATCAAATCAATAGAATCCCAATATGTACACACAGGAATTCCCATTTTTTCCACTGCTTTTCTAAAATCCTGATAGCCACCGGAAATCCTAATACCATTTCCGGCATATAAAATCGGACGCTTTGCAGTTTTTATTTTTTCAAATACGATATTTATTAAATTTTCACTTAACTTTGCAGGAAGAAGCGAATCGTCATCTTTTTGCTCTTTGCTTCCTTCATAACCTATAAGTTCATCTGTTTCTATTATGCTACCTTGAAAATTTACGGGAATATCGAGCCAGACAGGTCCCGGTCTACCGGTAATTGCAAGGTGATATGCTTTTTCCAGTGAGTATCTGATATCCTTAGGGTCTTCTATCATAACAGCATACTTACACATGCAGGATACAGACTTTATTATGTCAAATTCCTGATCTCCTACGGCACGCAGCTTATATCCTTGAGTAAATTTTTCGTTATATCTGGCAGTTGTATCATAGCGAACTTGCCCTGAAACAATAAACATGGGAATAGAATCAAGCCAAGCTCCCACGACACCTGTAATCGCATTTGTTCCACCAGGGCCGGTTGTAACACAAAGTAATGCCATTTTGTTATTAAGACGTGCATAACATTCAGCAGCAATAGCACAAGCTTGTTCATGATGATTGTAAGTACAGTTCAAGCCCTTTTTATGACCGAATGCATCGTTAAGATGCATAGCACCACCGCCGACAACAGTAAAGCAATCTGTAATCCCCTTAGCTGTTAAAAAATCCGCTACATAATCTGCCAAACGTTGTTTCATTAATTATTCCCCTAAGTTCTATGTTAGGTTATTTTCAGTAGGTTCTTCTTCAAAATTAATCCTTTCTTCTTCTATGACTAAAGGTCTGTTCATTATTCTGCAATTCATACTCATTATGTATTCTCCAAGGAATCCTATAAAAAATAACTGCAAAGAACCTAAAAAGAAAATACCTATAGTTGTCGGTGCATTTCCTGCATTGAATGAATACCAGTTTTTGCACTTTAAAATCAAGTAAACGATAGCTATAACAAAACTTACTGCCGAAGCACAAAAACCGACAATTGTTGCAATTCTCAATCCCGATTTTGTGTATGAAGTAAAACTGAGCATAGCTGCATCAAAAAGGGTATAGAAATTGTTATGTGTTTTTCCTGCTTTCCGCTTTGCTTGCGTGTATTCTATATTAACTCTTTTAAATCCTAACTCTGCAACTATACCACGCAAAAAAGGAGTTGGGTCATTAAGATTTTTTAATACCTTTATAAAGTCTTTATCATATAATCCGAAACCTGTAAAATGTTCAATTTGTTCTACATCGGACATTTTTTTTATTATTTTGTAATAGCATGTTCTAAAAAATCTTATAATAGGATTTTCCTTACTTGCAGTTTTTATCCCGCTTACTATTTTTGCACCATTTTCCCACTCTTTAACAAAAACCGGTATCAATTCCACCGGATCTTGGAAGTCGGCACAAATAGGAATCGTACAATCTCCCGTAGTTTGACACATTCCGTGATAAGGAGAATTGAATTGACCGAAATTCCGTGCATTAAAAATAGCTTTTATTTTTTTGTTTTGTTTACAAATTTCTCGTAAAAGAACTCTGGTATTATCGGTGGAACAATTGTCTATAAAAATAATTTCATAGTCATAAGAACTAAGTTCTTTTGTCAAAACATCTACAATTGCTTTTGAAATTTCAATAACATTTTCCTGTTCATTGTAGCAAGGAACTAAAATACTAATTTTTTTCATCGATTAAAATTCTATTAAGTTTTGCCTTTACAGTCAACACTAATACTATAACTTCATAAATTGGTCGTACTCATCAAGGACTTCATTTGTATTACCCATTTTTATGAATTTTCCGTCATTAATCCAAAGTACCTGGTCACAAAATTCTTTTAGAGTATCCGTATCATGAGAAACTATAAGAACAGTTCTATCACTTCTCATGAGTTCTTCCATTTTTTTAAAACTTTTTTGTCTAAAATGTTCATCACCAACACTTAGAACTTCATCTACGAGCATTATATCGGTATCAAGAATTGCCGTTATTGCAAAACTCAATTTTGAATACATACCGCTGGAATAAGTTCTTACCGGAAGTTCAATAAAACTACCAAGCTCTGAAAACTCAATTATTTCATTCATTCTTTCTTTTACATAATTAAAGTCAAAACCTAAAAGCATTCCTGATTTTAAAATATTTTCACGTCCGGTGTTATTAGGATTAAATCCAATTCCTATCGCCATAAGCGAAACTCTGTTACCTTTTGTATCTATATACCCCTCATCCGGCTGAAAAATTCCGGCTACAGAACGGAGCAGGGTGGTTTTCCCGGAGCCGTTTCTTCCTACCAATCCTAGAATTTTGCCTTTTTCAAGCGTAAAAGAAACATCGTTTACAGCCCTTACCACATTTGCACGCTTTACACCGTCTTTACGAAGAGTTTGATGCATGGACATATGCATTAAATTTTTATAATCTATACTTACATGGCTTACTTCAAGTGCAATTTTTGACATTTTTACTCCGAATTTATTAAACAAGTTTTACATAACTGTTTTCATTTTTATAAACAATGTGGACACCTATATAACAAAGTAAAATAGAACCTACAAACCACAATGCAAGTAAGGGTAAATCGGCAACCATATTGAATAGTAATGCATTACGCATTACATCAATAAAAACACTGACAGGATTAAAAGTCATCATTAAAACATTTAAAGGCTCAGGTAATGTGGTTGTAATATTATAAAAAATCCCGGAAAGAAACATGAGCATAGTTAAAAGAATATTTACAGCATAAGCAAGATCATCAACATAAACACCAAAATGCAAAAATATCATTCCAATTCCAAAAGAAAGCAAGATCATCAGCATATATGCAGGAATTACCCAAAAAACATTTACCCCTATATGTACTTTAAATATAAAAAGCATGGCAACAAGAACAATGAGAGAAAATAAAAGCTTAAAAAAATTCAAAAACATATTTGAAATTAAAAGCACAAATTTCGGGACATAAACCTTTGAAACGATATCATGATTCGCTCTTACAAGTTTTACACTATAATTAATTGTTTTGTTAAAATAGCTCCACATAAGAAGGGCTGAAAAAACAAATGTTGCATAATTTGCTATTGAATTTCCCATTACACGCCCAAAAACAACTACATAGACAATCATATTGAATAAAGGCTCTAAAAGCCACCAAAGTCTATTTAAATATGAATTTGAAACTTCTGCATTTAAATCCGCTCTTGCAGAGTAAACCATGAAATTTTCATATTTTTTTATGTGAGAAAAAAATTTTTTCAGTTCAAAAACAAACGAATGATTATTAACTTTGTCCTCAAATTTTTCATGAAAAACATTTACTATGATAAAAAGTATTATCATTATGCAGGTAAAAGCTCCCGCCATAAAAAGTCTTTCTTGCAGTAAAAAAGCAGATTGTTTTTTTAAAATTAAACTATAATCCGAATTTAATTTCACTTTTACATTGCAAGGCTCTGAACTTTCATTTACAGGTTTAAAAACAAGCCCCTTTTTCGACCATTCATAATCTGCATTTTCTACGGATTCAATAAGACGACTTAAAGCATCATAACCTATAACTTTAGAAACAGTAGTTTTGCTTATTCCAAAAATGTTTAGTGAATTTATGCACACAGTTTCATTCGGTAAAATCGTAAAATCAAAAAAAGAACAGTCATCGGGATTTTCGCTTATTGTTGCAGCAGAAAACTTACACTCAGAAACAATTTTGCTTTTTAAAGCATATACTTTCACTGTAAGTTCTCTATATGGAAAAGGAAAAAAAGCAATAAAAACTATTCCTGAAATACAAGCAATAACTATAAGATATTTTAATATTTTAAAAATAATACTGGTTTTCATAATCAATCCAAAAAAACATCATCTACGTTCGGTAATGATATAGCATTTAATTTAGTTTATCAAGTATGCCGTCCAAAGCACTATCAGTACCTGAACGCAACAATTTTTCCTGTATCATAGACTGTGAATTTGCAAATAAAAGCCAAAGTCTGTTTTTTACAAAAATAAAATAATCAGTGATACCCGCTTTTTTTATAAGTAATTCAGATTCATGTAGATGAATAGAAGATAAAATAAAATAATGATCATTGCTTTTTATTTTTAGATATTCTTCCAGGGAAAGTATTGTCGTATTTGTATATATTTCAGGAATTTTCAAGTTAAATTTTTCAAGCTCTACAAAATAGTCCGGCATATATTTTGCTCCGAAACGCTCAAAAAATTCATCTAATAAAATTCTATCGCCGGCAAAAACAATCTTTTTTCCTTTCGGAACAGGTCTGCAACAATTTCTGAATTTAGGTTTATAATAATCATAAGAATCTTTTAATGAATAAAAACCATGTCGTAATTTAGAATCTTCCGAATTTACAGAAAAACTCAAAAAATTTTTATATCTGCAATAAAGTATTTTTTCATAATCTGACGGAATTAAAACTTGTAAATTTTCAAACGGAATTTTCTCAAATTTTTCAAACCACTTTCTTTTGAAATTTTGTTTTTTTCCCTTAGGGGTGTAATGACAATAAATACATACCGAATCGCTTTTTTTATCCCCACAAGTAAACTCTTTGTTAAGTTTTGAAATTATTTTTTTTCGCTTTGTAAGTTTTCCAAGATATTTATATCCTTTCCAAATTAACATTTTCATATCCAAGTATGCAGTAAAAAAACCATATGAATAAGCAAACAACATTCTTTGATAAAATTTTATTTTTATCTGCCTTATTTTTTCTTTGACTTTTGACGTAGAACAGTTATCAATCGGAAAAATATCTATACTTATTCCTTCGCAACAATCTACGTACCAATTTTCCGGAGTTATTGCGGTTGTTTGTGTGTTTCTAAGTTTTGCATAACCGCCTTTAAAAAACATATCGTTTTCCGGAGTTTGTAAAAAATATTTTCCGGAAAATTCACCTTGTAAAGACATTAATTTGTCGTAATCTTCACGCATTAAAGCAACGTCAATATCATCATCTCCAGGAATTATCGAACCGTGTCTAACTGCACCTAAAAGAGAACCGTAAATTAAAAAAACTTTTATGCCGTTTGCATCACATACGGTTTGAAGTTTATTCAATAAATCAATCTCAACCTGTTTTACCTGTTCTATTAATTTTTCATCCTCATCGGGAATTCTAAAAACCTGAACGGACTCTATATTTTTTATTTTTTTCCAAGCAAGGGGAAGTTCTGTTTGCATAATTTTATTTCCTAATTTTTATTTTTTGCTTTGTTTTACCAATTTTTACCAAATAGAAATATCACAATTAAAATAATGAGAGGGTTTCCTTATTGAAAGTGGCGGTAAACTCATATAATTTTTGTATCCCATAGCATTTAAAAGAGCATCATAATCTTCAGGGATTACACACTCTATATCTTCAAAAGGTACGTTTTTTTCTTGTTGAAAAATTTTTTTATCAAATTTTCTTTCTATGCACATAATTGAACAACTTGACATAAAATAGTTTTTGCATTTTTCTTTTTTTGCATATTGAGCAAGTTTTTCATAACGTTTTATAAGAAATTTAAACGGTAAAAGCTTTCCTAAAAAATTTACAAATTTTATTGTATTAACCTGCCATTTTGGAAGCCTCGAATATTCAGAATAATCCAAAATTCCCCTGTGTCCCATACAAAGATTGTAAACAAATTTCATTTTTAACATTGTAAAATTATGTTTTCTATCATTATCGCTGGCATTATCAAGCGGATAAATATCAATAAAAACCTTTCTATCATATTTTGGAAAAATTTTTTTGCCTGCTTTATCAAAAACCTTTGTAGGAAAATCATCTTTTAAGTAAATAAGACGCGGCATAAAATCTAAAAATACGTTTTTTCCCAAACAATCATAATGCAAAAGCTCGTAATCGCTATCTTTCCATTCTTTAGGTGCAACCTGTTTTAATATTTCATAATCGGAACGAGTCATTGTCAAATCCATGTCATCATCCCATGAAATAAATCCTTTGTGTCTGATAGCTCCAATAAGACTTCCGCAGATTAAAAAATATTTTAAATTATATTTTTTGCATACTCTGTCAAATTCAAACAATAAATCTTTTAACTTTTTGTGTGCAAAGTCTAAATATGCAATTTCAGCTTGTAAAGTAACATACATTTCTTCAATAAGAGAAATTTTATCGTTAAAGATCATAGTTCGATAGTTAAAGTTCCCTAAAGATTTTAACTGTAACAGCATATTTTCATAGTCTTTGCCGCATAAAATAACAAGACAATCCTGTACTCTTTCAGATTTTAGTGAATCTACAGACTTTATTTTTATACCGTTTTTTGTGGTATTCCATTTTTTTGGGGTATTATCGACAGCATAAGATACTTTGTAATGCTCAACATATTTTTCAACAAAAATGTCAAAATATTTTCCTGTTCCAAAGAGTATGATTTTCTGATTTTTTTGAACGTTTTTTAAAGCTAAATCAAGGCTATCAATATTATTTGAAGGATTACAAGTCAAAGGAAGCAAAGGTAAAAAATCAACTCCATTTGAAGCAAAGAATTTTTTATCTTTTTCAAATTGAATTCCGTAGCAGCTACCATAAAAACATACATCAAAATTAAGTTGCTTCCATAAATCTTGATAGCCAAAATTAATATAATCCAAAATAATCACTTGGTCGATAAATTTTAATTCGTCTAAAAATAATTTTGTTTTTTCTGCAGTATAGCCGTTACGTTCATCACCGTAAATACGAGCCATAACGTAATCTGCAGGAATTCCTACAATAAACTTACGGCATTGTAATGCAATGTCTTTTATTTTCTCAAATAAGGAAAAATTAAAATCCGTCAGAATTATAGAAAGATAACCCAAATCATATTTTTTTTCATTCATTTCATAATACCTATTTTTTATTTATTCGTTTACTTGCCGTTTTTACAGCATTTTTCAAAGTTATAATAATATAACCAACCAGTATTGAAAGCAAGAAAACCGTTATCGGGACAGTCCAAATCCAAATATCGTTTGTTCTTATCTTTTCGGGTACGATTAAATTAAGAACGTAAGAAACTATCATGTGAAAAATATACACATGCAAGGACAATTTGTTTCCTATGAATTCAAAAGGTTTTATTGTAAAATTAGGAAGCTTTATAGCAAATAAAAAAATAAAAATTGAATAAACAATAACTCCAAAAAATGATATATCGCCTGGAAAAAATCTTCTTATACCCATGAGAATTATTCCTAAAAATATTCCTATAAAACAAATAAGTAATGAAAACTTATTTTTTATATCGGTTTCATGTTTTGCAATGTAATGACCGCAAAGTACAAACGGCACGGCATAGATAAGAAACAACCCAAAGTAATCTTTTAACTCGTAAAAATTTAATATAATTTTTGCCAAAAATAATATAGGAACAAAAAAATATGCAACTTTAAAACCGTCAAATTTATTTAATAGTAAAAAAAACAGATATGTGTAAACAAGCGATAGCAAAAACCAAAGATGACCGGCTTGTAAAAAATTAAAATACGAGAAAAAGATTAAATATAAAAGGCTTTCTCCTAATTCTTTGTGAGAAAAATCAAATCCGATAAAAAATAAATCAAAAATAAAATAAATTAAAGTTGAAACTAATAAAATTAAGAAATTCCGCTTGGATCTTTTTAGTAAAGCCGATTTTATTTTTGCTTTATCATCTAATATACCCAAATAATAACCGCTTATCATAAAAAAAAACGGCACGGCAAAACGGGAAATCATAAAAACAAATTTTCCGAAAATGCCCGGAAAATGTATATGCATAAAAACAACACCAATACAAGCAAAACCTTTTAAAGTATCAAAACATTTGTTTCTGTTTTTATTGGCTAGTCCCTTTGACATTTTTATACAAGTCCTTTATCAATAAGCGATTTTATTTTTGTGCTGCTTGTCTGCTGAGTATATGGAAAAAACACCATAGTTGAACCGTGTTCTTCAAGCCATGTTTTTTGATTAAGCCACCATTCATCATTTTCGTAATCATTTCCGACAAATTGAACATCGTAATGATATTTTTGGAATTGTTCAACTATTCCTTCATACATATAAGGAACTTCTACAACCTCATCTACATACTTACATGCCTTTATTACTTGAGTACGCTCATCAAACGGAATAAAAGGTGTCTTTTTTTTCTTGTTAATAACGTATTCATCCGTACAAACTCCCACGATAAGGTAATTACACATTTGTTTTGCACGTCTGAACATATTTATGTGTCCGATATGATATAAATCAAAAACACCGGAAAGAAAACCTACATTGTAAGGCTTATCCGATTGTTCAAATTTTAAGTTTTGCCTTCCTTCATAAATTTTTTTTGCATCATAAACACAGATATTTTTTATTCCTAATTCTTTTAGTTGAAAATAAATCGGTTTGAAATTTTTTACGCAAATAATAATTTTAAAATCTTTGTTTTTTTCACTATATTTTTTTAGGATTTCAGGAGACGAAATCGAAAAATTTTGAATTTTGTCGCCATGCTTTTCAACATCGTTATCAATAATACCTAAAATATTGAATTCATTTTTGTAAAATGCCAAAAACTTATCTGCATAGGAACCCGAACCGAAAACAAAAATATTTTTTGATCCGGAAAACAAAGATGAATAAAGAAAATCATAATAAGTTTCTGTTTCCATTTTATTTTTATTATGATAAAAAATTTCCCATTTACGTTGAAAGCTTGCATTAAAAAATGAAAGTTCATTTTGACTTCGTACACAAGATAAAAAATCGGAAGAAATTCTACTCAGTTCATCCAGAGAATTTTTTATGCCGTAGCGTTCCCAAAAAAAATCGATTGGCAAAATTTTATTCATTTTTTCATAATCAGAGTATATAATTGCAATTGATCGCCAAATAATTAAATCTACACTAACTTTATTTGCATTTGCAGTTTTTTCATCAATTATAAATTCCTGGTCAAAAAAGATAAAATTTTTGCAGGGAAAACCTGAGTAAGAGTAAGCAAGAACTTCATCGGATTTTGTTGCCAGAGTTTTTGCAGGGTAGGTGGGCTTGCTTTCCGTTTCGTCGTAAAATGCGTTTAGCGGAACAAGATCAAAAAAAAGTTTTTTTGTTTTTTCGGTTGCAAAACGAATTGTATCGATAAATTTATCAAGTTTGGCAATAAATTCGTATTTATTTTTGAAAAGCAAATCTTTTAGATAAACATTTAAAAGAGGCTTGCATACAAAAGGCATTGTAAAAACTGAATTATCATTAGATAAGTTACCTGATACGCATTTTATTCCATATTTTTCAAGACTCCGATGATTTTTTTCCAGTTTTAAAAGTTTTTCAAAACTTTGCGGAAAAATACCTCTTTTTTGTACGATTTTTTCGTCAGTTTTTTTATTTTCAAGAATTACGGTAGCAAAAGAATTTTCCATTCCTCTGTCTGTTGTAAGAGTTACTTGTAAAACTTTGTAATCAGAGTTAATAGTTGAATCATTCACCGGGCTTGATGTTAAACCGCTTATCTTATTTTTAACGGCTTCTATCAAATAGGCATTTGCAACTTGATGAAAAATTCCGTTTTTTATGTATTCATCGTAAAGACTTTCTTCTCTTTTAAAGACTGTATCCGGTGTATTGTAAAGAGGTAAATATCGAATTCTAAAATCTTCTTCAGGAATTTGATTTTCAGAAAAAATCATTTGTGCAGTTTCAAGTTTTGGCAAAACCGAAAAAAACTTTGCATTTTCAATACCGGCTGTTTCCAGTGCGTTTTTTAATTCTATTTTTGAAAAACATGATGTAGTTTTTTTTGTATCTCCACAAAGAAAACAAAGACCAAGAGAATTATCACATCCAAGCAAAAAAATTCCATTTTCTTTTAACAAGGAAAACCAGCGTTTCAGCATCAAAACAGGCTCTTTACATTGCTCAAAAATTCCAACTGCAACTACATAATCAAAGGAATTTTTAAATTCTTCCAAAAAATTTTGATTTGCCGATTGTTGAATTGTTTTTACGCTAACATCATATCCTTTAAAAATAAGAAACTCTGAGATTGAGTGTGAATTTTGCAAAGTTTTAGCTTCTTCTTCAATACAGAGAATCTTTGATCCTATTCTGAATTCATACCAGGCTATCACACCTGCAAAGATTGTTGTTTGCAGGGTAGGTGAAATTTTATTTTGATCAGCTAAATTATTTGAATGAGGCATAATTTTGTATCCTAAAAATATAAATCTTGAATATACAAATAATTTTTTATTTTATTTTCATTTAGAATTTTATCTATTTGTATTTGAATTTTTTTTGACACACATACTATTATCAACTCATCTTTTTCTATAAGATTCGGATTAAATTTTTCAACCGGTTTTGGAAGATTTCCATAATCGTTGTCTATCTCAGTTACGAGAAAACTTTTTATTTTTTCTCGCATTTTTTCATTGATTTTATCATAAAAATCCAATGCAATTTTTCCTGCACCATAAATTCTAATTTTTTCAAAATTTTTTATAATTTCATAATTTAAATTGGTAGAATTTTGGCAATTTATCATTGGATTTTTTTGTATTTCAATAAACTTTTGTGGATCCAATAAAAACTGTCTAATTTTAAATACTTCGCCGACACGTTCAAAAACATTATAATTCAACTGTTCTTTGTCTGTAAGTTTTTTTATTTCGCTACTAAAGTGTTGCATAAATTCCGTTCTAAAATTGTCATCTATTCTTAAAAGATTTACCAAATAATGTATAAGTTTATAAACTAAAAAATTTTCTACAGTTTTTGAACAAAAACTTTTATTTTTTTCAAGTTTTTCTTTTATAAAATTAAATTCATCACGTACACAATAAACTTTATCTTTTCTTAAAACACTTGCATTCGGATTATCGCAGCGATAATGATAAAAGGGTTCATGCATATAGTAAGCTTTTTTTGCATATGTATTAACTAAAAAATTAAATCCTACATCTTGGTAAGATGCTCCGGGAGTTTCATTATGGCAAATATCATTTTTTATTAAAAATTCACGATTGTAAAGACCTGTCCAATTTGATATAAAACCTATGAACGAATGATAATTTTCATTTGGAGTGAAAATACGGTCATAAATATCTAAATTCTGCAAGGTTTGGCGGTATATATATATTCTATTGTTTTCTTCACCCCTAAATTCATAAAAATTTGATTTTACAAAATCTGCATTCGTTTTTTCAGCAGTATTTATCAAGGATTCATACATGTAAGGAACAATGTAATCATCAGGTTCTAATATGGCAATATATTTTCCTTTTGCAGTGTTTATTCCAATGTTAACAGCTTTTCCGTAACCTTCATTTTTTTTATGTATAATAACAAAACGTTTATCTTTTTGTGCATATTCGTCCATTATTGAAGAACTTTTATCCGTAGAGCCATCATCAACACATATTATTTCAAGATTCTTATATGATTGCTGACACACCGAATTCAAACATTCTTCAAGATATTTTTCAACATTAAATATCGGAATAACTACTGAAATTAATTGTGAAAACATAAAAAACTCCTTATTTAGTCTTTAAAAAAATCAAGCATAGAAATCTTATCAAAAATTTTATCTCTAAGAATGGATTTTAATTCAATATAATTTTCCAAATTTGAATTTTTCGCCTGTTCTAATATTTTTGTTAATACAGGAATAACAAAAATAATTTTAGCAAGATCTTCAAAAGATTTTTTTTCACTGTAATCTTCCGTGAAAACATCTGTAAAAATTTTTAATTCTTCATCAGTTAACACAAAACCGTTTAATGCTAATGCTGTTTTTTGAATTTCAGCAAACTTATTTTTACGTTCCTTAGTAAGTTTTGTTTTTACTTTTGTAGTTTCATTGCAAGAACTTTGTCGCCAATTCAACAAAATATCGTTTAATTCAACAATTTTTCCTTTTGCAGAACATTCAACCCAGAATCTAAAATCTTCCATTCCGTAACAATTGTCAAAGTATCTAATATTATTTTTATTTATGAAATCGGTTCTAAACATAGCACTTCCATTACCAACTGTATCACAAAATAAAAACTGTGCTCTGACTTGCATCGGATCTTGAGTCATCGAACCTGAAAATGCTAAAACATTGTCATTTTCATCAATTTCTGTCCAAGAACCGCTGACAACATCAATTTCATTATGATTGTCCAAGAAATCAACTTCAATTTCAAATCTGTTCAATGGAGCTAAATCATCATCATCCATTAAGGCTATATATTTACCTACAGCATGGTTTAATCCCTGATTTCTGCTGTAAGAAATCCCCATGTTCCTTTCATTCTCAATTATCCTTATTCTTGAATCTTTTATTGACTTAATAATTTCCATTGTTCTATCAGTTGGATGATCATTTATCAACAGCAACTCAAAATTTTTAAATGTCTGATTTAATATACATCGTATGGTTTTTTCTATAAACTTTTCAGCATTGTATATCGGCATAACAACGCTTACCTTAGGAGGACTTGAAATTTCTTCCTTCGTACATGGTAAAACATTATAATTTGATCTGACTTTGACAATTTTTTCTCCAAGATTTTCAATTGATAAACATTTATTTTGAACAGAAAATTTGAACAAATTTCTTATTGATTCAAAATCATTGTAAGGAGTAATAATAATTAAATCACACGGATAATCGGAACTATTAAATTTTTCAATAGATACGATGTTAAAATTTAAAAAACAACCCTCGTTTTTATCTATACAGCACGCTATATTTACAGTGTCATTAATTTTTTGTACTAAGGCTTTTCCAAGTTTTCCCATTCCGTAAATAACAACATTTTTATAATCATTTTTTACAAGCCATTCTTTTACTGAAAAATCCACATCGAGAAGTTTTAATGCTATTTTTTTGTATTTTTGTAAACTTTGAATATAAGACATTTTTTTCTCCAAGTGAATCATTCTAATGTTTTTAAGGCTTTTAGTAAATTTGCAGAAAAAACTTTCATGGAAAAATTCTTTTCAAAAATATTTTTCCTGGCAAGTTTTCCCATTTCTTCAAGCCGCTTTTTATTATTAAAACACCATAATATTTTTTCATTCAATTTGTTTATGGCAAGGGTAGGATAAACAAAACCGTCTTTACTATCTGTAATATAATCTGAAATACCTGCAGAATCAGAAACAATAGAAATTCTATTATGAATTGCTCCTTCAATTGCAACAACAGATAACGCTTCTTCTCTTGAACAAACTAAAACAACATCAATTTGGTTATAAATCTTGTACATTTCATTGTTTTTATATTCGCCTTTGATTTTTATGCATTCTTCGTTTTTTGCTAAATCAAAAATGTCCGTTTCAAAAGCGTTTTTTAATTCTCCAGGCCCTACAAACCAAAATTCAGTATTTTTTTTTACTTCATCCGGTAAACCTGCAATTGCCTTAATCAACAAATCTTGACCTTTAATATGATGAAATGCGGCAATATTTGCAAAAATAAATTTTTCTGTAGTTTTTCCTTTTTTTTCGTTACAGTCATCCAGTCCAAAAGTTAATACAGGTAAATCGTATTTTTCTTTATAAAAAGAATTTATTATATTTTTTACTTTATTGCTAACAACGTATGTTTTTACATAGTTATTATTCATAATAGTTTTCCAAATAGAAATATCAATATCCTTTACTGTTCCGGACTCATGAATCCACCATAAAAGTTTTATTTGTTTTTTTGAAATTTCTAAAACCGTGTTAAAAAGCAATAAAGTATTAACTAAAACAAAATCTACAGATTTTAATAAATCAAAAACTTCATCCGGTATTATATTTGAATCATTCATTATGCCTACGACAATGTCTTTTTGAAGTAACTTTTCTTTTAAAACTCCATCATATGAACTTAGTACAATAACATCAAAATTGTTTTCTTTCAAAACGCATGCTGCATTAAACATCACATTATTTGCACCGGTTGAAGTCAGTGCATGGGAAAAAACGACAATTTTTTTATTATTTGTTTTTTTTATATTTCCGTAATAACAAACAGATTTTATAATTTTTTCTTTTTCATAAAACGGAATTATTTTTTCTTTTTTAATTCCAAGTGAAAAAAGTTGTTTTATTATTTCAGACTCAAACTTTAAAGTAGAAATAAAAATAAAATCATATGCTAGTGCTGACAAATCCTTAGGAGAATAAATATTATATCCATCTAAACTTGTTCCCCATAAATTAGAGTTGTTGTCGACTAAAGCAACAATTTCTATATCATCTTTTAATAAATTTTTCGTATTTTTATATATATTTCCTGTTCCAAAAATTATTAATTTCACTTACAAATCCTTTTTATATTTTGTTCATACTTCATACATCATTTATTGGTAATTCTTTTACTTTTAATTCGGAATTTAATAACCATACTGTCAACAAAATCTCTGCAAAATACCCAATTGCTCTGCGTTGAAAACCTTGATAACAACTCATGTCTATATCTTTTACAACTTCAAGTAAAAATTTAAATACCCAATTGCAATAATCGACAAAAACTTTTCTCGATGTAACAAACATGTTTCTGGCATAAAAGTTATTTGAAGCAAGGACAAAATCAAAGCTTTGCATATATTCAGGACAATGTTTTAAAATATGTTTTTTAAAAGAAGAATAAATTTGAGAATACAGCCCCTCTCCAATCACATTACGTATATTTTCTGAAATGGTACAATGTAAACACGTAAGTTTTGTAAGAATTATATCATGATCATCAAATATATTTTTTATTTTGAGTGCATTCAAGTAATTTGAATTATCGATAAAATCATCGTTAAAAAAATACCTCCTGTAATGACATAGTCCTACATATTCTGAAACGGTATTTTTCCAAATCCAATATATTGCAGTATATTCATTTATAAAATCATTCAAATTTGCAATACTATCAGCTTTTGTATCACAAAATTCAGAAATTTCAAGTTCTGCCTGTTTTCCCACATATAGAGGTTCATATAATTCATTATGTAATGAATTATATGATAAATGAGTTACTACAAAAAGTTTACACTCAAAAGGCATTATTTTTTCTGTATCAAATTTTTTAGTTAAATATACGATAACTCCTGAAACATCGGAAAAAATATCAATTTTTACTTTTGTCTGATCAATTGTATTTAATTTTTCTCTGTAAAAAAAATACTCGTTCCAGCTAAAAGTAAGAATGAGATTTTTTAAATTTAGAATTTTGTCTGAAATCAAGTCAAAATATTTAAAATTACACAAAACAAAGTCATAACTTGTAATCACTGTATTTTTGCTGTAAAGTTCATCATAAATTTGATTAAAAAAACTAAATTTAGAATTATTAATTCCGGTTATTCGTATTTTTTTATTTTTAATTTCAGAATTTTTATAAAACGCATCTGTAAAAAAGCTGTCTTTTGACCAATATAAATCTTGTAAAATTTCAAGATCTAAAATTTCGTTTATATTTTCATTCCGTATTTTATGACAAATAAATTTTTTTAAAAAATTCGTATCATAAAAACCTTTTTTTTGTATAATTATTTTCCAAGAAAGAATTTTATCAATAGGCACAAAATAGTTAAAAAACAAAAAATCTTTTATTTCTTTAAAAAATTTATCTGAAAATACAATAATTGCATCGTAATCATAAGTTTTTATGCAATTAACAGGTATATTTTTTACATTATCTTCATCAATATATTCTTTTTCTATTTTTTTATCACAAACTGCTTTTACATCAAATTTTTCAAAAAAAATATTTTTATTTTCAAAATAAATTTTTCCAAGTCCATACAAAATAACTTTTTGTTTCATATTTTATTTTCCCTGCTATAAAAAAAATCATTATCAAAAGTTTTACAAAACAATTCCGGTTGATAAAATAATTCTTGATTTTCTCTAATTTTTTTTAAATCCCAATTCCACCACTTTATTCTCAAAAACGATTCAATTATATTTTTTGAAAAACGATACTTTATTAATTTAGCAGGAATTCCTCCAACAATAGCATACGGTTCTATATCTTTTGTTACAACACTGCCGGCTGCAATAACTGCACCGTCTGCAATATTGATACCGGGAAGCAATACAACATTCGCTCCAATCCAAACATCATTACCGATTGTAAGATATTCATTTTTCCGAATTTTGCTGTTTTCATACACAGCATTATTTAAATGTTTTCCATATTTTCCTACATAGCTATTAACAGCTTTCATTTGTTCTTGTGTGTTAAACAAAGGATGGTCTAAAAAAGGGTGGGTTGAAACACAATCCAAAGAATGGTTGTTCCAAATTCTTGCAGTGCCATTGATTGAACAAAATCTGCCAATTGATTTTGCTAAAGGAAAAATTTGCAATAAATCTTTATAGCCGTATGTACAGTATCCTATTTTGCAACCTTTATATTCGGTATCTTCTAAGTTATAATCATACCCTTGTGCCAAATACAAATAATTTGTTTCATCATAGAGAATTGAATTTAAGAAATCCGAAACTTCACAATTAAAGGAAAGCAGTGCAACTATTACAAAATATTCTTTTGTTCTTAGCAAAATATCTTTGTCAAAAACAGTTATGTTATCCTGAAGCTCTTTCTTTGAATCTATATAAAAACTAACATCGATTTTATTTCGTTTTAAGATTTCACAAACAATTTTACCGCCTTTACCGCATCCCCAAATTACAATTTTCTTTGATTTTAGAAAATCAATTTTTTCTAAAATCAATTTTTCGGATAACTCTCTAAATTTTTCAATTTCCATAAAATTTTACCGTAAAAAAATATTCATTTCTAAAATATATCACAAAAAATCTCGTTAATTATTAAAGTGCTTATTTATCCACATCAGGAAGTTTTTGGAACAGATATTTTTCTGCAAATTCAACCCAAGTTAAAATTTTTTCCTTCGGAACTTTTAAACCAATTAACTGTTCTTTCATTTTTTCTTCATATTTGTTTGACATCAATAAAATATAATCATAGGAAGATTCAGAAAATTTCTCCGGTAAAAAAATTTTCTTATTATAAATTGCAGTATTATTTTTTTTCGGATCATTATCAAGAAAGCATTCAACATTGTCCATAAATGAAAATTTTTGAAGTAATTTTTCTTTTTTAGAAAAAAACTCTCCCGTTCCGAAAATTATAAATTTTTTATTTAAGTTTAATTTTAAAGAAGCAGAAGGCAGTTCGCAATTTTTATAATTTTGCATAGAATTTTTTATACTTTGAAGATAAGAATATTTATTTTTTTCATCAGGTTCAAGATACATTCCTTCTCCCCACTCATTCCATGCATTAATAAAAACAAATTCATTACCTTGATTCTCTGAAAATTTCAAAATTTTAGTCAAACTATCTTCAAAAATTTTAGGAGAAATATTTTTTACAACAACTCCATTTTCACCTCTTCTTGGCGTATCATCATAACCTGAAAAAGCACAATAATACATTTTTTTTTCTAAATTAGTTTCATAAAATAAAATATTTTTACAAACAGTTTGATAATCATACAGAGCCATTTTATCTTTACGTAAACAAATTGAAATGTTAAAAGCAGAAGACGGTTGATGCTCAAAAGTTGCATCCAGAACTTCTTCTCTTTCATTTCTGCCTATAAGATATAAATCAGCAAAGCCTTCTTTTTTCGCCAAAGAACGCCAACAAGTTACCATTTCCACTAAGCAATCTATCTTATTTGAACGATAAAAGATAAAAACGGGAGAATTATTTAGTTTTATATATCTTTCATCTTTAAAAAATGGCAATAAATAATAAAAATGTTCTTCCCAATCTTTACGGCTTCCATAATCTTGTTCAAGTAGCATGCCATTATTATTTTTTATTTTTTTATCAAATTTAGGGCACCAATCATTTCCTCCTGCGTTTTTTATAGAACTCCAACTCCTAATCCAAGACTCATTTGCCCAAGAAAAACAAAACGGCATATTGATATCTTTCCATTCCAACAAATTTTCCGCAGGTTTTTCAAGAATTTTCCGTCCATTTTTAAACCAATAATGATAAAAACATTGCCCAAATACATTATATTTTTGCATTAAATCTGCCTGCTTCATCATAGTTTGTTTTTCAAGTAGATTATAATAATTATTGTCTAAGGGAACTCTAGGTTGTTCATGATTGTCAAATAAAGGTTTTGCATCTTTTACCGCCATCCATTCTGTAAAACCTTTTCCCCACCATTCATCGTTTTCCGGAACTTGATGAAATTGCGGTAAATAAAATGAGATTATTTTCATATTGATTGTTATAGACTCCTAATTTTATTTTTACTCTATGTTAAAGTAGAACAGGTTTTTTCCACAGTATTTTTTCTTGCGGAATCCCAAGTTGTTTTAATTCAGCGGTTATTTCTTCTGCAATTTCAGAACGTAATACAGCAACAATAATATAATCGTATTCTTGAGTTTTTACTTTTTCAATAGGCTCTACAAGATCGTTTTTCGCCTTATCAACATATTTATCAATCCATAAAACAATTTTTGAATCTGAAAGCTTTGGTATATATCGATAATAACATTTTCCGACCTTTCCGGCTCCATAAATTACTATTCTTTTATTTTCGATTTTATTAAAATCAGGAAAAATATATTTATAAAATTCCTGAGAATAATCAAACCCCAAGAAGGTTGGAGTTAAATTTATGACATCGTGCATAAATCTTTGTACAAATTTTTCCTTCATTTCATCTTTGTATGGACAATCTTTTGTTTCTTTTATGAAAAACTTATACAATTCATTTAACTCAGTTAAATAATTTTCATGTAAATTATGCGTAACTGAATCAGAATTTTGTCTATAATTATAAAATGGAGTATGTGTAATAAAAATACTTTTACATTGTAAAAGTGCAAGTAAAGTAAATTGAAAATCTTCACCAATACGTATGTAATAAATATCTTTTTCTATTATTTTATCTATTATCGTTTTTTTTATAACCTTTGTGGCAAGGCTATTTAGAATTCCGTAAGAAGTATAATCATTTTTATCACAAGATATAAAATTTTTTAAAACAAATGCTATATCTTCTTGGCTTTCATACAGTTTTTCCGGCAATTTATCAGTTCGTAAAGATATAAAATTTCTGTTCTGATCTACAAGATTCATTCCAAAGCATATAACATCATATCCTGCACAAAATTGTTTATAAAAAGTTTGATAAGTATTTAATTCTATATAATCGTCGCTGTCAATAAAAGACACGTAATCTCCAGTTGCAATTTTTATTCCAGACATTCGTGCTTTTTGCTGCCCCACGTTTTCCTTATGAATAACTTTTATCCTTGAATCTTTTTGTGCGTATTCATCACAAATTTTTCCTGAATTATCAGTTGAACCGTCATCTACAAGTATTATTTCAAGATTTTTATATGTTTGATTGATAATACTTTCTAAACATTCCCTTATATAATTTTCTGCATTGTAAACAGGTATGATAACAGAAATTAATTCACTTTTCATCTATCACCTCTTTCATAATTCTATGTATTTAGAATATGTAATTTATCAAATGGATTATATTTTTCCCATCTTATGTCCTCTCTTATTATTTTAGCCGGACTTCCTGCTAAAATACAATTTTTTTTGGAAAATTCTTTTTTTACTAAAGAAGCTGCACCTACAACCGATCCTTCTTTTATCAATGTAGTTCCTAGACATATAACTCGCATTCCTAACCAAACATGATTTTCCAATACAATTTTTTTTTGTTTTGCAATATCTACAGAATTATTAATATTTTTTCCAGTATTTAAATCAAAGATTGGATGTCCATCATTTGATTGAAGTACACAATCAAATGAAAACATACAGTTATCTCCAATACTTATGTTTGTATAGTGATCTACATTTATAAAACAGTTATGTGATATTGAAGTATTATTACCTATGTTAAGTGAACTGTATGCGTATGAAGCAATTTTTAATCTACTTTGAAAAAAACAATTATTACCTATAACAATTTTTGCCAAGCAAGCATAAAGTGTTCCACCTACAAATTTACAATTTTCCCCAATTTCTAAATAGGAATTACATTCAAGCCTTATTTTTAAGTTATAATCACCTGTATTCTGTCCGTTTATTTTTATGATATTATTATCACCTATAAAAGCAATATCAAAACCTTTATAATTTCCTATTATTTTATTTCCACGTTTATCTTCAAAGTAATCACTTTCATCAACTACAACATCATCGTGAAAATAAAAAAAGTCTAAGATATTTTTAAATGAATTATTTATTAACTCTTCTTTTATTTCTTTGTGAAACAAAATCGGGCAAACCACATAAAAACGTTCTTTACCCCCGTTTTTATATACATAATTCGGAGAAAATACCAAATTATTTTGTTTACTTTGATCATTGTCAATAAAAATTATATCTTTTACTTTATTTTTTAGAAGTTTTTGTATTTGTACGGAATATTTGTATCCACCTCCCCATATAGCTACGATACGGTCATTAGCGTTTCTTAAAACAGCATCCACTGATGCTTCAACAATATTTTCCAAATTTTACTCCTACCTAAAGAATTCATTAATGGGTACAATCTTTGACCACAAAATTTTTTCTTGCGGAATTTCCAAAAAAACTAATTCTTTCTTTATTGACTCAAAAACTGCTTCCTCTAACACAGCAACAAGAATAAAATCAAATTTAACTTCCTTAATTTTATTGGAAGAGTAAATTTTTCGTTCCTCGTTAATTATCTTATCACACCATAAAACTATATTACAAAAATTTGTAGCAACAAGCTGTGAATAAACTGATTTTCCAACCTTTCCGGCTCCATATAAAACTATATTTTTCCCCATAATAATTGGTTCTGAAATGAAGTAAGAAGGAACAAGTGTATATCCTGCCCAATCATTTAAATTTGAAATTGTAGATTGTAAAATAAAAGAATTAAGTTGTTTCATCAAAACTTCTTTATGCTCAGATTTTTCAAAATATTGTTTCAGATAATCATAAACTAACTGCAACACAAGTAGAGCATTTTTTTGTACGGAGTGAGTAGCAGAATCTTTTCGATCAACTCCATGATAAAAAGCTTTATGTAAAACATAGATTCGTTTTGAATTCAAGATTGCCGGATAAACTATAACCTTATCATCTGCAATTCCTGTAAGTCTATCATCTATTGAAAGAACAATATCTTTAATAAGATTTAACTCAAACAACTTTATGTGAACTCCACCATTTATTCCCTTATTTTTTGAATTAATACCGGAGATTAAATTTGAAACAATGAGTTTTTCTTGAGCGGAAACTTCATAGCAACCTTCCGAAAGCCAAGCACCGCTCCAAACAGTCTGTTCCCCTGTAAATTTATGTCGATACATATCGCTTAAAACAATCTGGGCATAGTTTTCTATTGCATAGCTCAACAAAGTTTCATACATATCTGAATCAATCCAGTCATCACCATCTACAAAACCTACATAATTTCCTGTAGCAATGTTTATACCGGCTTTTCTTCCGGAAGTTAGCCCCCCATTTTTTTTATGAATGACAACTATTCTATCATCTTTCAAGCCATATTCATCACAAATTTTCCCAGAATCGTCCGTTGAGCCGTCATCAACTAAAATTATTTCCAAATTTTTATGGGTTTGATTTATTATACTTTCAATACACTTAGGTAAATAATTGCGAACATTGTATACAGGTACTATTACAGAAATTTTATATTCTTCTAAATTTTTCATATTGTTTTACCTTATCATATTCCACTGCAATACCGTATCATACTCAATATCACAAACAGCTCGTTTTCCAATAATTTTGTCGTAATTGTCTGCATTTATTCCGCTTCCCGGACGCTTCCATGTAAGCATATCTTTTGTAATTGATTCACCGGCTTTTATATTGCAAGTGGCAACGATAGAACGTCGTGCATTTTCGCGAGCTTTCTTTTCACTTTCAAGACAAACTATATCCTGAACGCCGTGCAATTTTTCTATAAAATCTATTCCTTCAATAATTTTTTTTGCATCAAAAGGATCCATAGCATGATAATGATCATTTCCTTTCAAAGTTTTGTTGAGAGTATAATGTTTTTCTATAATTGTTGCACCAAAATTATATGCTGTTTTTAAAACATCATAATTAGCATCAGGCTTAGTATGATCAGAATATCCAATTGTTAAATTTGGAAATTCTTTTTTTAAGGTCAATATTTTCTTTAAATTTGCGTGTTCATAAGGAGTGGGGTATTCCAAGACACAGTGCATTAGAATAAGTTTTTTATCATTATATTTTCGTATCAATTCTACAGAGCGTTTTATTTCATCAAGATTTGAAGCCCCAACCGAAAGTATAATTGTTTTATTTTTTTTAGCTTGATATTCAATAAAATTTAAATTATTCAAATCTGAAGAAGAAATCTTATAAACATTCATAATAGGTTCAAGATAATCAGCAGATTCCAGGTCAAATGGAGTTGATAAAAATTCAATTCCACATTGTTCAGAATAATCAGCAAGCTGTTCATATTCTGTTTTACCAAAACTGTCAAACTTTTTAAAAAGTTTATATTGAGAATCTGTAGGTTCTTCTTTTATATCCCAATAATACGGAGAATTTTTTGAAGCCAAAGTTTCAGCTTTATAGCTTTGAAATTTTACAGCATGAATTCCACTTTCAGCGGCTTTTTTTATCATTAATTTTGCAGCTTGTATAGGAGTTATTTTATTTTCAACAGCAATGTCATAATAATTTACCCCAATTTCAGCTATCAAAACAAATTGACCTTTTTCTATTCTATCTTCAATTTTGTTAATCATCATATTCTCCAAGAATAATTTTTTTTACCCTTTCTAATCCACTCTTTAATTCACAGCTCAACATAAGTTCTCGCATATTTTTTCTAACAGCAGGAGTTTCAATAAGCCATGAAAAAGTACTGAAAATTGTATTCGAATCTACATTACATCCAAGTCCAAGATTTAAAAAACCGTGTTTCATGTTTGCAAAATTATGAGTCAATTCTCTTTCATTTTGTGAAAGAACTATAGCAGGAATTCCTAAAGAAGCTAGTTCATAAATTGTTCTACCTTGACTTGTAATTGCAAGATCCGCATTTTGCATATATTTTGTTACCATTGGAACATTAGGACAAACAAAAATGTTTTTTTTCTCATTTGAAACTACTCCTTGTTTTTCATAATCGTAGCCAATACCGGTAATAAAATAAAATTTTATTTCAGGAAACTTATCAGTCAACTCCATAACTGCCTGATAAGTTTTTTTATTTAAGTTTGAAGGATCCGTCCCTCCAAAAAGAACTATTACGTTTTTTACATCCGGGGAGAATTCTTTGTTTTTAGAAACCATAAATTCATCCCTTAAACAAACATATTTATAACCACTGTAAAATTTTTTTGTAGCATTTTCAGGATTTTCATAAAGAGCATTGACGACAGCATCTGCTTTATAAGCTCCGGTACCAATATCTTCAATCGTAACTACACGCGGAACCTTTTTTTTAAGCCTTAAAATATAATCGGCTTGTGTGTCAAGACAATCATTTATAAAAATATCAGGTTTGTAATCTTCAATTACAGAAAAAAGTTCATCTTCATTTTTTATAGTTACATAATGAAGTTTTGATTCTTCGATCTTTTTTATACCTAATTGACAGTCTTCATTTGTTACAAAAAGAACTTCATGTTCAATCATAGAATATGCCAATGTAATACAGTTATAAATATGTCCCATCCCAAGTTTTACATAACCATCAGCTCTAAAAAGTATCTTTTTTCTTTTCATTAGAGTTTCTGTCATAACCCAATCTGTAACATCATCGATATCGATTGCTTCTCGCTCAGGAACCTCAAAAACCCCTATATTTTTACCTATTCTGGTTTTATCGGTTATTGTTTTTCTGTTTACAATCAAAAAAGCACCGGTTTCAAGATAATTTTTTGGAAGCAATTGTCGATTTAATCGTTCTTTATAATTTGGAATGATTTTATTATCTTTTTCTTGCCAAGAAAGATGAGGTTTGTTTACAACACTGATAAGAGTATCAAATTTTCCATTTATAAAATATTCTATTGCATCGTTTAGAGTTTCAACAGAAGTAAGAGGGCTGGTTGGTTGCATTGTAATAATTGCATCATAATTAAAACCGTTTAATGCCTCTGCTTTTTTCATTCCATCGTAAATTACAGGATCTAAAGTTACAACATCACCTGCAAGAGAAGAATCTCTGATCAAAACTTGTGAACCGAATTTTTTTGAAATATCTGCAATTTCAATACTATCAGTACTGACATAAACATCGGTAACAAATTTACTGTCTAATGCAGTAGAAATTGCATACGAAATAAGAGGTTTTCCATTCATTAAACGAATATTTTTTTTAGGAATTCCCTTTGATCCACCTCTGGCAGGAATAATAACAAGAATTTTCATAAGTATTACCTATTTTTTTAGTTATTAAACAATGTATCAAAATCAACCCTAGGGAAAACTTCTAATTTTCCGCCTCGAGTTGCATTATATATTTTTATTCCATGGGTATCTGCATATCTTTTAGCAGCTTTCCATCCTTCAAGAATATGATCAACATAATATATACCTTCATTTGCTTGATTCATACCTTCTGCATGATTTTTTATCTTCTCATTGACAGTAAGTTTTCCATCAGATGAAAGTTCTTTGTTAAAGGAAAAATCTACACCTATAAGATATATTTCTTTTATTCCCATATATATTAAAATTTGAAGCATACTAAATAAAGAAGTTCCTCCTGCATTCAAACCGTTTACAATATTTTCGCTTATACTAGGTTTTTTTAGTGTATATCTATTGCATGTAAAAAAATATAAATTTGAAAAACAATCTTTATATTCGTCAAAAATATTTGAAATAATATTTGAAAAAATAAGAACACACGAATTTGATAAATATTCTATTTTTTCCTTTGTGTTTAAATAATTTTTTATAAAAACAGGATCTTCAAAGTAGAAAAAAGACGGTTTCCAATTATGTTTTTTCATAATTTCTATCAAATTATTGCAACCATAAGATAAGTCGTTATTTAATTTATTAAGATCTTTTATATCCAAACTTGGACCGTTACCGATCAAAAAAGCTCTTTTGCCTAAATATTTATTTTTTAAATCGTTTAATTTGTTTATGTAAAAATCAGCATTTTTTAAATGCTCCACAATTTTTTGAGTTAATTTTATATTTTTTGAAATTTCGATTATATTTTCATCACATATTCCAAAAGACAATAATTGATCATAAACTTGCTTATAAGCAAAAATATATGCTACAGAACTTATAGAAATAAAAACAATGATATTTTCTTTATCGGTAATTATATCTAAATTACATACGGTCTTATCAAGAACTTGTTTTCCCCAAAGTTTTGAATTATTGTCGATAAAACCTTCAAAATTTAAACCAATTGAATTAAAGTATTCCGCAAATATCTTTCCATAATTCCCCGCACCAAAGATATAAACTTTTTTAGTTTTTATTTTTGAAACAAAAATTTCAAAGTCTTGTAGACTTTCCATTTCAATCTGCATAATTTACTAAATCCTTATTTTAAATATTATCGCAAAGTTTTTTTTCTACTAATTCGATTTTAATTTATCAAGAGTTAATATTGAATTCACAGAAACCGACAATATCGAATTTTCACTGACAAGATAATTATTTATTAATTCTGTTTTTATATTTTCAATAACGTCATAAATCAGAACTCCAATAATAATCTTATCGTATTCTATTTTTTTTAGTACATCCGGGGTATCAACTTCATTTTGATATTTTTTATCAATTCTGCTTACGATATTCAATCCCATACTTTTTAATAAAACATATAAAGCATTCCCAAATTTTCCTGCACCATACAAAACAATTTTTTCTTCTTTTTTTACATTTCCAAAAGGAAATAAACATAAACCATCATGATTAATAATAAGTTCCGGATTTCTAAGTAACATATAATACATTTTTAATACTTCAAATTGAACCAGAGCATTTTTTACATTTGCTTTTGCATTAAAAAATTCAATCTGTAAGTTATCTAAAAAGATTTTTAATCTATTATCTGCCGTTTTATTCTTAGTACCCATAAGAGAATCACCTCTTAAACAATAATGATAATAATTTTTTTCCGTTACATATAGTGTTTTTGCATTTAAAATAGCTGGATAGACAACTGCTGCATCTTCTCCTATAGTGATAAAATTATCAATTTTATTCGTCCAAAATTTTAAATAATCTTTTTTCATTAACTTATTATATATATGGATTGACAGATTACTTTTGAAAAAAGTGTCTATGGAAATTAAATTTGATTTTAACTCTAAAAGCTTTGTTCCTTCATAAAACCCTTTTTCTGAATTTTCGTATTCTTGCAAAACATAGTTCCCATAATCTCTTAAACAACCAGAAGTAACAATATCACAATCATATTTCACTGCATATTTCATCATCTCTTCATATGCATTTATTTCAATCCAGTCATCGCTGTCTAAATGAATTGCAAAAATGCCAGTTGCTTTATTAATACCGGCTTTCCGTGCAGTAACCAAACCTCCGTTTTCTTTGTGAATGACAATAATTCTTGAATCTTTTTGTGCATACTCATCACAAATTTTTCCGGAACTATCTGTTGAACCGTCGTCAACCAAAATAATTTCTAAATTTTTATAAGTTTGATTTATTAAATTATCTAAACAACGATGCAAATATTGTTCTACATTATAAACAGGTACAATCACTGATAACAGAGGTTTTATTTTCTCTATGTTTACCTTTTCCTCTATTTTGTCAGCTAATTTTGCACTTGCATTTCCATTGAATACCAAACCCAAATTTTTATAAAAGGTATCCAAGTTTTCTTCATAATTTCCCTTATTAAAAGAAAAAATATCACGCTCAAGTTCTTCATTATTTGTAGCAACTGTAAATGGCATTTTTACATCAAAATCGCCCGTTATTTCCTTATTATTCGGAACATCATTCCGTTTTTCCGTACTCATATTCCACATAAGATTACCACGACTACAAGTATATCTTTCAATGTCATCAGCATACAAAAAAACGGGAATTTTCGCAAATCCGGCTTCAAAGCATGCTGAAGAATAATCACTGATATAAGCATCCATTCCTGCAAGAATTTCATACATATCATCCGCATAGCTTTCGTCAATTAATTTAGCACAATTTATATTTTTTTCGTTTTGTTTAAACTGAGAAGCAAGCTGAGGATGAACTCTGATACATATATACCATTCTCCTTTGAATTTTGTTTCAAGATTTTTAATAAGGCGGTTAAAATCAATTGTCCAATTTTCACTAAAAACAAAACGTTTTCCGTTTTGAGCACCCTCTCTAAAAGTAGGTGCAAACAGTAAAACTTTTGCATTTTCCGGCAAATTATGCTTTTTTCTAAATTTTTTTTTGTAATCGCTCCTATCCCCGTAAAGAACATCACATCTTGGAGCACCTGTTTTTAAATAAGTACCATTGTACACTAGAGCTTTGGAACTTATCTTTTCACACCAAAGAGAGTCAATTACAAAGTCGTCTACCATATCGGAATCATTTTTGCTTACAAGATATGCCATTTTGCTAAATCCGTCCCCACGGTACAAACCTGTACACTTTATCCCAATAGTGTAGTGATTTAAATTAAGATAATATTGTCCTTTTCGTTTTATTGTTCCGTATGGCTTACGATAATTATCAAGCCAAATTTTTGATTTTGAAAGCCAATACGCTCTGCTCCACAAAGTATGAGAAACCTTTTTTACATATTCTGGCATTGGACGAGTCAAATCATTTACAAACCAAACAAATTTATAATTTTTATTACGTCTGTGAAGTTCTTCTACTACATATTTTGGGTTACAACCAAAACCGCCTTTTCCTTCAAAAGTGCAAACACTAATAAGATTTTTATCAATTGGAAAAATTCTGCACAAATAAAAAAACAAGGATTCAAAAAAAGCTTTAAGTCTACGCATTCTTATATATTTTTGTTCTTTTTTGTCATATTTTTTTTCAAAAGTAGACTTCATTATTTCAGACCCTTACATAGAATATTTTTACTCATCGTAATTTTTCCATTTTATAACCATTATTAAAAAAAAGTTTAAAAATCCGCTTAGCAACTTTTTCGATTAATTTATGAACAATCACAGGAATTACAGTAGCCATAATAAAATAAAAAATCAAAATCTGCCATTGATTTTGTGGAAGATAAAAATAAAAAATATCCGTTTTGTAACTTAACCAATTAAAATCCGAAAGCAAACCTAAAAATTTATGAAAAACGGCAAAAAACGTTGTAAGAATAAAAGTTACAAATAAAAAACAATTAGCAATTGTAAATCTACATTCAAAAAACAGTGTTACGATAAAATTCTTTTCAACAAAAGCCGTAAATCCTGTGCCCAAAATTTCCGTTATTTCAACAAAAATTCCTATTATAATAAAAGACGTAATGATGGGAAAAAATCTGCTGTTATAAATTGCCCATGGAATAGGGTATTGTGGAATTCCGTTTTTTATACAAATTAATAAAAAAAGTAAGACAAACAAAACTACCGTAAAAAAAAGATGAAAAATAACTTTCCGTTTATTTAAAATTTCCTTTGCAACTTGGCTATAAAAAGTTCCGAGTGAAAAAAACAAAATAAAAAAAGAACATCGCTCAAGTACAAGCATAAAACCTTTGTTTGAAACAAGGCATGCAAGATAAAATCCTAACAAACCTTGCAAAAAAGCTAAAAAAAACAAAACAGATTCAATGATGCGTTTATCAATTAGTGAATAAAGTTTTTTTATTGAAAAGCGTAAAAGAACATTTATCATTTGTGTAATAAAAAGCGGAAAAATAAACCACGCTGCTGCATTAAAACCGAATTGATAGCCGTTAAAAATAGGACTGATAAAAAGATTTTTTAAATTAAATTCATTACCGATTCCAAAACCTGCAAATTTTAGTAAAAAACAAATAAAACCGAAAATAAAATTCCAGCAAAAAAACGGAAACAAAAGTCTTGTTACTTTACGGCGAATAAATTTATACGGTCTGTTAAAATCTTTATCTGCAAAAAAAACAATACCTTCAACAAAACCTATAAGTGCAAAACACGTTAAAGCACAACTTCCGGTAAAATTAAAAATAGCAAAAAATAAAACAGCTAAAACGGCAAAAAACTTCATAAACTCAACTCCAACAGTATCGCTCAGTTTTTTATTCCAATACTTCGGTCAATTCCCGCACCGAAACGCACAAATTCTAAAGTACAGTTTTTTGTATCGATTAACATTACATCCCATAAATCTTGAGTCAAAGTTCCCATTTTCCTTTCATATGTTGTACTATCTAAAGGTTTTTTATCTTGAAAATCCTCGCATTTATTGCAGCCTATTGAAACTATCGGAAAACTCAAGTCCGTATTAATTTGATCACAATGGTTGTGCCCATGAATAAACCCTATAATTCCTTTTTTCTGTCTTTCAATATTGAATTTTTCAATAATCTTTATTAGTTTCAGGCTGTTACGAATATCCTTACTCCAAAAATGCATTTTCGGTAAAATAGGAACATGACTGCAAAACAAGACTTTAAAATCATTTGGAGTTTCACTCAGAATCTTATTTACCCATTCAACTTCTTTATCCGAAAACCCATAGCGTGTTTCCTGAGTAAGTCCGGTAGGATCATATGAAGCTAAAAATACAACACGTAACTTGTAGTCTAAAAAATCCTCGTAATAATAAGGCAAATCTTTATTCAAATACCACTGACTTTGCTGAAGTTCACTCATTTTTTCAGGATTACCTTTAAAATAATTTGAATCGTGATTTCCTATAACACAATAAAAGGGCACCCCGATCGCTTTCAGTTCAGATATAATCCTGCCGGTATATTTTTGAGTAACATAAAGAGGAGTAATTCCGTCTGTAAAATCACCTAAGTGAATAAAACCGTCAAAACCTACACGATTATTTACACACTGCACGTTATGTATTGTATCCTTCCATCCGTCATTTATCGTATAATGACTATCACTCATAAGTCCAAATATAATTTTATCAGGACTTTTAAGTTTATTCACTTTTTCTGAAACTTTCTCTATCTCTTCATCAAAATAAGACTTTCTTTTATAAGATTCTTTTAAGCAGTCTATGTAAATTCTATTTTTTATGTATACTTTATCAGACATACTGAGAGGGTTTCCGGAAATATGCCTTACTTCAAGACGTATAAAACCGTCTTCTTTTATTGTGTACGAAGTATTTTTCCAAGAAATACATTTATCTTGTGCCTTGCGGTCAATTAAATTTTTATCGTATTTTGTCCAACTTTGCTCTTCTTGATAACAGTATTCGTGAATATATTTCGGGTCTATTTCTCCGGTATAATGAGCAAATTTGTATTCATAACCGTAAGCATCAAAAAAAATTTTATCACCTTTTCTAACCGGATAAAACTCATAATCACACATTACTTCATTGCCACATTTATTAAAAAATCCCGTTTTAGAATCAATTTTCGAACCTATGATAAAATCGGGACTAATTTTTGCCCTAAAATTTTTACAAACATAATACTCGCTTATGTTTGTAAAAATATCGGTAATTCCTTTTAATGAAAGTTCTTCAAGATCAAGTATTTCAAAAGACTGTTTTTCAGGATAAAAAGATTCTAAAGCTCCGTAAGTACGTATAGGTAAATCTGTTTTTTGCCGTATATTATGTACATCAAGTTTTTTTATATAAGGATGAAGAGCATCAACCTTATATTTTTTAGAAAATTCCAAACATTCTTTTTCTGAAGGTATGAGAATTGCAGTTTTTGCTTGAGGATTTTTTTCCTTAATGTAAATGATTGAATCAGGATTGAAAGAAGAATATATGATAAAAGGTTCCAAATCATACTCTTTTACAAGATTCAAAATTATATCTTCAATGCCTTCATAGCGTATTTTATTTGTTTTCAGTTCAATATTTATTAAAAGACCGTTTTTTTTGCAATAAGGTTTTACAAGCACAAAAACCTCTTCTATCGTTGGAATTTTTTGTCTTCCTGCTGTTTTTAATTTTTTTAACTGTTTTAGTGTAAAATCTTTTACATACCCTTTACCATTTGTTGTTCTGTCAACTTTTTCATCATGAATTACAACAACTTTGTTATCCTTTGTAAGCTGAATATCAAGTTCAATTCCGGTTATATCAAGTTTACATGCTTGTTCAAATGCTTTTAGAGTATTTTCAGGATAATTATAGCAACAGCCTCTATGTGCCCAAATATTTACTTTCATTTCATTCCCCCAAATGAATAAAAGATCAATAAAAACAAAGAATAAAAAAAAGAAAAAAAACTTAACGGATTTTGCGTTTTTCAATAAATTCTTCCATAATTTGTGCAATAACAATAGATTCACCGGCAGAAAGCTTGTAAATCAACTGTTTAGAGCCGTTTATCAAATGAACAAAATCACTTATTTCATAGCGTAAACCGGAGCTTAAATATTTAGTTGAATAGCGTTCAATTTTGCTCGAATCTTCATAACGGACTTCAAAATATTGTGTAAGCCACCAAGGAGACGGAACTAGTATGTATCCTTTTTCACCGGAAATAATCAATTGCCCCTCAGATTTTACACCTAATCCATTTTTTGTCATTGCAAAACCGTTTTCATACTTAAAAAATGCTTTTGTGTATAAATCAATACCGTTTTTTGCATTAACACTTTCAAATCTAATCTCTTTATAATCTTTTCCCATCAATTTTATGATAGGCAAAAGAGAGTAACTTCCAAATTCCGTAAAACTTCCACCGTATTTAGTATCTTCAACTTCACGTTTACCTGCAGGAGTCAATCTGGTAAAGCAGGCTTCTACATCATAAATTTCACCTATAACACCACTTCGGGCAATTCCCAAAAGCTGATTAAAACCGGGGCAATATGCTGTTTTTATAGCTTCTAAAAGAACAAGATTTTTTGATCTTGCAATTTCAAAAAGTTCTTCGGCTTCTTTTTTACTAAAACACAACGGCTTTTCGCAAAGAACATTTTTTCCGTGTTCTAAGGCATTTTTTGTATAAGAGTAGTGAAACTCATGAGGAGACGCAACGTACACTGCATCTATTTGGTCAAAAAATTCATCCAGATTATCGGTAGCAAAATCAAGCTGATGTGTTTGTGCAAAGTTTTTTGCACTTTCAATGTGAGGATTATATACTCCTGTTGCTAAAATACCGCTTACAAAACGAGATTCCGGCACAAAGCGTCCTGCAATTCTTCCTGTTCCGATTATTCCAATTCTTGTAATGGCATTCTTTGCATTTCTAATCTGAGTTGAAGAAATATCTTTTGTACGCGGAAGATATACAACTTCACAATAAGGCTTTATGTAATCAAATTTTCCTTCCCAATCGGAACCTACCGTAAAAACACTTATTCCGTATTTTTGTATATCTTCGATTTTTTGTCCTACATGATCTTCAAGAATTATTAGATCGGCAAAACCCGTTTTTTTTACATTTTCAATGCGATCAACAATAGAATCGACTATATTAAGCTTTCCCCTGTCTTCATCGTAATGTTCAGTAGTAATACCTACAATAAGATAGTCTCCAAGTTCCTTAGCTCTTTTTAATAAATTATAATGCCCTTGATGAAACAAATCAAAGGAGCCGTAAGTTATGACTTTTTTCACTTTTATAAACTTTCCTTAATTACTTTTGCCATTCTGTCAATCATTGTATCACTCATCCCCGGATAAACGCCGACCCAAAAAGTATCTTTCATTATTCTATCGGTTACTTCCAATTTTCCTATCACACGGTACGCATCAGTTTCTCGTATTTGGTCAAAACACGGATGTCTGGTTAAATTTCCTGCAAAAAGGGCTCTCGTTTGAATATTTGCACTTTCGATTTTTTTTACCAATTCAGTTTTATTTACACCGTCTTTACAAGTAATCAAAAATCCGAACCAGCTAGGATCAGAGTTTTCCAACGCTTGAGGAAGAATCAGTTTATTTTCTAAGCATTCAAGTGCTTTATGAAGACGAGCAAAATTTAATTTTCGTTTTTCAACAAACGACGGAAATTTTTCAAGTTGTGCACAACCTATTGCAGCCTGCATATCCGTTGCTTTTAAATTATAACCGAAATGGCTGTATGTATACTTATGGTCATAACCTAAAGGAAGCGTACCGAATTGTCTGTCAAACCTGTGTTTACAAAGATTATCAACTCCGCTCGGACATACACAATCACGTCCCCAATCTCTAAATGAACGACAAATTTTGTACAAAAGAGGATCGCTTGTATAAACGGCTCCTCCTTCACCCATAGTCATGTGATGCGGAGGATAAAAACTTGAAGTTCCTATATCACCCCATGTTCCTGTAAATTTTTTTACCCCGTCAATCGTATAGGTCGATCCTAAAGCATCACAGTTATCTTCTACAAGCCAAAGATTATGTTTTTCGCAAAATTCTTTTACAGATTTTATATCAAAAGGATTTCCTAAAGTATGAGCAATCATTACCGCCTTTGTTTTTGAACTCAAGGCTTTTTCAAGCTCATTTACGTCTATATTGTACTGCGGTATCGTAACGTCAACAAAAACGGGAACCGCTCCGTATTGCAAAATTGGAGTTACTGTCGTAGGAAAACCGCATGCAACAGTAATAACTTCATCACCCCGTTTTATTTGTTTTTCTTTTAAAAGAGGGGATGTCAAAACCATAAAAGCCAAAAGATTTGCAGAACTCCCACTGTTTACAAGGGAACAATAGGGAACGTTCAAATAGTCTGCTAATTCTTTTTCAAACTTTTCCGTATATCTGCCGCTTGTAAGCCAAAACTCCAAGGAAGAATCCACCAAGTTCATCATTTCTTTTTCATCAAAAACTCTAGATGCATAACTGATACGCTGTCCATCCTGATAATCGCTTTTTATCATAAATTTTTTGTAATATTCTTTTACACTGTCTAAAATGTTGTTTACAGCTTCCTGTTTTGTCATATTTTCAAACATTATTTTCTCCAAAATTAATTTTCAAAATATTCCTTAATTTGCTTGTCTGTAATTTCCGCTTCAAAAACTCCACTTTGTACGGCTTTTTCCCATTCCACAATTTTTTCAACGGCAGTTTTTATTGTCCATTTTGGATACCAATTAAGTATTTTTTTTGATTTTTCACACTGAAGTTTTAAAAAGTTAGCCTCATGAGGTGCCGAACTTTCCGAAATATTAATCCATTTTACACCATTTCCCCAATATTTACAAAAAAGCTCTGCAAGCTGACCGGTTGTTACACAACTTTCATCATCCGGTCCGAAATTAAAACTGCCTGCAATTTCCGGATTTTCGTATTGAATACTTGCAAGCATAAGATATCCCCTTAAGCATTCTAAAACATGCTGATAAGGGCGTGTTGAATTCGGATTGCGTAGAACAATATTCTTTCCGTCTTTTACAGCTCTTATACAGTCCGGAATAATCCTGTCTAAGGCATAATCTCCGCCTCCGATTACATTTCCACTGCGGGCAGTACTTATTGCTGTATTTTTTTCATCAAAAAATGAATTTTTATAACTGTAAGTTACAAGTTCACTGCAACTTTTACTGTTTGAATATGGATCAAAACCGCAAAGCTGTTCATCTTCACGATAGCCCCAAAACCATTCTTTGTTTTTATAAACTTTGTCGGTTGTTACATTTACAAAACTTTTTACACTTGGACAATTCCGTATTGCTTCTAAAATATTTACGGTTCCCATTACATTCGTTTCATAAGTTTCAACCGGCTCTTTATAGCTTGTACGTACAATAGGCTGTGCTGCAAGATGAAAAACAATTTCAGGCTTTACTTGCCGAACGGTTTTAACAAGTTTTTCTCTGTTACGCACATCCGCAATTATCGAATTCATTTGTAAAGATGTTTCAGTTTTTTCAAAAAGACAGGGATTTGTAGGTGCTTCCAGAGAGTATCCAGTAACAACAGCACCTGCATACGTTAAAATTCTACAAAGCCAAGTTCCTTTAAAACCTGTATGTCCGGTTATAAAAACTTTTTTATCTTTATAAAACTCAAGATTCATTGTTAAAATCCCTTTTTCTTAAAATGACCCCAAACATCCCAAGGAGCTTTTTCTGTTTCCCAAAGAGCGTTAAGTTTTTCTTTATCTTTAAGCATATCCATGGGATGCCAAAATCCTGAATGTTTATATGCGTGAAGCTGACCGTCTTTTGCTATTTTCTGTAAAGGCTCTCTTTCCCACATCATATCGTTTGATGAAGCAGGTTCGATATAATCAAAAACTTTGTTTTCACACACAAAAAAACCACCGTTAATCCATGAATCTGCAGGTTTTTCTTGAAACTGACTGATCGTACCGTCTTTTTGAATATCCAAGGCTCCAAATCTACCTTCAGGACGAACAGCCGTTAGAGTAACAAGTTTTCCGCTTTTCGCATGATTTTCTACAAGTTGTTCAATATTGACATCACTTACACCGTCTCCATATGTAAGCATAAAGGCTTCTTTACCGATGTAATCTTTTGCCCTAACAATCCTACCGGCAGTCATAGTATTTAGCCCTGTATAAAGCATGGTTACTGTCCAATCTTCACTCCTTGTTTTGTGAATTTGAACATCATTATTGGATAAATCAATAGTCATATCACTGTATCGATTATAATAGTCAAGAAAGAACTCTTTTATCACATGTCCCTTGTAACCTGTAAGAATCACAAAATCTTTGTAGCCGTAATGAGCATAAATTTTCATAATATGCCACAAAATAGGGTAGCCGCCTATTTCTACCATAGGCTTTGGAATTACCTTAGTTTCTTCGCCTAATCTACTGCCAAATCCGCCTGCCAAAATCAATGTTTTCATTTATATTCCTATCATTGTCTCTCAAAAGACTGTGCGATCATTTTTTCACACTTTTAAAGAAAATTTTTTACAAATGATTAAGAATTACCGACAATATTGCGATAATTCTCAATATTTAAAAAATTGGAATCACAAAATTTTTTGTATCACGGTAATACTGATTTTTCAAAATCCTTTAGACACTTTTCAATTACATCATCCATGTCATAGTACTTATACTCGGCAAGCCGTCCTCCGAAAATTACATTATCTTCATTATCAGCTAAAGCTCTGTATTGTTCAAAAATCTCGGCATTTTTTTTGTCATTAACAGGATAAAAACTTTCCAAGCCTTCTTTCCATTCAGTTGAAAACTCTTTGCTTATTACGGTTTTTTCATTTTCATAACAAGGATTCTCTGGCTCAAAATGTTTATGTTCAATAATTCTTGTGTACGGTTGATTTAAACTTGTATAGTTAACAACAGCATTTCCTTGAAAATTACTTTTGTTTAAAATTTCCGTTTCGAAACGAACTGTGCGGTATTCAAGCTTTCCAAACTTGAAGTCATAAAACTCATCTATTTTTCCGGTAAAAACAATATTTTTTGCAACAGATGACCATTTTTCTCTATCGGAAAAAAAATCAACATCGGTTTTTGTTTCTATTCCATCCAGAAGTCCGTCAATTATTTTGTTGTAGCCACCTATAGGAATTCCCTGAAAACTGTCATTAAAGTAGTTATTGTCAAATGTAAATCTGACCGGAAGTCTTTTTATAATAAATGCAGGCAAATCCTTACAAGAACGCCCCCATTGTTTTTCCGTATACTCTTTTATTAATTTTTCGTAAATGTCTTTACCTACAAGACTTATTGCCTGCTCTTCAAGATTTGCAGGTTCTCTACCGTTCAAAAGCGTTTTCAGTTCAGATTTTTGCATTTCAATTTTTGCTTTTGCCTCATCAGGAGTTACAACTCCCCACATTTGAGAAAAAGTATTCATATTGAAGGGCAGATTGTAAAGCTTTCCGTTAAAATTTGCTACCGGCGAATTTGTATATCTATTAAAAACTGCAAATTTATTTACAAAATCCCAAACATTTTTATTTGAAGTATGAAAAATATGTGCACCGTATTTATGAACATTAATACCTTCCATATCTTGACAATAAATATTTCCTCCAAGATGCTCTCTTTTATCAATTACAAGACATCTTAGATTTTTTTGTTTAGCCATATAGGCAAAAACTGAACCGTAAAGTCCGGAACCTACAATAAGATAATCATAACTCATATCTTTCTTCCATTTTGTACAGATTTATTTTTTTCGGACAAAACTTTATTTACCACAGCAAGTAAAGTCCTACAAAATCCGAAACTCACATTAAAGAGACTTTTAAAACTTAAGGAAAAATATCTTTGCAGCCGAAACTTGCTAAAGGATTTCCAAGCGTTGTCCAACTTATGAAAAAATCCTAACACATAAAAATATAATAAGCAAGCAAATAATTTTGACAAAATTACAAATATTGTCAAAAACCTTGACAAACAAGAAATCATAATGTACACTTATCTCCATGAGGGCTGGACGTTTTATTTTTTCTTTTTTATGCTTTTTACTGGCAGAGCAAATAATAGCACAATCTGCTTTTAGCATAAATTTTATGAACTTAAAAAATTTGGTGTTCAATGATGAAATATCAACCTTGGAGCAGGTTACAGCCGCTTACAACTCTACACTGAACTGTGTTTCCGACGACGTGGAAAGAGCTGAGGTGGAGTATATGTACGGTTTTTATCTTATAAACGCCAAAGAAACAGAACTGTCAAAGATTCACCTTGATGCCGCCATGATGCTTTCAGAAGCGGCTTTCAATGAAAATCCTTCATGGCGTGCGTATCTAATTTGGGCTAGAGCTCTTTCTCAAAATTGCATAATACAGAATTTTTCATACGTACTAAGTAACGGGCTTAATGTTTCAAAATATGCACAAAAGGCGGTAGAATTAAATAATGACTGCGGAGCTGCAAAGTACCTTATAGCATGCACAAACATTTATGCTCCTCCGTTTTTTAGAAATGTAAAAAAAGGTCAAAAGATCATTTTTGATTATATAGATCAGGAAAATTTGGATATTGAAGACAGATTTAATGCTTATATTACCCTTGGCCACATCGAGTATATGGAAAAAAAATATGATAATGCGGAAACATATTTTGCAAAGGCAAAGGAGATCTATCCGGATAACAAGCTTTTAAAGTCATATTTGGATAGAAATTATCAGCCACTTAGTTTTGAAAACTAAGAAATGAGGTCTGTAAAATGGAAATGTATACATATTTGCTGGTAGTAGTTGGCTTGTATTTTCTAATCTTTACAATTCTTAACTGTCATAAGATTTTTTCTGATACTTACAAGGCAGATATGATCGGAAATAAACAACCGTTAGTTTCTGTTCTAATTCCTGCACGCAATGAACAGGCAAATATCGAAAAATGTATAAATTCGTTTTTAAATCAAACATACAAAAACTATGAAATACTTGTTTTAGACGACAACTCAACAGACAAAACACGCTCAATTGTAGAAAATTTGGTGAAGAAAAATCCTGAAAAATTACGTCTTTTCGTGGGAAAACCTTTAGAAGAAGGTTGGAGAGGAAAAAGTTTTGCAATGAAACAGCTTACCCGGTATGCAAAAGGCGACTATTTTCTTTTTACTGATGCAGACACGATTCATACAGAAAAGTCAATTGAACTTATGATGTCTAATATCATTAAAAACGATGCAGATATGGTAAGCGGCTATCTTACTCAAGAAGTAAAAACTTTTGGAGAAAAAATAACCGTTCCGATCATGTATTTACTTACAGCTTTTGCAATTCCTCTTTGGCTTAACGAAAAATTAAAATTACCGATGCTTGCAACGGCAATAGGGCAATACATCGGAATAAAAAAAGAAAGCTTTATGGCAATAGGCGGATATGATGCTATAAAAAATATAACAACTGAAGATGTTTATCTTGCACGACAAATGAAAAAAGCAGGTTACAAGACTGTTTTCATAGATTTTAAAGATGCTGCAAAGTGCCGTATGTATGACAGTTATAAAAGTTGTGTAAACGGAATAAGTAAAAATATCTTTGATTTTGTCGGAAAAAACAATTTTATTATGTTTTTATTTGTGGTAGCAATTATAGGCTTTCTTTTCGGCCCTACAGTACTTTTAACAATAGAACTTTTAAAACACATTCTCATAAGCACAACTATGGACAATTTTTTAATTGCACTTATATTTGAAAATCTGGTTTTCTTTATCAGTTGGTTTATAATCTTTGCTACAAGAAAAATGCCTTTGTGGCTTTCGTTGTTTTATCCTTTAATTTTTTTGAATTTACTTTATGTTGTACTTGTAAGTTGGATTAGAGGTAGCAACGGAAAAGGCTATGTTTGGAAAGGCAGAGTAGTATCTTAATTTTTTAACAAAACTTTTATTTGTATTTCTAATTATCCCATGCTATAATAAGTAAGTTTGAAAAAGATTTAGAGGCTTACAATGATCGCACCACATATAAAAGAAATTATGAGTGGAAAAAATTCCTCAGTGATACGAAAAATGTTTGAAGAGGGTATTGCCCTAAAAGAAAAATACGGTAAAGAAAACGTTTTTGACTTTAGCTTAGGAAATCCTGATTTGGAAATTCCGGACAGCATTTATGAAACCATAAAATCAATTGCACAAGACAAAACAAAAGATGCTCATGCTTACATGCCAAATGCAGGCTATATGGAAACCAGAAATGCCATGGCAGACAAGATTAATCTTGAACAAAACCTGGCTGGCAAGAATTCCCTTACCGGAAATCACATTGTTATGAGTGTAGGAGCTGCAGGAGCACTTTGTTCAGTTTTTAAAACTATACTAAGTAATGAGGATCAAGTCATTGTTCCGTCTCCTTTTTTTGCCGAATACAAAAATTATGCTTCTCACTTTGGAGGCGTAATAATTCCGGTAAAATGCAAGCAGGATTTTTCATTGAATATTGAAGGAATAAAAAATTCATTAAATTCAAAAACTGCCGCAGTTTTAATAAACTCTCCGAATAATCCAAGCGGAAAGATATACTCTGAAGAAGAAATAAAAATCTTATCGCAATGTTTAAAAGAACACGGTGAAAAATCCGGCAGAAAGCCTTATTTAATTTTAGACGAACCATATAGAGCGATAACCTTTAACGGTAAGAAAGTTGCCAATGCTTTTCAATATTATAACGAAAGCGTAGTCGTAACTTCTTTTGCAAAAAATTTAAGCATTCCGGGAGAGCGAATAGGTTTTGTTGCAGTAAATCCTAATTGCGAAGATGCTTTGGAGTTTATTCAAGGCGTAATTTTTTCAACAAGAACATTAGGTTATGTAAATGCTCCTGCATTCTTTCAAAAAGTTGTGGCAAAATGTTGGAACACAAAAGTAGACTATTCAGCTTACGAAAAAAGAATGAATATGATTACAAAAATAGTAAAAAATGCAGGCATTGAATTTGCCGAACCGGAGGGAGCCTTTTATCTTTTCTGTAAAGCCCCAATGCCACTAAAGGAAGAAAATAAAAAGTTTATTTTAAAAAATGAACAAGGCGAAGAATTTTGTGATGAATTTGCTTTTGTAGATCATCTTAAAAAATATAATATACTTTGTGCACCCGGAACAGGATTCGGCTACAGTGGATATTATAGAATGGCATATTGTGTCAGTGAAGATACCATAAAAAATTGCGAACAAGCGATGAAAAACGCAAAAGATAGCTGGTAAACTATAAGTTAAGGAGGACTTTTATGAAAATTTTAATGATAACATCGGAGGCTTTACCATTTGCAAAATCAGGAGGATTGGCAGATGTAGTTTCTTCTCTTTCAAAAGCTCTTGTTGACAGCGGTCATGAAGTAAAAGTCTTAATGCCGCGTTATTACAGAATAGATAAAGAAAAATTAAAGATTTTGGACGGTCCTATGGGAATTCCGTCCGGATTTGGCGAAGAATGGACAGCAGTATACACTACTCAAGTAAAAACATCAAAGTCAAATGCAGTAGACTATTATTTTCTCGATTGCGAAAAATACTATGGAAGAGATGGAATTTACGGAACTTCTCATGAACCTGATTTTACTGATAATCCTGTTAGATTTTCTATTTTATGTCAAGGAGCTTTTCAACTTTGCAGAAAGCTCGGCTGGTATCCGGATATTATGCATGCACATGACTGGGCAACAGCACTTGTTCCTGTTTTACTAAAGTTTTACGAACGCAAAAACATAGAATTTTCGCACACTGCTTCGATATTTACAATACATAATCTGGGTTATCAGGGAATATACAATAAAGGATTTTTCCCTGCCACAAATGTTGAGTGGCTTTATTATTATTCTGCAGGTTTTGAATATTACGATAATATGAATTTTTTAAAAGCCGGAATACAAAGTGCAGACTTAGTTACTACGGTTTCTCCTACCTACGCCGGTGAGATTCAAACTCCAAGCATGGGTTTTTCCTTAGATTCATTATTACGTTACCGATGTGATGACCTTTACGGAATTCTTAACGGAATCGATACGGACATTTGGAATCCGGAAACAGACAAATATATTCCTAAGAATTTTACTGCAGAAAAAATGGAAGGGAAAGCTGCATGTAAAAAGGCACTACAAGAACGTTTTGGACTTGAAGTAAATCCTGACATACCGGTTATAGGTATGGTTACAAGGCTTGCAGAACAAAAAGGAATTGCAGAAATTTTTGCCCCTACTTACGGATGTTGCTATCAAATGTGTACGAATATGAAATTGCAATTTGTAATTCTTGGAAGTGGGGAAAAATGGTGTGAACATGAAATCGGAGAATTGCAAAGCAAATTACCCAATTTAAGAGCGTATTTTGGCTATAATGAAGAAATAAGCCACCTGATAGAAGCCGGTTCAGACTTTTTTATGATGCCAAGCCGATACGAGCCTTGCGGTTCAAACCAGATTTATTCAATGTTATACGGAACTTTACCAATTGTCCGCTCAACAGGTGGGCTTGCAGATACCGTAGAAAACTATAACGAAAAAACAGGGGACGGCACAGGTTTTATGCTTATGAATTTAACCCCTCAAAGCGTTTACGATACTACAGGCTGGGCTGTATGGACTTTTTACAACAAAAAAGATCACATAAAAAAGATGCAAAAAAAAGCCATGAAGCAGGACTTTAGTTGGAAAAAATCTGCAACCGAATTTGTGGAAGTTTACCAAAAAGCTTTGAAAAAGATTTAGATACCGATATCGCTATTTCAGTTCCAAGTTTTCGCTATTTAGAATTACAACCGTGTTGTTTGAATCTGTTACTATAATGTCTTTTTCGCTTATGACTATCGCAGTCGCTTTGTTTACGTCGATATTTGATTGAAACATAAGATTTAATTTATCGTCGAATCTGCCTATTTTATAGGTTTTTCCACTTTTTATTACTGCATAGTAATTCATCCCGGAATTTACAAGAACAGACTCTTCAGATAAAATAGTTTCACTTTCATCTATAATTTCAAGATTTTCTTTATCGATTAAAACCAATTTTACATTTCCATTTCCGCTGTTTTTCCCTGCGATACATAAAAATTTATCTCCTATAGGGTAAAAAACTCTTGAACGAATAACATCGATAACAGAGCTTTTTATAATCCTGCCGGTATCCGCATCAATAGCGACAATACCGGAAAGTTTTTCTTTTTGATCAGTAAGTTTTAATCCGTATTTTACATTTTTTGGTAAAATATATTCATTCATTTCTTTTTCAATTTCTTTTTGATCTTTTATAATTTCTTTTCTTTCATCATAACTTTCAACATGTTTTTTATCTGCAAGAATTTGTTTTTCATTGGCATTTTTTGATTTTGAATCGGCATCCTGTCTTGCAGCAATGAATTTTAGTTCCGTTTGATTTACTTTTTCTTTTTGTTTATCTAATGCTTTTTGATCATTTTCAAGTTTTCTTTTAGCATTTTTATCCCTAGGATTTTTTTTTGCAGATTTTTCATCAGAATCAAGCTGATTTTCCAAATCTTTTAATACTTTTTTTTCGATTTCAAGCAATTCTTTTTTTTCAACAGCATATTTTTCAGCTTCGGAGGCTTTTTTTTGTGAAATTTGAGCTTGAATCTCTGCATCTTCGGCTTCACGTTCTTTTAAATCTATCATATTTTTTCTTACGTCAATACCTTTATCTTCATCTTCCTGCATAGAAGCAACTACAGTTTTATCTGAAACTATTGAAGTATCGATTGTACTCAAGCCCCCGTCCAAATCTGATAACGGAATTACAATTTGACTTTGTCCCGGCCACTGCTCATAATTTGTTGATAATCCGATCTTATTTTCTTCAAGATTTTTTAGGACATTATCCTTGTAACGTTCTGAAAAATAACTGACATCTGCTCGATATACGGCATTGTATACCGTAATAAAAACGGCAAGCGTACCTGCATCTTTTTCAGAATAGTGATATGCACTAACCAAATAACCGGCAATAATCAATCTTAGATTTTCTATGTGATCAACACCGGCATTTTCAGTTAGAATAAAGATATCAGCATCAAGTTTTTCTTTTGAAGAAAAATCTAGGCAATGGATAACTCCATATTTTTGATTTAACTTGTAATTTCCGCTTTTTTCTATATTTTCTGCAACAATCGTACCTATTTCCGTACCTATTTCAGCTATTTGGCTACGAGTCTGAATAACTCTGTGCGGTCCGGTATAATTTCTAAAAACAATCTTATCTACATCCGGAGTAGCTTCCAACTCCGTTTTATTAACTTCCATTGCAAAACTTGAAAAACCGATAAAAACGGTAATAAAAAAACAAAAAATATTTGAAAAGTTTTTTTTGAAAAAGCTCATATAAGCCCCCTTGAAAGTGAAGGTAACTTTTGATGTGTACATTATAATACAATCACAAACAGAATAAAAGTTTTTTATTTCAAAATTAAAAACACGGTAAAAAAAATTCAAAAACTAAAAAACAAATTCAAAACAAGTGAGTAAAATAAAACAATTGTATATTTTTGTATACAATTTAATATGATTTCTACTTTTTTTTGTTTTAATTTTCTTTTTCCAGAATAACAAGAGATTCTATATGGCTGGTATGAGGATAATAATCCAATAAATAAATACTTTTTATAAAATATCCGGAGTTTTGCAGTTTTGAAATATCCCTTGCATGAGTTACAGGATCGCAGGATAAAGAAGCTATTTGTAAAATTCCGCTATTGCATAGCCAATCACAAACAGATTTTTCCATACCACTTCTTGGAGGATCAATTATAACAGTGTCAAAATGTCTTTTTGATTTTAAACTGCTGTACATTTTTATAAAATTCTCACCGCTTAAACCGTAGCTTTCATGAGGAATATTTGCAAGATTTTTTTCAGCATAAGCAACGGCATCTCTATTATGTTCGACAAGAGTAAAATGTTTAAAATTTTGAGACAACACAACAGAAAAAGTTCCTACACCGCTGTAAAAGTCCAAAATATTTGTACCAAATATTTTATTTTTTAGAATTTCAGCGGTTTTTACTAACATCCCGAGATTTGATTGAAAAAAGCCGCGAACATCAAAAAAAACAGTTTTCCCGCAAAGTTCCACACTGCACATAGAATCGGAATTAAAACTGGAGCCTTCAAATATATTACGTTTTCCTTCAAAATTAATTTTTGCATTTTTTTTGCCTATAACTTTACAAGTTTTTTTTTCTTGATTTTGAAAGCCTTTTACAAAGTTTTTATTGTCGCTAAAAATAAAATACCTGTCATAAAGTTTTATTTTATCAATTACTTTAGGTTCCAAAAAATTATTAATCGATTCGACAGCAACAGGGCAATTACAAAAAGTTACGACTTCATTGCTTTCATTTTTCATAAGGCCGCCATGATGAAGCTGAAAACGATTCCTATAATTCCAAATTTTATCAGTTACGCATTGAACCTTATCTTCTCCAATAAAAACTTTAGCTCTTTCAAATGCATTTATTAATATTTTTTTTCTCAGTTCTACCTGATATTCCGGTAAAATATACTGTAAACTACAGCCTCCACAAATTCCGAAATTCTTGCATTTGGGGTCAACACGATTGGAATTTGCCGTTATAACTTTTTTTACAATTGCTTCATCGTAATCTTTTTTTCTGGAGGTAATTACAACTTCAACTTTTTCATTAGGAACAGCACCTTTTACCAACAGTGTTTTTCCGGCTTCATTTTTTGCAAGACATTTTCCACCAAAAACCATGTTTTGCACCGTAACTGTAAATGTTTTTTCTAATTCCGCATCTTGATCCATGACCTACAATTTTAGCAGAATCGATAAAAAAATAAAACACTTCTTTTTATACACTGGCGGACTTGATTTACAACAGTTAATTGATATATCCTAATAAAAATGATTTATCGATATTCAAAAAACAATAAGGGCAAGCCGGTAAAGATTGCCGTAATTTATACAAAAAATGAACATAATATAAAATTGGAAAAAATAGAACAGGAAGCCCTAAAAGCTGTTTTTCAATTAAAGGATTACGGATATCAAGCCTACATTGTAGGAGGGGCGGTACGTGATTTACTCATAGGAAATATTCCCAAAGATTTTGACATAGTAACAGATGCAACTCCGAATCAAATAAAAAAAATTTTTAGAAATTCCAGAATAATAGGAAAGCGATTTAGACTTGTCCATGTGTTTTACGGACAAAAAATTTACGAAGTGAGTACATTCCGTTCAATTGTTGACGGTTCTGTAGGAAATACTTTCGGCACAATGAATGAAGACGTAAAACGAAGAGATTTTACCCTAAATGCCTTATACTACGACCCTGAAAAGCAACAAATCATAGATTATGTAGGAGCAATGAAAGACATAAAAAGAAAATTCATAAATCCTATAATTCCGTTTCACAGAATTTTTGAAGAAGATCCTGTAAGAATGCTTCGTGCTGTAAAATACAGTTGCTCCACAGGCTTTAAAATGAGCAAGACAATGGAACACAAAATTAAAAAAGCGGCAAGTCTTTTATCAATGGTATGTCCATCCAGACTCACAGAAGAAATGTTAAAAATAATTAATTCAGGACATGCCTTTCAAATAGTTTCATATGCAATAAAACTTGATTTATATGTTTATATGCAGCCGTTAGCCACGGGCATAATGAAGGAAAACAAGAAATTTCAAAAGAGTTATCTTGAAAACCTAAAAAAACTTGATCAAGAAGTTGCAAAAAATAAAGATATAAAACTGGGAAAGAAACTCGTCTACCTGATTCAAGACTACGTAAACAGTCTTTCGGATTGGAAAAAAGAGTATAATAACAACCTTAACTTTAATGACTTGTACAAACAAACGTGGAAAGAGTGCAGAAATTTTATCTTACCGATAAATCCTCAAAGATCTGAATTAGAATTTGCCATAACACAAGCATTAAAAATAAACGGAATAAATATTCCTGCAAAAACTAAGCGTCGCCGTTATGAAATTGAGCTTGAGAAACCTGAGAAATGTTGTCAATGATGATACTTATTTCTTCAATTAGAATTCCGGTATAACGCTCCACACTTTTAGCAATGTATTGTTGTAAATCATGAATTTTTCCGGAAAGTTGAGTTCCAAAAGGAACCTCTATAGCTACAGTCAGTTTGTAACCACGCTCATTATTTTTTATGATTATTTTTTTTATATGTATTTCAGTATCAAATTCATTTACACAATGCATAACCATTTGAGTTAAAGCAGCTTCGGATATTTCAACTCGACCTTTTTTTGAAAATTCAGGTCTTACAACAGATTTTTCATAAATTTTTGAATTATTACCACTCAAAAGTTCTTTTTTTTGCTTTTTCCCAAAAAAAACTCTAATTGCATTGTTAAAAATTTGCGGATAACTTTTTTTTATTTCAATTGCGGGAACAGGGATTACATGTTTACCTTCAATTCTACGACTGTGCATAGCAGCTTCAATTTCTTCTTGAGTTGCAATTTCTTCAATATGGATAAATTTTTGAGGATTAGGAAGTTGAAGACGCATGGAAATTTTATTAACCATTTTTTCACTTGTTCCTAAAATCAAAATTTTTTTTAGTTTCATTTTTTGTATTACTTTTGCAACTTCATCTCTGTGTTTTTTATCATCAAAAAGAGCCGTACGTACTGCACCCATGTAATTTTTTTCACGTTTTGCAGATTTTCCTGCAAGAATTTTATCATCTTTTATCAAAAGTCCATCATCTATAATTACATCAAGACCGTATTTTTGAGCAATAAGTTTTGCTCTAAAACTTTTTCCGGTACCGCTTTCTCCTACCAAAGCAAAAACTTGAATTCCTTTTAAAAAATTAAAAATATCTCCAACAATTTTCATATTTCACAAATCCTAAATAAAATTTCCACGTTTTATTATAAACAAAAGTTCAAGTCAAGCAAACAATTTTTGGCAAATAAGGCAAATTTTGAAGGAATTTCACATATTATCGCACGAGGAATTCCTAAATCATTTTCAGGAAATTCCACTTTTATACAGTGAAGAAAATGAGAATCGAATATCATGTTTGCGTAATTTTTATTTCCCCCATAAGCAGTATCTGCCAAAAGCGGAAAACCGTGTAATGCACTTTGCAATCTTATCTGATGATTTTTTCCGGTAGGTATATCAAATTTTACAAATGTTATCGGAAAACCGTTGCAATCAGCATAACTTAATGGAAAAGCCTTTGTAATTGCAAGCTTCCCTGAACTGCTGTCAGAAACACGGCTTTTATAAAAAGATTTATCAAATGCAGTTTTTTCAAGATAATCCTGCCAAACAACATTTTCTTTAAGATTTCCTTGAACAACAGCAACATAGGTCTTTTTTATCAGCTTTTCCTGCATACACTTAGAAAACCATCTTGCACCTTGCAAACTTTGTGAAAAGCATAAAATTCCAGTAGTGTTTTTATCAAGTCTGTGTAACGGACCGGTTTTAAAAGAAAGACTTGCAGATGAAAAATGACTTTGCACCAATTTATCTAGGGAAAGTTCTTTACTTCCATTTGATTGACATAGAATACCATAAGGTTTGTTTACTACTAAAATATGCTCATTTTCAAACAACTTTATATCATCAAGTGTAAAAGGGAATTTAAAATCGGCATTTGAATCAACTCTTTTTTTTATCTGAGAAAAAAAATGTTTTTCGATCTCTATAGAATCCCCTGAAACAACTTTTGAATTGAAATCTGCCTTTTTTCCGTTTAGACGTATAAATCCTGTTCTGATATTTTTGCAAACAAGCGAATTTTGAAAACCTGTCAAAACACAAACAACTTTATCTAATCTTCTGTTTTCATCATTTTTTGTAACTGTAAATCTTTCAAAATCCATGTAAAAAAGATAACATATTTTTATATACTTGACAAATTAGCGTCTATATTCAAAAATAAAATTTATGATCTCAAATACAAAAATGCAATTCGTAAATATGTTAGCAAGCCCGGTCTTCATGTCATGTATTGTCAGTTGGCTGTCGGCTCAATTTATAAAAACACTTGTAAGTTTAATATCAGGTAAAATACGTTCATTTAAGGCACTATTTGAGTCTTTATTTTGGAGAACAGGAGGTATGCCTTCAAGTCATACTGCACTTGTAGTGGCAGTTTGTACAACGGTAGGTTTTCGATCCGGAATAGATTCAGATATTTTTATTTTGGCTTTTTGTTTTATGATGGTAACAGTGCGTGATGCGTTGGGTGTAAGACGTTCGAGCGGAATTCAAGCGCAAAAAATCAACGAAATTACTGAACACATCAAAAACAAGGATGGAAAAGTAATAAACACCGTAAAGGAAGTTACAGGGCACAAACCCATGGAAGTGATAATGGGAGCTTTTTTAGGCTTATGCATAGGTGTTGCTTTTTCGGTTTTGTAGCATAAATGAAATACAAGTTTTCTTTTTATCTTTCAATTTTTCTTGCACTGCTATCGATTGTATTTCTGTTCGTCTTCAAAGTGAACACGAATTCTTCTCCATGGAAAAAATGGCGAACTTTAGCAGTTCCATTGCAATACGATGAAAAACAAGTTTTAAACGAATTGGAAAAAATCGGAATAAAAAATGTTATAAGTTTAAAATCACAGAGGACAAATACTGCAACACAAATGGTACCGGTTTTGCCAAAAGAATTCCAATTATACGATACTAATCTTGATAATTATTTTTACGACAAAACTAAGCAATACAATATTTATTACATACAAAAACCGTTTTTAAAATCAAAATTAAAAAAACTTTCTTTCATGAAAGAATCAAAACTCGATTTGAATTCTGAAATTTTCAATTTTCCTATCTACATTGTCTTGTTATGCTATATCTTAATGATTGTTTTTATAAAAGAACGCATAAAATATGCCATAAGTGCAATTCCATTACCTGTTCTTGTTTTTTCAAATCCCAGTTTTGCCTCTTTAATTTGTGCACTTTTTTCCTTTTGTTCGATTTTCTTTATCGAAAAAACAGATATGAGAAAACATCAGTTTGCAGCTGTTATAAAAAATCATTTTATTATTTTGGGCTTTATATGCTCTACAATTTGCAGTTTAGCAAGCGGTTTTGGATTTTTTCTGCTGTATCTTACAAGTCTGATAGGATGTGTAAGCCTTTTTTCAGTTTTTACGATTATTCAAAAACAATTAAAAAAGTCTTGTCAATATTTTAATTACGTAAAAATAAATACTGCAAATTTTTTACCGGCTTTAAAAAAAACAAGCGTAACAGTTTTTTACCTTTTAGCTTTACTAATCTTACTTACAGGTCTTTTATTTTTCTTATTACCGGTAAACTTTTCAAACAAATTCGAAAATGAATTTTCAATACCGGCTCCGGTAAAAAAATTTGGAAAATACAATTTGTCGTCATATAAAAAATTGGAATCAAAAAAAATACATTCCGATTTACCGGATCTTGCAGATTATATAAATCAAACTTGGAATTCTCAGATTTTTCCGTATATAACTTTAAATCAAAATAAAGTTTTTTTTACAAAAATAAAAAACAATACAAGTATATCTTACACAGATTACGTTGAAGTTTTGAATGAAAACACAAATCGTACAAGCATAGTTCCGGTAGAAGTAGAAGTTTTAAAATTTAACAACAAATACGTAAAAAATAATATAAAAAATATTTCAAAGACTTTTACTATAGAAAAAATTCTTTTTGATCAAAACGGTTTTTATGAAGTTAACTATTTAAAATCAAAAAATAATATTTTCTCGTTGATTTTTTGTATGATTGCGGGTTTATTTTTTTCGATTACTGATATATTATTATTCTTTGTAGGAAAAAAATAAAGGTATTTAGATGAATATTCCGGTAAAGTATTTAAACAGATTTGAACACAAAAAATTCGATTCATTTAAAATTGCATATTTTCCATCTTTGGCTGTTGTTTCTTTATCTCAGGATGGAAAAACACTTATGGAAAGCCTTGTAAAACCCGGTGATATTGTAAGTGAAGGTCAAATTATAGCAAAAAAAAATTCCTGCAAAAAAGAAAATAAAAAGTATCCGGCAAGCGTCAATTCTCCGGTTCCCGGAATAGTAAAGGAAATATCGTTTTTTAACCAACCAAACGGAAAATCAAATTTATCAGTACTCATAAAAATGGAAGGCAGTTTCAATTTTTCAGGCAAAAAAAAAGAAATAAAACACAAAAATGATCATTGGAAAAATTTATCCGTTCAATCGCAGATAAAAAAAATCAGCGAAAAGGGAATTATTAATACTTTTGATAATCCTGTAAGTCTTGCAGAACAACTTAGTGCGGTTATAGAAAACAATGAAAATATTCCGATCGCAATAAGACTTTTTGACAGCGAACCTGATTGCTCAATAGAATCCTTTACATCTTCCAATTTTCAGTCTGAAATTATAACAGGAGCTGCTATCGTTGCAAATTTAATAAACAGCCCGCACGTAGTTTTTATTTCGGATAAAATTCCTTTTAAGCTCCCTGATGAAAAAGAAACAAAAGACATTTTTTCCAATTCAAAAGCTGATGTATGTGATTTAAAAGACAAAACATTTCCGACAGGAACTGCAGCTAAGATTTGTAAGCTTACAAATGCTTTTTTAAATGAAAAATATAACAATAAATTTTCAAAAATGCTTACCCTCGATGCACAAACATGCATTGACGTGTATAATGGAATTGTAAAGTCATATCCGGCTGTAGACAGATTGGTTCAAGTTGACGGAGATGTTCTTAATCAAAGTCAAATTTTTAGGGTAAAAATAGGAACTCCTATAAAAAATCTTTTTTCGGAATGCGATGGATTTTCTGAAAAGTTTAAAAAAATAATTATAAACGGCATGATAAAAGGAACGGAAATTTACGATTTTGAAACACCGATTACAAGGTATGTAAGATCTGTTTTTGTAGTTTCAGGAAGAGGAATGCCTGACAAAAAAGAGAATGTTTGTATAAGGTGCGGAAAATGCAGGGATGTATGCCCTGAATTTTTACGTCCTGAAAAAATTTATGAAAATTTTGTTCAAGGAACTCCTGTAAGACAAATGGTGTTAAAATCAATAACAACATGTACAGAATGCGGACTTTGCAATACTGTATGCCCTTCAAGACTTCCTCTTTATCAAACAATACAGACCATAAAGGAAAAAAATAATGAAAAAGAAGTTTAGAAGCCCGGATAAAGCTCCTTTCACATATCTGGTTCCATCTCTTACAAATATTTCCATTTCCATTTTGATTCTGTTGTGTATGCAAATTTTCATGCTTTTCATTACAAAATCATTCAATTCAATTATCATCATAGCATTGTCAACGATAGCTTCAGTTTGTGCTGAATTTACAAATAACAGAGTACGAAAAATAAAAACTATTTTTAACATGACAGCTGTAATTCACGGAGTTATGATAGGAATGTTTATCCCCTCAAACTATCCAATCATACCGATTTTTTTTGCAGTTTATATTTCATTGTTTTTCTCAAAATACTTTTTCGGTTTACTTTCAGATTCATGGATAAATCCAGTTGCTTTTACAGTTGTTATCCTTTATCTGACGGGTATTTCTTTTTTTCCGGAAGTGTTAATAAGTCCATCTATTATTGAAAACGGAAAACCGGGTATAGATTTAATTCAAAGCGGAGCAATTCCGGTTCTCAATGATGATTCTTCAATTTCTTTTTGGCTGAACACTCATATATTTTCAACTTTTGGAATAGAAATTCCTGCAGGATACATAAGCTTGTTTTGGGATTCACAATCTTCAATTCCGGCTTTTCGTTTTAACATTTTAGTACTTTTAAGTTCTGTTTTTCTCTTTTCGTTTGATATGCTTAATTGGGTTATCCCCGGAGTTTTTCTGTTTGTATATGGAATTCTTGTTTTGCTTTTTTCACAAACTCCGTTTACAGGCGTTGTAGGACAAGGTGATATTCTTTTTGCTTTTTTAACAAGCGGAACACTGTTCACTGCTTTTTTCCTTTTGGATTTTTATGGAACTGCACCCGGCAGTTTTTTTGGAAAAATAATTTATGCTTTTATAGCAGGCGTTATAGCATTTTTTATTTGCGGATGCGGGACTTCTTCGATAGGATGTATGTTTACAATACTTCTTGTTAATATAATTTCTCCATTTATTCAATATTTTGAAGAAAAAATATATTCGCTACTTATGGAAAAACGTTTAAGGAAAAATAATTATGCTTGAAACTACAAAAAAAAGTCTTATCATTTCGTCAATCATAATTTCAATTTTTTTGATTTTTTTTGCTGCTATTGTCTTTATGTGTATTTTTACACGTCCGATACAAAATAAGCAGATAACTAAAACCTTAGTTACAGTTTTAGAACAAAAAGAAAAAGGAAGATACAAAATAGGGCAGAGAGTTTTTATAAATTCTGCGTTTTCGGATACTGCATACTTTTTTGAAGTACAAGATCTTAGTAATAATAATGCTGATTGCCAATATGCGGTACTTTCAAGAATTATAGGGTTAAACGGACCTATTCCCGTAGTTTTTTTGGGAAATGAAACACATTTTGAATTTTTTGGAATAGCCGGTATAAAAAATTCTCAGCAAAATCCTATAACCTACGGAATTACGGATCAAATTATAGGTTATTGGAACAAAAATCTTACAAAAATAATTATAAAGAGTCACAAATGAATAAATATTCAAATCTTGTTTACATTGCAGCAGCCACAACTTTTTTAATTCCCGCAACAGGTAGATTTGCCGTAGGACTTATACTTTGTATAGGCATTATTTTTTTAACAATTTTGGGCACTCTTATGAATGAACTTATAAAAAAATTTTTATTTGCTGATTCCGCTTCAATCTATATGTTTATAATGCAGATTTTACTTTGTATGTTTTTTAAGCAACTGATAATTCTTTTTTCCCCTGTAATGGGAATTTACATTAACTACACAATCTATCTTACAGCTTTTTCTTCAATGATGATTTCTTATCTGAATGATTCTGAACACTCAAAATTATCTTTGATTCTTAAAAAAAATATTGTTAATTGTTTAAAATTTTGTTCTTTCAGTCTTTTTTTCTTTTTTCTTAGAGATTACATAGGTTATAAAACTTTTTCTTTGCCGGGAAGAAGCGCTTTGATAGAATTTGCTTTACCTGCACTAAACATTGACAATCAAACCTTTTTTGGAGGATCTATTCCATTTGCAGTTTTAATGCTTTCGATCTTTCTTAGCATATACACTTTTGCCACAAAAAAGTTTAATAACCGCAAAAAGGAGGCAGAAAAATGATTTTTAATACGATTTTTTATTATTTTTTCTTTGTTTCCGCAGTATACATATACGGCATTGGTTTTAAAAAAGTTATGATTATTTCCAATTTTAAAAATCCGATTTTTCATATACTGCAAACGATGTTGACATGTTCAGTTGTTACATCCTTGTCATATTTGGTAACTTTTTATATTCTAGGACCTTTAAAACTTACAGAACTTTTTCCGCTTGTTATAGCTTTGATTCAATTAATTTTTACGATTTTTTCCTCAATTATTTTTTCAAAGTTAATACAAATTTCTTTTATAGATATAGGTATTGCTTTTCCTGCAATTTTTATAGGAGTACAGGAAAGTTGTTCTATTACACACAGTTTGATTATAGTACTTTGTTGCTGTGTTTCGTACTATGCTGCAATAATCTTTCTTCATTCAATAAGGGAAAGAATAAAATCATGTCATCCCGTAAAGGAATTCAAAAACGGTAGTCTTATTTTAATAAGTGCGGCTGTAATTATGATTGCTTTTTATGCTATCAACATCAGTTGGATTGTAAATTGGAGGTAATATGTTCTTTCCCGTTCTTTTTTGCTGTTTATTTTTTGTTTTTTCATTCTTAATCATCTTTCTTACAGTATTTTTTTACAACATAAACACCTTAAACAAAAAAAACAGCTTTAGTTATGAAAAAGAAGAACATAATACAGAAATGGAAAGGCATCCCAATAAACTGATAAAGTTTTATGATTATGAAATTAACTTACCGGATGAACAATTTGAAGATTGTTCGATTTGCCTTGAAAAAAAACTTTTTGATAATAATTCTAAAAAAAGGAAAATTTAAAAAACTGCAAATATTTAAAATAAGTGTTATAATTTTGTAAGATAAAGGATAATTATGGGTATTGTTTCAATATGCTGCTGCATGCACTGTCATATTTCCGATATGAGATCTAATGACTGCGAAAATCTTTACAACAACGGTTTAAAAAAACTCATTACTTTTTTGTTTAATCATCCTAAGATATCTTTCTCACTTTATTTACCCGGTCCGTTTATAGAATGGCTAAACGATAAACATCAAGAAGCTGTTATTGTTTTAAGTGATTTGATAAGTAAAAAGCAAGTTGAAATTATTGGAGGAGGATATTATGAGCCTATCTTTCCTTTAATATTACCGGTTGACAGAATAGGGCAAATAGAACGAAACACAACGGAAATACGAAAACAATTCGGAAAAAAGAATAGGGGAATTTTTCTTGGCGATACGGTTTGGGATCCTGTTTTAATTTCAGGTTTTAAATATTGCGGAATGGAATATGCAGTAGTAAATAACTCTCTTATCCCGGAAGACGAACCAAACGGAAAAATTTTTGTTGTAGAAGATATGGGCAAAACCATAAACATAATTCCGTATCAAGAATTAAACAAAAACGATACTGTAGATGCTCCTCAGTTTTTGCTGGAAAAAATAAAAAAATACTCCCACTTGGATCATACAAAAGCCTATCAAAATGACAACCGTATTCATTTTAGTTCAGTTTCTATAACCGAAATAGGAAAAATAATAGACTCTTTGTGGCTTGAAACATTTGCAGACCTAGTAGAAAAATCTCCCCTATTTGAATTTACAATTCCTACAACTTACATTAAAAACAATACGGACTATATCAGAACTTTTATTCCTGCAGGTTGCCCTAAAAATATTCAAAAATGGGCAATTTCTCCATTCAAATCTGTTAGCACAGATACAAAAGTTGCAAAAAATGCAAATATCAGGAATTTTTTAAATACTTATCAGGAAATTCTGTACTTGTACGCAAGGATGATGTATTCTTGTCTAATAGTTGCCCAGTACAAGGGAGACAAAGTTCGTAAAAAACTAACAAGAGAAAATCTTTGGAAAGCACAAACACAAGATTCATATTTATTCCTCGGTGATTCCGGATTTTGCAATGCAGACAACAGGGAAAATGCATATAAAAATATTTTACTTGCCGAAAAAACTGTCAGAGAAACAACAAATAATATCACCGATTCACTTTTAAATTTTGATTATGATATGGACGGAAGAAAAGAATACATTGTTCACAAAGAAAATTATAATGCTTTTATTTCTTTATGCGGTGGAATTATTTTTGAACTTGACCTTATTTCCAATTCAAAAAATTATTGCGATACAATGCGTAGAACGGAAAGTTATGACGGGATAAATGACCTTTATCCAAGAAAGCTTTTTGTAGATCACTTAATTGATTTTGATAATTTTAAACTTTTTACAAACGAAAAATCATATTACAATACGATTTTCAGCCAAATAATATACCATGAAACAAATTACAACAGAGTAAGAAAGGAACTTGTCCTAACGGCAAATGCTCAATACGGAATTTTACAACAACCGGTAAGCCTCAAAAAAAAGTTTTTGTTTACAGATGACGGTATAAAAGTACAATATATAATTAAAAATGAAAGTCCTCTGCCGCTAAAGTGCTATTTTGCAGTAGAATCCAATTTATGTTTTAACGGAACAGATGAAAGCGAGCAAATAATTGAAGTAATTTATTCAGGTAATAGGGAAAGAATCCTTGCAGATAAAACTTCAGTAATTGAAAATGAAGTTTCAATCGCAAGCTTCAAAGATGTAAAAAATAATAATAATTTTGTTTTTGAAACAAATGAAAATGCAGGAATTATAATTCAACCTCTTTACATTACCCGCCCGATAAACTCTGTCATCGAAAAAAGGTATCAGGCAACAACCGGCAGTTTTTTTTGGAAAATCGATATCCCACCCGGATACGAATTTGAAAAAACTTTATTTTTAGGCATAGTCCCCGTAAGAAAAAATACAAAAAGCAAAAATAAATAAATTAAAACAATTCTTATTGAAACTAGGCTTACAAAAAACTATAATGTATCTCATGAAAAACAGAAGATTAATTACATCAGCTTTACCTTATGTAAATAATATCCCACACTTGGGGAATATTTTACAAGTCCTTTCTGCAGACGTTTTTGCAAGATTCTGCAGAAGTCGTGGCTATCAGACAATGTACATTTGCGGAACAGATGAATACGGAACTGCAACCGAAACAAAAGCTCTTGCTGAAAACAAAACTCCAAAAGAATTGTGCGACTATTATCATGCAATTCACAAAGATATTTATAAATGGTTCGATATTTCCTTTGATAATTTTGGCAGAACTTCCACTGTACAGCAAACACAGATAGTACAGGAACTTTTTAAATGTCTTGATGAAAAAGGGTTCATAAAAGAAAAAACAACTAAGCAACTTTTTTGCCCTAAATGTAATCGCTTTCTCGCAGATAGATATATTCTTGGAACTTGTCCGGCATGTAAACATGAAGATGCAAGAGGAGATCAGTGTGAAAAATGCGGAAAACTTCTTGAACCTACAGAATTGATAGCTCCAAGATGTTCAACCTGTTCTGCAACCCCGATTTTAAAAGAAACAAAACATCTTTATATAGATCTTCCTGCAATTCAAAAAAAATACGGACCTTGGATGAAAGAAACAGCCGAAAAAGGACAATGGTCAAAAAATTCTATTCAAATGACTCAAGCATGGATTAGAGATGGTCTGCAAGAAAGAGCTATTACCAGAGATTTAAAATGGGGAATTCCTGTACCAAAAGAAGGATACGAAGATAAGGTTTTTTACGTTTGGTTTGATGCCCCAATAGGATATATTTCAATTACCAAAGAACTTACCGACAAACTCAATGATCCTCAATTTGACTGGAAAGCTTGGTGGCTTCCGTCTGAATCTAAAGCCGAAAATGCAAAAACCCCTGTAGACTTATTTCAGTTCATAGGTAAAGACAATATTCCGTTTCATACAGTTATTTTTCCATCAACTTTGATAGGCTCAGGAAAAGAATGGACAAAACTTTTTCACATGAGTTCTACGGAATACTTAAACTACGAAAATGGAAAATTCAGTAAATCAAAAGGAGTAGGAGTTTTTGGAAACGATGCAAAAGAAAGCGGAATTCCTGCTGATGCTTGGAGATTTTATGAATTTTATAATCGACCGGAAAAATCAGATACTCAGTTTATGTGGAAAGATTTTCAAGAAAAACTCAACAGTGAATTAATAGGCAATCTGGGGAATCTTGTAAACAGAACATTGACTTTTGTAACTAGATATTTTAACGGTAATATTCCTAACGGAAAAATTGATGAAAATTTATGGAATGCCGTAAAACAGGGAGAAAAAAAGGTTACAGATAAACTTGAATGGGCAGAATTAAAAGATGCATTCCATGAAATTTTTGCAATATCGTCAATTGCAAACAAGGCTTTCCAAGACGGAGAACCATGGAAAACAGTAAAAACAAATCCGGAAGAATGTTCAAATCTTATTTTTAACTTATGTTACGTTATAAAAGATTTGATGATCATGGCACATCCTTATATGCCGCAGTATTGCAAAAAGGTCCTTTCATTTTTTGGAAAAAAACCGGTTTTAAGTCTTGTAGGAAAACCTGCAGAAAAGGATGCATTGGGCTGGGACAATCTTGGAATAATTGAAGGCCTTACTACAGTATCCGGAAATGAAATTTTCTTTAAACCCATGGATAACAACTCAATGATTTTTTATAGAGAAAAATATTCAGGAAATCAAAATGACAGAATAGCGAAAGAAAAAAAATCAGATTCAAAATCCAAAAATCAAGCTGAAATAGAGAAAAAATCTTGTACAGATTGTATAAAAATAAATCCAGTTGAAAATTTTAATAAAAATATTGTTCTCAAAGCGGCAAAAATTATCGCTATAGAAAAAAATCCTGAAAGCGACAAACTTTATATTGAACATCTGGATGACGGAAGCGGAAATGAAAGAATTATTCAATCCGGTCTTGTTCCTTACCTAAAAGAGGAGGAATTGCTTGGAAAACACGTTGTAATTGTAGACAACCTTAAACCAAGAAAAATACGAGGTGTAGAAAGTAGAGGAATGCTTTTAGCATCGGATTACAAAGATAAAAACGGCAAAGACTGTGTCGAAGTCCTAGATGTTTCATGGGCAAAACCCGGAACAAAAATAATACTTGAAGGTTCCGATGTAAATGCAGAAAAAACAGACATTATAGATGCCGATACTTTTTTTGCAACAAAAATTTCGGTTGTAAATAAAAGAGTCTGCATTGACAGAATACCTCTTATTTGTGATGGCAGAGAAATTCATACTTCTTTTACTGAAAATGGGGAAGTCGGTTGATGTTTTCATTAGACGTCGAAAAAGCAGATTTTCAACCCTTAGAATTTTTCAACACAGAGCATTATCTTCAAACTGATTTTTGGGCTTCGTTTAAAAGTATGCATGGCTGGTCTAAATTTTTGTTTAAAGTAAAGATTTTAAAAAATAAAACAGATTTTGATAATGAATTTTCAGATTGTGAATTTAAAGAATTTTTTGTAACTGTTCTTGTAAGACAATTTTCAAAATTCTTTCATATTGCATACGTACCGATGGGAATATGGCTGGGAAAACCTATTTTTTTAGAAAATACACAACTTTCAAACGTGGAATCAAAAAAAATTCAATTTTATTTTACGATACTGAAAGAATTTTCTAAAAAAATTCATCAATTTTTACCTAAAAATACGATTTTTATCAGATATGATCCTCCTATAGAATTTGATACCCCTGAAAAAAGAGATGAGTTTGTAAAAAATATATTTTGCAAAGAATACTCTAATCAACTTTACAAAAGTAATGTAAATATCCAGCCTCCGGATACAACAATTCTTGATCTGACAAAAACAAAAGAGGAACTTCTTTCAAACATGAAAAACAAATGGAGGTACAATATACACCTTGCAGAAAAAAAAGGTGTAAAAATAGAAAAAGGAAGTGCAGACGATATTGATATTTTTTATGACCTATATCGTGAAACAAGTAAGCGTGATGGAATTTCAATACACAATAAAAAATATTATAAAGATTTATTGAGTCTTTCGGATGAAAAACAAAAACACGAAGATACAAAGGGTAAAACCCCACTGGTTTGCATTTACTTTGCAAAACACGAAGATGATATCCTTGCTTCGATAATTACTCTTTTCACCCCCTATCAGGCAACTTATGTTTACGGAGCAAGTTGCAATTTAAAGCGAAACCTTATGCCTTCTTATCTTTTGCAATGGAAAGCTATACAAGATGCTAAGCAATATGGATGTAAATCATATGACTTTTATGGAATGCCTCCAAACGATGATGAAAATCATCCTATGCATGGTCTTTACAGATTTAAGACAGGCTTTAGAGGCAACAATATACACAGAATAGGTTCAGTAGATGTGGCTGTTAATCCTCTTTATAACCTATACAAACTTGCCGAAAAAATACGAAATTTTTGGTTTAAAAAAATAAAAAAGAAACTTGCAGGAAGATAACAAGTAATATTATAAAAATAAATATAAAAGGTGAATATATATGAATTTGGAAGCTTTTGTTTTGGGTTGCGGCGGAATGATGCCTCTGCCTTATAGACACTTAACTTCCGTTTTAGTTAGACGGGATGGAAATCTTTTTTTATTTGACGGAGGAGAAGGAACTCAGGTTTCTCTAAAACGTCTCAATCTTAAATGGAAAAAAATCGATGCTATTTTTGTAAGTCATACACATGCGGATCATGTAACCGGACTTCCGGGAATTTTAATGCTTTCAAGCCAAGTTGATAGAAAAGAACCGTTGTATATTTATGGACCTCCAAAAATTGCAGAGTATATAGAAACAAGTCGAAGAGTTCTTGATATGTACATAAATTATCAAATCATCGTAAAAGAAATCGAAGCTCCATGTGTTTGTCATACAGGAAAAGATTATTATATACGAGCATTTCCTTTAGAACACACAAAAACTTGCGTAGGATATACTCTTGAAGAACTACCTAGACCGGGGGAATTTTTTCCTAAAAAAGCGCTTGAATTGAAAGTTCCATGCGGTCCGTTATGGTCAAAACTTCAAAATGGACAAAGTGTTGAAGCTTCAGACGGAAAAATTGTAACACCGGAAATGGTTTTAGGACCTCAACGTAGCGGAAGAAAAATAAGTTATGTAACCGATACTCTTTATTTAGATTCCATAGCAAAAGAAGTCCAAGGTAGCGATTTGCTTTTTTGCGAAGGAATGTTTACATCAGAATTTGAAGAGCAGGCAAAAGAAAAAAAACATATGACATGTGCACAGGCGGCAAAGATTGCAAGTGATGCAAAAGTAAAAAAAATGGCTTTAATTCACTATAGTCCAAGATACAATGATTATGAACTTTCTCCTTTATTGGATGAAGCAAGAAAAATCTTTCCAAATACAGTTCTTTCAAAAGATCGCATGACTTTTGATATTCCAAATGAAGATTAAAAAATATGAAGGCTGATTCACTTTATAAAACTTATAAAAAAAACAGTTCGGAATTTGCCTTAAAGGATTTTTCATATACCTTTAAAAAAGGTCAAATTACAGGATTAATCGGAATTAACGGAGCAGGGAAGTCTACTTTGCTAAAAATTTTGGCATTACAGCTTTTTCCCACAAAAGGCAAGATCGAAATTGATGGAACTGTTGTAGACCAATTTAATGCTGCAGGTTTTAAAAATAAAATAGGTTTTGTAAGAGAAAATACAGAATTTTTTGAAGAACTGACCGTAAACGAACTTTTAAAAAGCACCTTAGAATTTTACGAAAATCAATCTGATTATGGCAAGATTTTACAACAATGTTCATTAGAAAAAGTAAAAACAAAAAAAATAAAAACTTTATCCAAAGGTTACAAGCAACGGCTTTCTTTTGCAATTGCCTTATCAAATAATCCTGAAATTTTAATTTTGGATGAAGCTATGTCCGGTTTTGATCCTATTCAAATAAATGAAATAAGAAATTTAATTTTAAGTTTAAAAAAAGACAGAATCATAATTATTGCAACACATATAATGCAAGAAATAAATATTCTTTGCGACAAAATAATCATATTACACAATGGAATAATCATTGAACATGGAAGTGAAAAACAAATATTAGAAAAAACAAAACAAACTAATCTTGAAAAAGCTTTTCTTTCATTAACTGATACAACAAATGAAGCTGAAAAGGATGCTTTATGAAAAAAAAGAAAACTTTGCATAAATTCTATGCATTAGTTAAAAATGAAATTTTTATGCTCAAAATCCAAAGCGGATATTATTTATCTGTTTTTATTATACTGTTCGGAATTGCTTTCTATACTTTTTTTGTAAACGGATTTTTTTCTTTTAATCAAAATGTAAATTTAAAAAACTTTTTTTCAGGTTTTCCATTTATTTTGATTGCAGTAGTACCGGCACTTACATTTAACTGTTTGAAAAAAGACTCTGTTCAAGAAGGATTGGCTATTGATGAATCTGTAAAAATATTAGCAAAATTTTTTGCTATACTTTTTGTATATTTATTTTCGATTCTGTGCACTGCAGTAATTCCAATTTGTTTTTTAAGGTTCGGAACATTTGATTTTGCACAATTTTTTGTAGGTTATATTTTTATCGTTATTTATGGCTCGTTACTTATTTCATATTCAATTTTCATTCATTTTTCGATAAAAAATAAAATTGCAAATTTAATAATTTTGTTAACAAGTCTTTTCATTTTTAACACCTCCCACGTACTTTTAAGATTTCAAAGCAATTTTAATACTTTTTTTTATTCACTCATAAAGCTTTTTTCATTTTCTATACATTTTGAAGATGCCTCAAAAGGTATTTTCAATACTGCAGATTTTTTTTATTATTTAATTTTGGCATGTCTAATGCTTTTTATAACAGTTTTAACATGCCGCAATAAAATTGGGATAAACATAAATTCAAAAAAAGATATTTTTACATTATGCTTTTTACTTTTGTTCCTTGCAGATACAAATTTTTTTTACAAAAAAATAGATTTTACTTACAACAAAGAATTTACTCTTTCAAAACAAAGTATTCAAATTGCAAAAAACATATTAGAACCAACAAATATTACTTTTGCATATTCAAAAGCACTAAAAAATCATTTCCCACAAATAAACGAGATAAGGGAAATTATGTTAAAATACGCAGAAGCGAACAACAAAATAAATATCTATTTTGAAGATACTGATACTAACAAGAATTTACAAAAAAAGCTGAACTCGCTAAATATAAGGCCTCGAGAAATTCCGGAAATAACATCAAATTCAAAATCATATTTTTCTTCAATAATAATTGAAAACGAAAATAATGTTTTCACAATTCCATTTATTTTGTCAACAGACGGTTTGGAATTTTTAATAACTTCAAAACTACAGCAACTGGAAAGTGATAGAAAAATAACCATTATACTAATTAAAAAAAATGATTTAAGTTTAGATTCAGATTACGCTTTTTTAACAAAAATAATGGAAAACTACGGAATTGAAACTTATATTGAACCTGAAATTACACAATTAGCCGGATTTCCCATAGATATTCCAATAATGTTAATTGGCTGCAAATCTATAACAAGGGAAGAATGCTTTTATCTTGAAGAAGAGTTTTCAAAAGGTCGTAATTTTTTTATTATGACAAATTCAAACCAAATAGACACGATAAATTCTTGGCAGGTTTTGAACAGTGAAAACAAAAACAATGAATTATTAAAAATGCTTGAACAGTGGGGAATAATAATATCTTCGGAATTAGTGCTTGATACAAGCTGCTTTGAACTTCCGATGATGGCACCGGAAAGTCAAGAACAAACAAAAATAAATTATCCTTTTTGGATAAAAACAACGAATAAAAACTATTTTTGGCCGTCAAAAATCGATTTTTCGGATTACCTTTCACAATTAAACAATACCGGAAAATGTAAAATTGAAATTTTGGATACAACATCAAAAGAAGGATATACAAAAAATCCCAACAAGTTAAACACAAACCCATTCAATAAAGAAAACTTGAAAGTAACATATGATACAATTGGAACCTATGTTTTAAATGCAAAATTGGAAGGAGAATTTCCTTTACTTTATCATCAAGGAAAAAGCAGGAATAATAAAATATTTATAATTTCAGATCAATACTTTAATTGTTCGCTTATAGCATACACAGGGAATTTTGAAAATCTGAATTTTTCAGTCGATGCAATTCTTGAATTGAATAAAAAAGAATATCTTATAGATATAAAAAATAAGACACAAAAAGATTTTTCGTTTACAAAAATTCACTCAAAAGAAGAATTTGATTCATGCAAAAAAATAACATTAATACTTTGTTTGTTTGTATTTCCGTTTGCAATAACATTCACATTAGTTTTGACAAATTTTATACTTAGGAAAAGGAAAAACAAATGAAAAAAATCGAAATCTGCCTTGCTTTTCTTTGTATAATTTTAGGAATATTTTTTATATTTGGAATTTTTAAATCAAAAATAAAAAATAATTCAAATCCGCAAATTTTATCTACGTTAGTAAATCCAAAATACAATGAAAAAATTAATGAAATAAAAATTACAAAAAATGAACAAGAATTAATTTTAACAAAAAAACAAAAAAGCGAAAAAAACTATGAATGGTTTTTAAATTTTGACGAAACAACAATAAAAGCAGACAAAAAATTAGTTGAACAACTGCTAAAAAATCTCACAAATATTATTAAATTGTATAAAATATCATACACAAACAAAGCAAATCCGGACACTTTTATCAATAAAATGCAAATTATGATAAATTCAGATGAAATAATTTCTGATATTTCTTTTTCCAATCCTGATTTTACACAATCAAAAATTTTTATAAAAAACAATAAAACAAATAAAAAATATCAAATTTATGATGATTTTTCATATTTTTTTGATCTTAAAATAAAAGAGTGGGGCAATAAAAACTTTTTTTCAGAAGAATTCACTTCAGATCCTTTTTCAATACAAACAATCTATTTTAAGGATTTTACAAAAAATAAATCAAAAGTTTTAAAAAAAGGCCAAGAAAATTTTTCAGAGTTTCTAAACTCAATCATCAATTTGCAATCTTCGGATATAATCATAAAAAGTAATGATGATGTTTTTTTTGAAACTTTTATTAAAAGCATTATCTTAAACCCAATTTCTCAAATTACAATTGAAAACGGTCTGACAAAAAAAGAAACCATACAGATTTTTAAACTTGAAAAAAATTATTATTGTAAAAGCCAAAATATATTTTATAGAATATCTTACCAAACAGCAAATAAACTTTTTATGGGAAACCGCCTAGAAGAATAAAATAAACTATCTTAACTTTCGTCAAAATCCGTATAATTACAAATGGAAATAAGTAATTTATAATTTTGGTAGACAGAACTTATATTATCGGAAGTGAAATAAATAAGAAAAAGTGGCAATTCCGATAAAGACGATAAAGAAGCTACACTTTTTTTAATGAAACTCAAGACGGCGTAAACTTATACTTTGCAAAATCCCAACACTAATCATACTTGTCCACAAGGAAGACCCTCCATATGATAAAAACATCAAAGGAATTCCTGTGATAGGCATAATACCCATTACCATTCCGACATTAATAATAAAATGATAGAAAAACATACCGCAAATTCCACAGGCAACGTAGCTTCCGAAAATGTCATTTGTTTTTCTTATAATTGAAAACCCTTCAAGGATAACAATGGAATAAAGAACGAAAACGAACAACCCCCCAAAAAAACCCCATTCTTCAGAAAGAATACTAAAAATAAAGTCAGTGCTTTGCTGCGGTAAAAAGTTATAATGGCTTTGTGTACCTTTTAAAAATCCTTGACCAAAAATACTTCCGGAGCCTATAGCAATTTTTGATTGAATAATATTCCAGCCTGCTCCAAGTGGATCAACTTCAGGATTCAAAAAAACAATTAAACGTTTTATTTGATAGTCTTTTAAAATCTTACCAGTCGCAAGAGAAAAAATCAAAGAAACGGTAATAATTGCAAATACATACGCCATCCAATAATAGTATCTTTTTTTAAAAAAAATATTTCCTGAAATACTTGCAATCATAATAAAACAAAAAACCGCAATAAGAATAAATCTTAATCGCTTTTCAGTAATAACATTTATGAATTTTATATCTTTATTTAAGATTTCAGTTTCCCAAATTGGTAAAACTGTAAAAAGTATAGAAAATACACCAACACCTATACAAAAACTGATATAGCGTAACGGAATTCCTGCAAAATAGCACATTATTAAAAATATCGGTAAATAAACGCTGGCAGTTCCCAAGTCCGGCTGAATCAAAATCAGCAAAACCGGTAATAACATAATCCCTATTGAAAATAAAAAGCGTTTTTTAGGCTCTTCATTTTCAGATTTTTCAAGATACCATGCAAAAAATAAAGTAAAAACAATTTTTCCAAATTCAGACGGTTGAATTCCAAAGCTCCCGAAACCTATCCAACTTGTAGCTCCGTTTACAAATTTTCCGAAAATTCTTGTATAAATTAAAACAAGTATGAAAATTCCGAAAATCCAAGGTAAAAATTTTTTTATTTTTCTATAATCCAAAAAGGAAACTAAAATTAAAAGTACTAAGCCTATTCCTGCCCAAATAATTTGCTTGATATATTCTTTTGATGTTACTGTATTTTCTTTCCATGAACTTGAATAAATAAAAAAAATTCCTATTATAGTCAAAATCAGAACGGAAAAAAACAAAACATAGTCAAATAAGGAAAAAAAGCGAGTTCGCATCTTCATAAAAAAAACTCCGTTTAAAATTTTACTATTCCTGACGTCCGATAGGTTTTGTACGATATCTAAAACCTAAAGCATCAATCGCCTGTTCATAGTTTTGATTGGCAAAAATTCCTTGAATGATGATATTACTTGCATAAGGTGCCCACCATTCCCATGTATTTGAAGCTTCTACTAAAACACAAACAACAACAGTTTCTTCTGCCGGAGCCCCATACGGAGCATAACAAACAAACCAAGAATGCCAACTATCCTTGTACTGTGCAACTTCAGCAGTTCCTGTTTTTCCTGCAATTTTTATATTTTTATTTCTTAAAGGAATCTGTGCAGATCCGTTTTCAACAGTATATCGTAAATCTTCTCGTACAGTTTTCCATACGCTTTCCGGAATGTTACTTTTAAACAACAGTTCCTTTTGTTCTTCGGAAATTACCTCATTTGTAACAGGATCTCTTATTTCTTTTAAAATATGAGGTTTATATATTTTTCCGCCATTTACAACCATTGCCATCATATCCGCAACTTGCAAAGGAGTTACTCGTGTATAGCCTTGACCTATAGATGTGTTCATTGTATCTCCGCCAAGCCATTTTTCATGAAAGCGACGTTCTTTCCACTGTGCTGTAGGAACAAAACCTTCAGCCTGACCGGGAATATCGATTTTAAACGGCTGACCTAAACCGAATTCTTTTGCATAGGAAGCAATTCTGTCAATTCCAAGAAAATCACGCCCGACAGTCCAATAATAAACATTACATGACTGTGCAAGTCCATTTTTTAAATCCATATAACCATGACCGGAATGATTATGACATTTAAATGTTCTTCCTCCGTATTCAATTTTTCCGGTGCACTGAATTTTTTTAGTTTGTGAAAAATTTTCTTCTGCAAGAGCAGCAGTAGATATAATAACTTTAAAAGTAGAAGCAGGAGGATACGTTGCATTTATTGCACGATTCAAAAGCGGTTTTTCAGGATTTTCATTCAATTTTTGGTAAATATAAGAGCCGTTATCCAGGTTAAAATCATTTGGATTAAAAAAAGGATAGGAAACCATCGCAAGTATTTCACCGTTTGAAGGTTTTAAAACAACTACAGCCCCTACTCTATCTCCTAAAGCTTTTTCTGCAAGTTTTTGAATATCAGAGTTTATAGTTAGAACAAGATTTTTACCCATTTCCGGAGATTGAACTGTTGCTTCAGTTGAAAGATATCTTCCTTTTACATCGACCGTTCTGATTATAAAACCAGGTTTTCCGTGCAAAAGTGAATCATATTGTTTTTCTATACCGGTTTTGCCAACAATACTGGTTCTGGAATACCCTTTGTTATACATAACTTTTAACTCATCTCTGGTAATGTCGCCTACATATCCTAATATATGAGAAAGACTTTCAGCACCTACATAAGAGCGTAAAGGTTTTGAACGCCAATAAACACCGGGTAAATCATTTTGGTTTTCTGCAATATTTTCAATTTTCTTAAAATCGACATTTGATTTTATTTCAATCGGTGTATAATCATTTCTTACTTCAGAAGGAATTTTTTTATCGATATTTTCTTTTTTCATCCCCAGCATATCTGCAATAATCAAGGTAACCGTGTCATATTTTCCCTTTGGAATTTCACCCGGAATTATATCAACTGCAAAAGAATCCGTATTTACAACTAAGGGAGTATCGGCTTCTCTGTCATAAATCTCACCACGTTGAGCAGGCAAGATATTTGTACGCTGACTTAGTACTTCAGATTTTTTTCTATAAAATGAACCTGAAATTACCTGCATTGAAAAAAGTTTAACGGTATAGATAAAAAAACAAACTATCACAAGAATAGTTAAAAACCAAAGTTTATGATTTTTAGATTTTGAAAGGGTATTTTTGCTTTTAAAATAATCCGAATTAAAACGCAACATTAAAGATTTTTCTCCGGTTTTATTATAAGAAAGTCAGAAAAAAGATTTAAAAAAATAAACAAAATAGGAGTAAAAATAGCATTAAGCAAAGCTTCCGTTAAAAAAATCTGTGAAAAAATTGAATAATTATTTACACCTTTAAAAAAAAGAGAAATCAAAAAAACAAAAACAGCTTTTATTATTGTGCCGACAAAACCGTATGCAGCTTGTAGCAAAACACTTCTTGTATTAAAAATGTTATGGAACAATCCGAATATCCAGCCTAAAATTGTACGTAGTAAACAATTAAATCCCAACGGAGCTGCAGTAAAAAAATCAAGCATCAAACCGCTTACAAATCCATTTGATTCTCCCAAAAGCTGTCCGTTATGAAGAGAAAAATAAATCAAAATTATCAAAAGAAAATCAGGAAAAGCCGGTAAAAAAGTTAAATTGGAAACAATTGATGTTTCAAAAAGCAGAAAACAAAATGAAAATAACAGTGAAACAAAAAAAATTTTTTTCATGGAAACTCCTTATCACTTATTATCTTGTTTTAAATCTATTACCATGACATTTTCCAATCTTGAAAAATCAACAACCGGAACTAACTCAATAATGAGAGAATTATCGTAATCTACAGCAGTTATATTGTTTATACTTCCGATTGGAATATCTGCTATATAATTACCGTTTTCACCGCTGGTTACGATAACATCCCCATACTGAAGTTCATCTCTAACTTTACGTTTTATGTAACGCATACGCAAAGGAGCATTATCACTGCCTTGCCCCTCTACAAGACCTACATCCCTTGTATGTTGTATTCTTCCTGAAACACTGCAATGTAAATCGTATATCGGCATAATCATACTGGTATTAGGTCCTACAGAAACAATTTTTCCTACAAGACCGATATCGCCGTTTTGCAATGCAATGACAGGCATATTTTTTCTAATTCCCTGTCTACTACCCTTGTTTATCGTAACTGAAGAATAAAGACTGTCAGGATCCCTTCCTATGATTCTTGCAACATAATTTTTCTTTTCAAAATCATTTGAAATCTGTAATTGATTTTTTAATCTCTCATTTTCCTTGCGAATTTCAGCATTATCGCGCTGCAAATATTCGTAATTTTCCAATTTTTCTACAAGTTTGGTGTATTCGGTTTTTAGCTCAGCAAGCTCTTTAACAGCCGAAAAAATACCGGTAACTCCGTGAAAAAGTGAATTTGTTCCGTGTTGAATTGTTGAAAAAGCTGAAAATCCAACTTCTTTTACGCTGATAATAAAGCCTCCGCTTGAAAGTCCCAGTATAATACCGGAAAAAACAACAAGTACAACAAGCACAACAAGAGAAAGCTTAAAAGAATTCGAAGAAATTTTCCTTTTCATATTATTGTATTATGAATTTAAATCGTCATAAACACTTCTGCCGGACTTGATATCACTGAATAATTCAAAAGCCTGACCTGCACCGATTGCAACACATTCAAGAGGTTTTTCCACAACAATAACGGGAACACCGGTTTCTTTTGAAATTAATTTTGACAATCCTTTTAAAAGAGAACCTCCTCCGGTCATTACAATTCCATGTGTAAATATATCTGCAGCAAGCTCAGGGGGTGTTTGTCCCAGAGTATGTTTAATTTCATCAACAATTTGTGTAATAGGATCTTTTAAAGCTTCACGCACTTCTACCGAGTCTATTTCAAGCTCACGAGGAAGACCTGTAATTGCATCATTTCCTTTTATTTCCATTTTATCAATATTTTTATCCGGAGTCGCATTTCCGATGGTAATTTTAAGTTTTTCTGCTGTTTGAGCTCCTATTTTTAACTGATGAACATCACGAACATGCTTTATTATAGCCTCATCAAATTCATCTCCACCAAGCCGAATTGCATTCGTAACTACCATTCCGCCAAGAGAAATTACAGAAACTTCTGTTGTTCCACCACCGATATCGCAAACCATATGTCCTGCAGGTTCATGTATAGGAATTTGTGCACCAATTGCAGCCGCAAGCGATTCTTCAATAACCTGAACCTCTTTTGCACCTGCTTTTAATGCAGCCTCTTGAACAGCTCTTTTTTCAACTTCCGTGATACAACTTGGAATTCCTATTTTCATCCTCATAGACTTAAAAAGCTTATGTTTCGGCATAATTTTAGTAGTAAAATATCTTATCATCTTTTCAGTGCTATCCATATCTGCAATAACACCGTCAGCCAACGGACGAATAGCTTGTATATCACCGGGAGTTTTATATAGCATACGTTTTGCCTCGGCACCTACCGCAACAACTCTTTTAGTTCCCTTCTCTACGGCAACTACGGAAGGCTCGTTTACAACTATACCTTTTCCTCTCACATAAACCAAAGTATTGCATGTACCAAGGTCAATTCCAATATCAGTTGAAAACTTGTCCAAAAAATTCATAATTCCTCCAACAAAATCTATTATATACCCAATTTTTTTATAGCACCAGCATGATTAACCTGCACTTTTAAAGCCTTACGCCATTCACTTCTTGCCTTTGCAGTATCACCATACTTTTCATAAATATTTCCTAATCCATAATAAGCATCTGCAATAGTATTGTCTTTCAAAATTACAGATTCGTACTCTTTTTCCGCAAGACTATACTGTCCGTCATCAAATAGGATATCTGCAAGAAGTAATTTACTACGTAATACCAAATCGTCATCAGTGCTATTTTCAACAACCCTTGCCAAATACTGTTTTGAAATTTCTTTTTGATCTTTTTTATAATACTGCCTGGCAATTGCAAGTAAAAGAGAATCTGATTCTCTTGTCATCAAAGCCTGCGTAAAAGAAGTCAAACTTTCGTCAATCATACCTAAATCTGAATAACACAAACCTAAAAATTCACTGATATCAGGTGATACATACCCACGATCTTTTGCCAACTCAAGATATTTTATTACCAGGTCGGAATAGTAATGATATGATGAAAAAATATTTTTTTGAAAGTACGCCTTACCTAACATATAATACAATTGCGGCAAAGTTTCTCTATCTGCATAAATTAGAGCAAATCTCATGTAATTTATAGCTTCATCCAAAAAAGCATGAGTGGCCGTTACATCAGTTTGAGATAAGGCAAGAAAAAAAGAACTATAGCCGTGAAAAAGTACAGCTTTTATATTTAACGGATTTTTTTCAACAATTAAGGCAGAAGTGTCATATACCTGACGATAATCCTCTTTTTGCCAAAGAGAATATAATCGGTTTACAGAAGGAACATCACTTTTAGAATTTTTAACAATTTTTACAAGAAAAAATACCAGTAAAAACACCAAAACGAGCACGGCTACACTTACACATATAATTGCAAGCAACTTAGATTTTTTTTTTGCAACATTGTTATCATTCATGATAACATCTTTCATAACTCCCACCAAAAATAAAAAAGGGAAAGAAAAATAAGCCGAGTTCTGTCAACATAAGTTTCCTTATGCCATAATCATCTATCTGCAACAACCGTTACCGATTGTCTGTAGCAGCCTACCCGTAATCGTTATATCGGAAAATAAGATTACTGCTTGACCTTGCTCCGAATGAGGTTTACACTGCCACTTTTGTTTCCAAAAGTGCGGTAGGCTCTTACCCTGCCTTTTCACCCTTACCTGTTAAGGCGGTATATTTTCTGTTGCACTTTCTGTCGCAAAACTAAAAGCTTTTCGCCCGGTTATTACCCGGCATTCTTTCCGAAGGAGCTCGGACTTTCCTCAAACTAAACTCCATCTTTGGAATTCAGTCAGCGATTATTTTCCTTCCCTATTTTTTAAAAATCTACAGAGTCAACAGGCTTTATCGACTCTCTTTCATCTCCGTCATCATCTCCGTCGTCAAATTCATCAAAGTCATCATCAAGATCTGCAAGAGTCCCTGTATCATCCATTGTGCAGTACTGTTCTTCATCACCGCTTGTTTCTTCATAAAAAAGTATTCGGCTGCAATAAGGACAAAAAACAATTTCCTCACCGTTACGTACGTCGTTGGCAAACTGATTGGGAAGAATCATATGACATCCTTCACAAACATTTCCCTTAACCGCAACAATACCTTTATTGTGTTTACTTTTTACGATACGTTTGAATTTAAAAATTATTTCATTATCCACATTCGGAACTGCTTCGATTTCATCAACAAGTTTTTTTTCTTCCAAAACAAGTGCAGAAAGCTTATCATTAGACTGTGCAATTTTGTTATCAAGACTAGTCTTTTTTGCAAAAAGCTCCTCTTCAGTAGATTTTATCAAAGCTTGCTCTTTGTCCAATTTATCATTCAATTCTGCAAGAGATTTTTCCTTTATTTGAAGTTCTTTTCTAAGAGATTGTTCCAATTCTTTTGCTTCATTAATCTCTTTGTCTAAAGCCTCATACTCTCTGTGGGTTGTGATATTATCCATTCCCTTTTCACTTCTTTCTCTTGCTGCATCCGCATCAGCCAATTCCACACGCAATTTTGCAACTTTGGATTTTACTTCATCGTAAGTACTACTGGTATCAATAAAACCTTTTTTTAAACTTTCCAAAAAAGCTTCTTGACTGGAAAGCTCTTTTGGTGCTTCGTCCATCTCCGACTGCAACTCATATTCTTGTGAAAGGATTTCCTGCAGGTTTCTTAATTTATCAAATACCTCATTCATGTCAGACATTTTTATCAACCTCTTTAAAAATTATACAAAGCGATTCATTATACAAAATTATAAATTAACTGTCTATATAATCGCGTAAACCGCTGGATCTTCTGGGATGCCTAAGTCTTCTCAGTGCCTTTGCTTCAATCTGCCTTATTCTTTCTCTTGTAACATCAAAACAAAGACCTACTTCTTCCAAAGTAAGAGAATATCCGTCCTCAAGTCCAAAACGCATTTTTAAAACTTCCTGTTCTCTTGCAGGCAAAGTTGCCAAAACAGAATGAACCTGCTCCTGTAACAAAGTATATGCCGTCTGATTTGCAGGATTTTCAACTTCTTTATCCTCGATAAAATCCCCCAGTAAAGAATCTTCTTCTTCTCCAATAGGAGTTTCAAGCGAGATAGGCTCACGTGCAACACTTTTTACCTGTTTTACACGACTTACTTGCCAACCGAGCTGCTCTGCGATTTCCTCATCAGTAGGTTCCCTTCCAAGTTTTTGCATTAACTGCCTGCTTTCACGCATTACCTTGTTAATCTGCTCAATCATGTGAACCGGAACCCTTATAGTTCTTGCCTGATCTGAAATCGAGCGGGTAATTGCTTGCCTAATCCACCATGTTGCATAAGTTGAAAATTTATATCCTTTTCGATATTCAAATTTTTCAACAGCTTTAATCAGGCCTATATTTCCCTCTTGAACTAAATCAAAAAATTGCAAACCTCTGTTCGTATATTTTTTTGCAATGGAAACCACAAGACGTAAGTTTGCGTTAATAAGCTTATTCTTTGCGATTTCCAGCATTTTTTTACCGCTCATGATTTCTTTTGTCATTTCTTGTATTTCTTGAACGTTATTTTCAAAATCGTATTCCAGACGTCTCAATTTTCTGTCAATTTTTTGAATTTGTGTGTATATGTCACGAATCTCATCAGCATTCATACCAAGTTCTGTTTCAAGTTTAGTTCTTTCTGACTTTATCGCCATCTTTTTTCCTAAACTTCGTAACTCCGAGTAATCCGTAATTCTAAGCTCTTTTGCTTTTCTTTCCTGTTTGTGCTGATATTCACCTATTTTCTTGTCATTTTCAATAAATCTTGCAGAAAATTTTTCCAACTCTTCCGATTGGATATCTATTTTTTGAAGTTCCGGTAAAACCTTGTTTCGCAATGTAACTAATTCATCATTTTCAGAATAATTTGCAACATCGGTTTCATAAAGCTGTTTTTTTAAAGCCATATACTGCTTTAATTCAGGTAAAACAGGTTTTAAAATATCCGCATAAGCATTTTTCAAACGACGCTTTTCCGCCATTTCCTCATTAATTTCTTTTCTAGGTCTTCCGCTTTCATGCTGATCAACTCTTGCAAATGCTTTTTTTGCTATTTCATAAAATTCAGGAATCATCATACCCGAATTGCGGATCACATTCTTTATTATATTTTCCCCTTCTTCCATGTTTTTAGATAATTCAACTTCTTGTTCTGCAGTTAAAAGATTTTCTTTTCCTATTTCACGAAGATACAGTTTTATGGGGTCATCTCCGCTTACAGACTTATCATTGGTACAAACCATTCTCTTACGATCGGAAGAAACAACAGTTTTTACCTCATTTTCTCCATCGTCATCTTCATCAACAAGGTCGTTATCTTCGTCTTCATCACTATCAACGTCTTCATCAAACTCAATACCGTTTTCTTGAAGCACCGCCTGAACTTTTGCCATTTTTTCAGTATCTTTTAAAATATCCGTCGGCAAAAGATCGCTTAATTCATCCCAATTGATCTGCTTTTTAGCTTTTGCATAATCAACTATACTTGCGATTGCACAATCCAGTGCGTTATCTGTCATCCAATAGCATCCTTTTTTGTAAATTTCCTAAGTTCCAAATCTATGCCCATTACTTCATTCAAGAGATTTTCAGCTGTCTGCTTTTCTTCTAAAGTCGATGTAGAACACTGCCTTAATTGATTTTGCAGTCTTTCTCTTTTTCTAGTCAGACTCAATTTCTTAATAAGTTTTATACAATCAGCAACGACCTGCTCAGAATTGCTTGTAAATTCTCCATTTGTAATCGAATCTATTGCAATCTTTTTCACTCTATCATCCGTGCAGCGTGCGATAAATGAATCAAAACTATCAGAACCTTCCCTGTAGCACTCTTCCAAAGCAATAAACATATCACGAGCCAAAACATCATCAAAATCGTCAACAGTCAGCAAAGAACGTACCTTAGAAAAATATTTCATATTGGAAATCACCGCAAGCATTGCCCTTATCTGGGCATTCATTCTTACTCTGTTGTCATTACAGTAATTTACATCAGATACGGAATTATTTTTCTTGAAATTTTCATTTTGACTGTTATAGAAATCTCTCGTTACGGCCTCAAGATTTAAATTATAAGCCCGGCTCAATTGCTCAAGGCTTGCAGATTTTTGCATTTCAGATTTTAGAGAATGAACGTAAGAAAAAAAAGCCTCAGCAGCTCGTTTTTTCCCGTCCGGGGTACCTATATCGTAACGTTTCGCCAGAATTGAAAACAAAAAATCAGCATCGAGGATAGCACACTTTATAGCATATGTCAATTGCTCTTTCCCCAATTTTTGAAAAATTTCCGAAGGATCCTTCCCTCCTTCAAGTTTCAACACCTTAACAGTAAGATCTGCTTTACGGCAAAGCGTAATAGCTTTTATAGCGGCATTTATCCCCGCCTCATCCAAATCAAATGAAAGGTAAACTGTATCTACAAAACTTGAAAGTATTTTTACATGATTTTCCGTAAGAGCTGTACCGCAGGATGCAACAGCATTCATTATTCCGGCTTGATGAAAAGCAATAACATCCAAATTTCCTTCACAAATAATCACTTTTTTTGAAACCCGCATTGCGTCTTTTGCAAAATTAAAACCGAAAAGAATTTCACTTTTTTTATACCAAACGGTTTCCGGGGTATTTATGTATTTTCCTGTTTTTGCAGCAGAAGCATCACCTCGTAAAAAACGTGCAGAAAAAGCAACAACATCCCCTCTCCTGTCAAAAATAGGAAACATAAGCCTATCTCTAAAAAAAGAAAAATCAGGATATTTTTTTGAAAACAAACCGGTGTTGGATAAAAATTCATCAGAATAATGTTTCGATTTCAAAAAAGTTTTCAACCATTTTCCGTCTGCAGGTGAATATCCTATTTTAAATTTTTCGATCATTTCTTTAGATACACCCCTAGACATAAGATAATCCAAGGCTATTTTTCCCATTTCAGTATCATTAAGAAAAAATTTATATGTATCTGCAAGTCTGTTATAAAGCTCAACATATTCATCATGTTTGTTATTTTCTTCCGGTATGTACGCTATATTTCCTTCATAAACAATTTCTATACCGTTTTTTTTTGCAAGCCTTTCAACCGCCTCTACAAAAGAAATTTTTTCAATTTCAGTATAAAAATTAATTATGGAACCACCTCTACCGCAGCTAAAACATTTATACATTTTTACATCCGGGCGAATGTGAAAAGATGGTGTTTTATCAGTATGAAAGGGGCATCTACACCAAAATTCCGAACCACGCCGTTCAAGTTGAGTATATTCGCCAACAAGAGACGGAAAATCCGCTCTCTGATTTATTTCATCAATAGTTTTGTGTGAAATACGCCTCATTAGTATCCTGCTGCCTTTTTTACAGAAAGATTTCGTCCAACTTCCGTATGTTCATCAAAATTATCCGAAAAATGATGTTTTCCGGTTTTGGGATCTGCAAGTCTAAAAAAGTAATATGAAGTTTTTGGTGGATTACAAGCGGCATTTAAAGCTATAAGACCCGGATTTGAAATTGGAGAAGGAGGTAGTCCGGCATACTTGTAAGTATTATACGGACTGTTAATTTTTAAATCTTCATATGTAATCACATCAGGATGAGCAAGCCCTTTTATTTCCGTAATTATATATTCAACAGTAGCACAAGAATACAAACCTATATTTTGACGCAAACGATTTGCAAAAACACTTGCTATCAAAGGAGCTTCTTCCGGCAAACGATACTCTCGTTCAACAATCGATGCCAATCTTAAAACATAGTATTTTTGATCCAAATTAAGCTTTGAAAAACCGTTGATGGTAGATACTTTTTCAAAAAAATTATCTACCATAGTGCATACAACAGAATCGGAATCCATTTCCGGATAAAAAAAGTAAGTATCAGGAAACAAAAAACCTTCAAAACTTTCTATTTTGTCGGAAATAAGACCGTATTTTTCCAAAAGTGTTTTGTTGAAACAGGAATTAAGAAAATCTTGTTTTGAACAAATATCTTTTTCTTCCAAAAGTTGCCCTATTCTACGCATTGTTAAACCTTCGTGAACAGAAATCACTATTTGGAATTGAGTTCCGTTTGACAGAAGTTCTATAATTTGCTTTACGGAAAGGTTACTTGAAACATTATAAATTCCGGCTTTAATGACAGGCTTTTTTAAACGGGAATAGATATAAAAAGCATGTTCCGATTTTATCAGTTTATTTTCAGCAAGCCGGGAAGCAATTGAACGCATCCCTTCCCCTTTCCTTACCTTTAATTGATAAGAGACATATTTTTTTGATTTTTCACCGGACGGTGTTTTAGCTTTAAAAAAAGTTGGAAAAATAAAAATACAAGTTATACAAAACATCAGCATAACTATAATTACCGAAAGAAAAATTTTATTTTTTTTTAAATGTAGATTTTTTTGTAATTTATTGATGTTATTGTTCATTAAAAAACCTTTCCGCTTCATCGATTGTCATAGTATTAAAAAGATAATTTTCAAGTTCAGTTTCCAAGTCTGTTATAAATTTTGTTTTTTCAAAAGATAAGCTTCGAAAAAAAAGACACAACTCTTTTACCTCTTGAATATTCATATCTAATTGAAAATTTTTTTCCAAAATTCTCTCTCCTTACAGACATATCTGCACAAAAGTACACAAATAAAATTTACAAATCAAAACTGTCATGCTCTTTTGCCAACTCAATTTTTATTTTTGATGAAATTACATTTTTGACATACCATACAGCCTTATCAAAAAGCGAATAAAGAGTTCTATCAGAATATTGAGGATCGTAATGAAAAATAAATAAAGTGCCGATTTTCCAGTGATTTGCAAAATCTATTGCATAACAAAAAGCCGAATGTCCCCAATTTTCTCTTAAGATAGCATCATGCACCAAATATTGTCCGTCCATGATTATTACATCAGTATTAGAAAAAAAATTAACAATTGCTTCGTTTTTTTCATAATAAGAAAGGCTAAGCTCACAATCCGTAGCAAAAATAAGTTTCTTTCCGTTTTTTTGTAAAAATGAATAAGCAAAACACTTACCGGGATGCTCTATTTTTCTGGAATTTACAATAACCCCACAAACTTCAAAAGCTTCATTCTCTGTTATTTTGTGAAAAAACTTTCTACTTTTACAACCGGATTCAAAATCCACAGGAAAAACCGGATATTTCATTTGAGCGGAAAGGACTTCTTTCATAAACGGCATAGGAGAGTAAAAATGAATTTCACAATCATCTTTGAAAAGAGGTTCAAAAAACGGCAAACCTTGAATATGATCCCAGTGAAAGTGTGAAAAAAAAATGTGAATTTTTTTTATTTTAGCTTGAACAAGTTCTATTCCAAGCTCTCTAATTCCACTACCGGCATCAAGGATAAAAACCTCGTCATCACAAATTCGTAACTCAACACAGGAAGAATTCCCTCCTACGGTAGAGCAAAGCCACGGAGGTAAAGAAGCTACAAAATTTTCACGACTTTCCTCGTTTTCTAAATCTCTAACGCTAATGCGTTGAACTACAGATTGAATTTTTGCAAAAACACTTTCCGGACAAACAGGAGAAGGCAAAGAACCTCTAACTCCCCAAAATTTTACTCTCATGGGGAACTCTCCTCAAATTCTGATTTTCTGTATGGAAGATTAAGCTCATATTGAATTAAACTTGCCTTTATTTCTTCTTTTGAATGAAATTTTCCGCAATCAATTCCGGGACAATTCAGTTTTTCATTTTCCCATTCATTTTTATCTTTCATAAGATGAGTCCAAAAAGGATATGTTTTACATTGAACAGGCCTCATTTGGTAGGCAGAGCATCCGTCATTTTTCCATAAAATGCAATCATAAGAGTCTTTCTCTTTTAAACACAAAACATAGGAACCGTCGTAATAAGGAACCCAGCGACAATATAAAGATATAAACTGTGCTTTTGAAACAGAAAAAACCGAAATTAAATTGTTAAGATCATTTTTAGATAAATAAACATACCCGGGTTCTCCTCGGCAGCAGTGAGAACATTTTTTACAAGAAAATTTTAATCCAGAATTGTAAAAAGACTCTTTCACGCTAATTCTCCGGTTAAAAAAAAAGGTGCTGAACAAGTCAACACCGAATGTGGGGAGAGAAGGATTCGAACCTTCGAAGCAATAAGCAACAGATTTACAGTCTGCCCCATTTGACCGCTCTGGAACCTCCCCAAGTCTTATTCGTTAAAAACCCGCAAAGAGTAAGCCAACTTAGGGATTCGAACCCTAGACCCCGAGATTACAAATCACGTGCTCTGGCCAGCTGAGCTAAGTTGGCATAACGAACGGTTAGAAATATATATCTTTATAAAAGTTTAGTCAAGTAGAAAAGAGTATTTTTTTATAAAAAGTCATGTATTCTTTTTTTATTATTCCATACCAAGAATATTCTTTTTTTACTGAACTTGCAGCTTTAATTATCATTTGTTGCAATAACACCGGGTTTTCGTTTTTAAGTATAATCAAGCGTTCCAACAAAGATTGAAGCTCTTTACTATCGTTTTCTTTGTAAAGAAAACCTGTTTCAAAATCTTTTATTTTTTTTAGACCACCTACAGCATGTGCCACCGGAAGAGTTCCATAAATTTGAGAAATAAAATCTTCAAGACCGCATGGCTCAAAAAGACTTGGAAGAACAAGAAAATCTCCTACAGCAACACAAGTTCTGGCAATTTTTCTTTCATAACCTCGTATGTAAACGTATCTATCAGAAAATTTTTTTGCAATTTCTATTTGGGAATTTTCTATATAATTTTGCCCTTGTCCATGAACAATAAAACAGACATTTTTTTTCTGTAAAAGAAGATTTTGTGCCGCTTGTGCAAATATTTCAATTCCTTTTTGACTTACCATTCTTCCTTGGTAAACAAAAACAACCGTATCTTTATCAACAGCTTCCAAGCCGCCAAAAAATTCCAAATCAGGATAGTTTGCAACCATTTTTTTCATATTCACTAAAAAATCATCTCTTTGCTTGTACTTACCGTCAAAATCGGCATTTGCAGGGTCAAAAGCAAAATCGAGTTTAGATTTTTTTATATCTTTGGGGTCATATTTTTCGTAATCTATTCCGTTTGTAATACCTTTTATGTTTATTTTTAGACGACAAAAATCTTTTGCAAGAACATTGTATTTACTATCTGCATCAAACAATTCTTCTGCATACCATGGAGAAACGGTAGTAAAAAAAGAATCTTTTGAAGAAAGCAAAAAAGGCTCTATCATATTAGAGTCATAGGAAGCAATTCCATATTTTAGTACTTCCTCAGAAAGCCCTGTGATTCGTTTAGCAAAATCCATACCGCAAAAAGAATGAAGATATCCCGGACCTGCATTATGAATAGTTACTGCAAACTTAGTATTTTTGTAATGTTCGCAAAAAATCGACAAATTTCTTGCATAAACACTTGTCATACAAGAAGCGGCATCATGGCTATGGATTATCTGAGGCTGTATTTTTTTTAAAAAACCGTAATGAAGAACAGCTTGCTGAAAAATGCTGTTCATCTCAAAGCAATCAAAATGACCTATTCCTTTTTTATGTCTTGAATCATGCAATTCATCATTGCGGGTATAAACATATATATCGTTTTTTTCTCCAAAAATTTTATTTCGGATAAAAACAATCTTTACACCGTGTAAAATTCCTTCGGTAAAAAAAATTTCATAATTTTTATTATCGACTAAAATATCTGCCTTAATTTTTTCAGATTTTTTTATATCTTTTACAAGCGTGTAATCCGTACATTTGTACTCAGGAATAAAAACAGTTACATCAATTCCAAGTTTGCAAAGATTTTCAGCCAATGAACAAGAAACATTTTTTACTCCGCCGGCCTCTGCTATATGTGCATATTCACGAGTAACTATCCATATCGAAGAAAATTGTTGTTGAAAAAGAGAGTTGTTATCCTGCATACTCTGCATTATCCGCAAGATCAGGACGCAAGACCTGAGCTCCATTTAAATAGACTGCTTTTCCGGAATTATCTGAATAAGCCAAAATCATACAACGAATAACACTTTTTAGACTGCTTTCAAAAACAGGTTCTTGAGAACAAAAAAGTGGAACATCCTTAACTAATCCGGCTTTTCTTAAAGCTGTTGCAGGATTTAATGCCGTTATATCCGGTGTTACCGTAAACTGAATACTAACCATATCATGTTCAACAAGATTATTTACAAAAACAAGCTGCTCAAACATGGATCTGACATTTTCAAAAATTGCATCATAGGTATTTTCAGCACAAATCGCTCCACGAAATCCGTATAATCTTTTTGCATTCATAACAGGAGATACTAATATATAGTCTTAATTTTTACAAGTAAAAAAAAGTTATAAACCTTGAAAAAAAACATCAGCAAATGAAAAAAAACTGATAATTAAAGCACTGAAAACGCAAAAAAATATAAAATAAATGATACAAAAAAAATAAAATTTTTCTCCGGTTGTTATACCGTAATAAAAAGAAAGTCCTATCGAAATAACAGAAAAAAGAAATTCACCTATGGACAAAAATACAATAAGTTTTAAAAGCACCGAAAGGACATCATCCAAAAACATTCTGTAATTCCCAACTGCAAAAAGAAAAAAATTCAATAAAATTAACAAAAAAATAAAAAAATCGATACGGTTAAAAATACGAAAAATAATTTTTTTTTGGACTTTGTCGCTCATATTATTGCTTTTATCTCCAATTAGATTATACAATGAAAGGATAAAAAAAACTATAGAAAAGTACACGGTGGTTTAACATGAAAAAGAAAACGAAATTTTTTATTTCATTTATCATTATTCTTGTAATTGCAATTACCATATTTGTTTTAGGCTGGGATCAATATAGAATTCCTGCAGGCAACACGGGTGTTATGGTAACAAAAACCAGCGGAATAATCGAAAAACCTATTATTCAAGGTAAGTTTTCATGGCATTGGCAACATTTACTCCCGACTAATGTTTCAACACGAAAATTCGTTATCAAACCGTATTCAAAAACAACCGAAGTTAAAGGAAAACTTCCTTCAAGTGAAATTTTTGAAGCAATGACAGAAGGAACTCCTGATTTCAGTTATCAATTTGAAATAAAAACACAAATAAAAATTAAAGAAGAAAGACTTGCAAAATTTGTAAAACAACTGGATGCAAAAAACAATGACGATCTGAAAGAATACCTTGACACTCAAAGTTCACTTATTGCTCAAAGCATTATAGAATGCATTTTGAATAAATCAATTGAAGATCCTCAAAATATAAAACTATTTGAAAACAATACAAAAGAATTGGCAAGTCAAATTGAAGCTGAAGAAAAATTTGATACAATTGAAATTTCGGATATCTTGATAAAAACTGTAAAGTTACCTGATATGGAAATTTACAATGTAGCCCGCTCCACATACACAGAATATCAAAAGCAGGTAAAAAAAGCTATTATAGATATTGCAGTACATCAAGATTATTTTACAGCTCAAGACTATATCCAAATGGAATATTTTGCAAAATGGGGAAAAATTCTTACAGAGTATCCCATTTTAATTGAATTTTTAAAAGTTTCAGATGCAGAGGCTTTAGAAGTTTTTAAACAAAATTTTAAAAACCGATAAAAAAAAGGTTACGGAATGAAAATAGAAATCCCGCAAATTCTCAAAAAAATGAACAAAATTTTTGAAAAAAACGGCTACCAAGCATACCTTGTAGGAGGAGCCGTTCGGGATATGTTGATGAACGAAAAATGCGAAGACTGGGACATAGCAACAGATGCCTCTCCGGAGCAGGTAAAAAATATTTTTCATAAAGTAATACCCACCGGAATTGAACACGGAACTGTAACTGTAATTTTTATGGGAGCAAAAATTGAAGTTACAACTTTCCGTACGGAAGACGACTATTCAGATGCAAGACATCCTGACAAAGTAGAATATTGCCGCACAATTGAACAGGATTTATCCCGAAGAGATTTTACAATAAATGCAATTGCTGCAAATTTAAAAGACGGATCAATAATTGATATTTTTAACGGAATTGAAGATTTAAAAAACGGGATAATAAGAACAGTTGGAAATCCCCACGAACGATTTATAGAAGACGGTTTACGTCCGGTTAGAGCTTTAAGATTTGCTGCAAAACTATCCTTTTGTATACAAAAGGATACATATTCAGAAATTTTCAAGCAAGAAATTTTGGATAAAGTATCCAGCATAAGTTTGGAACGCTTTAGAGATGAATTAATGAAAATTATGGCAAGCAAAAAACCCAGCATAGCTCTAAAGCTTATGGAAGAAACAGGAATAATGAAAATTTTTATGAGCGAAATGTGTGTATGCAGGAATTGCACACAGGCAGATGACAGGGGGTACCATATTTTTGACGTAATGGATCACAGTTTTTTTGCTTGTGATGGAGCCCCTCAATCAAAACCGTTAATACGCCTTGCAGCATTTCTTCATGATTCCGGAAAACCTGAAAGCAAAAAAGACAAAATAGAAAACAATCTTTTTATCAGCACTTTTTATAACCATGAACGATATTCAGAAAAAAAAGCCAGAACAATAATGAACAGATTAAAATTTAGCAATGCTGAAATTGAAAAAGTATGTCACTTGATAGCAAATCATATGTTTCATTATGAAAGCTCATGGACTGACAGTGCAGTAAGAAGGTTTATGGTACGAGTGGGTGTAGAAAATATAAAAGACTTAATTGATTTACGTATTGCAGATATGTACGGAAAATATAACAAACCTGCTTATCAATACAATCAAGAAGGAATAAATTTACTTGATGAATTAATTGAGCGAACAGAAAAATGTAAAAAAGAAAATAATGCACTTAGTCTTAAAGATTTAAAAATCAACGGGAACGATCTAATTTCAATGGGATTAAAACCCGGAAAACAGATTGGAGAAATTTTAGACAAATTATTTCAATCTGTTTTGGATAATCCTGAAGAAAACACCAAAGAAAAGCTTTTAAAATCGGCAAAAAAATATATAAAAACCAAGTAAGAGTTTAAAACATTTTAGTTTTGGATAATTTTATTTATTAAAAACTTACCTGCAACTGCTATATATTTTTTATATAACCATATTCATGCAAGTACGCACTTCATCCAAAGTTTTTATTCCGATTTCACGTGCTTTTGAAGCACCGTCTAAAAGAACTTGTCTGATGTAATCAGGACTTGATTCCAAACGTAAACGTTCTTTTCTTAAAGGTTTTAATTTTTCATTTAAAGCTTCGGTAAGAACTGTTTTTAACAATCCTCCCCCACCATCTCCAATTTTTGAAGCAATATCACAAGGACTTTCACCGGTACACAACGAAATAAGTGTAAGAAGATTAGCAACTTCCGGTCTATTTTCAGGATCGTAAGTGATAAAACGCTCCCCATCGGTTTTTGCCCTTTTTATGAGTTTTGCAGTTTCATCCTCACTTGCACTAAGCATAATTGCATTTCCTCTTGACTTGGACATTTTTTTACTTCCGTCCAGACCCAAAATCATCGGAGTTTTTGAAAGAAGAGCTTGCGGTTCCGGGAAAACATTTTCAAATTTTTGTTCTTCGCAAAATTTCTTATTAAAACGCTTTGCTATACTTCGTGTCAATTCCAAGTGAGGCAATTGATCTTTACCTACAGGCACAAGATTTCCTTTGCAAAAAAGAATATCACATGCTTGATGAATGGGATAAGTATACATACCTGCATTTACGTTTTTCAAACCTGCACTTTCAATCTCTTCTTTTACAGTAGGATTTCGGCTTAATTCGGCATTAGAAACAAGCGTAAGAAACGGGAGCATCAGCTGATTACATTCAGGTACATAACTGTGCGGATAAATTATGACATCTTGTTTTTCAGGATTTATTCCTGCTGCAAGATAGTCTATAACAAGCTGTTTTGTATTTTGACTTATTTCCTGATAAGCATCATGATCAGTTAAAACTTGATAATCGGCAATAAGAATCATCGTAGGAATTCCCATTTGGGCAAGACGTACACGATTTTGCAAAGAACCAAAATAATGACCTACATGAAGTTTTCCGGTTGGACGATCACCTGTTAAAACTCTATATTTTTTAGGATTAACATTTAAATCCGCTTCAATCTCACGACTAATTTCAACAGCTGCTTCAAATGTGTTACTCATAACATATTTCCTTAATGATATTTTTAATTTTTTTTATTGAGCTAAGCTAAGATAAATTTGATCTGCCAATCCAAAACCGGCATTCTTTGTCATAGCAACGGAAAGCTCATCATATATCATATCTTCATACATCTTTGAAGCATAACTGTTATCGCCGTAAAGATTACTCTTTTGTACGGTCTGACGCATACTGGAAAGCATTATTTTTACAAAATAATTTTCAAGTTCAAGTGATTGCTCGTAAAGTTTACTTGTTTTGTCTATTGTTTTTGAACTTGCAAAAGATCCTGAACCTACAGAAGCGAAACCTTGAGGTCTTGCATTCTTATCAGATTCTGTAGAATTTTTTACTGAAAAATCACTTTTGTAATCGCCGTTCAATCTACCAGACGGAAGAAACTTATTTTCCAAAGAAGAATTATGATTTGCTTGTTTTGTTTCCACACTATCATTATTCTGATTTTTAGTAAGTTTTTCAAGCATTCTTTGAAATTTACTCATTTCATTTTCAAGATTTGCACTTGTACTTGCAGCATATCCGTTTGTAATTGAGTTTATTCCACCTGTGGTTGAATTCATTGCAGCCATCTGTCCGATTGTCATTTTTATTTTCCTTAAATCATTGCCTTATCGATTCATTGAACTAGCGTTTTAAATTCACCGCACTGCTAAGCATAGTATCGCTTGTTTGAATTGCCTTTGAATTGAATTCATAAGCTCTTTGTGCAACAATCATTTGTACCATTTCATTTACAACGCTTACATTGCTCATTTCCAAAAACTTATGTTTAGTAACACCCATTCCTTCAAAACCGGGTCTATTAGCCTGTGCAATTCCGCTTGCATTTGTTACAATAAACAAGTTATCTCCTACAGCACTTAAACCGGCAGGATTGGCAAATTTGTAAAGTTCCATTTGTCCAACATCAAGAATGTCATTTGACCCTGCAACTTTTACGGTTACTCTTCCGTCATCGCTGATAGCAAGGGAGTTTATTTCAAAATTTTCAGGCATAATAATCTCAGGCATCACCCTTAATCCGTTTGATGTTACCAATTGACCTGAAGAATCTATTTTAAAAGAACCGTCCCGAGTATAAGCATAACTTCCGTCATATTGCTGAACTCTAAAAAATCCCTCTCCCACAATCGCCAAATCTGTTTGCACTCCTGTGCTTTGTAAACTTCCCTGATTAAAAATTCTTTGTGTTGATGCAACTTTTACACCGGTTCCCATTTGTATACCTACAGGAGTTACGGTATCCTCAGTTGCAGGAGTTCCTGCCATTTTTACAGTCTGGTAGAGCAAGTCCTCAAATTCAACTCTTTGCTGTTTATATCCTGAAGTATTTACATTTGAAAGATTGTTTGAAATTGTATCTATATTTGCCTGCTGCCCATTCATTCCGGTAGCAGCTGTCCATAAACTTCTTACCATATTTTGCCGTCCTTACTCATTTTTTCTTAGCCACGTACTTGTGCAACTTTAGACCACAACGTACTAACCATAGAATCTTCTGCCTGGATTGTTTTTTGATTTGCCTCGTAAGCTCTGTTTACTTCAATCATTTGCACCATTTCATTTACTACATTTACATTTGAACTTTCGATATAACTTTGTAAAACTACAGGTCTTTCTTTTCCTTCCGCAATATGAGGATTTCCGCTTATATTTGTTTCAGAATAAAGACTTGATCCTTGTTTTACGATGTATCTTTCATTTTCAAAACGGACAAGTTTTATTCTGTCTATTTCCTGCATATCTTCGCTTTCATAAATTACACCGTCTTCGTTTACTTTAAACTTTTTATCCGCAATATAAATCGGTCCATTTTCACCCATAAGCTGATATCCTTCTTTTGTTTCAAGAAAGCCCTCCTTACCGATAATGAAATTTCCGTTTCTTGTATATTTTTCACCGTAAGGCGTCATTACTGTAAAAAAACCTTCCCCACTAAGTGCCATATCCGTATTAGAGCCTGTTTCTTTAAAAGAGCCTTGTTCAAAGATTGTATATACTTCGTTTGTTTCGACACCCAAACCCAGTTTTCCGATAATAGGTGCATTATCATAAGAGCCAAAATTCATCGTGTGAACTCCGTCGTCTTTCATTCTTCTCAACAAAAGCTCAGGAAAAGACTTACTAATTGCAATATCTTTTTTAAAGCCTGTAGTATCAACATTTGCCAAATTGTTTGAAATTGAATCAAGCCTTGCCTGCTGTGCATTCATTCCGCTGGCACCGGTGTACCATCCTCTAATCATTTTTACCCCCAAATTCCGTTTCCGCATTTTTTTGCGAACATAGATTCCCACCAAATCAAAAGGTGTCCCTGATTTATTTATCGGCAAATGAAAAAATTTAGTTTAGAAAAAAAATAATATACAAAAAAAATTTGCCTTATCCTTATTCATGACTTATAATTAACCTCGGAGGTTCCTATGAACAAGGTTTTATCAATAATTTTAGGCGGAGGTAAAGGTACTCGGTTATTTCCTTTGACGAAAGAACGCTCAAAACCGGCGGTTCCTTTTGCAGGAAAATATCGAATTGTAGATATCCCCATATCAAACTGTATAGATTCAGGATTTGAACAGATTTATATTTTAACACAGTTTAATTCTGCGTCTTTGAATATGCACATAAGCAATTCATATAATTTTGACAGATTCGGTCGAGGTTTTGTAGAAATTTTGGCAGCGGAACAGACTTTTGAACACAACAGTTGGTATGAAGGAACGGCAGATGCTGTTAGAAAAAATTTTATTCACTTTAAAACTCAAAAGCCTACTCACTATATAATCCTTTCAGGTGATCAGCTTTTTAAAATGGATTTGGAAAAATATATGCAACAACATATTGAATCCGGAGCTGATATTACAATAGCAACTACAAAGGTTAGCAGAAGAGAAGCTACGGAATTCGGTATCATGAAGATCGATGAAAAAAATACTATTATTGACTTTATAGAAAAACCTAAAGCTGATTACGATCTTTGTTCATGGAAAATTACAAAAGATATAGAAACAAATGAACATAATGAAAAACTTGAATATTTGGCATCGATGGGTATTTATATTTTCAATGCAGAAACACTGGAGCAAGCGTTAGACAACAGTTACACTGATTTTGGAAAGGAAATTATCCCCGAACAATTAAAAAAGAGCAAGGTAAATGCATATATTTATGACGGATATTGGTCAGATATAGGAACTATCACCAGTTACTATGAAGCAGGAATAGATCTTACATCGGATTGCCCTAAAGTTGATTTTTACAATGAAACAAAACCTATTTATACGCATCCAAGAAACTTACCTACTACAAAAATTATTAACACAACGATGTCCCACGTAAATACGGCAGAAGGGTGCATTTTAAACAACTGTAAAGTAACAAGTTCCATAATAGGTGTTAGATCCATGATAAGCGAAGGTTGCGAGCTTGACGGAGTTCTCATGTTGGGAGCTGACAGTTATGAAAATGACGAACAAAAAAAAGAAAATGCCGATAAAAAAATTCCAAATATTGGAATTGGAAAAAATTGTAAAATAAAAAAAGCTATAATCGATAAAAATGCCAGAATAGGAAATGATTGCTCCATAGGCTTGAATCCTGAAAATCTAAAAGACGGAACATATGAAAACTATTCTATTTCGGAAGGAATTATCGTAATAAATAAAAATGCAATTTTAAAATCAGGAACAGTGATTTAAAAAAACAGATGCCCCAAAAGTAAGTTACTTTCGGGACATCTGCTTTTGTTTTTATTTTTTTTAATCTACAAGCAAAACTTCGCCATTAGGATATTTTTGTTCTATCCATTCTTTTATATTTTCACCTTGTAAAGCCTTTACCAAAGCCTTTATTTTTTCGTTATCCTGATTTCCGTTTTTTACGCAAATAACGTTTACATAAGGTGATGAAGCTCCTTCTACAATAAGACCGTCTTTAGTTGCAATAAGACCGGCCGGAATTGCATAATTGCCGTTTATAACGGCACCATCAACATCTTCCAAAACACGTGGAAGACTTGCAGCTTCTATTTCACGAAATTTTAAGTTTAACGGATTTTCTGTTATATCAAGAGGTGTTGCGGAAATAGTTACATCTTCTTTCAAGGATATAATTCCCTCACTTGCTAAAAGCATTAAAGCTCTTCCCTCATTTGTAGGATCATTTGGAATTGCAATAACCTTTGCTTTAGATTTAAATTCATCAAGGGTTGCATATTTTTTTGAATATAAAGCAACCGGTTCAATGTGAATTCCTCCTGCATTTGCAAGATGATAGCCTTTTTCCGAATTAAAAGATTCCAAATAAGGAATGTGTTGAAAAAAGTTTGCATCAATGTCTGAACTTTCCAAAGCTTCATTTGGAGTTACATAGTCAGTAAACTCAATAATTTCAAGTTTTATTCCCTGATTTTCAAGATCTTCCTTTACCAATTTGAGCATTTCTGCATGTGGTTCAGGTGTAGCACCTACTTTTAAAGTGTTGGAAGATTTTCTACAGCCTGCAAAAAAAAGCAGACTAAAAGCTGCTATTACAAAAAAAATCTTTTTTAGCATTTTCATTTTTTCTCCTATCTTTTGCTAATTAATTTATTTGTCAGTTTTGTCCCAAAAAACTGAACCAATTCTACCATAACTAAAATTATTATTACAGATGCTATCATAATTCCGGGTCTAAAACGTTGATAACCATATCGTATTGCAAGATCTCCAAGACCACCTCCTCCGATTGCACCTGCCATAGCAGAATAACCGATTAGATTAATAATAGTAAGAGTTATACCACTTACTATTCCGGGTAGAGCTTCCGGAATCATAACCTTGTACATTATTTGCCAATTTGTAGAACCCATAGCACGGGCAGCTTGCAAAACCCCCGGATCTACTTCATTCAAACTTGCTTCAATTACACGGGCTACAAACGGAGCTGCAGCTATTGAAAGAGGAATAATTGTAGCCTCGGTACCGATGCTTGTTCCGATTATAAAGCGACTTAGAGGCATAATTACAATCATCAAAATAATAAACGGAAAAGATCTCAAAATATTTACGATTTTCCCCATAATCTCATTGAGAACCTTTTTTGGCATTATTCCCATAGGATTTGTTACACAAAGCAAAACGCCCAATGGAAAGCCTAACAAAAGAGAAAAAATAGCGGAAAGCGATACCATCTCAAGAGTCTGTAAGGTTGCCGTAAAAACAAGCATAAAATTGGCACTTGAAAAAAAACTTGTTAATATACACATTTTATTCTCCGTCAAAATTTTTATCGGAAAGCTTTTCGACTATAAGACCTTTTTCGTTAAGCCATGAAAGTGCTTTTTTTACTTCCATTTCAGAACCGATAATATCGGTAATCATTGTACCTATTTGTTCATCCGGTAACAGTTGAATTCCTCCGGCACGAATATTCAAATCAATATCAAATTTTTTACAAACATTGCTCAAAATCGGTTCATCGGTTTTCTTTCCAACAAACTTGATCGAATATTCACCTCCGTCATTAGACCACCTGACAAGTCCGGAATCAAGAAATTTTTTGCAGTCATTTACGCTGTTCATAACGAATTCTTTTGTAATTTTAGTTTTGGGATTAATAAAAATATCTTTTACATTGCCTTGCTCAACTATACAACCTTGATCAACAACGGCAACCATATCGCAAGAATCCCTTACAACTTCCATTTGATGAGTTATCATGACAACCGTAAGATTCATTTTCTTTTGAATTTCACGAATCAAATTTAAAATTGAACGGGTTGTTTGAGGATCAAGAGCACTTGTAGCTTCATCGCAAAAAAGAATATCCGGTTTTATAGAAAGTGCTCTGGCAATAGCAATACGCTGCTTTTGACCTCCGCTTAGAGTGCTTATTGGAGCATCAGCTCTGTCTTCCAAATCTACAAGAGATAGCATTTCCTTTACACGATATTCAATTTCCTTTTTTGAATAACCTGAAATTTCCATAGGATACGACACATTTTTGGCTGCCGTTCTTGAAGAAAAAAGATTAAAATTCTGAAAAATCATTCCTATCTTGCGACGCTGAGCTATTAAATCTTTTTTTTCAAGATTATCTACTCGTAAATCGTTATAAAAGATACTGCCGGTATCAACAGATTCCAAAAGACTTATGAGCCTTACAAGAGTAGATTTTCCTGCTCCGCTTTTTCCTATTATTCCAAAAATCTTATTTTCAGGAATTTCAAGTGAAATATCTTTTACAGCTTCTATCCGAGTTCCGTCTGTAGATGTATAAGTCTTATTTAAATTTTGTAATTTTATATGCATTTCTTTTACTTTACTATTTTGGCTTACAGTTTTCAAGGCATAAAAAAAGAGGTTGCTCTTAGACTATATTACACTAAAAACAACCTCAAATAATTTTTTATGTTTTTGTTAATTTTTTAATCTCAAGTATGCATCTTTGTAGATTGCCTTGAATCTTGCTCTTACAATCTCATACTCATCATCATTAAGAGGCCCAATCATAACTTGATAATTTTTTGTATTAGAAGCCTTCACCAATTTTACAGGATATTTTGAAGCATATGTATCTATGATTTTTTCAATATTATCCTCATTTTCAAGCGAAGCAATCTGTAAATAATAAGTTTTTGAATTATTTTGCTTTGTTTTTGGAGTAAGCGAAAAATCATTGTATATGATTTTAGAGTATTTTTCATTAAACTTAAGATTATCTTTGAACAGTTCTTCACTTTTAGAAACAACACTTTCTAAATTTTCAGATTCATTTTCCATGTCATCAAGGATATTTTCTTCAATTTCAACTGTTTCACCTGTAATCTGAGAAAAAATATCCTTTGCATCTTGTTGAGAAAGCTCGTTTTTGTCTTCAGAATCCTGCTCTACCGATTCTTCAGGGGAAATAACCATACTTGAAAAAAAATCTTCATCAATTTTTTCCTGAGTTTCTAAAACAATCTCAACCGGAGCTTTTTCATCATTATTCTCAACAACACTTTCTACACTTTCTTCTTCTGAAGAAGGATAAACCGGTTCTGTTTCTACAAGTTCAACCTCAATTGTTATGAATTCATCAGTTCCATCATCATTTTCAACTTCTGCCAACTCAAAATCATCGTTTTTTTCTTCTTTTACAATCTGAGCCTTGCTTTCTTCAGGGATTTCTTCAACATAATCAATTTTTTCATCGTTGATTTCTTTGTCATCAATTTCTGCAATTTCAAAAACTTCATCCGAAGGATCTTCTTTCTGAACACTTTGAATTTCCTGCAACGGCAAAGAAAGATTTTCCTCTACTTTTTCTGCTATCTCATTTTCAACAAATTCTTCTGTAGACACCGGAACTTCCTTACTTTCTTCAGGTAAAACTTGTGTAACTTCTTCCGTAATTTCAGCACTATCTTCTATTTCTGTTTCCGTAATTACAGTACTTTCAACAGGAGCTTCGTCCACAGGCATTTGTTCCAACTCAGATTCTTCTGTAGTAGAAGTTTCTTTAGAGATTGACTGTAAAATCGACTCTTCTGTTTTGCCCGGAAGTACAGTTGAATTTTTATCCGGATCTGAAATATTATTTACACTTGCTTTTTTACTGTTAGTTGAAACTGCGTTTTCAAACGGAATTGCCTGCTTTTTTTGCACTTTTACATAAATATCTTTGCCTTTTTGAATCTGCAATTTTGCGGCAGCTTCAGGAGAAAGCATTATAGCAATTCCTTCCGAGGCATCCTGATTACCTAAAATTAAGACTTCCACCGTAAGACCGTTAAAATGGTTTGTAACTACAACAGTATCTCCGGGTAAATATCCGGGAGCTTTTCCGTAGTATCCGCCCGGCGGAAAAGTACTTGAATCTGCAACTATAGCTCTTCCATCTAAAGACGGATTTACCGTAATCGAGAATATACTGCCTGCTGCCAATAAAAGTACTATGTAAAATATAGTTTTTTTCATTCAAAATCCTCCCCACTAGCGTTTTTTTATGATGGAATAAATTTTTTTTCCGACATCATTACCCAATTTTTGAAAATTATTTACTTTTTCTTTATTAAGTTTTGAAACATTTACTTTTCCTTGCCCTAAAACTTTTAAGGTAACAACATCAGTCAATGTATAATTTACAAAAAGAATATCATCGGTTTTTGAATCGACATTTACTTCAATTTCTGCAAGATATTCAAAATATCCGGCTTTTGATGCTTTTATAGCTACCTGACGAACTTTTGAAATATCCGTATCAAGATTTATTTTTTCACCGGAAACAATGCAACCTGCTTCATAAAGATAATCCATAACGCCGTTTTCAAAAATAATGACCGAATCTCGCTCTGATTCTTGAATTTCATCTATTTGTGTAATAAGCATATTTACAGTCTGTGCATTTAAAAGAATTGCCAATGAAAAAAAACTACAAAAAATGCTTATAATCAATTTCTTGTTGCAAAAATTTAAAAATTTCATAAAAACCTCGTCTTATAACTCATCGGAATTCTATTTTTTTTTATAAGTAAATTTTTTAGGATTTTTTGCGTATTTTACAATGAACAAAAATTATGATAAAATTCGATTTATGAATTATTATGCGGTTCAAGTTCAAACTTCAAAAGAAGAATATGTAATTGCACAAGTTCTAAAACTATTGCAAAACGGAATGAATTTGCAAAATTTTATTTTTCCCAAAAGAGTTCTTTCAATTCGTAGGCAAGGAATCACAAAAAATGAATTAAAACCTTTGTTTCCCGGATATTTTTTTATAAAGGCGGAAGAAATTGACAGAGAACTTTACAATACTCTACGTTTTACAAAAGGTTTTTTTAGATTCCTTAAAAGCAATAAGGATATTACCCCGCTTTCAGAACATGACTTAAAGATTTTGCAGCATTTTATGCAATTTGGAACGGAACTCAAGGCTTCAAAGGTGTTTTTTGATGAAAACCAACGCATATGTGTAAAAGAAGGTCCTCTGAAAGGTTTTGAAGGAATGATTGTAAAAGTTGATAAAAGAAAAAAAAGAGCAAAAATCAAAATGGATTTTGCAAATGAAAGTATGCTTATTGATTTAGCTTTTGAGCTTATAGAGGAAAATAAAAAATGATAAATAGTGAAAAGGGTATTTATATAATCGGAGCAGGTTTTGCAGGTCAAATGATAGCCCAAGAGCTGAAACGAAAAAAAGTTTTTGGAAAAGTGATTTCATTTATTGACGATGACAAAAGTTTAATCGGCACAAAAATTGATGACATTCCGGTTTTAGGCCCTATAGAAAATTTAGCGGTATTTTTACAGCATACGGAAGCAGATAACGCTATAATTGCAATTCCATCGGCACCTCAAGAACGAATACGAAAAATTTATGAAATTCTTTCAAAAGCAAGATTTTCAAAAATTCGTATAGTTCCGAGTGCTTCGCAAATTATAAACGGAAATGTTCACCTGATTCAAACAAGAGAAATAAATCCTCTTGATATTCTTGGAAGAACTCCTGTTACAATTTCTCTAAAAGAAAGTCTAAGCTATCTTAGAGGCAAAAGAGTTCTTATAACAGGTGCCGGAGGATCAATCGGTTCAGAGCTTGCAAGACAACTTCTTTCCGGAGGAGCGGAACGGTTATATCTTTTTGGTCATGGTGAAAATTCAATTTACCAAATTGACAGAGAGCTTAGAATTCTTCAAAAAGAAGGAATCGGCGAAAAAGCTACAATAGTTCCGGTTATTGGGGAATTAAAAGACAAAAAATATATGCATTACATCATGAAAAAATTAAAATGTGATGCGGTTTTTCATTGTGCTGCATACAAACATGTTCCAATGATGGAAGAAAATCCTGTTGCTTCAATTGAAAACAATGTTTTCGGCACTCAAAACCTGCTGGAAGCTTGCCTGGAAAATGGAGTAAAAAGGTTTGTTTTGATTTCAACCGATAAGGCGGTAATGCCTGTGAGTGTTTACGGGGTAAGCAAAATGCTTTGTGAAAAACTGGTATTAAAGGCTGCTTTATCGTCCATTTCTGATAAAAATTCGGCTTATATGTTTGTAAGATTTGGGAATGTATTAGGCTCCAGAGGTTCAATTATACCTCTTTTTGCCGAGCAATTAAAAACCGGAGGCCCTCTTACCGTTACGGATCCCAAGGTAAAAAGATTTTTTATGACAATTCCTGAAGCATGTTCTTTGGTTCTTCAAACAGGCGGAGTTGGAAAAAACGGAAATTCCTACCTTCTTGACATGGGAGAACCTATAAAAATTCTTGAACTTGCAGAACAAATTATTCGAATTTCGGGACTTGAGCCTTACAAAGATGTAGATATAAAATTTATAGGACTTAGAAAGGGAGAACGCATGGAAGAGCCCCTTTGGACTCAAGAAGAAGACCCTACTCCCATAGAATACAATAAGATTTTAAAACTAAAAAATGACTATGAATGTAATAAAAATTTTTATGATGAATTAATAAAAAAAATAGAACCTGTCTGTTTTTATGACGAAAAAAATCCTGACATGTACAGAAATCGTGATGCACTGATTGAAATTTTATGTGAATCGGTACCATCATTGAAGGAATTTTATAAAGGAAACTAGGTTATGAAAAATAACGAAAATAATGAATTCGTACCATTTTTTCTGCCATGCATTGACAGCAAAGAAGAACAAGCCGTTTTAGAGGTAATGCGTTCAGGCTGGCTTACAACCGGTAAGGTTGCAACTCAATTTGAAAACGATTTTGCAAAAAAAGTTGGATCAAAATATGCACTTGCGGTAAATAGTGCGACTAACGGACTTATTCTTGCAATGGAAGCATGCGGAATAAAGAAAGGCAACAACGTAATAACAACCCCCTACACTTTTGTTTCTACTGCTACAACTGCAATGCATATGGGAGCAAAAGTTTATTACTGTGATATCGAAAAAGATTCCTACGGAATAGATCCTGAAAAAATCGAAAAAATCCTTGTAAAGGATAAATCAATAAAGGCGATTGTACCGGTTCATATTGCAGGAAATCCATGCAACATGGAAAAAATTTGCAATTTGGCAAAAAAATACGGAGTTTATGTTATCGAAGATTGTGCTCATGCTTTTCCAAGTCGTACAGCCAAAGGATATTGTGGAACTCTCGGAGATATCGGGATTTTTTCGTTTTATGTAACAAAGACCATGACTACGGCAGAAGGCGGCATGATAGTAACAAATGACGAACAACTTTACAACCGTATGAAAATGATGCGACTACACGGAATAGACCGCAATGTATGGGACAGATACACAAGTTCAAAGGCGTCTTATAAATACGACGTTATTGAAGCAGGATACAAGTACAATTTACCTGATATTCTTGCAGCTATCGGAGTTGAACAGCTAAAGAAATGTGAAACTTTTTTTGAAAAGCGGGTAAAAATAGCTGAAAAATATAACAAAGCTTTCAAAAACAATGAACTTTTTATTATTCCGCCTGACTCTCAAGGAAATTCGTGGCATTTATACCTTTTAGGTTTAGAGCTTTCAAAATTAAATTGCACCAGAGATGAATTTGCATTGGAACTTCAAGAAAATAACATAGGAATTTCAATGCATTTTATACCGCATTTTCATTTTTCTCTTTGGAAAAATTGTAAATCCAAAATTTACGATACAAAAAAACCTTTTGAAAAATTTTTTAATGCACAGGAACACTATCAAAGAACAATAAGTTTGCCTCTTTGGCCTGATATGACATCTTCAATGATAGAAAAAGTAATAAATACAGTTATGAAAATCGGGAAAAAATATGAAAAAAAATAATCCGGAACATGAAACAAAAAAAAGTTCAAATAAGCTTTGTATTTCAAGACAAAATATTTTTTATTCGGACATAATAAATGCAAATACGTATTATGCTTTCATAATACGAAGCCCTATAAAAAGCGGAACTATCCGAAAAATAAGTCATCCGGATCTTCCAGAAGACTACAAAATTATAACTGCAAACGATATTCCCGGAAAAAACGAAATAACGATAAATGAAACTACTTTTCCGCTTTTAGCTTATGAAAAAGTTTCTTTTTTGGGAGAACCCATCGGTATTTTAGTAGGGAAAGACATCACAGTTCTTTTGGATTTATTAAAAGAAATTGAAATAAAAACAACATCTTCAACAGAACAAAGCAAAGATCATCAAAGTCAAAATATTATAGCTTCAAGGCAGATAAGTAGCGGAGAAAGCGATTTTATTTATACAAAATCTGCAATTCAATTTGAAAAAACCTATATTTCAAAACTTCAAATTTCAAACTCAAAAGAGATTTTAGGAGCCTATGCAGCTTATTCAAAAAAACAAATTCAAATTTACACACCGGCAAAATGGGCATCTCAAATTATTCACACAGCTTCTTCAGCTTTAAATTGCAAAATTTCGCAAATCTCTGTAATAAAAACCATTTCTGAAGTAAATACAACAAACTTTATTTATTACACTAATGAACTTGCAATTTTAGCAGCTTTATCCTGCAAACTTACAGAAAAAAATATAAAAATAATTATGAGCAGGGAAGAAACTGAACAAGTAGTCAATAAACCTGTAAATGTAAGAACCGATTTTCATTTTGCAATTGAAGAAGGCGGACACATCAGAGCTATGAATGCAGATGTAAAAATTGATGTAGGGTTTACTTGCCCATTTGCTCAGGAAATAACCGATAGAATTGTAATTGCATTATCAGCAATTTATCAGTTTAAAAATTATTCTATTACGGCATTTGCTCATACTTCAAACAATTACCCTCTATCCCATGATTTTTTGCTTACAGATTTTCAGGCTTTTTTCCCTATGGAAAGTATTTTACAGGATATCAGCCGGCAATTGCATATTTCCCCTATCGACATACGTAAAATAAATTTCACTAAAAATGACAAAAAATCTAATTATCCGATAATAGTAGACAATTCTCCATTACAATCCACCATAGATGCAGTTGTAAAAAACAGTGATTTTTTACGGAAATACACGTCGTATACACTGGCGGCTACAAAAACAAACAAAAATTTTCCGCTTAGAGGCATCGGGCTTTCCTGTGCGTTTGAAGGAAACGGCTTTTATGAAGAATTTGACGACGCTACCAACAGTTCCATGGAAATTACAATGGCAAAAAACGGCAATGTTATTTTAAAAGCACAAAGACCTTCCGCTTCAATCGAAAAAATTTGGAAAGATATCGTAAATGAAATACTTGAAGTTGAACCGGACAAAATATTTATTGAAGAACCTGACGAAACAATAAAGAAAAACAGTAAACTTCAAAGTCAACCTGACAACATAAGTATTTTGACAGATTTGATACGAAAGTGTTGCACACAAATAAAAAAGCAACTTTTTAGAACTGCACTGCCTATCACTGTAAAAAGGGATTTGTCAAAAATTAAAAATAAAAAATGGAATTCAAAAGAATTTAGAGGAGAACCTTTTGTAAATACTTCATGGGTGAGCATAGTAACTGAAATTGAAATTGACAGAAACACCTTTGCACAAAACATTCTTGCAATTTGGATTGTCATCAGTGCAGGTGAAATTTTTAACAAAACGACAGCTGTTTATTCAATAAAAAAATCTGTAACTTCAACTCTAAAAATGTGCATGCCTAAATATATTTTTCCGAATACTCTTATTCATGTTGAATTTATCGAAGAAAAAAAAGAATCAAAAGAAATAGGAAGACTTATATATAATGCTTTACCCTCGTCCCTTACAAATGCTCTTTCAGTAGCATTGCAAAAAGATATTTCAGTTTTACCAATAGAGTCAGATACCCTATATTATTCACTAAAAAGCGATGGAGTTAAAAAAAATGAAAATAACTTTTGAATTAAACGGTGAAAAAATTTCGATAAATGAAAATCCTGCAAAAAAACTTACTTTTTTTTTGAGAGAAAACAGATACACAAGTGTAAAAGTAGGTTGCAATAACGGACAATGCAGCTCATGCACGGTTTTAATGAATAATATTCCTGCACCTTCTTGCAAAATTTCGCTTGCTCAAGCTGATGGAAAAAAAATAACAACACTTGAAGAATTTGAAAAAACAACCGACTATCAAGATATTGAAAAAGGTTTTGCTCAAACAAACGCTGTACTATGCGGTTTTTGTAATTCCGGAAAAATTTTTACATCGCATCACATTATCGAAACAAATCCACGTCCTACACGTGAAGAAATAAGAGATAAAATCTCTCACTTTACTTGTCCATGCACGGAAATAGACTCAATAATAAACGGCATCTTTTATGCTGCTGCCATAAGGCGTGCGAGAAAAAATGAAAACAGTGAAAATATAAAAAAACGAAACAAAAAGGACGGTAAACGTGGCTAGAAAAAGTGTTACTTTTTACAAGGCAAAAAATTTAAATGAAGCCCTATATCATCTAAAAAATGTAAGCAACCTAAAAATTTACGGTGGCGGGACAACAATAAAAAGCAATGAAAATCACACACTTCTTGACACAGGAAATGAATGCATGTATCTTTCAAACATTGCAGAATGTACCGCAATTGATAAAAGAGAACGCTATATTGAATTTGGAGGAGAAGTTACCCTAACTCAAATTCTAAATCTGGGAAGTTCAAATTTACCCGATTTTTTTTATTCGGCTATAAAAAGCATTGCAAAACCATTGATTCAAAATGTTGCAACCATCGCCGGAAACATTTGTGCAAAAGATTTTTATCACACACTTTATTCTCCACTCCTTGCTGTAGACGCGAAACTTGAAATCCAAAACAGTGAAGAATCACGCATAATTCCAATTTCAAAATTTAATGGAATTGAAAACGGTCAAATTTTGACAAAAATACGTTTTCCGATTATTGATTGGGATATTGCAGATTTTACACGATTGGGACCGAATAACGAAATAATCGATGTAAGTGCCTTTTTTACTTTTTTAGCAAAAACCCAAAAAGATACGATAATCGATTTAAGAATTGCCTTTTGTGGAAAAATAAAAATACGGTCAACCGAATTAGAAAATTTATTGATTGGCAGCAAGGTGCCTATTAACCAAAAAACAATTTCAAATGTCATGGAATTTGCAGATAAGTTATTTGATGAAACTGTCAATTTTGGCTCAGAGCAAGAACTTCAGGAAAAAATCGATAAAAACATAAAAAGCAAACAAAAAAATGATAAAATTGATATCATACACCCGATATTAAAACAGCAATTTCTAAATTTACTTAAAAAAAATCTGGAAAAATTAACATAAGTTTTTTATGACTTATCATGATTTATTTAAAAAAACAGGCATCTCCATAACTGAAAAATTTGTATTTTTTTTCTATTGCTTGCTGATATGCTTTCATTATGTTTTCTCTGGAAGAAAATGCACTTACGAGCATCATTAGAGTGCTTTCCGGTGTATGAAAATTTGTAAATAACTGATCTACAAGTTTAAATTTATATCCGGGATAAATAAAAATCTTTGTACTGAAAGTCCCGCTTTTTAAACATTTTTTTTGCTCATCCCATGCACTTTCAAGGGTTCTTACACAGGTAGTTCCAACAGCAAGAATTTTTTTTCCGTTATTTTTTGCATCTGTAATACGTTTTGCACTCTCATCTGAAATAGTAAAAAACTCTTCATGCATTTTATGTTCTTCGATATTCTCCGAGCGTACCGGTAAAAAAGTTCCAAGTCCCACATGGAGTGTTACAAACTCCATTTCTATACCTCGTTTAGCAAGAATTTCAAGCATATCGTTTGTAAAATGCAGTCCGGCTGTAGGGCACGCACTGGAACCCAGTTTTTTTGCATATACATTTTGGTAACGCTGTGAATCTTGTTCAGTATCGATTCTCTTAATATATGGTGGCAACGGGATATGACCGTTTTTTTCAAACCATTTATCATCCAAACTTTTATCAAAAAGAACGGTTCTGAATTCTGTACCTACATCTTGAGCATTTTCAATAATGGAACCTATTGTTCCGTCATTAAAAACGTAGCGACAACCGGGTTTTTGTTTTTTTGCATTTTTTACCATGCATTTCCATGTAGTCATATTAGTATTCGGAATAACGGATAAAATCATAAATTCTACCGGTTTCGGATAAAAATTATCTTCATCACAAGAAGCTGCTGCATAACAAGAGCTTTGTGAATATTTTTTTTCGTCACGAATTTTTTTTGCAAAACAACGGCTACATCGTACACGTGAATCGTTAAAAATCATAACCGTATCTTTATCGATTAGGTCGGGCAGATCCTGCATCGTATGATGAAAAATATTACCGGAAAATCTTTCCATCACTAAAAGCTTATCTTGACCTCGAATTTCACTTGGAATTTGAGCAATTAATTCTTCAGGCAACACAAAATTAAAATCCGAAGTTTTCATGTAAAAAAAATCTCCCTTAAAATTTTTAAATTTTTAATCAAATAAAGATTGCTGACTACTATCACGATCCGAATCTGCACCGGAAAATTTATTTTTCTTATCAAAACCCAAGTGAGTATACGCCTTTTCAGTTACAACTCTACCTCTAGGAGTTCTTTGAATTAAACCGCATTGAATCAAATAAGGTTCGTAATAATCTTCCAAAGTATCAATCGATTCCCCAATAGAAATTGCCAAAGTTTCAGCCCCGACAGGTCCGCCTCCATAATTACCCATTATCGAAAGTAGAATTTCTCTATCGTATTTTTCAAGTCCTAAATTATCAATTTCAAGCTTATCAAGACCGTTTTTTACAACATCAATTGTAATTTTTCCTTTGCCATACACTTGAGCAAAATCCCTCATACGTCTAAGTATTCTATTTGCAACTCTTGGAGTTCCCCTGCTACTTGCAGCCGTAAGCAAAGCTGCATCTTGGTCTACATCAACTTCAAGAATTTTTGCAGATCTTTTTACAATACAAGCAAGTTCTTCTACTGTGTAAAAATTAAACCTTTGAACAATTCCAAAACGACTTATAAGAGGACTTGAAACCATTCCGGCTTTAGTTGTAGCTCCAACCAAAGTAAATTTTGGAATGGGAATTCTGACAGTTCTTGCAGCAGCCCCCTGTCCAATAATCCAATCCAATTCGTAATCTTCCATTGCTATATAAAGCATTTCTTCTATTGCAGGCTTCAGACGATGAATTTCATCTATAAAAAAAACTGTACGTTCAGTAATCGTAGAAAGGATACCCGCCAAATCCTTAGGTTTATCCAAGGCAGGAGCACTTGTAACTTTAAAATCAGCTCCTAATTCATGAGCTGTAATTTGTGCAAGAGTTGTTTTCCCCAATCCCGGAGGACCGATTAAAAAAAGATGATCCATACTTTCTTTACGCTCTCTTGCAGCTTGAATAAAAACGGAAAGGTTTTCTTTTACCTTGCTTTGCCCTAAAAATTCATCTAAAAATCTGGGACGTAAACCTGTATCATGTTCATCACTTAAGTTAGGGATTTCGGGGCGAACTATTGACGAGTCAAAATTTTTATCCGAAACATTTTTCATAAAGCAAGCTCCACAATCGACTTTCTAAAAATCAGTTCTTCTTTTTGGCTTTTAGTTAAATCGGATGAAATCTCAATTGATATTTTTTCAACAACCTGCTCAACTTTTGTTTTATCATAGCCCATATCAGTTAAAGCAACGATTACATCATTCCAAATTGAAACGGACTTTCCATGACTATCCGATAAAATCCTGCTCTGCCCTTCAGAAAATAACGTTAATTTTCCCTTTAGAGAAAGCAACATTTTTTGTGCCGTTTTTTTACCTATTCCGGGAATTTTTTCCAAACGAGCAAAATCTTCATCTTCAAGAATTTTTACAAGATTTTCATAAGGCATATTTGATAAAATCTTTAAAGCACCCTTAGGTCCTACACCTTCAACCTTTAATAAATCCGAATAAACACTGCGTTCTTCAATCGTAGAAAAACCAAAAAGCCTCATTACATCATCTTTATGATGTAAAACACAAAAAATTCTTGCATTATCTCCTATATTGCCTACAGAATTCAAAGTTGAATCGGAAACAGAAAACTCCCATTCAATTCCATTTGATGTTTCAACATGCAATAATTGCGGATATTTACCTGTAATTTTACCGGAAATGCTGTTTATCATGTTTTTATACTATCGCATACGGTTAATTTTTTCAATTGCAGCTTTTTATACACAATATTAACTGACAAATGTCAAAAGACTATGATTTGCATGAGTAATGGCAGAAGCTAAGGCATCCGCACTGTGATCCGGTGAAGGAAGATGATCCATTCCCAAAAGAATTTTTACACCGGTCTGCACATTTTTTTTATTTGCTCCGGCAGTTCCACTTACAGACTGCTTTATCGTATTTGGAGTATATTCGCCTATCGGAAGTCTATTTTGAGCCAAACATAAAGTTACAACACCTCTAGCTTCAGCAACGGAAAGTGCACTCGTTACATTCCTTGCAAAAAACAATGTTTCCATAGCAGCCTCTTTCGGTTTGTAATAATCTATAACAGCCTGAATTTGCTCATAAATTTCTTTTAAGCGTAAAGCATGGAGAATATCACCGGAAGTTTCTATACATCCATAATCAATAAGTTTTAATCTGATTCCGTCATATTGAATTACTCCCCAGCCTGTATTTGCCAATCCGGGATCTATTCCTAAAATTATTCGCTCAATCATAAAATCTTCTCTTTAAAAATTCTTACATAAATTAACAAGATTATAGTTTACAAAAATTGTCTTTGTAAACTATGAAAAATGCCTTAAAGTCAATCTTATAAAAAAATATCTAAAAAAAACAAGAGTACCGGAAAACACTGTGAAAACTGAAAAATTTAAATGATATGAACCGACACGTGTCGGTCGGGACAATAAAACGTTGACAAAAAATAAAAATAGAATAACAATCGAAATTACGAAGGAGAAAAAAAAATGACGGAACAAGAAATTTTAGAAAAAAGAGAAAGCTTTAAAAAAAATGAGTTATTTCAAAAATCATGTTCAATTTTCAAAGATTTTCAATACGAACAATTTGAAATAGATGGAGTATTTCTAAACGGACAAAATTCAAAAATTATAGAAATTAACGGAGTAGATACGGTAGTACTTTTTAACTTCAAAAATGGCTATATACATTCTGAAGACGATCGTCCTGCAATAGAGTATCCGATGCACTGGGAATACTGGAAAGACGGTCTTATCGAAAAAATTGTTGATAGAGGTGGAACTATCAGGGAATATTGGGAAAACGGTGTTCCGGTTCGCATTGAAAACAATACGGAAAGTTAAAAAAATATTTTGACTGATACCGATATGAAAGTAAAATTTTCAACAAGGAGCGTAGCAAGATAACATGATTCCGTGCTTGCCCATCCCATGAGAAAAATCCCACAAGAAGTTTTGTCAACAAGAACTTTTGCAACATCATACAAAGCAAAAAAAAATGCGAAAGGAATAAGAACCTATCGCAACAAAAAACAGATAGCAGAATTTTCCTGACAGGAAACTCTAAGTAAGAGTGGGCGATGAGGGGTTCGAACCCCCGACACCCTGGGTGTAAACCAGGTGCTCTCCCAGCTGAGCTAATCGCCCTTACTTTCACTAATGTACTAATTTTTAATAAAAGTGTCAATAAGGTTTTTATATTTTTATTAAAAATTTTTATCTATATCAAAAAAAATCGATAAAATAATAAACTCTACAATTTGACTAAAGTAATACGACTATGATAGACTGCTCGTGCAGTATCGTAAGAAAAATGGATACACATTTAAATTATAAATTTATAAAAAAGATTAATGTTTTAAGGCGAAAAATATGATTTACACAGATACAAGAGATTCTTCTGTACAAGTTGATTTTAGAACAGCAGTTCTTAATGGAATGAATGAAAAATCGGGAGGTCTTTATATTCCCGTACAAATTCCAAAGCTGGATATAAATTTTTTAACAAAAACACCTTCTCCTTCATTTAGAGATATAGCTTTTGAATCTTCAAAACTTCTTATAGAAGATGAAATTCCGGAAAGTGATCTTGCAGCCATAATTGGAGACTGCTACCCTTTTCAACCCAAGGTAGTACCTCTTGATCCTGTAACTTACGTTCTTGAACTTTTCCATGGTCCTACATGTGCATTTAAAGATTTTGGAGCCAGATTCATGGCAAGAGTGATGTCATATTTCAACAAAGATGAAAACACACCTCTTCATATTTTGGTTGCAACTTCCGGCGACACAGGAAGTGCAGTAGGAAGTGCGTTTCATAATGTACCGGGTCTTGACGTTACAATTCTATATCCTGAAGGAAAAATCAGTCCTTTGCAGGAAAAACAACTTTCCACTTTCACTGGGAATGTAAGAGCTCTAAAAGTTGCAGGAACTTTTGATGACTGTCAAAAACTTGTAAAAACGGCATTTACCGATTCTGAACTTCGTAAAAAATTCAGACTTTCTTCGGCAAATTCTATAAACATTTCACGACTTTTGCCGCAAAGTTTTTACTATACATATGCATCTTTACACGTAACACACCGCTGTCCTAGAGATAGCAAAATTGATGATCCGTCAATTATAGTAACAGTTCCTTCCGGAAACTTTGGAAATTTAACCTCAGGTCTTATTGCAAGAAAGATGGGAGCCCCAATTACAGGTTTTATCGCCGCAACAAACTCCAACAGAACAATTCCTGATTGGATCGCTACAGGAGAATACAAACCTAGACCTTCTATACAGACAATTTCAAATGCAATGGATGTAGGAACCCCAAGCAACTATGAAAGAATGATTGCTATGCACACTTATGAAGAAACAAAACAACTTCTTGCTTCGTATTGGCTTGATGAAAAAGGAACAAGAAAAGCAATAAAAGATTGTCATACAAGCACGGGCTATATTATAGATCCTCACGGAGCGGTAGCGTATCAAGCATGGAAAGATACGAGAATGGGTGCCATGGCGGAACTGCTTGACGGAAACAAAAACAGTTACGAAAAACCGGGTCTTACACCTAATATTCCTTTTTGGGCAGAAAAAGTTGCAAAAAAACAAGCAGTAGGAATAGTTCTTGAAACGGCACATCCTGCAAAATTCGGAGAAATTGTTTATGAGCAGCTTGACAGAGAACCTATAATTCCGGATCGACTTGAAAAGATTTTATTATTACCGGAAAAGGCCATTCCGATGAAAGCTGACTATAAAAAATTTAAATCCTGGCTGTTAGAAAATCTGTAAAATCAAGAAAGAATCTAATATCCGATCTACCGGTATTCTTATAGGTAAGCTATAAGGCTATAGTCAGGGCATAAATTTAGCCATATTCTATTACAATCGCGGTACAAAATGGAATTATGAAAAAATTTAGATTATTTAGACGGCTTTCAACAAATGCAATACATGTAGATTCAACAAAAATACAAGAAGAAAAATTGCATGACAATATTATAATCGGAATATCTCTTTCACTAGTGGGAGGCTTCTTGGATGCTTATTCTTATTTATTAAAAGGTAGGGTGTTTGCAAATGCACAAACAGGTAATGTAGTACTCCTGTTTATTTCTGTCGCCAATAGGGAACTTGATAAATCCTTAAAATATATTTTACCCATCGTTACATTCGCACTTGGTATATTTATCTCCGAATTTTTTAAAAATAAGCATTATGTTAAAAACTATACGCGAATGACAGCCGTATTACTCTTTGAAGTAGCAATTCTTGCCGTCATCGGACTGATTGGAACCTATCTTCATCATGATATTGTCAACTCCACCATTTCTTTTGTTGCAGCACTGCAAGTATCTAATTTTGACAAAGTCGATGGAAATCCGATATCTACGACGATGATTACCGGAAATTTAAAAAGCAGTATGATGAACCTTGCAAAATATCGGACGACAAAAAACATGCAATACCTGCATTCATTTTTTAAGTATCTTTCCATCATTATGAGTTTCGGTTTTGGTGTTATTTTCGGATTTATTACAATAAAATACTATGCAGAAAGATCAATTCTGCTTTGCGAAATATTTATTATTGTTGCATTTGCAATACTCCGAAGGGAAGAAAAACTTGCATAGCATAACAAATCGTATCAATAAAAAAAAGCTCGTTCTAATCGAACGAACCTTTTGTACAGCGGATGATGGGAGTCGAACCCACGTCATCAGCTTGGAAGGCTGAGATAATAGCCGTTATATGACATCCGCACTGACACTCTAAATATATAATTTTTTTTTAAATTAGTCAATATATTTTAAAATTTTATCAAAAATTTTAGAAAAAAATGAAAATTTTTAATTTTTTGTTGACAGTTGAAAAAACGTGTAGGAAAATAATTGTGTGCGATTTTTTTTTCATATTACTTTGTAATATGAAAAAAAAATCACACAGTAAAACTGTGGTAATCAGCTTTAATAAAGTAAAATAAAAAAGGAGAAAAAAAATGAAAAGGTATGGATTTATCGCTACAATTATGGCAGTTTTTGCACTTTTCGTTTTTACAGGCTGCCCGAACAATGTTTTACCGATACCAAAAATCGGTTCTCAGCAACAATCCGGAACGCCTGGTACGGGAGGAACGATTCTATGGGGTGCACCTTTTGACGTTGTTGCCACTCACGGCTTACAAGGCAGAATCGAACTGTCCTGGGGAAAAGTAGATGCTGCCAGCCGGTACTACATTTATGAATCGAACTCACCTTTGAGTGCGGAATTCACTCTTTGCGGCGAAACGGATTCTTCAAAAACGTCATTCGTAATTGATGACTGCGGATACGGTGCCGACAGATATTATAGAATTACTGCTGTAAGATACACAGGAGAAGAAAGTGCCGTAAGTAAAACCGTACACGGAACATCTCTTGACAAACCGATAATTACGGACATTAGCGAGGGTGATGTTTCCGACAACATGAGTGTTGTAAAATGGTGGATGGGAAACGTAAGCGAAGATACATACAAGAAAAACGTCCGATACACTATATATTGTTACAAAGCTACGGGAGAAGAATTTGCGGTAGAAGCTGTTGACGGTAGCAAATCAGATACAGAAGTTACTTTTAAAAATCTTGAAGCCAGCACCGAATATTTTTATGCGGTTGAAGCTTTCAATATAGTAGAAACTTCACAGACGGAAATTTCTGCAAAGGTAAATGCAACAACAGCAAGAAGACTTCGTCCTAATCCTCCTTTGTTCCCTACTCCTACGAGAGGTACAAGTGATTCTGAGATAAAAATTGCATTTACGTTACCTACATGGGTTGAAAGATATGATTCGATTGAAAAAGATTTTGTCAGAAGTCCGATTTTCTTTAAAGTTTTTAGAAAAATAGATGGAAGTGATGAACCATACGTAAAAGTAGGAAATGACATACGAGCAGATTCTTGGAAAGATCAATCCGGCTATGAAACTTCAGGAAGCGGTTCAACCATAACCGATTACTATAATCCCGGACAAGCAATAGTATGGACCGATACTTCTACTTTGGATAAAGCTCCTAAACGCGGTGTACGTTATTGCTATAAGATACAATCATATACAGACTTCGGAACACCTACAAACTATGAGGGGAACACGTCGGAATCCTCTTATGTGGAAACAGTTGCATGGCTTATTGATGTTCCTAACTTTACGTTAAGAAGCACAGAAAACCACTACGATTACTTCTATAAAACTCCTTACAGTTCTTCGGAAACTCCGGATCCTAACTTGCAACCGGCTTTTTACGTTCATCAAAAAGATGTCGGTTCATTGGGTAACACGAAAATTAAAGATGCAATAATGATGAAAGAGTCTTTTGAAGGAAAGAATGTAGACGGAGCTCCTACAACATTTGAACCGGGATTGTATGAAGAGCTCACAGGACCTTTAGGAAAATACTTTCAACCTTTGTTCATGACAAGCGGAGCTAAACCGGGAAACTACTATACACAAAAGACAATAAAAACCATCGTAGGGCTTAACTTGGATTTTACCGATCTTGAAGTGAATTATAAGTATGTTTTAGGTAAAGAAAGATTTGACATTGATTCCCCTTCGGTTTCTAAAGGAACAACGTATTCAAAAATATTCGATTCGGTTGCAAGTATTTGTAATAATTACGATGCTTTTGATTGTTCCGATTCTGAGCAAAAAGGTTTTTATGTGTACACGCTTTATATTGCAAAAACAGATTTATCTGTAGCAAGCGACGTTTCAACTGCCTCCAATGTTTATACAAGCGTAAAACTTTCAAGTCGCATTTTGGTAACTGATTCGGCAGATATTCCTACAGCTCCTGTAGTAACGGCACATAACGGTTACAAAGATTACGTTTATCTTACATGGACTTTTGATGATACCGTTTCCTACTCCGTTTATGTTTCGGTTGACGACGGTTATTCATGGTCTGTAAAGTACGATGTAAGTGCCATGACTCCTTTCTTAGCCGGAAAAAACAAGGGAGATACTGTAGACTTCAAAGATCCTGCAACAAGCGGATATAAGGCAAAATACAAAGTCGTAGCAAATAGAGCTATAGACGTTGACAGTAATATTGTTGATGCTGCTACATTGGGAACTTCAAACCCTGAGTTTTCTATAGCGAAAATTGATTACGATAGTATCACCGTTTCTTGGCCTAAAGTAAGCGAAGCAGACCGATATAAAATTTACTATGAGTACGAGCATGACAGAACCATAAATGACACTACAGCTTGGTTGGATCCTGAAGATCCGGGAAGCAATATTACATATGACTCTACAAGCGATGTTTACTCATACAAAATACAAAATCCTAGAAAATATGACTATGCTTCGTTTTCCGGAAAGAGTGTTATTGTAACTGTAAGTTCAAAAAACACAACTACCACAGAAGAAACTGCCGGAAACGTAAGAGCCGGAACACTGGGACCTGCAAATACTGATATTACAGTATCATGTCTTTCTACAGCACAAAAAGACAAGATAATAGTTACATGGAAACCTGTAGAGGGAGCAAAATATTATCATGTTGCACGAGCAAAAATGGAACTTGCAGAAAATCCTACTGTCTTGGCTCAAACCGCTTCCGACGGATACTTTATATCCGCAGACGGAAAAACGATAACCAATGCCGACGAAGCCGGTGTAAGCGGCATAACGGTAAAATTTGAAAACGGGCAGTATGTTCTATACGACACGTTCAAAGAAGATACTGATCCTGCTAACTCAGGACTTTGGGAGCACAATCAGGATTTTATTGCATGGGGTCTTCCTTTCAGATACACGGTATTCCCTGTTGTAAAAGGAGATGACGTATTTAATCCTGTTGACAGAAAACTTGCCGGAAAATTTGAAGTAAAAGAACTTAACAAAGTAAGTAAAATCGGAAGTGCCTTGGGATATGGACAAGATATTAGAGCTTCAAAGTCAGAAGACCCTAACAAGGTTATAATAAAGTTTAAAATTCCGTATAAGCAAGGTGATACCAGTTCTCCTCAACTCAAAAGACGCATTGCAGGCTCTTCAGATCCATGGAGAGCAACATCTGCCGTTCAGGAAGTAAATGGAGACTTTGTAGATTTACTTTCAGACGAAGCTCGATGTAAGGCTTTTGAATATCTTGTAGACTATTCCGGTAGAGAAAAAATCTTGGCTTCATATGAAAAAGACCTAAAAACGAAATTTGAAAGTGAGGTTGTAGCAAAGGACGGAGGTCATTACACGGAACAAAAAAATAAAGGCTATGCTTTTGCTGTAGATTTCAGCACAAAGTACGTAACTTCAGGAGGATACGCATCTTATACCGAAGCTCTTATTTTAAAGCCATGGGATTATTCTGTGCGAGCAGTAGGACCTGATAACGACTTTTCATTCAAAATAAAAAATCTTAATAATAAAAAAGATTATATTGAAATTTGTACTATGAATCACAACGGAGCTATTGTGCCAAAAGATGCAGCTACACACAAGATAACAGTTGTGAAAAGTGGCTACGGTATTCGTATAACTCCGGATTTCACAAAAGAAGGCTTTAATGAATATAAAGACAGGGAAGTTCATACGGGAATCCTTCAAGTTCTTAGAGACTACAGGCATTTTGCAAAAGTTGAAGCAAAACGAACTTTTGAAGAAAACGGAGAAAGCAAAACAATAAAATGCTCTTTTTCAAATCTTGATTCAAACGGTAATGAAATTGAACTTTTCACTTACCGTAAGATTTCTGAAGCTGAATTTTTAAGATGTGTTGCACTTGTACTGGGAGACTCTTTTGCTCAATGCGGTGTTCCTAGCCGTGGTGATGTAAGAAAAATTCAAGGAGCAACAGGGAACTTTACCACAAGGCATAAAAAACAAAGCGGTCTTAAGTGGGGTATTCTTGAGTGGGGTACTGACGGAACAAGCTACAAGCATATTTTTAGAGGCGGACTTTGTTCAGAACAATCGGGAGCTTTCACCTGTCCTTTTACTATAACAGCTTCCAATAAGAATGAAGAAAAAACTACCAACTATGGAGGAGGTTATCTTTACCGTGCTACAAAAAACACTCTTAACGTTACATGTGTATTGGCAGATCCTAGTTACAACGGAGTAGTATCTTTTGAAATTGGAAAATTTGGTGAATATGATTTTAACTCATGCACTATGTCAAAGGAACGACCGGGAATGACAAGTTATTCAATTTCATGGGAAAACAACGATTATGAAAGGCTGAAATACTGGGCTCCTTTCAATCTGGGAGCACATTATAAAGGAGATGTATTTGCACCTGATAATACATATCTGATTTATAAAGAAAATTGGTGGTGGAGATAGTCTATTATGGAGAAACAAAAAATGAAAAGTTACTTAAAAAAAGAAAATAAAAAGACTTTGTATGAAAAATTGTTTATTGCAGTATTGATTATTGTTTCTTTAACTTTCGTTTATTCTTGTACAGATTTCTTCCAACGCAAGATTCCAATGAATAACGGTTTTAACAATATTCTATCCGACGCAATAAGAGTGGATTCGGAGCTAAAACAACTTCCTACTCCTTCCGAAATTTTTATAAGCAGGGAAGATTCTGCTACAGACATCACAGTTACATGGAAGGCAGTTCCAAACGCTTCTTCATACTGTATTGAACGAGCGATTTGTGATCCTACATCTCCGGATTTTCAAGATCCGCCTGATGACAGTTTATTTTCTGTTATAAAGCGGTATGTTTATGGAACTTCGTATACTGATGTAATTTTGGATAGCCCGGATTATACAAATGTATCTTATCTAAACGGCTATCGTTACTACTACCGCATTTACGCAGAAAATAAACGTGAAAAATACGATTCCAGTGATCCTACGTCCAACAAAAATTACGGAACACTTTTTGCTCCGGTAACGAATGTTTCTGCCGGAGCCGGAAGAAGCCAGGAAGAAATTGAAGTTACTTGGAGAAAAACAAAAAATGCTTTGGGATATGATATCTACAGAACAAAAAATGAAAATGGAACAGGAGCGGAAAGAGTCGGCAGTGTTCGCGGAAATACAACTTCTTATAAAAACAAGGTATTGGAAAGTGAAAGAGGTGTTGAATTTTACTTTACTGTCATAGCAAAAAATTCAAACGGTCGATCCGTTCCAAGTGCAATGGCTTTAGGTTATGCTCTAAAAGCAGGAGCTCCAACTTCACCTTCAAACGTAAAAATTGTAAGTAGTAAAGGAAGAGGCGATACAAAAGATAAGATATCCGTTCAATGGAATGCAGCAGTCGGAAATCCTAGCGGAATTGATATGCATTACAGCGTTTATCGTTCAAGTTCAAAAGATTCTTCCAAAACGCTTGTAAAAAATGATATGACCGGAACAACCATTGATGACGGAAAAAACCTTGAAACCGGAGTTCTTTATTATTACTTTATAAAACCGTTTTACACAGATGCAAACGGAGAACTTTTCAACGGGCCTATGTCGGAAGATAACTGTGAAGGATTCTTGCTAAGCCCTCCTTCTTCATTAAGTGCGATCAAAAATCCTGACGGTTCTCAGACATTGTCTTTTACTCCGGCTATAGGTTCAGGAGAGGTTACCAGTTTTGATTCTTCAAAAATTGAGTATACATACAGCATTCTATGTTCCCCTGATAACATTGCATATTCTCCTTTAGGAATTTCACCTAATCCTATAGCAGGGCCTTACACTCTTAATTCAAACGGAATGATAGAGGTAAGTATACCGGCAGTAAATATCGGAACTTCAAAATTCTATAAAGTTACAACAATTAACTCAAACTCGGTAGAATCCGTAAGTTCCATTGCTGTAGCACCTTCTCCTTATGGAGCAACCGACTGTGTGGCTTCAAAAGCAAAATACATAGCACCTAAGTACGATCCAAATGCCAGCGGTGTATATCCTGTAGAAATTACATGGAAAAAACCTGTAAACGATGATCCTGCAGGGTACTACGTATATCGATCTGCAAAGCATGATACAGGTTTTAAACTGATATCCGCAGATCCTGTTGTTGGAACTTCATTTGTAGATGAAAATTCAACCGCAAAACCTGAGGCTGTTTATTATTATAAAGTTCTTGCATTGAATACTCTCAATCAGGGAATAAATTACACTAACACAGCTTACGGATACGGTGCACTTTCTGCAGAACAGTATCTTGTGCAATTCATACCAACGATGAAAAACTCGCAATCCAAACTTAAACTTATGCACAGTTACGGACAGGATGCACTTGGACAGGAAACCATAAACGGTGATTTAGGCGGTACATTGTTTTATCATGCTTACTTACAAGGACTAAGTGCAGCTATCGTTATTTTGAAATACACAAATTACTCTGACTATCAAATTAAATTTATCAATCCTGATACTATGAAAGAAGAAAAACTTACAACATATTTCTTGAACGGAAATACTGACTCCAGCATGAACCTTTCACTTAACGGAAAGATGAACGGAACAGTTACTATGTCAAATTGTATGTATCCGGGTAAGATATTCTTTGACAGACTTGTTCTTACCGGTGGTAAAATCAGAGATGGTGTATACGAAATACAACAAGACAGTTTTCCGGGTAAAACCGAGGTTACTTACAAACTCGGAACTTGGTAAGATCGATAAAGGTGTAAAATGAAAACGTCATTTTTGAACATATCATTTTTAACGATATGTTCAAAAAAAACGTAATTTGTTTTACATAAAATTTATTTAATTATAAAATCTATGTATGGAGAAAATAAAAAAATGAAAACAAAAATATTAAAATCTGTAACAATTTTGGGATTAATTGCATTAATGTGTTGTATTTTTTCTTGTCCGGGAGCAAGTCCGATTATAGGCAAATGGGCAGATGCCGCAGGAAATAGTATAGTTTTTGAAAAAGACGGTACTTTTACTGCAAACATAAAGGACTCTACAAACAAGCTCGTTGCCTCAACAGGTTCTTTCACTGTAAAGCAAAATGTAATGATTTTTGAAACATCAGACGGCACAACAATTCTTACCGAATGGGATATACGAGGTGCTATGATGTATCTTACATGGACAGACAGATATGCTGTTAACAAAGCAATGACACTCTATAAAATAAAATAAAACAAAAAGGAACTCTTTATGAAAATCAATTTTTTAAAAAAAATGATCTGTTCCTTTGTTGTGTTGAGTTTTTTCAGTCTGCTTTTTGCTCAACAAGGCAAAGCACTTCCTGACAAATCTTTGTCGCAAGATGAACAGAAAACGGAAAAAAAGAGCTTTTTCAAAAATGGAAAAGTACCATACGTAATATTTGACGAAGGGCTCGTTTTTAGCCAAGTTACCCGCATCATAAAGGAAGAAAAGAGAAGTAATTTTATTTTTCTTGACAGCCTTGTTGGTGCGGAATGCACAATGCGTACTCGTAACATGGAACCTTTTAACAGTATTTTGAGACTTGCAGTTTTGTATCCTATTTCAACAGGTTTTAACGGTGTTTTTGAAAAACCGATAATGGTAGTTCAAGGCGGAATAGATATTTTTGCAGGAATCGAAATAAAACTGAAAATGTGGGATATCATGTACTTCAGCATTGTTCCCGGGTTACATGGATTATTCCAAGTAAATGATCGTTTTACGCACTTTAACGGAGGAGCAGGTATTTATGCGAACATTGAACTCCCGATTGCATACCGATGGACAATTTTATGCGGAGGACTTTTATCCCTTGATTATCCCAATTTTGGAAATAACAAATTCGTAGAACCGTACGACTTTTGTTACCAATATCAAATAGAGCTTGCAGTACGGTATACCAAAAAAGACATAAATATTCATAATTATCTTAAACAAACAGAAGAAACCGTTGCCGCATGGGATAAAAAAATTGCAGACAAAAAGGCTGAAAAAGCTGCAGCAAAGAAGGCCGCAAAAGAATCTAAGGATGTAAAAAATAAATCGCAAAACGGCGGTAATGACGAAAAAGCTGCTAAAGCTGAAAAAGCTAAGGCCGATAAGGCTCAAGCTAAAGCAGAAGCCGACAGAATAAAAGCGGAAAAAGCTAAGGCAAAAGCTGAAGCTGCTAAAGCTAAAAAAGGTGCATAAAAAAAGCACTCAATATTTTTGTTAAAAACTTTATCCCGGTTGTCAATAAACGCAAGTTTTTAGACAGCCGGGATAATTTTTTATGCAATGTAAAAACTCATCGTTATTTTATCTTACAAAACATTATTTTATCAAATTATTTGATTTGATTATCCAAAAAATTTGACATTTTAGATATTTTTTACATTTTTTCATAAAAATAATAGACAAAAGCTTATTCTTTATTTATATATTTTTGATATAATAGAGATTTTTTTAAGCATGACATTTTCCTGTTTTTTGTAATTTTATTGACAGGATTGATTTATTTTAATAGACTTTTTACAAGGAATTGAGAAGTGAGAACACCCAAAAAGGCAAAAAAGGAGAAATAACAGTTATGAAAAAATTGGTCCTTCCTATGTTGTCAGTCATTTTATTTTTGCTTACTGCTTGTCCAAATCAGATACTACCGCCACCAAAACAAACCGACTTGGATTCCGGAGGCTTATCTCACAACTCAACTATAATTTGGGGTGCTCCTCAAAATCTTACTGCATCTCAGGGATTAAAAGGAAGAGTTGTCCTTTCGTGGGAACCGATAAAAAGTGCGGCTTACTATTACATTTACGAAGCTGATGATGCTTATTCGAATTTTACTTTTTGCGGTCAAGTTGATTCTACAACCAATTGGTTTTCCGTTATATGCCCTGCAGGTACGGATAAATGGTATCAGGTTAGAGCTAAAAAAGCCAACGGGACGTTAAGTTCTCCTTCTGATAAAGTCAGAGGAACAAGTTTGGCTCAACCGAATATCAATAAAATTGAAGAAGGCGAAATTAACTCGAGTCAATCTACTGTTTATTGGTATATGAACAACGTAGATGAAGACACCTACCCTTCTTCAGTACATTACATAGTTTGCTGTACAGATTCAACAGGAACTCAAAGAGAAATAATTTGCAAGGGTGTAGATTCTTCAAAGAATATAATTCCTACACAAGTTACCTTTAAAAATCTTAATCCAAACACTGAATATCATTATCAAGTTTTTGCTTACAATATAAATTATCAAAATGAAATGGAAATAAGTGAAAAGGTAACGGCAGAAACGGCTCACAAATCTACTCCTAACGCTCCTGAAGATTTACGTGCAACGCAAGGTGAAACAAAATCTGGAATAACTTTAACTTTTAAATTACCTGAAAAAACTGATATAAAACAAAGCGATGATACTTACAAGCAATATCCTTCATATTTCAAAATCTTCAGAAAACAGTTGAACTCAACTTCACCTTACGAGGCTATTGGAGAATACAAAGTAAGTACAAATCCGGACTTTTCAGACTATATTCCGGGTACTCAAGTATCATGGAAAGATGAAACTTCAAATCCTCCAAATCGCGGAATTCAATACAGTTACAAAGTTCAGTCGTTTGTCCAGCATGAAAAACGCATTATAAGTTCAGACGAATCTTTTAGCACGGTTTGTGCTTGGATGCCGGGTCAAGCTGATTTTTCAATAAAAAGTATCGTTAACGTAACAAACAACAATAAAGAAGTTGATCCTAACGATACAACACAAAAGTACGTTCGCACAAATATATCATTTAATGTAAGTTTTGAAACATTCAAAAAAGACGACTTGTATAAATATGTTCTTACAGAAAAAAGACATAAGCTGGAAAAAGACAACGGAAACGTTAAGGACGAAGTAGGATGCGATGAAAAATTTTATGAATATAATTCGTTAGATGAAATAAAAAATATCGAATATGAACTTCCTTACGGTCAATTTTCGGGTACTGTTTACACAGAAGATCCTAGAACCCTAGAGTGCAGAGGATATTACCGCTATAATTTTTTTGTTATTCCGTCATCATTTGAATTTAGTGCAGCAAGTAACGCATCTGCAAAAATGAATGAACTCAATACCGCTTGTTTTTCAAAAACCAATATTCTAAGTGATGTCCTTATCACAGATGATACGGAAAAGCCTGAATTAAAAGACTTTGAAGTAGTAAGCGGCTATAAGGACAAAATTATTATTCGCTGGACTTATGATCCTACCATAGTTTACAGCATATATTGCACTACCGATGAACAAAGCGAATTTTTGCCGGAAGAACTGATAAATAAAGCCATAAAAAATAAATCTGCAGGAGATACGGTTGAACTTGAACACCAAGTTGAAAGCGGTTTTAGAGCAAAGTACACTTTAAGAGGATATCGAGGAATTTACGTAGAAAAAACATTCTCCGATTCAAGTGGAAATGAATGGTGCCAAACACTCGGGACTGCTAAACCTAAATTCAACATAAAAAAACTGGACTATTCAAAAGTTACCATACAATGGGCTCCGGTTCAAATGGCAACAAAATACCGGATAACCTATGCCTACGACGATATAAATAAACATGATTTAGGTACTGTAACTTTACAGGATATGCAACCATACCTTAATGACGGAGTTTATAACTACACCTTTGAAACATTGGAAAGATTTTATAATAATCCTTTGTTATCGGGTAAAAACATTGTTGTTTCTGTCAAAGCAATTAACGAAACAGATCCGGATCCTACGGAAGGAACAACATCTGCATTTACTATGGGGCCTGCAAATACTAATGTAGAAGCAGCAGTAAGTATTAACGATAGCGAAATTTGTGTTTATTGGAACATAATCGAAGGAGTGGAAGGATATATAGTAAGACGCGATAGATATGCAATATATGACTTTGACATAACCGATAACAATAAATATAAAAAACTTCCGGATTGGACAGCAAAAAGCAGTATTTTTTATTATGTAACAAAAGACGGCTCGGTATCCGGTTTAAACGAAAAAATAAACAAAAGCAAAGTTCAAGTTTCAAAGTCTAATAATCGATTTACACTAAAAGATATAGCTTTAGACAAAAAAGATAACGAGGGAACATGGTATAAAGATCAGGATATGATTTTTTGGGGAGTGCCATACAATTACATAGTTTTCCCTGTTAAATCAAGTGAAGACTTTGATAGCGGAACTTTTGAAAATGAAAAAGTAAGTTTAAGTAGCGGAAAAATTGAATACAAAAGTTCAGACCTTGCACTTTTATACAAAGATGATTACGGAAATTGTAAAAACCGAGGTTCAACCAGAGGATTCGGTTTTAATGTTACAGCTACAAAGTCAACTTATAACAACCAAATTTGTGTTAATTGGGAAAAACCTTACTCTACAGGCGGGGAAGCTCCTAAAATTTACAGAAGACGCTTTGGAGCCGCACAATACAGAAAAATAAAAACATGTGCCAGTTCCGATACAACTTTTACGGATAAAATCACAGGTAGCGACAAAATTAATTCTTATGAATACGCAGTAGTTTATTCCCTGGATCTTGAACCTAAAGAAGCTTACATTGAAGAGCTTTCAAAAATAAAAACCTCCGATACAAACTCTGAACCGATAAACAAGGGTTACCAGTTTGCAATGAACATAGAAAAAGAACCTCTAAGCAACTATAGAGAAGCAATACGTTTTACAAAATGGGATTATTCTCAACGTGCTGTAGGCCCGAAAAATTCAAGCAGCTATAAAATTCAGATAAAAAATCCGAACATAGATTCAGCTTATCATACGATTGCAGAATTTAAAGTAGACGACAATTCTTATGTAACCGGAACCACATATGCAAACGATAACAATATAACAATCAATTCTCAAACATGTGCGGTAGAAATTCGTCCTAAATTCAATTCTGACAACATAGATACAGGTGTTTTACAGGTTCTAAGAGATTACAAGCATTATGTAAAGTTCGTTGCCTTAAACGAAAATGATGTACCGGTTATGTATGATGATGACGAAGAAAACTGCTATACATACAGGGAAATCACTGACAAAGAATTTTGCAGGTGTGTTTCACTAATCATTGCAGATGCACTTTTTCAAACGGGGATTCCCAATAAAGATGTACGTGGAGAAGCTGATACAAAAGAACTTTTTGGTGCAAATGGAGTATTTTCAATCAGTGCAAAAGCTACAACTTTTGTTTGGGGACCATCATATTATATAAACAGTGTAGCATGGGGATTTGCAAACTCCAACTATAATCATACATTTAAATCAGGAACTTGCAGCACAAATAGCAAGATTTTTAAAAGTGCCTTTTCTCTTGAATCGGGAACATCTATTAGATTAAACGGAGAAAGCAAAAACACTTTGTATTACCTGCCCGCTCTTTCAATTAACGTAAAACACGAAACCGGCTTACCTTGTTATGAAGGAAATTTGAATTTTGAAGCAGGAAAATCCGGCGATTCAACAGTTTTTGATCTTAAAATGAGCAAAAATGGAAATACACTTATTTCCGTAGATAATAATGAAGATGATTTTCTAAAATGGTTTCCGTACGATATTGGAACAAAACATGCAACTCCTGAAACAAACGTAAATGCGGCTCTTCCAATTTACCAGAATCCATGGTGGAAATAGTTTTTAGGAGAAAATAAAATATGAAAAACCGAACTTTTCAGACCTTTCTTCTTTCTCATATAGCAGAAATTCTCCTTGTTTCACTTTTTTTTACAAGTTGCGATTCTTTATTGCAAAGTAAAATTGCAATTGCAAATGCAAATGCAACTCTGAATTTGACAGATTTGGTAAACAACGGTGAAATAAAAAAATTATCTACCCCACATCAAGTTATTGTAAGTAAATGTCTTTCAGCTTCAGAAATAAAAATAAACTGGAGTGATGTGGAGCATGTTCAATATTACACTTTGGAAAGAGCAATTGTTGATCCTACAAATCCTGATATACAAGATCCGCCTGATGACAGCCAATTTTTACCGATAAAAAGTTACATAAAAGATACAAATTACACAGACAAGGTTTTGTTGCAGCCAAAATATAATTCAAAAGAGTATACGGCACATTATAAATATTATTATAGAGTCTATGCTGAAAATCCTGAAAAATCCTGCGAGCCAAGTGATCCGTCTTCAAATTTAAATTACGGGACGCTTTTTGAACCTGTTACAAATGTCAGTGCAGATATGGGAATTGACGAAAGTAAAATTACAGTCCGTTGGAGCAAGACAAAAAATGCTTCAAAATATGAAGTTTACCGAAGTCAAAACAAAACAGGTCCTTGGGAATGGATTGCCTCAGTAAATAAAAATCTTACAATTTATGATAATTATGTTACACAAAATGAACAAGGAATTAAATTTTTTTATAAAATTGTAGCATATAACTCTAAAAATGAATCTACGGCAGACAGTCCTTCTGCAATAGGATATTCACTAAAAGAAGGTGCTCCGGGCGTCCCTGACAAAATAACCGTTTCAAGAGGCGAAGAAGGCAAAATAATTGTATCCTGGTCTAATGGAACCTTTAACAGCTCCAAGTCAAAAGACGGAAAACTGCATTACACAATTTATGCTTCCACAAGTTACGATTCGGGAAAAATTCAATTGTCAGCAAGCGACGGAACTTATGATGAAGAAAATCGTAAGTTTATATACAACAAAGCAAAAGAGGGTGTGTATTATTTCTTTTATATCTCTCCTTGGTTTGAAGATCATAATGATGAAAAGGTGATAGGAGGAATAACAAATCCGAATAATTCTGACATCAACGAAGAAAACGCAGGGTTTGTTTTAAGTGCTCCTTCATCAGTTTACGTTACAAAAACTTCCGGCAAAAAAATTTGTTTTACACCTTCAATGGGAAATGAAATCGAACAAAATTCTTACACCTATACAATCTACGGATTTTCAACACAGACAAGTTCTCCGGTAGAAATACAATCAGGAATTCAACAGGGGATTCTGAATTCAAACGGAATGATTGAAGTAAACCTTTTCGACACTTATGAATTTTATAAGGTACAAACCGTATGCAATGAAAAAAAATCAGGTTTGTCATTTATGGTCTCCCCTGCTCCGTATGCAGCAACCGATGCAATAGCAAGCAAAGCAAATTCAAATCCGTATTTTTGTGCACTGGCAAATGTAAACGGAGTTTATCCTGTAAAAATTACATGGAAACAGCCTGAAAACGATTCTCCTGCAGGATATGAAATTTACCGTTCCACAAGACACAATACAGGATTTAAAAAAATTAACACAGAATCGGTTAAAAATTGTGAATATATCGATGTAAATGAAAATTCACGAACTCAAACATTTTATTACTATAAAGTTCTTAGCCTTAATGAACTTGGGCAGGGCACTAATTTTTCAAATGTTACATGCGGATATGGAGCATTAAATCCTGCCCAGTATTTTAGAGAATTTAACAAAACAATTAAACGCTCTCAGAAAAAACTTACGCTCATGCATAAATCAGGAAACACGGAAAAACTTGGTTCGGAAACAAAGAATGGAGACTTAAGCGGAACTATAGGCTACAATGCAGTAATTTCCGGTCTTGGAGCTGAAATTACCATGCCTTATAAAAATTATGCAGACTTCGAAATTCCTTACATGGAAAATAATTTTGAAAATAAAATGTATGTTTTCTTTTTGAATGGAAGTTCGGATACTAGTGCAAACATGAGCAGTAACGGAAATATGCACGGCAGTATAACTGCTACCAATTGCATGTACCCGGGCGTAGTGTGCTATGATGAAATCAGAATTATTAGCGGAGTTGCAGGTGCGGGAAACTATGTAGTAACGCCAAGCGGATATAGCGGAGAAGAATCTACAAGAGTAAGCTACGTAATAGGTAGCGAATAGATAAATTAAATTTTGATACCGATTCTGTCTAATGCAAGTTTTGCGGCATTTTGCTCTGCGTCTTTCTTTGACTTTCCGCATTCAGGGCCAAAAATTTTTCCTCCAAGGTGAACACTAACCCAAAAAGTTTTATCGTGATCCGGTCCTTCAGTTTTTACAAGTTCATATTTTGGACACTGTTTTGAACATTTTTGAAACCACTCTTGTAATAAAGTTTTGTGATCTTTTTGCCCCTGATTTTCAATAACCTTTTCAATTTGTGCTTTGACCAAAAAAAGAACAAACTTTTGTACAGCATCGTACCCTTGATCAAAATAATAAGCACCTATAACGGCTTCAAGGCAATCTGCAAGAATAGCCCTCTTGTTACGCCCACCGCTTTTTTCTTCACCGTGTCCGAGAACCAATAAATCTTTTATTCCAATTTTTTCTGCAATTTCGGCTAAAACAGGCTCTGCAACTACAACACTTTTTATCTGACTCAAAACACCTTCCGGACTGTTAGACAAAACCGAGTAAAGGTAATCTGCCGTTATCATATCAAGAACTGCATCACCTAGAAATTCCAATCGTTCATTACAATTTTCATACAATTGATCTCGACCGGCAATTTCATTTGCTATGGAACGATGAAAAAACGAAAGATTGAGTAAATCAAGATTTTTAAAACGTATATTCAAATTCTTTTGAAAAACTCTAAGCTGTTCTTTGCGCTGTTTTGAAATCATAATCTTTTATTAACAAATATGTATGAGAAAATAAAAAAAAACACAGAATCATACAGCAAAATCCGCACAACCCTGTGTTTCTTTTTCAAATTAAAAAAAAACTACTGCTGTGATTTAATAAAATCGTAAGCATCCCTAACGGTTACAAACTCAGTAGCTTTTTCATCGGGAATTTTTATATTGAGTTCTTCTTCAATAGCATATACCAATTCGTATGTATCTAAGCTATCCGCACCCAAATCTTTTCTGAAAGAAGAATCAAGAGTAATCTTAGATTCATCAATCTCCAACTTATCGGCAATCATTGCCTGCATTTTTGTAAACAACTCATCCATTTTTATCCCCTTAAACTAACTATTACTTTCTGGAGTGATAACCTGCTTACCACGGTAAAATCCGCATTTCGGACATACATGATGGAACATAACCAGGTTTCCACAATTTGTACACTCAACTAAATTCGGAGCAGATAAACGCATATTAATGTGCTGTCTTCGTCTTGTACGAGCTTTTGATGTTTTTGCTCTTGGAACTGCCATATTCACCCTCGCTTAAAATTTTAACTTGTATCTTTCGGGAGTATACAATATTTATTTTTCTATGTCAACTGATGATTACATTTTTTTAAAATTTGTCAAAATAAACTATTTATGTGGTATATTTTTTCTTTAATGCATCGGATACGATTTTGGGAACCATGGAAGAAATATCTCCGCCTAAAGATGCAAGTTCTTTTATAGCACTGGATTTTATTACAAAAAATCTGGGGTCTGTAGGTAAAAAAACCGTTTCCATATTTTTTCCAAGACTTCTATTCCAAATCGATAAATCAAATTCGTAATTAAAGTCAGCCATATTACGTACACCTCTGACCAAAACATTTGCTCCTATTTTTTCCGCAAAGTCAACGATAAAGCCACTCCAAACATGAACTTTTACATTAGAATACTTGGATGTGATAGCTTTTAGCATTTCTTCCCTTTCTTGCGAAGAAAACAAATAAGTTTTTGCTGAATTTACAGAAACAACTACATGAATTTCATCAAAAATCTGCCTGGAACGCTCAATGATATCCATATGTCCGTATGTAGGAGGATCAAAAGAACCTGCAAAAATTGCTGACGCCATGGAGAGATTATAATACAAAAAATTTTATTTTCAATAAAAAAAATTAATCAAAATGTGTTATTTGTATAAAAAAAATATACAAATAAGAAAAAATAAATGATACAATGTGTAGTCATAAGCTTAATCAAGCGAAGGAGCATAAAAGAAAGAAATGAAAGGAAAAGATTTTACTTCTCCATCCACCATCACAAAATCAAGCAATTTTAATGCGAAAGAAAAAGTTAAAACCAGGTTTTCATTAAGAAAAAAACTTATTTTAGTTTTCGGGTTATTAATTTTTCTTGCTTCCTTGATTGAGGGTTTACTTGCCATAAAAACCGCCCGTAATGCTGTAACGGAAAAAATAGAGACACACCTTGTAGACAAAGCTGCCGATACGGTAGAGCTTATTGACGGTAAAGTACGTGCATTTTTTCAATTTTTTGAAGGAGTTGCCAGAGCTCCAATATTAAGCGACCCATCAGTTCCGTATGCAACAAAAGTGGCTTTTCTAAAAAAAGAAGCAACTTTTAATAAATTTACAAAAGAGTTAGACATAACGGATAAAAACGGAGTGTTTTATTACGAAGGCGGCACTGTTAATGTAAGCGATAGAGAATGGTTTAAAAGGGCTATTGCCGGGGAAAATTTTGTTACAGAACCTTACATAGAAAGGGTAAACGGGACGCTTGTTATGACATTTGCTGTTCCGATTTATAATTATGCCCATAAAATAGTAGGAGTTTTATCCGCCGATGTCGACGGATTACAGTTGTCAAAAGATATATCGAATATCGTTGTCGGAAAGACCGGATATTGCTACATTCTGGGACATACGGGAACCAATATTGCAGCAAAAGATTTTACCAGAGTTGAAAAAATGGCAAATGTTGCACAAGAGGTTAAAACTGATAATTCACTACGTTCACTTGCAAAATTTGAACAACTAGCCGTTGAAAGCAATGAATCGTCAGTAGATTTTTACACATACAAGGGAATAAAGAAAATCGCCTCTTATGCTGCTATGAAAACTACCAATTGGACGGTAATTATCAGTGCTCCTATAGAAGAATTTATGGGTACTGTAAGAGCTTTGCGTACTATAAATATTATAATGGGAATAATTATAATAGCCGTTTCTATTGTGATTGTTTATTTTGTAGCAAAAGCCATGGTAAAACCGGTAAGAAATACTGTTGCAGCTCTAAAAGACATAGCACAAGGAGACGGAGATTTAACCGTAAGACTTCCTGTAAAAGGAAACGACGAAGTTACAGACTTATCAAACTATTTTAACCAAACAATCGAAAAAATAGGTAAATCTATAAAAGAGGTAAGCTCCAGTACCTCCATTATGAAAGGTGCAGGAGATGAATTAAGTGCCAACATGACAGAGACTGCAAGTGCTGTAAACCAAATCAACGGAAACGTCGAAGGAGTTAAGCAGCAGGCAATTGAACAAGCTGCAGGTGTTACAGAAACGGCAGCAACCATGGAAGAAATCATAAAAACAATAAAGCTTCTTAACACAAATATTGAAAGCCAGGCAGAAAGCGTAGCACAATCTTCAGCTTCGATTGAAGAGATGGTAGCAAATATCGCTTCCATAACACAGACACTGGAAACTTCAAACGACTCTATAAAAAATCTTGCATCCGCTACAGAAGTCGGAAAAAATACACTTTTAAGTTCGAATACAATTACACAAAAAATTGCAGAAGAATCGGGTAGCTTAATGGAAGCAAGTAGCGTGATTCAGCACATTGCTTCACAAACAAACTTACTTGCAATGAATGCCGCAATCGAAGCGGCTCATGCAGGAGAAGCCGGAAAGGGATTTGCAGTTGTTGCAGATGAAATCAGAAAACTGGCAGAAGATTCGGCAGCACAGGGTAAAACTATTACTGCGACTTTGAAGAATTTAGGCACCGAGATAGAGATTTTGTCTAATGCTTCAAAAACTGTAGAAGAAAAATTTAATGTAATTTTTATGCTTTCAGAACAGGTAAAAGCTGTAAGTGAAACTTTGATGAGTGCAATGAAAGAACAGGAAAACGGCAGTAAAGAAGTATTGAGTGCAATAAGAGACATAAACGAAGTAACCGGTAAAGTAAGAAACGGTTCGGAAGAAATGCTTTTAGGCGGGGAACAAATTGCAGAAGAAATGCATAGGCTTGATGATTTAACACGAATTATAACCGAAAGTATGAACGAGATGTCGGTCGGTTCAATTCAAATTACAAATGCCGTTCAGGAAGTAAACGAGATGACGCAAAAGAATAAGAACTCTATAGATGCTTTATCAAAGGAAGTTAGTCAATTTAAGATTTAAATTTTATAAAAGTGCACAAACCTTGTAGAGAAAAAAAAGCTTTTTACAAGGGTCAGCCCAAGTTATTATAGATTACAAATTTATGAAAATTTGTAAAAAAAATAAAAGATGAGAATGAAAATTACAGTTTTTATGCAAAATCAGGGTAATTTTTCGTTAAAAAATAAATTGGTTAGCATATAGTAACAGATATGTTGATTCGCCTAAAAAAAAATAGTAGAATGCGGTGGTTAGGGGTAAATAACTGCTTTTAAGTAAAGATTTTACTCTCTCTTGCCGATCAGTAAAGTGATTTTTAATGAAAAATATAAGATTGTTTTACATAAATTTAGAGCTCAAGGGGTACCTTATCTTATGAAGAAAGCTGCAAAGGGGTTATCATTAAAAACAAAATATGCGTTAATTTTAATAATATTAGCTATGCTACCCTCGCTTATCTTAGGGATAGCTTCATACGTTTACATTCGTAACCAAAATTATGAAAAATTCGATAACATGATAAACAACACAGTCTCTGAGATAGACCTACACGTAACAAATCTACTTGGAGATTTGTCAAAACTCAATTCAGCCCTTATAAAATTACCCGCAATACAGAATGCGGACGGAAACATTACTTCGTATATAAATCTAAAAGCAGATTCACCTGACGGGAAAGTCAAAATGAATCCAAATCGTTTAGGAAGAGCGGAAAAAGAAATCTATGATTTAATGAAATCTTTTTCAAAATCCTACCCTTCAATATTAGGAATGACTGTAGCAACGGAAAGTAACGGCGGTATAATAATGTACCCTGAAAGCGACAGACATCCGGGATACGATTCACGTACTCGAAGTTGGTACAAAAACTGTGCTTTAAGTGAAAAAAATCAAGTATTTTCTGACTTGTATGTTTCTTCTGAAAACGAAATTACAGTTGAAGTTACCGATAAAATTATAAATACGGAAAAAAAATTTTGTGGAGTTCTTTCAACTTCAGTTGACCTTTCTTACTTAAAAAGTATTGCCGAAAAAAAAGAAATAGGTAAAACCGGATATATAATTATAGTAGACAAAAAAGGAGCTGTAATCGCTCATACAAAAGATCCTAGCAAAGTAGGAAAGAATGTTAATGATTTAGAGGGACACTATAATAAAATTCTTGATTCACAGGAAAATAAAAATACTTTGCATAAAATAAATTCGGAAATGTGCATTACAAAACAGGTAAAATCATCCAATAAAGATTTAGGCTGGACTTATATTTTTGTAATCAGCAGAAACGAATATAATGCTTTTGGAAAAGGTATTTTATTCAGAATTATTTTTGTAATTATTTTTATTATTGCAGCTTCAATTCCTACAGCTTATTTAATATCACAGAAATTCGTAAAACTCCTCAATAAATTCAATGTCGCTATGCCTTCGATAATAGAAGGAGATTTGACAGTTCGTTTACAAGAGAGCGGAAATGATGAAATAGGACAAATTGCCAAGCATTTTAACAGCGTTATAGAGAAAATAGGTGAAGCTATAAAAAAAGTTGGAATAAGCAGCAATAAGATGAAAGAAGTCGGTACCGAACTTTCTCATAGCATGGGAGAAACTGCAAGCACTGTTCAGCAGATAAGCTCAAATATTGAAGAAGTAAAGCAAAAAGCTGAAATCCAAGCAGAAAGTATTAACAAAACAGCTTTTGCAATCGAAGAAATTTTAAATACAATAAAAAAACTTAGCAATAGCATAGATATACAGGCAGGGAGTGTATCTCAATCTTCTTCATCTGTAGAAGAAATGGTAGCAAATATTGATTCTATAGGAAATACGCTTGCAAAAACATATGAAGTAATAAAAGACTTGGCAATAGCAACAGGAGACGGAAAAAATACCATTATTACATCAAATAATGTTACACAAAAAATTGCCGAAGAATCCGGAAGTTTGCTGGAAGCCTCTACCGTTATTCAAAATATAGCTTCTCAAACAAATTTACTTGCAATGAACGCTGCAATCGAGGCAGCACATGCAGGAGAAAGCGGAAAAGGTTTTGCCGTAGTTGCTGATGAAATTAGAAAACTTGCAGAAGATTCAGCTGCTCAAGGAAAAACAATAACGACTACGCTCAAAAACTTATCAGGAGAAATACAAAGCCTTTCAGCTTCATCAAAAACGGTTGAAGAAAAATTTAATGTAATTTTTAACATTGCAGAAGAAGTTAAAAATATGAGTAACGAACTTACATCAGCAATGAGAGAACAGGAAATCGGCAGTAAAGAAGTTTTAAACGCTATTCGTAACATAAACACAGTAACAGGAGAAGTAAAAACCGGTTCTGAAGAAATGCTTAGAGGCGGTGAAAGTGTAAGTGAAGAAATGCGAAAATTGGACGGACTTACAAAAATTATTACTGACAGCATGAATGAGATGGCAGCAGGTGCAATTCAGATTAACAATGCTGTTCAAGAAGTAAATGAAATAACTCAGCAAAACAAATCTTCAATAGATGACTTATCTATTGAAGTAGGACAATTTAAGGTTTGAAAATTTGATATAAATAAAGATGTTAAGGGCCGGTAAAATAAAATACCGGCTAAAAAAAACAAGATTAACATACGTTAAGAGGAGTTTCTTGCAAATGAAAGAAAAAAAGTATTCTGCTACATCCCCTGCAACAAAGTCAGACAATTTTACAGCAAACAGTAAAAAAAAGAGAGGAAGATTTGCATTAATAGCAAAGCTTGTTTTAGTTTTTGGATTAATGATTATTATCTCCAATGTTATTCAGGGGATTATTTCTGTCCGAACTGCTCGTAAAGCCGTAATCGAAACAGTTAACACACACCTTATAGACAAAGCAGCTGATACGGCAAGTATTATTGACGGAAGAATAGATGCTTTTTTTCAATATCTTGAAGGAATAGCACGTATGCCAAAAATACGTGACAGATCTATTTCTTATAGAGAAAAGACAATTCTCCTTGATGAAGAAGTAGAATTCAACCCCATTTTGGAAGAATTATACATTGTTGACACAAAGGGTACCCAGCATCATGCAGACGGTACCAGCGATAGCTACGCCAGCAAAGAGTGGTTCAAAAAATCAATAAGCGGTCAAAGAGGTTATTCAGAACCATATATCGACACTACGGCAGACAATAAATTATTGGTAACTTTTTCTTTACCGGTATACGATGATAATAAAAACATTATAGGAGTATTGGGCGTAGACCTGGATGGACTTTGGCTTTCCGAACAGATAAGCGATATTGTAATAGGAGAAACCGGATATTGTTATATACTAGGTTTTACAGGAATTGCTCTTGCCCACAAAGACCCTAACGCAGTAATAGACAAACTTAACTTGATTGAAGAATCTAAAACAGATAAGACACTTGTACCTATAGGCACATTTGCACAACATGCACTGGATTCAAATGAAAGTGAAATTTGGACTTATACGTTTAAAGGTGTAAATAATATTGCTTCATATGCTAAAATGGAAAGCACCGGTTGGACGGTAATTGTTACAGCTCCATACAGCCAATTTATGGGAGCAGTAGACGCTTTACGAACTACAATGATTATAATAGGGCTCATCGTTTTACTTATTTCGCTTGTAATAGTGTACTTTGTATCAAAAGCCATGGTAAAACCGATGAAAATTGTTGTTAGTGCCTTAAAAGACATAGCTCAAGGCGATGGAGATTTAACGGTAAGGCTTCCTGTAAGCGGAAACGATGAAGTTACCGAACTTTCTTTATATTTCAATCAAACCGTTGAAAAAATACGCCTTGCTATAAAAACGATAGATGTGAATGCATACGCTATGTTGACCATAGGAGAAGATCTTGAGGCAAATATACACGAAACTGCAAGTGCAATAAAGCAAATAACCGGCAATGTTGAAAGCGTAAAAGAAGAAACAGTAAATCAATCTGCAAGTGTTACGGAAACAGCGGCAACTATGGAAGAAATCATCAAAACGATAAAACTTCTTAATGCAAATATCGAAAGTCAAGCAGCAAGCGTAACACAATCTTCGGCTTCAATCGAAGAAATGGTTGCGAATATCGCTTCCATAACACAGACACTGGAAACTTCAAACGAGTCTATAAAAAGCCTTGCATCCGCTACAGAAGTTGGAAAAAACACACTTTTAAGCTCAAACACGATTACGCAAAAAATTGCAGAGGAATCGGGAAGTTTGATGGAAGCAAGCAGTGTAATTCAACACATCGCTTCGCAGACCAACTTACTTGCCATGAATGCGGCAATTGAAGCGGCACATGCAGGAGATGCAGGAAAAGGGTTTGCAGTTGTTGCAGATGAAATTCGTAAACTTGCAGAAGATTCTGCAACACAAGGTAAGACAATTACTGCAACCTTGAAGACTTTAGGAACCGAAATAGAAACTTTGTCAAACTCGTCAAAAACTGTAGAAGAAAAATTTAACGTTATTTTTATGCTTTCAGAGCAGGTAAAAGCTGTAAGTGAAAGTTTGATGAGAGCAATGCGAGAACAAGACAGTGGCAGTAAAGAAGTTTTATCTGCAATAAAAAACATCAATGATATAACCAGCAAAGTAAAAAACGGTTCGGAAGAAATGTTACAAGGTGGAGAGCAGATTGCAGAAGAAATGCATAGACTTGATGAATTAACACGCAATATAACCGAAAGCATGAATGAAATGTCGGCAGGTGCAATTCAAATCAGTAACGCTGTAGAAGAAGTTAGCACAATCTCTTACAGGAACAAAACTAACATAGAAAATTTGACAGCAGAAGTTAATAAATTCAAATTAACTGATGATACAAAACAGTCCGATGAACAAGATCAGGCTTTAGATATTGGAATAGACTTAAACAAAGCTGTAAGAAGTCATATCCAATGGAAAGTAAAACTGCGTTCTGCAATTTCCAACCAAGAGCAACTTGATGTAAAAAACATTTCAAGCGATTGTGCTTGTGAATTCGGCAAATGGCTTCACGGAAAAGCAAAAGACACTTATAAAAACTCTCAAACTTATATTAAATGTTTGGAAAAACACGCACTATTCCATACTGAAGCCGGAAAAATAGCATTAAAAATTAATGAAAGAAAATTTGCCGAAGCAGAAGCAATGCTTATTGCAGGCTCTCCTTTCAATTTGGCTTCAAACGAGGTTACAAATGCCGTTAAAGTTTTAAAAAGTTCTATAGTTAATGTGTAAAATATTTAGGGATTTTATGAAATAAGAGTTACCTGTTTTGGGTAGCCCTTATTTTATAAAAAAAATTAAAAGGATTTGACGCTTTTTATTTATCGTTATATACTTAGTCTATGAAATTTAAGCACTATTTTTTTTGTTTTTTACTGATGTTTTCACTGATTTTTTGGGGATGTCTTTCAGCACCTGCTAGCGCACCTGAAAAAACTGTGAGTAAAAAAACGGTAAAGTCGGGTTCATCTGAAAAAAATGAATACGAAAGAGCAATAGGAAATCTTACAACTGATGAAGTAATTTCGATTGATACGTTTAAAAACGATAAAGCTATGATATTTAAGACCATAAGAGCTTTAGACGGTATTCTGCAGGAAAATAATTATTCTGCATGGCTCAAGTATATTACTCCATCTTCGATTTCTTATTGGAGTCAAAAAGGTAATCTAAAATCAGTTTCTTCAAGACTTCCTGTCAAAAATATTACTTTACGAAGCTTGGAAGATTATTTTAAATTTATTTTCAAACCTTCAAGAGTAAACAAGAAAATAGATGAAATCCGCTATATCTCCAGTACAAGTATAAAAGCTGTACAAACAGAGAAAAATCAGGATATCGTCTTTTATAATTTTACAAAGATCAACGGTAAGTGGTTAATCGAGTTGGATAGATTTGATTAAAAAATTTTCTCGTTGATTAACAACGAGATGTAATATAGAATTGTAAGGATCTTTTAGGAGGATTTTTAAATTGAAAAACTACAAAATTTTTATATGTTTATTGTGCGTTATATTGAGCTGCTCGCTTATGTTTGCTCAAGAAAGAACTGAAACAACCGTTGAACAGGAATATTTAAGCACGGTTGAAGATGTAATCATCACAGAATTGGCTTCAGCACCTGACTATGACAGTAAAATTATTGCACTCCAATATCTTGAAAAAGCAATCGAAGAAGGCAGATTTTCTCCGGATATGGCAGTTTCACTTAGAGCTCTTTCAGGAGAAGGAACTTTGCGAGAAACAAGAACTAATGGTAGATTGACCAATAATTATCCTGATGTTAGAGCAAAAGGATGCTATCTTTTAGGGGAAATCGGCACCGATGTTGCAAAAGAAACCTTGACCGAAATTATTTTAGCAGATAAAGAACCGATGGTGGCAAGTGCAGGTATAAAAGCTCTCGGAAAATTGTGTACAGAAAACTGTGAGGATGCGATAAGTACTATTGCTTGGACTGAAAAACAATTTGCACGTGGTAATCCTTCTGCAAGTCTTGCTTTTGAAGTTCTTGAAACTTATGAAAAGCTTGCTCCCAATGTAAACAATAACAAGGAGATGATTCGTTCGATTTCTGAAATTGCAGTAAATTCCTTGTATCCTAGAGCAGTAAGAGACAAGGCTCTTGCTCTTCTAAAATCTATTAGGGGAAGATAATTTTCTAAAACAAATGGAACCGATCATTTTAGCTTCGTCTTCTCAGCGAAGACAAGAAATTTTTAAGCAATTGGGCATTCCATTTCGTGTTATGATACCGGAAATAGACGAGACAGCTCCTTCGGATATGAATATTCATGATATTGCGGAGTTTTTGGCGACAAAAAAAGTAAACTCTGTGTTGCATGCATTGCCGCCAAACCAAGCTGTTTCGTGGATTTTCGGAGCGGATACTCTTGTAATAAAAGACAACAAAGTTTATGGAAAACCCCAAGATACTGATGAGGCTGCATCTTTTTTGCAGGCATTTTCAGGTTCAAAGCATGAAGTCATTTCCGCAATTGCTTTATTTAACGGTAAACTGAATTACCTTTCCACAAGAGTCAGCAAAACTTTTGTAGAGTTTGCAGAATTGTCAGAAAAAGAAATCGAATGGTATCTTAACACATACGAATGGCACGGAGTTGCAGGAGCTTACAGAATTCAAGGTTTGGCATCATGCTTTATAAAAAAAATTGAGGGTTCTTACAGTTCAGTGGTGGGATTGCCTATTTTTGAATTTTATGACATATTAAAAGAGCAAGGTTATTCTATTTTTGAATGATTTTGTTAAGAGCTATTGAAGTTTCTGTTAGAAAATCAATAGTTCAATAATCTTCCGGCATTTTATGCACGAGAAACAGAGAAGGTAGGGAAATTTTTATTTTCCGTATGGAGGAGTAACTCAAATGGCAGTTGTAACCATGAAGAGTTTGCTTGAATCGGGTGTTCACTTTGGACATCAGGTTAAGCGTTGGGATCCTAGAATGAAAAAATATATCTTTGCAGAAAGAAACGGGATCCATATTATTGACTTGCAGAAAACAATCGTATCCATTAAAGATGCATACGAAGCTGTTAGACAGGTAGCTGCAAGTGGAAAATCGGTTTTGTTCGTAGGAACAAAAAAACAGGCACAACAGGCAATCGCAAAAGAAGCTGAGCGTTGCGGAATGTATTACGTAAACAATCGCTGGCTTGGCGGTATGCTTACAAACTTTTCTACAATCAAAAAGTCACTTCTACGATTAAAGAAAATCGAAAAAATGGAAGTTGACGGAACTTTTGACAGTCTTACAAAAAAAGAAGTTTCACAGATTCAAAAAGAAAAAGCAAAATTAGAAAAGAACCTCGGCGGTATCAAAGAAATGAAAGAACTTCCGGGAATTCTTTTTGTTATTGATACTCACAAGGAAGCTATCGTTGTTGCAGAAGCTCGAAGAATGGGCATTCCGATTGTTGCAGTTGTAGATACAAATTGTAATCCGGAAGGAATTGACTACCCTATTCCCGGCAATGACGATGCAATTCGTGCAATTTCCCTTTTTACATCAATTATTGCTAATGCGGTAATAGATGCTGCAAATGAAGAAGGGCTTAAAATTATAGAAAATCTACAAGATGAAGATGAAGAAAATCTTTCCGATGCTTCAAATAAATCCGACGATGAAGAAATTGTTGATTACAGCAATTATGAACCTACGGAGCAAAAAGAAGAAGACATCTTGGCTGATGAATTGGAAAATGACGATTTCATCGATGAAGATAAACTTTACAGATAATTAACGGAGATTTATTATGGATATTAAAGCCGCTGACGTAAAAGCTTTACGTGAGGCAACCGGTGCTGGAATGATGGAATGTAAAAAAGCCCTTGTTGAATGCAACGGAGATGCGGAAGCTGCCGCAAAATTACTGAAAGAAAAAGGTCTTGCTGCTGTTGAAAAAAGAGCAGGAAGAACCACTTCTGAGGGAAAAATATTTATAAAACAAGACGCAGATAAGGCTGTTATTCTTGAATTGACATGTGAAACAGACTTTGTTGCAAATAATGCAGATTTTATTGCAATCGGCGAAAAAATTTGTGATGTTGCTCTTGCTAAAAACATAACAGAACCTAATGATGAACTCAAAAACATGCTTTTGGATTTGGCAACAAAAATCAGAGAAAACATGAGTGTACGCCGTTTGGAAATTGTAGAAATTCCTGAAGGATGCGTATTTGCAAAATATGTGCACAGTGATGGAAAAACAGGTGTTATAACCGTTATAAAAGCAACACCTGCATGCAAAGATGAAAGGCTGTTAGAATTTGCATATGACTGTTGTCTTCACATTGCAGCTTTCACACCGACTTATTTAACAAAAGATGACGTTGATGCAAAATATATCGCAGAACAAAAAGAAATTTTTGCAGCTCAAATGGATCAAGATGAAAAAATGGCTAATAAACCCCAGAATGTAAAAGACGGAATTCTTCAGGGAAAAATAAATAAGCATCTTGCTTCTATATGCTTTGTAGATCAAATGTTTGTAAAGGATGACAAAATTACTGTAGCTGCAAAAAAAGATCAAATTGCCAAAGAATGCGGAACAAAACTTGAATTTGCTAAGGTAATTTCTTACGTACTTGGTGCATAATCTGATTTTTTTTCTTCATAAAAATCATGTACCTGGTATATAATATGCTGCGTACATGATTTTTTTATGCATTTTTGGATGCACAGACTTATATTTAGTCTAAAAAATTTTTATGGGAGATTTTTATGTCGGAAATTCAGGATTTATGTGAAGAACGCATGAACAAAACAATTTCATCGCTAAATGATGAGTTTAAATCCATCAGGACAGGCAGAGCTAGTGCTGCCCTGTTTGATAAGGTAAGAGTTGACTACTATGGAGAAAAATCTCCTTTGAGTCAGGTTGCATCTATATCGATTCCTGAAGCACGATTGGTTGTAATTCAGCCTTGGGATAAGACTTTGATTTCAGAAATTGAAAAAGCAATTTTAAAATCAGATCTTGGACTTAATCCTTCAAACGATGGAAAAGTTATTCGTATCAATATTCCGGCTTTAACAGCTGACAGACGAAAAGACCTTGTAAAACAAGCTAAAACAATTGCAGAAAACAGCAGGGTTTCAATAAGAAATATACGTCGTGATGGTAATGAAAGTCTGAAAAAACTTCAAAAAGACGGAGATTTGACTGAAGATGAATTGAAGCAGTCTGAAGATTCTCTTCAAAAAGCTACGGATAAATTCATTGCAGAAATTGACAAAATTTTTGCAGAAAAAGAAAAAGAGATCATGAATTAATGAATCTAAAAGAACAAATAACCCAAAACACCGTTCCTACTCATGTTGCAATAATTATGGACGGGAACGGTAGATGGGCTGCTCAAAAAAATTTACCTAGAACAAACGGTCATAAAGAAGGGCTGGAAGTCGCAAAAAAAATTATAAAGGCGGCAAGTGAAATAGGTATAAAGTATGTTACTTTGTATACATTTTCAACAGAAAATTGGAAAAGGACAGAAGATGAAGTAGGTTATTTAATGAATTTGATTAATACGCATCTTCGTTCTGAATTTGAATTTTATAAAAAAAACGGCATAAGAGTCCAACATATAGGCAATATGGATGATTTACCGGGGAATGTTCAAAAAACAATAAAAGAAACAATTAACGACTGCAAAGATTTTAAAGGTACCACAGCAGTTTTGGCTATAAATTACGGCGGAAGAGACGAAATTATCCGTCAAATAAAAAACAAATCCAACGATGAATTAAAATCAATGACTGAAGAAAAGTTTTCAAAGAATCTTGATTTACCAGAACTTCCTGATGTAGATTTATTGATAAGAACCGGAGGGGAAAAACGGTTAAGCAATTTTTTACTCTGGCAGATATCATATGCAGAGCTGGAATTTGTAAATACACTTTGGCCTGATTATACTGAAAATGAATTTTATAAATCCATACTTGATTTTCAAAATAGAAACAGACGTTTCGGAGGTATCTGAAATGAAAGTTTTTAGAGGTTTTAATGAATGTAAAAAAAATTATTTCTAGATTTTTGATTTTTTTACTTGGGATACCATCCGTTTTAGGTTTGGTGTTTTTTAAGTATCTTAACAATATTTGTTTGCATGCAGCTTTACTTGTTGTTGTAGCTTTGGCATCGATTGAGATGCATAACTTATTAAGATCAAAAGTAAATCTTACATCTAAGATATTTCTTACAGTGATAAGCACATTTCCGGTTACAACATCTTATTTTTGCACCTTATTTTCATTACCACTTGATTTGATTTTTGCAGTTTCTATTTTTGTTTTTATATCTGCAATTCTTTCAGAAGTTGTTACACCTTGTAACAAGGGAAAAAATAATTACGAAGAATCAATTTATTCAATGGCATGCAAGGTATTTTTAGTTTTTTATTGCGGAATTTTACCTGTCTATATTTCACGGTTGACAAAATTTGATAATAAGACGGCGTATTTGTGTACTTATTTTGCTATGGTTTTTAGCTGCGATTCGCTGGCATGGTTTTTTGGAATGTTGTTAGGAAAAAATAATCGAGGTTATGTAAAAATAAGTCCGAATAAAAGCCTTGTAGGGTTTGCAGGAGGTATTTTTGGGGCAATAGCTGCAGCCGTTTTTTGTAAATTCATTTTTGCAGATGCCTATAAAAACACAAGCTACATACTGATTGGTTTTATCGGTTTTATCTGTTCAATATTTGCAATACTTGGAGACTTGGTAGAATCTCTTTTAAAACGCTCGGCAGATTGCAAAGATTCGGGACATGTAATTATAGGACGAGGCGGAATACTTGATTCGATAGATTCTTTATTCTTGGTAATACCTGTATTTTTCTACATGATAAAGTTATTTGCAGTATAGGTTGATATTTATCCATGCAAAAAAAAGTAATTGTTTTAGGATGTTCAGGTTCGATAGGAAAAAGTACACTTTCAATAATAAGTGATTTTCCTCAAAGATTTAAAGTTGTAGGATTGCAAGCTCACAGCGACAAAAAATTTTTACTTGAGTCTTCAAAAAAATTTTCATGCACAAATATTTGTCTTACAGGCGAAAATCCTAAGTCAATCAAGGATTTTATTCAAAATACACAAGCTGACATAGTTGTAAACGGAATTGCAGGTAGTGCAGGCTTATTGCCTTCCGTTTACACACTTGAAAGTGGCAAAGACCTTGCATTAGCAAATAAAGAAACGATGGTTATGGCAGGCAAAATCATAAAAGATTTAGCCCTGAAAAATTCTGCAAAGATATTACCGGTCGATTCGGAACACAGTGCAATTTTCAGTCTTTTAAACAAATGCGGAAAAGATTCTGTAAAAAAATTGATTATTACAGCCAGCGGCGGCCCTTTTAGAAATTACTCAATTGAAGAACTTGAAAAAGTTACCCTTGAAAAGGCACTCTCCCACCCTACATGGAATATGGGGCCTAAAATTACGATTGATTCTTCAACTTTGGCAAACAAAGGCTTGGAAGTAATAGAGGCTTTTATGTTGTTCGATTTTGTTCCTGAAAAAATACAAGTTATAGTGCATCCGCAAAGCCTTGTACACTCAATGGTACAAACTTATGACGGACAAATTTATGCTCAAATTTCAAATCCTGACATGCGACATCCCATTTTTACGGCTCTTACATGGCCTGAGTGCATAAAAAATTCGATAGATGAGCCGGATTTATCAAAAATATTTGAAATGCAATTTATGAGTCCTAAAAACGAGGTTTTTCCCATGTTGAATCTTGCCTATAAAGCATTAGAAAAACAAGGATCGTATTCAATTGTATATAACGCCGCAAACGAAATTGCCGTAGATGCTTTTAGAAAAAATATCATAAAATATACACAAATACCAAAAATTGTTGAAAAAACAATGGACTATGATTGGTCTGTAACTTGCAAGAGTATAAATCAAGTTCTGGACGTTGATAAAGAGGCAAGAAAAATTGCAACACTTGAAATGCAAAAAATTACAGAAAATGGAGCAAAATTATGAAAACTGCCATTTCAATTGTTTATGGACTTTTAGGCTTGAATCTTTTGGTATTAATTCATGAGTTTGGACATTTTTTGTTAGCCCGTGCTTGCGGAGTAATCGTAGAAAGTTTTTCAATAGGAATGGGGCCAATTTTATTGCACAAAAAAATAAAGGGAACAGATTATAGATTATCGTTAATTCCTTTAGGAGGATATTGCGGATTAAAAGGTCAAAAAGACTTTGAAATTGCAATAAACGAAAAAAAAGAAAGTATAAAAAGTGAAAAAGGTTCATTTTATGCAATTCATCCTGTAAAGCGAATATTGATTGCTTTTGCAGGGCCCGGATTTAATTTTATTTTTGCAATTTTTGCATACATGATTATAGCTATGACAGGGTATTCATATTACACTTCAGGTAATAAAATTATTCTTGCAAATGAAATATATCCTGAAATGACTTCGCTTGCAGCAGAAAAAGGTTTAAAAACAGGAGATAAAATCATTGCAATAAATGACAAACCTACTCCATATTTTAACGATATTTATGAAAACATTGCCGTAAATGCAAAAAAACAAATAAAATTGACTGTTGAACGCAACGATAACTTAAAATCAAATTCTAACGAAAATCAAATTTTTGATGTGGAAATAACTCCAAGCCTTAATAAGGAAACCGGAGCCGGGGTCATAGGTATTGTTAGCTGGACTGATCCTATTATTGACGAAATAGAACCCGGCAGCTCTGCTGAAATTGCAGGACTTATGCAAGGAGATTTTATATTACAGATAAACGGAAAAGACATAGCCAATACTGCAGAGTATAAAAAAAATATTTATGGACAGGAAAAATTTGATTTAACAGTTTTACGAAATGGAAAAAGTGTTATTATTGAAAATGTTGTTCCAACAGAAAAAAACGGTAATTCTGTTATCGGAATTATATTTCATGCAGAACAAGTAGAATCAAAAAAGTTTTCTTTTTTTCCGGCTATCAAGCAGGGTATAAAAGAAGCCGGAATGAACACTGCTCTTACCATTAAAAGCATTGCTTTATTATTCAAAGGCATAAACATAACAAAGGCAGTTTCCGGGCCGTTAAGAATTACCGTAATGTTGGGCGACAGTGCAAAAGAAGGTTTTTCAGAAGGATTTTCTGCAGGTCTTGTAAATATTTTGACTTTTCTTTCTATAATCAGTATTTCCCTTTTTATAATGAATTTACTTCCCATTCCAATTTTAGACGGAGGATTAATTCTTGTTTCTCTAATCGAAGCAATCTGTAATAAAAAAATTTCTCCAAAATTTCAATACTATATACAATTTGTGGGGCTTGCAATTATACTGATTCTTTTTTCTTTTGCACTTTTTGGAGATATTTCTTATCTAATAAATAAAATAAAAGGAATTTAAAATGAGTATAAAAAGATTTTTTTTATCGTTTTTTGCTTTGTTCATTTTTGCAGATATTTTTGCTCAAATTCAAATATCAAATCAACCGCATATGGGTGCAATAAGATCATTTGCTATTAATAACAACAGTTTTTTTACATGCGGAGATGATGGTTTTGTAATAAAATGGACTGAAAATGGAAACGGAGAACATTATCAAATAAGCAATCTAGAAATAAAACTTATTGCAGTAAGCCCAAACGGTTATGATATTGCAATTTATGAGACAGATAATTTTGCAGTTCACAGAGTATCTGTATGGAATTGGAAAACGCAAACAAGAAAATTTGCAAAAAGATTTACAGATTCTATAGTTTCGTTAGGATACACGGAGAAAGGCTCTTATCTGACTGTTGGAACTTCCAGCGTTGATGGTCTTCTCTTTTTAGATACACTAAACGGAACTCCGCTTTCAGTATTAAATCAATCTACAGGAGTAGTTCATTTAGCAAAAACCGGAAAAAACGAAAAAACTATGATTACTTACAACATGGAAGGAGATATTGAGTATTTTAATTTTTCGGAAAAAAATAAAACCTATGAATTTAGCTGTGAATCCTATCTTGAGAACGCAATGCTTGTTCACAATAACCGATATCTTGCAGGAACAAAAGATAACAAAATAATAGTTGTAGATGCCACAAACGGAAAAAACAAGGCAGAAATTGACTGTTTGTCTCCGATTTTAGTTGGAAATTCGGATTCAGACCTGTTTTACATTGAAGAAAACCCGGAACAATATTGTTATTCCCTAAAATATATTCCTCTTAAAAAAGGTGAATTCCAGTTTGAAAGTATTTTTATAAAAAATTTTGATTTTAGAAAACTGCAAAAAATCGATAAAGCGCTAATAATAAATGAAAAAATTTTTATTTCAACAGCAATCGGTGCCCTTTTTTACATAAATTCTGCCCCAAATGGTGAAGTAGAGTTTGCATATAATTTTACAGAAAATCCTTATAAAAAAATTACCGATATTGAAGTAACCGAAGAAAATGTGTTTTTTATAGCAAACAACAATTTGTACAGTTCCACAATATTATCAAAAGAAGATACAAAACTTTTATTTACAGATGTAGGTGCAAAAAATATTACCTTAACAGAAAACAATGACTTAATTTTATGGTCAAAAGATGATCTTTCACCTGTTTACATAATTAAAAATGAAAATGATAAACTTATGCCACCTGAAATTCTTTTTTCTATTGATTTGCCAATTACTTCTGTCAACACTTACGAGAAAAAAATTGTCGTTGTAGCAGGCAATTCTTCACTTATTTATTTTGATTGCGAGTTAAATGAAATTTCAAAAGTATATTCAGGAACGGGACTTCAAGATGCAATTCTTATTGAAAAAGTTTTGTATACAGCAAAAACGGCAATCACAAATCCAAAAACAGCATTGATTACTGTTGATATTTCAACAAAAGAAACAGTTCCTCTGCAAGTTAACGGAGAAATAGTATACGGACTTTGTCATAAACAAAATGACAATATTATTTACGGAATCAGCAATTCAAATCCGAATGGGAAAAAAATCACGGAAGTCTTTACATACAATGTTGCCGGCAAAAAATACAATACAATTCTTTCTTGGCAAGATGAAGACACTACAGCATTTTTAAGATTTATAAACGGAATTTTATACACGAATATAGGAAAGTCTGCAACAAGAGCCATAAATCTTTCTACTAAGAAAAGTTTTATTTTAAAACGCTCAGCATCTTTACCTAAAAAAATTGCAGGAAATTCAAATTTTATAGCGACCTTAAATCATGACGGTAGCATTACATGGTACAATGCAGTCTCAAATGCAAAATTAGAAAATTGGTATATGAACCATGAAGATTACATATTATCACGATAATCTGAACAGTTTTCAAATTTTGTGAATGCAGGAAAATATGCAAGTTTAACCATTCCCGTCGGACCGTTTCTTTGCTTTGCTATGTGAACTTCGGTATCTATTGCTTCAGAACCGCTTTCTGCAGTTGCCTTTCTTTCTCTATGAAGAAACATTACAACATCGGCATCTTGTTCGATACTACCGGAATCTCTTAATTCTGCAAGAGAAGGAGCTTTGCCTTCAGAAGAACGGGCAACCTGTGAAAGTACTACGATAGGAATTCTCAACTCCCTTGCAAGACTTTTTAGAGAACGAGAAGCTTCCGAAACTCTTTCATAGTCTTTTTGCCCAACCTCCCCTCCGATAAGTCCGATGTAATCAACAAACATTATTTTTATGTCATACTGTTCTTTTAATCTGCGTGCAACCGCCCTTAAATCCAACAAATTCATATTGGGAGCATCAACTATAAAAAGAGGAGATTCATAAAGTGCTCCGGCAGCAATTCCAAGTTGACTATATTCGTTATGTGTCATAAAACCGTTACGCAGTTTATCAGAGCGAATTCTGGATTGCTGAACCAAAAGTCTTTGAACAATTTGAACATCTGCCATTTCCAAAGAAAAAAAAGCTGCCGGTATTTTCTTTTCAACTGCAATGTGATGCAACATTGAAAGAGCCATAGCTGTTTTTCCGATAGAAGGTCTGGCACCTAAAATTATCATTTCAGAATTTTGAAATCCGGATGTCATTCTATCAATTGAGGGAAAACCGCTGGGAACACCGCTTAATTCATTCTTATTTGAAAAAACTCTTGCAATATTTTCCATGGTTTTAGGAATTAAATCTTTTATAGGATTGAAAGTATGGCTTGAAGAAATTTCTGTAAGTTCAAAAATACTTTTTTGAGCATCCTCTAAAACTTCCGTGTAACGCTTGGTATCGTCATGTGCATACAAAACAAGATTAGAAGCAGTCTTTATCAAATCACGCCGAACTGCTTGATCCAAAACAATTTGTGCATAGTATTCTACGTTGGCACTTGTAGGAACCTTACCTGCAAGCTCGCTGATATAAGCAGTACCGCCACATGAATCCAATTCTCCACGCTTTGAAAGCTCGTCTTGAACTGATACCAAGTCGCCTCTAACACCTTTGTTATACAAATCCAAAAGTGCAGAATATATTTTTTGATGTTGAAATAAATAAAATTTATCAGGTGTTAAAAAATTATGAACTCTGTCTATGGCATCCCAATCATAAAGAACGGCCCCTAAAGTAGCCTGCTCTGCATCCATATTGTGGGGCGGAATTTTATCTTTTAACTGAGTTGCCATAGCTTATCCGGCGCCTTAACTAATCTTCCGAAGTTACTTCAGGTTTGTTTTCTGTTTCTACCTTTTCGGTTTTTACCTTTTTTGCTTCAGCTTTTTCTTCCGCATCATCCTTAGCATCTTGTGCAATAACTTCTACTGCAACTTCTGCAAAAGCAGCTTCATAAAGACGCACAGTAACAGTATATTTCCCCAAGTTTTTAATCGTAAGACCCGGAACTTCAATTCGTTTTCTTTCGATTTCAAAACCTTGTGCAGCAAGATAATCTGCAATAGTCTGATTTGTAACAGCTCCAAAAAGCTTTCCGTTATTTCCTGCCGGCATAGACAAAGAAATAGTAAGATTAGACAATTTTTCTTTTATGGAAGCAGCTGCTTCTCTTTTTTCTGCCTTTTTGGCTTCTATTTCTTCTTTTCGGCTTTCAAAATAAGCTACAGTTAAATCATTATACGGCAATGCCAAATTCCTAGGAAAAAGATAATTTCTTGCATATCCGTTTGCAACAACTTTTACATCACCTTCTTCACCCAAGTGTTTTACATCTTCATTAAGAATTACTTTCATTTTGTATCAAGCTCCTATTAATTTTAGCCCGGCGTTACCAGGAGTTGGATCGCAGGCTTTTTTTAAGCACAACGGCTTTCTTATTCGGTTACAAAAGGCAACAAACAAATAGCTCTTGCTCGTTTAATTTCAAGAGCAAGTTCTCTTTGATGTTTTGCACATGTTCCTGTAATACGTCTAGGTAAAATCTTACCACGTTCTGTAGTATATCTTTTTAGTGATTCAGGATCTTTGTAATCGATTTTAGATTTGTTTGCACAAAAACGGCAAACTTTTTTTCTAAAAAAAGTCTTTCCTCTCGCTCTGGGAGTTTTATCATCTGCATCCCGCATTTGTGAATCCATTACGGACTCCATATCTTTCATCATTTCGTCTGACATAATTTTCTCCTATGATTGTTAAAATGGAATATCTTCCGGAAAAGAAGAATCGCTGTAAGATGAACCGGGATCGTAAGAATCTCCCGATGTATCCTGACGCTGGAAAGAAGAATCGTTAGGCAAAGAATTCCGGTTGTTATACCCCTGTGTATTTGCATAAGAAGAACTGTATTGACCATTTCCTCCCGCAAAATTATTAGAACCCGAATTACCACCTCCGCCTAAAAGTTCAACAGTGTTAGCTACTATAAAAACTCGGCTGTGATTCTGTCCGTCTTTTTCCCATCTGTCCTGACGCAATTCACCATTAATTGCAATCTGTTTACCTTTTAGAAGATACTGCTTTAGAGATTCTGCGGATTTTCCAAAAAAATTAACATCAAAAAAGCTAACTTCATCAACCCACTGATCTCCATTTTTTCGGCGGCGGTTAACGGCAATAGAAAAATTTGAAACAGCCATTCCGCCACTTGTATATTTTAACTCTGCATCACGCGTAAGTCTTCCGATGATGGAAACACTATTCAAATCTACCATAAAACACCTCCGATAAATTTTATTCTTCTACTCGAACAAACAAAAATTTAAGTAGATTTTCAATTAATTTAAACTGCTGATCAATTTCAACAATCTTTGCAGGATTTGCATCGATATTGAAAAGAATGAATCTACCTCTGTTTTGCTTTTTTACGGTATAGGTTAATTCACGATCACCGAAAGGTTCCTCGCTGAGGATTTCAGCACTGAAAGAAGTCAAAACATTTCTTACTTCTTCGAGTGCAGCTTTGGACTTATCTTCATCAATAGGAAAGATAGTCATTAACTCGTATTTTCTCATTTAAATACTCCTTATGGATTAGTAGGAACACAAAATATGTCCCAAGGGGTCTTCTCAGCATATCAAATTTTATGCTTTTTAGTCAATATTATATTTTTTATTTAAAAAACGAACATGACAGAAAAGCATTTATACTTTGAATTTTCCGATTTCTGTAGCAAGATTTTCAATACTACTTTTATTTTTTATAGTCATACCGTTTATTTCTTTTATAGCTCCATTTATATCCGTAATTCCAACTGACATTTCATTCATACTTGAAGTAATGATATCAGTAAGTTCGTCCAATTTTTTAATTTCCATAGCGATGTGTTCTCCGCCTTTTTCCATTTCTTGAGACCCTGCTTTTACCTGTTCGGTTACGGAACGAATACTCTTAATTGCCTGCCGTATTTCCTTACTTTCACTTGCTTGAGAACGCATAGATTTTAAAATCTTTGTTTCTTGCATAAAAACATCGTTGATAAGCTCATATACATGATCAAATATATTTTCAGTATCTTTTCCTGCAGCACTGATATTATCGATATTCTCCAATGTTCCTTTTATTACTTCATCTATTTGTTTTCCCTGCAAATTCGACTCTTCCGCAAGTTTTCTAATTTCATCGGCAACAACTGCAAAACCTTTTCCTGTTTCTCCTGCATGGGCTGCTTCTATAGCAGCATTCATTGCAAGCAAGTTTGTTTGATCGGCAATATTTTGAATTACTTGGCTTGCTTCAAAAAGAGAACCTGACTTTTCTGCAATCAGCTTTACAATTTCATTTGCAATTTTTACACTGGATTTCCCCTGTTCGGTTTGTTTGCATGCTTCATCTATCAAAACATTGTTTTTTTCCAACAGTGAAGTTACATTTTCGATATTTTCCATCATGCCTTCAATTGAAGAAGATGAAGTTTCCACGCTTTGTGCCTGTATTTTTATATTTGAATTTACAGCTCCGATGATATTGATAATTTGTCTTGCAGCAAGAGCGGTTTCATTCACACTTCCGGCTTGAGTTTTTGTCTGTTGCTCTACATTTTCTACATTTTTGCTAATTTGATAGATAGTATCTACAGTTTTTGTCATATTTGTAGAAAGTTCATTACCTATGTTTTTCATCGTATCCACATTGTCGTCTATAGTCTTTATTGAAGAACCTATTTTTTCGATAGTCTGATTAAAATACTCTGACATATCGGTAATTTCATCATTTCCCTGTAAAGCAAGTCTTACAGTAAGATCACCTTCTCCTTGAGAAATATTTTCAAGTGCATTAACTGTTTTTTTGATAGGTTTAAACATAAAATCTGCAAAAAAATACATACCTAGAATAGCCAAAATTGAAATACAACATGAAACAATAATGACAATCATAGTCATACTGCGTATTTTATCAGTAAATTCACTCAACGAAGAATATATGATGATTGTCCAATCAGTAGATTTCATTTTTGAAAAAGCGGCTATTTTCATTATGCCTTCATACTCATAAAATCCGGAATCATTTTTTGTAGAATTTACAGCAATACTTAAAAAATTTGATAATGAAGAAAGTTTTGGATTTTCTTTACCCATTTCTATAATGTTTACTTTATTCTTAACAAACTCAATATCTCTGTCTGCAAGTACAGAACCGTTTTTCCCCAAAATTGAAACTTGCCCTGTTTTTCCAATAACAATATCTTTTACTGCATTGTTCAACCAATAACCGTCTATACTCACATTCAAAGCGCCGATAATATGTCTTGTTTCATCATATAACGGAATAACTGCAACTATAATCAACTTGTCATTTGCAGCAGAAATAAACGGTTCTGAAATAAAAGTTTTTCCCTGCATAACAATAGGATACCATTCCTGAGAAGATACATTGATAACCTTTCCTCCATACAAAAACAGATTGCCGTTTGTATCTGCAATGTTTATCGCTAAAATATATTTATTGGTAGAAATGCTTTTATTTATAAATTCAAGTTTTTGTTCAATAGACTTTTTTTTGTCAATCATTATAGGATGATTTGACAAACCTTCCAAAAAAGTAAAAAAAACGGAAATTTTACTATCCGTAATTTCTGCAATATCTGAAGCCTTATCTGCCAACTGGAGTTTTATGTTTTCAAATAAAACTCTTTGGGAAAATCTTATAGCTAAAAAATTATTGATTGAAAAGCCTACAATAGCCATCAAACCCAAAAAAAATAACCAATTTTTTCTTCAAAGAAAAACGCTTTTTTATTCTTACATTACTCATATACTGTAAATTATCCTTGATACTCTTTAATATTTTTTTAGGCAGGAAAAAAGATACCCTTTTTCATTCATTTTTGTATCTTTTTACATCCCCCTTTTTTTTCGCGCAATTATACATATATCTTGATAAAATAACAAGAAGGAAATTCTTTATAGAATAAATTTTTAACATAAAAATTTTTATATTAATTGTTAATAATCTTAATCTGATTTGAAAAATTATATACGTAATGCTACAATGAAAAATCTGTAAAAATTATAAGCATAAAAGAGGTAAAAATGAGAATTACAGGCGGCGTATTAAAGGGAAGAAATATAAAATGTCCTGACGGCATCATAAGACCTGCAATGGATAAAATGAAAGAATCTGTATTTTCAATTCTTCAAGACATAAATGAAAAGTCTTTTTTGGATTTATTTTCAGGTTCCGGTTCAATTGCATTGGAAGCATCCAGCAGAGGTGCAAATCCTGTAACTTTGGTTGAAAAAGACAAAATAAAAATTGAAACAATCCTTGAAAACATAAAAATTGCACCGAATAGGATAAATTGTAAATTCACCAGTGTTGAACTTTTTATCCGCCGAAACAAAGAACAATTTGATTATATTTTTTGTGATCCCCCATTTCCGTATAACTTTCATCAAGACTTGGTTGGAGAATGTTGCAAGTATAATACCTTAAAACCTGAAGGAATTTTAATGATTCATCATCCTGCAGAAAAAAAATTAGACGAAAAAATCGAAAATTTTATAAGATATGACAGAAGAATATTTGGACGCTCAATAGTAGATTTTTATAAAATACAATGATCTATACGCTGTTTTTTAGGTTATTCAAAATCAATTTTGTTTACAGCCATTTTCATCATACTGTCGCCTATTTTTGCAAGCAACCTATGAGAAAAACGGATATTGGGGCTTTTCATATCATAATATCCTAACATATAACCTTTTGAACTCACCTTTATATTTCCTGCCCAGTTCAGCTCGCTTATAGGATCGTTCACATAAAAGAAACCATCTACATCACGGATACCCATATTTTTTAGCGTTTTTGACATCATAAGCTTTAATCCAAATTTGCCTACACTGTCAAATACTAAACAACCGCCTTTATATCTTTTTGAAAGTTCCAGCACTAATGTTTTTACTTCATCCATCTTAAAATAATGAAAAACTCCTGCTGCGAAGAAAAAAACGCCATTAGTACCGTCTATCTGATCCATCCACGAAAAATCTTTTAAGTTGCATGCAATATTTTTTTCTCTATCTTGCTCCGAAATTAACTTTTTTCTAATTTCTATAACATCAGGAAAGTCCACATTTACAATATTGCAAAGTCCATTGTCGCAAGATTTTCCCGTTTCATCTAACCCGCAACCAAGATTTACAATTGTCGCCTTAGGATATTTTTTTAAATATTCTTTAATCTCCCAGCTAATATCCAGTTGCCTCATTGCAGCTTCGAGAGAACCGAATTCATACAAAAATGTATCGTTCTTTTTTTCTAATTCTGAAAAATCATAATCTAATTTATCACACAATTTTTTTGCATAAATATCCGTATAGAGTTCCGGGAATTTTTCAGAACACATTTTTCTTCCGTACAATGGAACAAGAAGAGTTTCTTGAACACTATTTTTTTCTATCTTGAGTTTTTCCATATAAATATCACCTACACTTATATATTTTTTTTATAAATAAGTTCTGTTTTTAATCGCCCACATGATAGCATAAATACAAAGTATATTCTACTAAGGATTTTACTGCATTCTATAAAAACACATACGGCAAATAAAACAGCACTTAACACAGATAAATATATTTTGAATCACAGATAAACCTATTTACTTGACTTATTTTCCCTTTAGATAGATAATTAGGGGCTATCCTATGAACGAAAAAATAAAAACAAAGATAGATGAACTTTCACAAAAATCATCGGGATTTATCAAAGTAACGGATACCCCTACCTTTGAGATAACTTCAGAACAAAAAGTCTTGTTAAACAGAAAGGGAAATGTCCTTTTTAACGAAGGAAATTTTGATTCTGCAAAGAAGCTGTTTTTAGCAACGGGATATTCTGACGGACTTACAAGAGTTGCGGATGTTCAGGCAAAACGCAATAAAGAATTGGAAGCTTTAAAATTATACTGGTTAGCACATAACAAAAGAAAGAGCGAACCTTTAATAGAAAAACTTGCTGCGATTGTATCGCTAATGCTAAAAGAAGAGAAACAAAACAATGAATGATTTTTCAAATGATAATTACGACAACGAACTTGAACCTCAAATTGAAAACGAACTTTCACAGGAAATATTAGGCGAAACAAAAGGTTTAAGTGCCATTTCTTTACAAATTTCAGAACTTTCAAAAAAAGGTTATGCTTTTCTAAAAGAAAATGACATTGAAGAAGCGACTAGGGCTTTTGATGAAATCCTCAAGATTGATAATAATAACAACTATGCTTTAGTTGGTCTTGGAGATTCACAACGAAAACAGGGAAATTTTAAAGCAGCGATTGAACATTATTCAAACTGTCTTTCTTATCATCCTCAAAATAATTATGCATTATTCGGACTTGCAGATTGCTATAAGGCTTTAAATCAATATTCTAAAGCAATTGAAATTTGGGAACAATATCTTGTTCATGACGATAAAAATATTACAGTTTTAACAAGAATTGCGGATGCTTACAGAAAAATCAGAGATTTTACAAAGTCAAAGGAGCTTTATTTAAAAGTTTTAGACATAGAAAAGGACAATGCATATTCTTTGATAGGTTTAGGGCATCTTCACTACGATTTTAAAGAATATAAGGAATCTTTGAATTACTGGACACGTATGCTTGAATGCAAAGATTCTAATATCGATATCAGAGTTTTAACCTCAATAGGAAATTGCTACAGAAAGTTAAAAGAATTCGACAAGGGTATTCCGTTTTTTCAAAGAGCACTTGAAATTGAACCTAAGAATTTTTATGCACTTTTCGGTTTGGCAGATTGCTATAGAGGAATGAATCAACAACCAAAATCAATCGAATACTGGAACAAAATTCTTGAAATTGATCCTAAAAATAAAGTAATTCTTACACGTGCAGGAGATGCGTACAGGAATACAGGAAACTACGAAAAAGCTACAGAGTATTATGATGAAGCTTTAAAAATTGACTTTGACATATATGCGGTTTTGGGAAAAGCCATGATAAGCAAAAACAAGGGAAATTTTGAAGAAGCTATTTCGAGTATTATGCGGCTAAAAGAATCCGATCCCAAGAATTTTAGATTGTATATTGATCTTGCAGATTGTTACAAAAAAGCAAATAACAAACCCAAGGCAATTGAGATTTTAAAAGAATTTAAAAAGTTTGACGCTAAAAATCAAACAATTAACAATTTATTAATTGAACTTGAAAAGTCTTAAAAATATTTCATGGAAACTTACAATAATTTAATTCCTATAGCCTCTATGCATCCTAAAGAGCTGACAGAAACATTGGAATTGAAACAACTTTTTAGAGGAAAACAGATTTTCCAGTGGATTGCAAGAGGAGCCGATTCGTTTGAAAAAATGACAAATCTTCCTCAAGATCTACGAAATTTACTATGTTCAAAAGCTGTAATTTTTTCAAGTAAAATTTCTCAAAAACTTACAGATCCGGATGGTACAGTAAAATTGCAATTAACTTTACAAGACGAAAATTGTATTGAAACGGTATTATTGACAGATATTAAAAACCGCAAAACTGCATGTGTAAGCTGCCAAGCAGGATGTGCAATGAAATGTTCATTTTGTAAAACCGGAACTTTAGGTTTTAAAAGAAATTTGACGCCTTACGAAATCGTTGAACAATTTTTACACCTTGAAAGAGAATGCGGAAAACTGGACAATATCGTTTTTATGGGAATGGGCGAACCAATGTTAAATTTGGATGCAGTTAGAAAGGCAATTTCGATCTTAACAGATGAAAACGGCAGAGGTCTTTCTGCAAGAAGAATTACACTTTCAACCTGCGGTATAATTAAGGGAATTTATGACCTTGCAGATAACGGGCCTAAAATTAGACTTGCAGTTTCCTTAACAACAGCAAACAAAGATTTGAGAGAAAAAATTATGCCAATTACACAAACAAATCCTCTACCGGAACTAAAAAAAGCTATTGAATATTTTATAAAAAAAAGCGGAAAACGATGTACTTTGGAAGCAGTTTTGATAGGCGATAAAAATACGGATAAAGATGCTGCCGAAAACTTAATTAAATTTGCAAAAAATATGGACGTTCATATAAATCTAATTCCATGGAATCCGGTAAAAGAGCTTTCATTTAAGGAACCTACAAAAGCCGAATGTAAAAAATTTTTTGGATACCTAAATGAGGCAAATTTAAAAGTTACTTTTAGGACAAAAAAAGGTGAAAAAATAGGAGGAGCTTGCGGGCAGTTGGGTAAAATAAAAATATAGATTATTGCATAGAATCAATTTTTAATATAGAATTTGGTGAGGAGTTACTTTTATGGAAAAGATTTTTTATGTAGAAGGTATGATGTGTAGCAAATGTGAAGATAAGGTTACAGGAGCTGTTTCTTGCGTTGACGGTGTAAGCAGTTGTAAATCAAATGCAACCAAAGCTCAGGTTACTGTAAGCTTTGACGATTCAGTTGCAGATATAGAAAAATCAATAAAAAATGCAATCGCAGATTGCGGTTTTAAAGTACTGGATTAATCTGTAACAAAAAAAAAGGTCTGCAATTTTTTTTGCAGACCTTTTTTTTACCTCATCACTAACTTATTTTATATCAAAGATCAGTTAGACTTTTTTTTGTCGTCTTTTTGCTTTTCTAAGAATTTATTTTTTGCGAAAGCCAAGTCATAAATTATAAAAATAATCACACCAAAGGTTATAGACAAGTCTGCAATATTTAAAATACCGGTTCTAAACTTTGTACCTATTCCAAAATTCATAAAATCAACAACCATAAAATTATTGAACAACCTGTCTAAAAGATTACCTAATCCGCCGGTAATTATCGTTACAAAAAGAACACATCGTGTTACATCCGTTTCTCTAAAAATACACCACCAAAGTCCTGCCAAACAAAATAAAATCGGAATTATAACAAGAACAATATACTTTATCACGATATTCCAGTTTGCACCCATGCTTAAAAAAGCTCCGGAATTTTCAGCATATACAAGAACAAAGATATTTTTTAAATACGAAAAAACACCGTTCCCCATTAAAAATTTTTTTGCGATTATTTTTGTAATTCGGTCAAGTCCGAAGTTTATCACAAATGCAAAAAATGCTGCAAGTATCACTTTTTTTCGATTTTTATCAAACATTTTTTTTCCCTTTTACCTTTTTTTCCTATAAGTTACCATAAAATTTATTTTAAAATTACTCGTTTAAACTGAAACAACAAGATTTTTTTCCGTAAGTTTTTCGATAATCATCTCAGATATCTGCTCCGGAGTATATAGAGAAGTATCAATAATCAAATCTGCAAAGCCATAATCATTATTGTCTATGGAATACAGCTTTTTATATCTAAATGAGTCCTGATAATCACGCATAGCTGTAAAATCCATTATCTCCTGTAGATTTCCACCTTCCCTATGGAAAATTCTTAAAGCTCTTTCTTGTTCGGAAGCAAAAAGATAAACTTTTAAATCAGCTTCTTTTAACATCCAAATCGCAAGCCGACTGCCCAAAACACATGAATCTTGTCGTGCCATTTCAACTTGCCTAGTATCAACTGCTATATCATAGCTATCATCGGTTTTCGCTTTTTCTATTATTGAAGCCAACGAAAGCCCTGTTTCTTCAGCAAGAGTTCTAAAAGTAAAATTAATCATTTTTACGGAAAGTCTTTCGGATAAGATACGACATACTGTAGTATTTCCGCAACCGCTTTTTCCTGAAATTGCAATACGAACTTTTTTATCTGAAATAATTTTACAGCCCATAGGGGTGATTATATCATAAAACATACAATTGTAAAATCATATTTTATTGAAGACTTGCCAGTTTTTCACGGATAAATTCACTTTTTTCTTTTAAACCTATCTTTCCTATTTGCAAAATCAGCATATTCGGTGAATCAGGATTAAGTTTTACCTTACCGTTACTTTCTTTTATCAAACGTAAAACTTTTTCAACTGAAATTTCAGAAACTTTATCAAATTCAATTTTTACACTTCCCATATGCTCTTTTAAAGCTGAAATATTAAGTTCACGGCAAATAACCTTTATTTGTGCAAGAGAAAGCAGTGAAAATACTTCATCAGGAATAGGCCCGAATCTATCTTCAAGTTCCAAGTAAACATTTTCATACTCTTCTTTTGTTGAAATCGCCGCTATTTTTTTGTATATTTCCATTTTTGTTTGAAGATTTTTTATATAAGTATCCGGAATAAAACCGGTATATTCCAGTTCAAGAAGAACTTCCGTAGAACATCTGTAATTTTCATCAGTCAAACGTTGCACAGCTTCTTCCAAAAGATGAATATACATGTCAAAACCTACAGAATAAACATCTCCACTTTGATCTTTTCCTAAAAGATTACCGGCACCTCTGATTTCCATATCCTTCATTGCAATTTTAAATCCTGATCCAAGTTCAGTAAAATCACTTATAACCTGAAGTCTTTTCATAGCTATATCGCTTAAACAATGATTTTCAGGATACAGTAAGTATGCGTAAGCTTTTCTATCTCTGCGTCCTACCCTACCTCTTAGCTGATAAAGTTGAGAAATCCCGTACATATCAGCTCTGTCTATAATTATCGTATTCACATTTGGGATATCGATTCCGTTTTCTATAATAGTGGTAGCAACCAGAATATGTGAGCCTCCCATTTTAAAGCGTCTAAAAATATCATCAAGTTCATTTACATTCATTTGTCCATGAGCGGTATCAACAGTCATTTCAGGCATAAGTCGTTCAAGATGCATACGAATCTTATCAAGATTTTCAACACGGTTATGCAAGTAAAATACCTGTCCACCGCGTTCAACTTCCCTACGAATGGCTTGAGAAACCCTTTCATCATTATATTCATCAATTACAGTTTCTATCGGCTGCCTATTTTGTGGAGCAGTAGTAAGAAGGCTCATATCTCTGATTTTTAATAAGCTCATGTGCAAAGTACGAGGAATAGGGGTTGCACTCATGGCAAGACAATCGATATTAGCTTTCATTTCTTTTAAACGTTCTTTATCTTTTACTCCAAAGCGTTGTTCTTCATCTATTATCATAAGACCTAAGTTTTTAAATGTTACATCTTTTTGGATAATTCTATGAGTTCCTATAAGAATATCTATTTTTCCGTCAGCAAGATTTTCAAGAATTTTTTTCTGTTCACTTTTAGCTACAAAACGGCTCATATGAGCAATTGCTACAGGAAATTTTTCAAACCGTTCTTTGCAACTTTCAAAATGTTGTTCTGCAAGTATAGTTGTGGGAGCAAGAAAAGCAACCTGTTTTCCGCCAAGAACAGCCTTAAAAGCTGCCCTCATAGCAAGTTCAGTTTTTCCGTATCCTACATCGCCACATATAAGGCGATCCATAGGAAGAGGTTTTTCCATGTCCGTTTTTATTTCTTCATTTACGGTTATTTGATCGGGAGTTTCCGTATATGGGAAAGCCGCTTCAAACGCCATTTGCATTTCATTATCTTTTGGAAAAGCAAATCCGCGTTCTGCCTTTCTTCGAGAATAAAGGGAAATAAGTTTTTTTGCTAAATCTTCTACAGATTTTTTTACACGATTTTTTCGATTTTCCCAAGCTTTAGAACCTAGATGATCAAGGCGAGGTGCATCGCCTTCGTTTCCAATATAACGCTGAACAAGATTTACCTGCTCTATGGGAATAAAAACAACTTCTTCATCTGCATATTCAAGTTTTATGTAATCTCTTTCATTGCCCATAGCTTTTACGCGATCAATTCCTTTAAATTGGCCTATTCCGTAGTTTACATGAACAACATAATCTTCCGGATTCAACTCAACAAAAGTATCGATAACCGCAGTTTTTGCATGTTTTACAGATTTGGGAATATGTTTTCTTCTACCGAAAATTTCGTTTTCCTGGATTACTAAGATTTTTTCACAAGGAATTCTAAATCCGCTTGATATAGATTGAGGTAAAATGTTTAGATTTTTTTCTTCAGAAAAATCTTTTAAAATTTCGGAAATTCTCAAAGATTGATTTTCACTTTCGGCAAAAATAAAAATTTTGTATTCATCGGCAAGTAAATCAGTAATTGTTTCTTTTAAATAATTTATATTTCCGAAAAAGCTACATGCAGGTTCAACTTCAAAAACACAAGGGTGCTTTTCATTTTCTGAAAAATCATGAATTGTTCGTAAAATTATACTTTTTTCATGTTTTTGAACAAGTTTTTCAAAATTAAAAAGCATATCCTGAGGAGGAAGAACAGGTCTTGCGTTTTCATTTTCCATAGCAAAACGCTCTTTTCTATAAAGTCCTAAATATTCACGATCAAAATTTTCTTGTGCATTTTTTTGGCGGTCAAAATCACAATAAATAAGCGTTGTATCTTCATCTAAATAATCCAAAATTGTTGTATTGTTAAACAAAAGCGGGTACAACAATTCTTCTCCTTCCGTTTCATAACCGGTTTTCAATTCGCTTATGTACGGAGAAAAATCAAATGAGGCAAGATCTGCTCTATCTAAAATTTTTCTTTCAAGTTCTTCAATTAATTTATCATTCCATAAAACTTCTTTCATAGGATAAATTAAAATTTTTTCATGTTCATTCAGCGTCATCTGAGTTTCAACATTGAATGAACGTATTTTTTCTATAGTGTCAAAATCAAATACAATTCTATATGCGTTTTCCTCTCCACTCATATAAATATCAAGAACTTCGCCTCTTAAAGTAAATTCACCGGGAACACTAACGCGTGGAACTCTTGAATAGCCAAGTGCAATTAATTTTTCTGCAATAAGTACCGTATCAAAATTATCCCCTTTTTTTATTGAGAAGATAAAAGAATTTAGATAATCCGGGGAAGGAACCGGTGTTAAAAAAGAGCGTTGCGTAATAATATAAATTCTATAATTGTGTAATTTATTGCCGGAAAATTTTTCTTTTCTACTTTTTTCTGCAAGTTTTGAAAGAAAAGCTGAACGTTTGCCAAAAATTGAAGATCCTTTCCCTACAGGTCTGTAAGGAACCATTCCCCACCAGCAAAGATTTAATATTTCAATTCCGCTATTTTCGTTATTGTTAAAAACAGTATTCAAATCCACTTCAAGTTCTGTAGCATCCTTTTCGGAAGGAACGATAAAAACCAAATCAAGCTCCGACTGCTTTGGATATTGCTGAAAATATCTGATTTTTTGATCTAACCGAGTCATTATATGATTTTGATAAACCAAAGCAAAAAATGAAACAAAACTTCCGGCAACGCCTTCTATTTGCGACGGAAAGTCAGCAATCTCAACGCCTTGCTTTAGTTCTTTCCAATTTTGAATTAATGTTTGAAGTGATAAAGTATTCATTGAATTGTTCCGATATACAACGTAAGGAGAATTTTGTGAAACGTTTTCTAATTGCAATTATATCAATTTTAGCAGTTTTTACGCAAGTCGCACTTGCAAATGAATTTGTGAATGCTGATGTAACCATAAAACTCAACAATAGATCTATTTATTACACCGGAAATACCATTGATAATCCCATTCTTGTTCATATAACAATTGCAAATCGTGGAGGAGAAACTCTAAGATTTAAATTAGCAGACAATAGAATGTTCAGTTTTGATTTTCATGTTTTTAACACAAAAAACATAAAACTGCCGTATTTAGACTCTGTTAGAGATAAGAGAGCCAGTAAAGAAACTGTATATTTTAGAGAAATTTCTCTTGAAAGCAATGAAGAATATTCTTTTGTTGAAAACTTACGGGACTACATTCCCATAGAAGATCCAGGAATCTATTATTTTGAGTTATATTTTTATCCGGAACTTTACAAATCAAAAAATATAAAACTTGACTCAAACAGATTGAGAATTGATGTTAAGCCAAGTCCAAGTGCAACAGGACTATCAAAACTTTCAATATCCGGTGAGCCCGTTTCAATCCTAAAACCGGAATCAATTGCACCGGACAAAGTTGTTGAGCAGACAATTATTGCCCGCCAGAGAAATCTTTGGAATCAGTTTTTTTTGTATATGGACATGGAACAAATGCTTATGAGAGATCAAGCAAGAAAAAGGAAATATACAACAATTTCTGAAGCAGAAAGAAAGCGTATGATTCAGGAATACAAGCTTGATTTGATGCAGGAAAGAATTGACAATGCAATAGTTTCAATTCCTGAAAGTTTTTATATTGAAAAAACAGTCTATACTCAAACAGAGGGCAAAGTTACTGTTATAGAGTATTTTAAATACGATACTTTTAAAGAAAAAAAGCGATATACATATTCTGTTCAAAAACGGGATGAAATATGGCATATTTACGATTATATTGTTGAAAATTTGGGAACAGAGTAATCCCTACGGAAATTCGGAATGAAAATTCTTATTTTATCAGAATCGGAAAAAATCCATAAAACTCTGAATGAATACCTAGAAAGTTTCGGTTTTGCACTTGTAAATTACAAGCGACTTTTAAAAGCAATGGATAACATCGAAGAAATAAATCCGGATTTTGTAATAATAAATATAGAAGATTATCCGAGGCAATGGAAAACTTTTTTACAATATCTTACTGTTTTTGAAGGGATCTTTCCGATAATTACCTGCAATGCAAAATTTATAAAAACTGAAGAACAAAAGGAAGCAGAATTTTTAGGGGTAAAAGCATTTATTAGCAACATAGACAACGAAGAAAATAAAAAACTTTTACTTGAAAAGATTAATTCACAAGAAAAACAAGAAATAAAAAAAATCATAAAAGAAAAATACAAGTTTATGGCTACAAATCCGTTTACAAACAAAATTTTGAGCGGCAAGGTCAAAACTTATGAAAATAATATTTTGGAATTTTACCCAAAATACATGGAAAATTTTAAAGAAATTTCAGTTGGAACTCAACTTACTGAATGTACCCTAAAAATCGAAGAAAAATTTTACTGCGTAGATGTAAAAGTAAAATCAATTGATTTTGAAAGCAACATAGTCAAATTCAGTGTTTTGCTTGACAAAAAAATAAAAATTTAATAGCATTATATTTTCTCAAGCCCGGTTGGTGGAATTGGTAGACACGCTAGTTTCAGGTACTAGAGTCCTTGCGGATGTACGAGTTCAAGTCTCGTATCGGGCAGTAAGATTCCCTTTAGCAAAAACTTGTAATGTTACAAATAAATTCCAAAAACTACTGCAGCAAATATCAAAGCAAGCCCCAAAGAAACCGCATAAATCCAAATTGGAAGTGAATCTTGATTTTTTGAGCTATATTTTTTTTGCATAAAATTCCCTGTAAAATTTTTCACTTTTTTTATAGGACTTTTAAAAAACAACCCATATTTTTTATTTAATTTTCGCCCACCATTCACTGTAGCCTTATCGACAGCATATCCACACTGGGGACAACCGTGTGTAAACATACTTGTAGAACCGGTTTTTCCGCATTTAGGACAACGCACAGCAGAAAAAAAACGTCCGCATTTAGGACAAAACTTTGCATTTTCATTAACTTCTGTTTGACAGTTTTCACAAAAAAAAGTTGCTTTTTTACTCATACCTTTTTTTATCGGCATTTTTTACATACTTGTAAGAGCTCTTTTCCATTCGGAAATTTTTGCAAGAGCCTCAAGAGGGGTCATAGAATTAACATCAACAGATAGAATAGAATCTAAAACAATTTCTTCTTCAGAAAAAAGTCCCGGTGATGAAAAATTTACAGATTTTGGTATTTTTTTTGATTTACACATATCTGCTGAATTTTCCACCTCTTCAATATCATCGATATTTTCGCTGTTTTCAAGTTTTTCAATATCATTTTCGTCATCAAAAAAATAAAGACCATCTGTATATAAATTTGTACTCTTTGAAAAGCTATCAAGAATTTCTTGTGCACGTTCTATTATTTTTGCAGGAACCCCGGCAATTCTTGCAACATGAAGCCCGTAGGAATTTTGTGCACATCCTTTTATTACTTTTCTTAAAAAAATTATTTTGCCTTCGGAATCGAAAACATCCATACAAAGTTTTTGCAAACTTAAATGATTCATTCTTGTAAGTTGATGATAATGAGTTGCAAATAATGTTTTTGACCTGATAGAGTGTAAAAGATACTCACTGATAGCCCAAGCAAGAGAAAGCCCGTCTTCAGTTGAAGTTCCTCTCCCTACTTCATCCATAATCACAAGACTTTTTTCAGTTGCAGAACGCAAAATCAAAGCAGTTTCGCTCATCTCTACAAGAAAAGTAGATTCCCCTCGTGCAAGGTTATCACTGGCACCCACACGACAAAAAATTTTATCTACAATACCCAACCTTGCACTTTCAGCAGGAACATAAGAGCCTACCTGTGCTAAAAGTGCAATAAGTGCATTTTGGCGTAAAAAAGTACTTTTTCCGGCCATGTTCGGCCCTGTAATAAGTGCAAAATTTTTATCGGACAAATCCACATCATTTGGAACAAAATCACCTTGATTAATATGAAATTCAACTACAGGGTGCCTTCCATTTTTTACTATAAAACTGTTATCATCGGTTATTTCGGGGCGTACCCAATTTTGAGTCAAAGCTGAATAAGCAAAACTTGAGCCTACATCAACATAAGAAATTACATGAGATAATTGAAGTAAATAATTTAAATATTCTGCAATTTTTGCTATTAAAGAAAAATAAATATTTTTTTCTAAAATCAAAATTTTTTCATTTGCAGTTACAAGCTCGTTTTCAAGCTCCTGCAAACGTTTTGTTGTATATCTATCTCCGTTTACAAGAGCTCTTCTTAGAATAAAATGTTCAGGAACATTTGAAAGCTTCCCTTTTGAAACTTCAATATAGTATCCTATCATATTATTGTAGCGAATCTTCAAATTTTGAATTCCTGTTGTTTCTTTTTCTTCTTCAAGATATGTATTCAAAATCGTACTGAAATTTTCATGAATATTACGAAGATTATCAAGTTCTTCAGAATATCCTTTTTTTATATACCCGCCTTCATTTATATTTGTAGGAGGATCTTCAATTAAAGCATCATCTATCATTTTTGCAATGAAACTTGCATTTTCGTTTTCAATTACAGGAAATTCAATATCTTGTAAAATATTTTGAATATCACTTGAATTCAAAAGACTTACTTTTAAAGTCTGTAAATCTTTTGGATGGGCTTTTTCAAGTGCTACTCTGGCTGCAAGACGTTCAATATCATATATTTTTGAAAGAATTTCACGTATTTTGTTAAGCCCTAAAGGATTTTCATAAAAATTTTTTATATGATTTTGCCGAGAAATAATTTGTTCTTTATCAGTTAATGGATACATGAACCAGTTGAATAAAAGACGACGCCCCATAGGCGTTTTTGTATTTGAAACTGTTTCAATTAAAGAATAATTTTTTGAACCGTCATGAAGATTTGATGTAATTTCAAGATTTCTTCTGGATGAATCATCTATTACCAAAAATTCGCTGTCAGAATATACTTTTAAATTTGTAATATGAGGTAGTACCGACTTTTTGCTCATTCCGGTATTTTTTACAATGTATTCTAAAAGAAAACCGGAGGAAGCAACTTCCGGAGATTTTTCTGTTATAGAAAAAGAGCGCAAGGTAACAGCTCCAAATTGCTTTTTTAAATTAGAAGCTCCTAATTCCAAAGTAAAATGCCAATCAGGATACACCGAAATCGACATATTTGAAAACAAAGCAACAATAGAATCGAATTCTTTGTAATCTGCAAGAGTTTGGCTTACAATTATTTCCTTCGGTAAACTCCGTCCCAATTCTTTTTGAAAAAATTCTGAAAAATTTTCAAAACTCCAGTGTGTTGCATAAAAATTGCCGGTTGAAACGTCAATATAAGAATACGAAACTATGGTATCTTTTCTTTTTCCGTTTTCGCTTTCATCAGTTTTTACAAGACAAACAGATGCAAGAAAGTTATTAACTGCACCTTCAAGATATTCTTCATCGGTAACATTTCCCGGAGTAATTACTTCTACAACTTTACGTTCAGTAAGACCTTTTGTCTTAGCTTCTCCGACTTGCTCACATATTGCAATTTTTTTCCCCATCCGTAAAAGACGAGCAATGTATATTTTTGCAGCATGATAGGGAACTCCGCACATTGGAGTACTCCCTCTCCGTGTTAAGGTTAAATTTAGTAATCTGGAAACTTCTTTTGCATCGGAATCAAACATCTCATAAAAGTCTCCAAGTCTGAAAAATAAAATTTCATTTTTGTAGTTTTGTTTAATACTAAAATACTGCACCATTAAAGGCGTTAATTCATTCATAAAAAAAACTCTATATTTTTACTTAACGAACGGAACTTAAACCCTTTATAACTTTGTCTGTAATATCAATTGAAGGACTGTACCATAATATATAATTGGCTCCCTGAAGACTTAGAATTGCACTATACCCCTCGGCTTCCGCTATCTTTCCTATTATATCATAAAGTTGCGAATAAAAGGTATCCGATTTTTCAAGTCGCTTTTTTGTAGCTGCAAGCTCTATATTTTTTGCTTTTGTGTATTCAGTAAGATATTCGGCTTTTTTTGTTATTTCAGCTTCAAGTTTTACAGCGGTTGCTTCATCGCCTCTTTCCTTTGCTTCTATCATTCGCTGATTTAGGCTGGACAATTCTTCTGTTTTTATATTTACATTTTTTTGAAAATCATTCTTTTTTTGCTCAAAATTACGCACGGCACCGGAATCTCTATAATATGCAGAAAACACTCTTGAAGTATCAATAACACCGAATTTTGTAATAGTTTGAGAAAAAGCCGATGCAGAAAAAACAAGAGCAAATGCGAACAATGTTAAAATTTTTTTTGATAATTTCATATATCTCTCCCAATAAAATTATTTATTTACAAGGTTAAAAGAAAGCACAAAATCCAGAGGAACTGCTCCGTTTCCTTTGTTCCATTGGAACTGTCCGTCTTTAAATTTAAAAGCACTTGCAAGCATAAATCTTAACGGAAACTGAGCCATACAAACACGCAATCCGGGGCCAAAACTGAATCGCCAATCATCAATATTCATCTTTGATAAATTGCTGACGCTATCTTGCAGATACACTGCGTCAAAAAAGAAATCCAAAGCAAACAAACCGGGTAAAAACGACCATCTAAGTTCAACATAATTTGACCACATGACCTGCCCCTTTATTGAAGCAATGTTATTCCAACCTCGTCCGTTAAACATTCCGTCAATATACAATTTATTTGAAGAACCGATCTGAGAATCTTTTGTAGGAACTTGGAAAGTAAATCCGGAATAACCTGCGAGTACTAAAATAAAACTCCATTTTTCACTAACCGGTATATTTGCTAAAGGATAATAGCCTTCAAGCTTTAAATCGTTTCTCAAAAAAAACTGTTTTTCAACCTTAGGAATTAAACCTGTCCATGTTATACGCTCACTAAAAAACCAGCCTTTTTTAGGGTCAAAAGCGACATCTCTGTCATCCATAGAAAATGACAAAAATATATTGTTCGTCCAACCCCAATTATTGCAATTTTCTCTAATAATAGAATCAACAGGTTTAAAAATATTGGAATCGTACACATTATTCAAAAGATTAAAGCCTATACCGCCTGTTAGTATTAAAATTGCAAAAGGAGGTGTCCAACGTCGTCCCAAAGAAGAACTAAAAGAAGTAGTCCAGTTTGTGTAATCCATATAATAATTTGTAGAATTTATACTTCCGGGTAAAAATAAATACTGTAAAGTTGTAAGCTCTCTGTGATAAAAATTTGCAGAAACGTTAAAATTAAGGGGTCTATTTAAAAACCACGAATCTCCATAGCCGATACCGATGGACTGCTCCGTATTTGAAATGGACAATTGGCTTGCAAGAGTTCTTCCCGTACCCAAAAAATTGGATTCCTGCCATTTTGCAAAAAGAGAAATAGGAATTTTTGAAGTCTCGGTAACACCGGAAAAAGTAAGTCCAAACTCAACAGAAGTTGTAGATTGTTCTTCAACATTGATAATTAAGTCTACAAGATTTTCCTCTGAACCCGGAATAATCTGTGGATAGACACTTGAAAAATATTGAAGGCTATTTAAATTCCTGATACCGGACGTAAGTTTAGACTTTGAAAAAATATCACCGCTTTCCAAGGGAATTTCTCTGGAAACAACGTACTCTTTTGTCTTTTTATTGCCTTTTACAATAATGTTTTCAATGTGGGCTCTGTCATTTTCAATAATCTGTAAAGAATAAAAAACTTCGCGTTTAGCTGTATCCAATTCAGGTTTGGGAATAAAATTATTGAATGTATAACCATTTTCGTAATACAAATCTACAATTGCACCTATTCCTTCCTGAAACTTTAACTGATTAAAAATATCCCCGACTTTCAGCTTTATACAACTATTAAGCTCTTTTGAAGAAAAAATAGTATTGCCGTAAAATTCTATACCGGAATAAGTATAGCAAGCTCCTTCTTTTATGTAATAAGTTAGAGTTATTTCTTCTCTTTTGTCTTCTTCATTCAAGTGAACTTCGCGTTTCACATTTTCGTCAACTACAGCATCAATATAACCGCGACTCAAATAGTGTTGAAGAATTACCTGTCTGTCCTGTTCAATATTGGATTCTTGAAAATATCCCTTGTTAAATACGGAACGGATTTTTTGATTTAATTTAGATTTTAAAGTCTTTGAAGCTATAATATTATTGCCTTCAAAAGCAATGTCTTTTACAACAGTAGCCATACCTTCAGAAATAATGAAAGTTAAAATTACATCTCCGTCTTCTTTTGTTTCCGTCTTACTTGATACCCGCACATTTGTAAAACCTTTATCAAGATAGACATTTCTGACGGCTCGCTCATCGGATGAAAGATTTTTTTGATTTAAAACATCCAGCTCTTTAACCTTAACGGCATCTTTTAATTCGGAGGTTTTTACCTGTTTGTTTCCCTTATAAACAATCTTAGTAATAACAGGAAACTCTTTTACTGTAAAACGCAAAATAATTCCGCTTTGATTTTCGTCAAAAGGAAGAGCTTCAGGAACTATATCGTTATCGAATTTTTCAAGGGAATAAATTGCATTAATAATATCCATATAAACGGATTCGGAAAACTGTTTTCCTAAAAATTGATTTGTTACCGGAGTTATATCTGCAAGTTTTACGTTCACAAGGCCTTCAAAAACAATTTTTTTAATGGGCTTATCGTAATACCAAGAAGCATTCTGAGCATTAACATGAACCGTTATAAAAGCCAATAACAAAAAAAATAAAACTTTGATTTTTCTCACAACAACCTCCGAATTAAAACGCAAACTTCCAAGAAAGACCTATTGAAGCACCGGACACCCAAGATTGATTATATCTCATAAGATCCGGAGCAAGATTGAAGCGAATCAAGGCAAAAGGACTATCAAGCTCAAATCCTATTTCAGGTTCAAATTTCAATCCGGAACTACCCAGAGAACCTAAAATAAGTCCCGTTTGGTTTTTCAATCCTTCTATGTATTCAAAATGAAAAAGCACGTCCAGATAAAACGTATCTCCAAAGTACTTACCTATATAAACAGATGAATCATCAAAATAGTTACCAAAAGTTTGTTCTTTTTTGTTTTTATTCGGATCCATACTCAAAATCAAGGCATTCTGTAAAATAGTAGGATGTAATGAAAATATATCAAATTTAAAGAAATCACGCAATGAGTTTTCGATACGTGTAACAATAAAGGATTGTGCAAAATAGTTGAGTCCGCCGGCAAGCAGGTTTACCCCGACTTCTACAGCTCCTATGTTATTACCCTTCCCGTCATCATTTGTAACAATCTGCCCTAAAAGCGACAAAATCTCCCTTTCAGACTTTGCAGGATTTGAAGAAAACATAGGATTAAAATTACTCATACGCTGATTAATGGCAGATAGATAAATTTTTACAGGATTTCCTTCAGCATCAGTTTCCCTCATTTCACCTCTAACAGTGATTGTCGGGTCAAAGGAATTATGACTTTCATTAAAAATAAGATGACCTTCCCTTAGATAGAAAGTTCGATTTAAGGAAACTACAGAACCGCCTCTTAAAACACAGTCTGCAACAAATTCAAAGTAATTTGAACCGGTGTCCATGCGTAATTTTATAGGAGTTTGAGGATTTATAAGAGCCTTTAAAACAGGATTTGTTTTATTCGGAAATTGAACAAAGCATCGTTGTTCTGCAAGCATATCAAGATCTATATTATAATTAAGAAAATTTGAACCGTCATCTTTTTCAAATTGCCCTAAAGAAAAAGTTGCTGTAAGATTTTTTGCTGCAATATTGCCTAAAAGACTAAGTCTTTCTTTATCTATGTAATCAATATCCAGATCAGCCCGTACTTCGCACTCATAACTCATATTAGACATTTCAAACTTTGCAGAAACGTAAGAATTTGCTCTTGTTTTCAATTTGACCATGACTTCATGCAAAGCGGTTCCCTCCAAAATAAGAGAAAGACTACCGTCAATATAACCTTTTTTTGTTCTGGCTGCAAAATTTTTTACCGACAGTTCATTGTCATCTGCAATGAATTTAATATTTTTTACAAAACATTCTTCGGCTACATATTCAGGAACCGTAAATAATAAATCATTTACTTCCGCAAGCCCATAAATATCCAAATCTGAAATTGAACCTGAAATTTGGAAAGCTCCGTTACCGATTCCTTCTTTTGCATTAAAAAAGTCAAAGTTTATCAAGTATGAAAGCCCGGAAAAATCCACATAAAAATCATCAATGTTAAAATTAAATTTTTCATTCGCATAAAGACCTTCAAGATTAAAGTGTAGAGGGGCATTCTTATCCACTGTAAATTCAATACTTTTGCCGTTCGGAACGGACTTTATAAGACCTGTTATAAGCGGATTTTCAAAATTTCTACCACCTAAAACTTCAATATTACCTTCACGGCTTGAAAGCTGCATAACAACAGGTGTAGTTGCTTTAAATTTTTGTGAAACTAATTGTTTAAAAATAACATTCATAGCAAAGTCTTTTGGAACATTTATTCCAAAAATTTCGGAAACTCTATCTTTTGCCTTTTTTCTATGTCTGCTACGCTTTTCAATGTTATTGTACATGCCTTCAAGCTGCATATTAAAAGGAGAATTCATTTTATGAGTTAAAAAATCGCCGTCAAAAATTCCGTCAATTGAACCGGTAAAATTTGATAAATCAATTTTTCCATTTATAGAATTTAATTTTTTGTCCCCCCAACTTATTCTTGTATCAGAAAAATTGATTAAACCGTGAGAAAAATCTGCCTGAGCATCCATAACAAGATTTTCTCCTTGCAAAACAATTGAAGAATCGTAAATTCTGGCAAAAATTCCCAATTCATTAATTGGCCCCAAAACGGAAAGAGAAGCATTCAATAAATTTGGAGTTTTTTGATTTTTAAAAAACCGGCTTGCAGGAGATTTTTTTACCTCAACCATGGCTGATACAAAAACATCCGAAATAAAGTCCATTTGAGCAAAAGTTTTTAAAGACGGATTTGAAACAATACCGTCAAGCTTTATCGCCTCACCGTTCATATCGTTTGAAACTTCTGCAAGAATATTTACGTTTTCAAAACCGCCTTCAATCAGCGACCAAAGCACAGAACCTCGCCCTTTCATTAAAGATGTTGAATCCAAAAATGAAATATTCTCAAAAACAATTCCGTAATTATTTGCAGAACCTGAAAGAAGAAAATGAGACGGAGAAGAACGATTTACATTTGTATCAATAAATTCAATTTTTCGTATTGAAAGATTCCAGTCATCCATTTTATTAAAAACAAAATCAGTATTTACAGAAAGTGCAAAATTTTGTTTCATAATGTTTAACGGCAGCATTTCCATTGAAACAGCAGCTTTTATGTTTTTTTCACCAGAAAAAGTAAGTCCAAAATTATAATCACCTGAGATATTTACCTTTTTACCATTAATAATTGAACCAGAAATTGAATAAGGAATTGAATTTAAGGACATATTCGTAGTAAAAAACATATTTTTTAAGCCTTCATCATAATCTGCTAAAAAATTCATTTCAAAAATCTGCCCTGCAAACAATACTTCTAATTGAGAAATTTGCATTGTACTTTCATTTCCTGAAAAAGAAGTAAAAATCATTTCACCGTTTTTCTTGGTATTAGCAATAACTAAACCGGGAACATTAAATGTTAAACTTTTAAAATCCGAATTTACAAAACATTCGTTTGACATAATAAAATCGTCTACAGCAGCTTGAGATGTAAGTAAAACTCCTTTTTTGCTTTTATCTGCAAAGAAAATGAGAGTTTCAAAAATCGAATCAAGATAAACTTGATCAAAGTTCAAACTGCTTTGAAAATAAGGCTTATCTTCAAAAATTAAACTTCCATCACAACTTATTTTTCCTACATTCCCGGAGTCTTGATGCGAATAATCAGAAAAAGAAAGTTGATAATCCACAAATTTTTTTTCTATATCCGGCTGGACATTAATTTCAAGAGCAGTAAAAGATTGGTCACCAAAAATAATTTGAGGGACAAAACACATAAATCCTTTCGCCATAGAATCGACATACACTTCAAAACTCAAAATATTTCCGTTTTTTAAAACATAATGGTTAAGGAAAAATGAACCTGATGGCTGCAATGTTTTTAAATCACAAATCAAATCAAAATTTGCACTCAAAATTTCGGAAGTTATATTACAAACAGGAATATTCAACTGCTTTTCATTTCCGAAAAGTGTTAATTCACTTCGGCACTTGCCTATTTCTTCGTTTTGTTCAACATTTATTATGCTGTTCAATTTATAATTTAATTTTTTTTGCAATACAAAAAATTCTCCCTCAAAATTTCCTGAAAAAGAACTTTTTTCCAAAAAAGTTGCAAGTTTTTTATTATTTTTTATTGAAATAATTTTTGAAAAATAAAGCTTATTTGATTTTACTGATGAGTAAACAGAATTATTGTCCATGTCATATTGAAAAAGAAAAGCTGAGTCAACTCCGTCTATAAGAAAATTTGCTTGCATTATTCTTTGTTGCATTTTTAAAAGAACGGAAAGAGGTTTTATTTCAAAATTTTTGCCATATATACTTTGAATTCTAAGTTGAGATTCAAAACTGTCCAATTCTTTTGTTACGTTGCCGGTAAGATAAAAATCACACTCTACACTTTCCGTTATTTTATATTTTTTCGATTTGCTTTCAAAATTCAATTTTCCGTTTATATTTGCAATATAAAATTCATTATTAAAAGCGTTATCCATTTTTATATTTTTGATATCCGCATTAAATATAAAATCAGGATCCGAATAATAAATGTGAGTATTAAATATTTTAAATCCAAAAGGAATATTTGTTTTTTTCCCTTCCTGAGTACTCATTTTTTTTATAAATATCTTTATTTTCTCAAGAAACTGAGCGTTTGAAACTTTATTGTATTCGATATCTACGCCTTTTAGAATACAATATTCAAAAGCCGAATCAAAATCTTTTTTTATTATCTTTAGTAAATCATAGTCCAATCTGATAGAATTTACAGTTAAAATTGTCTGTCCGCTTGTAATATCATAAAAACAGGCAGATTTCATTTTTATTCCCGTCAATAGTGATGGAGAAATTTTTTTATAATGAAAACCTATACCCGTTTCTTCTTGAAATTTGTTTACAACCGAAGCGGCTGCAGAAGAAACATTTTGAGAAATTAAAAAATAAAAAGGAAAAGTCAAAATTACAACACAAATCACAAGAGTAGCTGTAATTATGCCTTTTTTTAACTTACCATTAGATAATTGCATAAAGCCTTGCTTCCCAGTATAGCATTTTACCCATAAATATGATAGAGTCATTTCATGGTGTTACAAACATTTATAGCCTTTGAAGGCTTGGACGGAACGGGAACTTCAACACAAATAAACTTACTTGCCGCTAAATTAAAAAAAGAAAACGTTTTTATTACGGCAGAACCTACACAAAATCAAATAGGAACTTTTTTACGAAAAATATTAAAAGGACAAATAGAAATACACCCTAAAACAGCTGCATACCTTTTTGCTGCTGACAGATGTGAACACGTTTACGGTAAAGAAGGTATTATTGAACAACATAATTCAGGTAAAATCATAGTGTCGGACCGTTATCTTTTTTCAAGCCTTGCATATCAAAGTCTTGAATGCGGAGAAGAACTTCCGTACGCATTGAACCGGCACTTCCCCTTACCTTCGACAGTTTTCTTTTTTGACCTTGAACCTGAAAAATCTTTGGAGCGGGTTTTGAACAGAGCAAAAAAAAACGGTGAACAAATGGAAATTTATGAAAAACTTGAATTTCAAAGAAAAACCTATGAAATGTACAAAAAAATTATGAAATACTACGAGGAAAATCATAAAAACTTAAAAATAATACGAATAGATGCAGAAAAATCCATAGAGGAAATTCATCAAAAAATATGGACTATCGTAAATAATATGCCGATACTCAAGTGTGAAAGTAAATAAATTTATTGTATCTTTTTTCCTTATCTCGTTTTTAACTGCATCTTTTGTGCCTCAATTGGTGTTTGCATACACAGCAACCTACAAAGAGCAATTTTACAAACTTTACCATGTTCACTACCAACAATATCCGGATGACTGCATTGAAAATATTTATTGGCTGGAAAAAGCTGCAAGAGCTGATTTTTGCAATCCTCAATATGCTATGGCAAAAATAAAAACAAAAGATGAGTGGGAACGATACAGATATTTATTTTCCATGCATATAAATTTAAAACTTATAGAACAGCACGTAAGGCTTGGAAGAACTTGGGATAAGAATGTAGCTTATTTTTACGATGCCCCTTGGAAAGAAGAATATTTACGGGATCTGGAAAAAGCCGAAACTTGTTATAAAGCAGGACTTTATTACTGGCAAGAAGCAAAATTATGGGCAGAAAAAGCGGGATTAAAAAAATTTCAATTTATGAATCTAAAAGAAATTCAAAATTGGGAAGATGAACAATACAGAATTCAAAATAAAATGTTGGACTATGAAAAAATATTACAACGAGAAATCAATCGTATAGAAAAAGTAAAAGCTGATTTTTTAGCTATGGATGAAAACACATACGGTGAAAACAAATTACGATAAAGAAATAAGGCAAAGTTAATGAAAGATTCTTTTGTTTTAAATTTTTCCACAGTTTCAGGCGGAACAGGAAAAAGCGAAATGATTTTTTATGATTCTATAAACGAAATATTAGATTGCATAGACGGACAAATTATAGTTACGGACTGCAATGTAGCAAAAATTCCAAAAGTCAAAGAATTTTTAAAAAAATCACAGAAAAAAAAAACTGCAATAGTTATACTCCGTAGTGGCGAAAAAAGCAAAACACTTAAAAATGCCTGTAGAATCATAAAAACAGCCTTAAAAAAAGGATATACAAAAAAAGCAACTTTTGTAGCTTTAGGAGGCGGAGTTGTAAGCGATATTACAGGTCTAGCCGCACACCTTTACAAACGTGGAGCAAATTTTCAAATAATTCCTACGACATTGCTTTCAATGTGTGATGCATGCATAGGTGGAAAAACCGGATGTAATTTTGAAAACTACAAAAATATGATCGGAACATTCTATCCTGCCGAAAAAATTCATTTTTCTGTTGAATTCTTGGAAACATTAAAAAAATTTGATTTTTTTTCAGGACTTGGTGAAGTTATAAAAACTGCAATGCTTTACGATAAAAATCTTTTTGAAAATCTAAAAACAAAAAGTGAAGAAATACAAAAAAAAGATAAAACTGTTATTTTTCAAATTGTAAAACAATGTGCATCTGCAAAATCAAAAATCGTAGAACAAGATATCGGAGAAAAAAATATCAGAAAGCAATTAAATTTGGGGCACACTTTTGCTCATGCATTGGAAAGCGTTGCAGGTTTTGGAAAAATTCCTCACGGAACGGCAGTTGCATGGGGATTAAGCAGAGCAATTGAGCTTAGTTTTAATTTGAATTTATGTACCGAGGAGTATAAAGATAATGTCATACAACTTTTAAGCCTTTATGATTACCCTACAACTCCCATTCCTAAAATTTTAGCGACAAAAAAATTAAAAAAAGATACAGTACAAAAAAAATTATTGGGAGCAATGAAACAAGATAAAAAAAATGAAAGCAATTCTATTTGCTGCGTATTACAAAAAGAATTGAATTCCACGATTATTCAAGATGTAAGCGAAAACGATATTTTAAAAGTTCTTTAAAGTACTTGACAAAAATCTTTTAAAAAGATACCGTGTATACACTTCCTGCGGGGGTGGTGGAATTGGTAGACACGCTAGCTTGAGGTGCTAGTGGCGCGAGCTGTGCCAGTTCAAGTCTGGTCCTCCGCAAAAAAAGAGTTTCAATTTATACTGAAACTCTTTTTTTTTATCTTATTTTTTATTACCGGAATGAATTACTCCTGTCCTTGTAAACGGCCAAAACCTAAAACAAGGACTACCCATCATCCTTGAGTGATTTACGTATTTAGGATCAAGAATACTGGGATAAGTAACAGAAAATTTATCTTTCTTTACAAGAGCCACCATAGTGGAAGAATATTTATGTCGCATATCCAAAGAATTAAACCGATTATCACCCATCATAAAAAAACTGCCATCAGGAATATAATTAGCCGAACCGTCTTCATTATTTGCAGGAAAAACCATCATATTGCGGCTGTCATTAGCACTCATATAAACTACAAGTTTTTGAACTTGTGAAATCAACTTTTCTCTTTGAGAATCTTGGGAATCAAAATTAAAAGAAGTACCTTTTATCATCATTTCAACATTGTGTAAAACAAGATCTCCAAAACACTGCTTTATCATCAAATTCATTCTAAAAAGAGAATCTGTATAAATATCCGAACCGAAAAGTTCCTTGCCTTCAAGAATTTCATTACTTAAATCTTTTGCCCAATCAGTCATAAAACCGTTAAACCAAGCTAAACCGAAAGGTGATTCAACAATACGCTTTGTTAAAATTACATCATTTGCAGATAAATCTTGTATGTTAGCGAATAAATTAAAAACATTTAAGTCTTCGTCAGAAAATAAATTTGCAACAGAATCGGATCGGTTTGATGAAGAAACATATGACTTTGAAGAATTTGCATAATAGGATTTTACCAGATTTTCAAAACGACGTGCAGTTTTTTCGCTTTCAATCTTAAAAGAAGATACATCAAATTCTCTTCTAAGCTTTTCAGTTTCAAGCAAAAGTTCGTAAACATGCTGTGATTGCTGCCAAATCTTTGATTTTGACAAAGCATCCAAATTTTGTAGTGAATAACCGGCCAAAGGAGCCAAATGTATCTTTGCTTTGATATCTGATGAAACATCATTCAGATTCCAATTTGCCCACTTAGCATCTTCTGCAACAGGGATAAATTCATTATTTTCCCGGGTACGGTGATACAAAATACCGTCCAGCATTACCAACTGCTCTCCTGCAGTTGCACAAACACGCTTTACAAGAGGGTCGGCTATAGGTTGACCATTTGAATCGATATTGAGATTTACTTTTGTAAGAGTAAGCATAAAAACAAGCTGAGAGTAGAAACTGCGTAATTCCGACGAGCGATTATCAGGGTAATGAGGATTATGGAAAACCGCTATATCACCTCGTTTGTAATTTTTAAAATTTTTTATACCTACTTTTGTCATAGGAAATTTAGGACCGGATGAAACTTTAAATACAAGAACACGGTCGCCAACTAAAAATTCATGAACCATCGATTCGGAAGGGATTTCATAAAGTTGAAAAATAAAAACATTAAGCAGAATAATGGTAAACACAGCTTGAACAAAAGCATCTAGCCATTCCAAGATTTCTTTTCCGGCTTTTTTACCTATAGTTTTTTTTCTAACCGGAGGTTTTGCAATTTGCGGATTTCTTTTGTAAAAATACTTTTCCGATAAAAAAAAACGAGAAATAACAAAAGAAAGAATTGCAATTACAATCCAAAAAATAACACAAACCAAATCATAATAAAAATTGGTAGCAAAAGTTCCTGCACGGCGTAATACAAAAACTGTTATAAAAACAAAAGGAACATACTCGTAAAATTTTGCAACAATTTTATATTTTTCATATTGTTTTTTGAGGATTAACCTGTAAAAACAAAAATAAAACAGTATTCCGGTAAAAGCAAGAGAAATCCAAAATGCAGTGAAAGAAATATCCACGATTTTGGAAATTTGCAAAAAAGAAAATACTGTACATAAGCCTATGGTTATATAGTTTAGAATCTGCAATGTCTTTGTCATGCTGTTATTATAACAAATTTAACACTGATGGTGAAGTTCAAAATAATTAAAAAAAAGACCGCCCATACAAGGGCGATCCTTTATTTTGATAAAAATAGATAAGTTATCTATAATTAACGAATAGAGCAAGTTGCTTCTTTTGGAGGAAGAGGTATATCATCCACATTCTGTCCTAAAACACTTAGAGAAATGATAGGAACAACTGTTACTTTAAAAGTATCAACACCGGCTCCACTTACATCAACAAACAATGTTGTCGTATTTTCTGAAACATCCTTGGTATCGGATTTAAGTCCGCATTCATAAACAAGCTTGTAACCTTTAAGAGTTACTTCTTTTGACGAATTAAAACCTGTCCAAGATACCGTTACTTTTTCTGTAACACTATTGTATGTAGCACTTACAGAGAAATTATCCGTGTAATCTTTTACTATTTTTGCAGTTTTTAATGCAGTTGTCATTAAACAACCTGACAGAGAAAAAACAAGTGCACAAATCAGTGCAATTACCAATAATTTTTTCTTCATATTTTTATCCTCCACAATAAAATATAGGGCACACAGCCACACACTGTAAGTATACAACATACGATATGTTTGTCAAGTTTTTTTACAGAATAAATTATCAAAGTTTTTTGCCAATTGAATTGAAAATTTTTCATATTCTTTTTCAGAAATATTCCGTAATTCACAAAGGGATTCAAAAACATTTTTTATGTCTTTGCACGTAAGCCGGTAAGGGCTATCGGTTTCGGTAAGTAAAACCTGTGCCGGCAGTTTTAACGCACATTCTAAAGCATTTTTATGACCACCGCTTTTATAGTTTAAAATTGATTTTCCGAAACTATAAAAAACATTTATCCCTTTATTTATAAGACTTTGAGCTTCGGTATAAGAGCCGCTAAAAGAGTGAAATAAAACTGCCGGTAATTTTTTCAATTGCAAAACATATTCAAAAATTAAGTGCATTGCTTTTCTACAGTGAATAACAATGGGCAAATCATACTGCAACGCCAATTCCAGTTGACTTTCAAAAACCTGTCTTTGTAAATCAATGCTTTGTTTTAGCTGAGTATCAAAAAGATCAAAACCGCATTCTCCTACCGCACATATTTTTGAAAAAGATTCAAAATTACTTTCATAATTGCATGATTTTTTACAAGTCCTTAAAATCTTTTCCAATTGTGCAACAATCTGCATATCAGGATTTTGAGGATAAGAACCGAATGAAAACCTAACAGGTTTATCTTTAAAATTTCCGTTAGCAAGCAAATTTTTGTTAAGAATTTTTATTTCATCAAGAGAATGACAACTTGGGCAAAATAAATATCCGGGGTAAAGGCCGGAACATGACTTTCCGGGCGGGCAAGAGGCTAAGAGGCTTTCTTCCATAAAAGAAGATTCCGGAGTTAAATGCAGATGGCAATCTACGTAAATCATTGTACTGATTATAACATAGTTTGAAATTTTCCTAAACTTAATTTTTAATTTACCGAAATATAAATATCAAGTGCTTTTAGGGAGGCAAAATATGAAATATTATAGTTTGAAAAGTCATTCACAGAATTTGGATTACATGGAAGTTCTTAGTGAAAATGAAAGCGGATATTGTATAAAAATAATTCGTGATAAAGACGGTTATGAAGAAATTACCACAGATTTTTTAACAAAGGAATTGTTTGAAAGTTGCCTGCGTACAGGTTACATCAGCGAGATTGAAGATACAAGTGTTTGTGTTGCAGCTTGCTAATTTTCCAAAAAATGTATTGTACGGATGATTTTTAATCCGTCAAATTTACAATGAAAACTCACGGCGTTCTTTAGAGGATTGTTTTTGTTGTTTTTTATGATTAAGTCCCAGTTTGAAAAAAAAGAATCGTTAATTAAAAATTCTACGAGTTTCGGGTTTAAATCGCAGGAGGATTCCAAAACTTTTTGAGGAAACTTAAGCATATTGCCGTTGCCGTCATTTTGTGAATAAAAAAAAGAAATAAAATTTTTTATCGTTTCGTAAGAACTTTCTTTGTAAAAGCGTATCTTTTTGTTGCCTGAATTTATTTTTTCAAGAGTTTTTCCTGTACCAAAAAGCACTCTGTCGCTGATGCGTGCTTGAGGGTAAACTTGACAGTTTAGATATGGAACAATATTCTGAAAGTTTTTACCAAGATCGTATTCCGTTGTTCTGGTAAGCATAATTTTTATGGCTTCCTGTATAAAATAAAAATCTTCTCCTGCAAGCCTATTTTTCATTCCTCCGATTTGGGCATACATTTTATCGCTTACAACTATTATACAACCTAATGCCATGTGGTAAAATGGAGTTCCGGTTTTTCTTAATTGAAGAAAATGATCTTTCATCCAAAATTCATAAGCATCGATTGCTTCCTGCAATTGGGAAGAGGAGGCTTGTTGATGTGCAAAATCCATTGTAGCAAAATCGAGTTTTTTGTCTAAAAATTTTTTTAGTTCACCGCAATAATCTTGGCTTACAAGGGTGTCTGCATCCAAACTTGCAATAACTTTTGCTCCACAAGACAGGGCATAATCCATAGCTATTTTTCTTGCCATTCCTACCCCTTGTTCACCGGTAAACTGTTTTTCTTTTTTTGTATAATCCAAAACCGTAATTTTTATTCCTGAAATTGAATTTTCATCTATAAAAAACTCATTTTCAGCAATTCTTTTTAGCATTTGTATACAATATTGATTATTTTGTTTTACTTCTATTGTTGTAGACTCTCTGTCGTTTATACAAATAACAACATGAACTTTTACTTTGCAAACTGCACACGAAACAGCAAGACTTTGTAGGGTTTTTATAATGGTAGGATATTCATTGTATGCCGGAATACAAACAGCTATCGAAAACGATGATTGAAAATTTTTTGAACAATAAATTGACTTTGTTCTCAGATATTTATCCAAAGTGTTTTTCATAAATATTCCAAATTTTCACTGATAACTTTTATTGCAAAATCAAAACGTGAATCGTTTTTAGGCAACCAAATTATTTTTACCCCCTTACGTTCCATACCCCTAAACCAAGTTTCCTGCCTCTTTGCAAATTGATGAATTGCCGTATTAAGACCTGAAAAAAGCTGTTCATTTGTTATTTTTCCTTCAAAATACTGAGAAACAAACTTATATTCAAGTCCAAGGCGTTCAAGACGTTCCCAAGAAATTCCGCTGTCATGAATTCGTTTTACCTCGTCCATCATTCCCTGCTCAAGTCTTTGCTTTAGGCGTTCAGTTACTCTCTGTCTTACAACGCTACGATCAAATGTCGTTCCCAAAATTAACGGTCGAACAAAACAGGATCTGTCCGTTTCGGTTTTATAAGGCTCAACTGTGCAAGCATGAATATCATCTTCAAAATCAAATGAAGTATTATGTTCTGCATTCCAGGTTTCAATTTCGATTGCACGCAAGAGTCTGTGATGTTCCAAAGTATCGGTAGTGTTATGAATTTGTCTTCCGTTTTTTTGCTTTAATTCAAAAAGTATTTGAGTCAACTGCTCAATGTTTTTTCCCTGAAGTTTTTGTCTTAAACAAATGTTTGTTCCAACCTGCCCCATTTTGTAAGAGCGAACGATAGAATCCAAATACATACCCGTTCCGCCTACAACTATAGGTAAAATCTGTTTTGTTTGTAACTCGTTAAAAACTTTATAAAAATCATTTTGATAGCGGTAAACATTGTATTCTTCTTTTACATCAACAATATCTATTAGATGATATTCAATTTTCCGCTCAAGATCAGTTCCCTTATCCAAAACAAATTCACTAAGATCTTTTCCGCTACCTATATCCAAACCCTTGTAAACTTGCCTTGAATCTGCACTTACTATGTGAGCTTTTATTCCTGATTTACAAAACATGTCCGCAATTCTTACTCCAAGTGCCGTTTTTCCGCAAGCGGTAGGACCTAAAAGAATGATGCAGTTGAATTTTCCGTTTTTACTTACATAACTTTTTAAATTCATGGTTTTTTATTTTTGCAAAGAAAAAAAATCATCCATCGTAAAAATCTCAGATTTCTTTAATCTTCCGTTGGAAAGTCCTTCAAGAAGCCACTCTGCAGCTCTGACAGCACCAAAAGCAAATCCCTCCCTGCTATGTGCAGTATGCGTAAGTTCAATTGTATCTACAGGAGAATCAAAAAAAACTTTGTGTATTCCTGCAACAGAACCGACTCGTGTACTTGAAACATGAAGCTGGCAAGGTTCCGGCTTTGTCCTAAAGGGTTCATCAACTATCTGAGTTTTTGATAAATTGTTTGCCATAATACGTTTTGCAATTTCAATTGCAGTACCGCTCGGACTGTCCGATTTTTGATTATGATGAGCTTCCCAAACTGCAACATCATATTCACTGTACTCTGCCATTAATTTTGAGGCTTGCTCAACAATTCTATAAAACATATTTACACCGATAGAAAAATTGCCTGCCCAAAAAAGATTATTTTTTGTAGTTTTTACAAGTTTTTCAACTTCATTCATATGCTCATACCAACCTGTTGTTCCTACCACCATTGGAATTCCACAGGAAAGAATCGAGTTAATATTTGAAATAACACTGGAAGGATGAGTAAATTCAATAGCTATATCTGCTTTGCTGTTTTTAATTGCTTCAATCATTTGATCGGAGCTTGTAACGATTGCATCTGCTGATTTATTAAAGCTGTCAATTGAAAAAATTTCATGCCCTCGATTTTCGGCACTATTGCATATCATTTTTCCCATTTTTCCCAAGCCGACAATTGCTATTTTCATAAGCGACTACCTCTTCTTCTTTATATGTATAGACTTTTAAATTATACCCTAATATCTTTTTTTTGAAAACATTGACTACATCACCTTTTTTACCTTAAACTAAGACATGCTGAACAACAACAGTTTTGTCATTTACAAATCAAATCTTGCACTTATTATTCAAACATCACAGGATAAGTATACAATAAAAAGGCAAATCTGTCCTTCATCGCCCACAGGAAAACCGGCACAGTATGCAGAACAAAAAGTAAGAGAAAAAGACGTTATTTTTCTTTCGGCTTCACAAAATTCTTCATCAGTTGCAAATCTTGAAAAAGCACTTGAAAATGCAGAAAACAGTGCTATAAAAGACAATTATAAGTCCAAAATTGCAGAAATTTATGAATTGTTAGTTAGCGATTCTGTAACTGCAAAAGAAAAGATTTCATTAACGGAACTTGCTGAACTTGCTGAAGGAAAAATTGAAACAAACTTTATTTGGGCTTTTTATTGCATGGTTAAGAATACGTTTTTTTTTAAATCTACAGAAGAAAACTGTCTTGATTTTGTTCCTCGTACACAAAATGAAATAGATGAACTTGAAAAAAAAGAATATGAAAAACAAAATGCAACAAAGCTGCAGGAAGAATTTATAACCAGACTCAAGCAAAAAAAAATAAATCTTCCCGATGATAGTGCATATATGCAAGAAATCGAAGCTTTTGTACTGGGAAAAACCGAAAAATCTCGTTTTTTGCAGCAAGCTGAATTAAGTCAAAACGCGGAAAAGGCTCACAAACTTTTGCTGGAAACAGGCTTTTGGGACATTACAAAAAATCCTTATCCAAGCCGGTTTGGTCTTTCGATGAATTCTTCAAAATTAAAATTGGAACCTCCTGCAAAAGAAGAACGCATACAAGTAGGCTGTACAGCATACGCTATCGATAATGAAGACAGCAATGATCCTGATGATGCAATAGGTTTTGATGGCGATTTTATCTGGATTCATATTGCAGATCCGTGTTCAACCGTAACAGCAGGCAGCAAAATTGACATTGAAGCAAGAAATCGAGGCACAACACTTTACATGCCGGAAGGTATTTCACGCATGATAAGCGACGAGGGAATTTATGAATATGCTTTAGGACTTAAAGAAAAAAGTTTTGCCCTTTCGTTTAAAATAAAACTGGATGATAAAGCTGCCATTCAAGACGTTGAAATATTAAAAACAATTGTAAATGTAAAACGCCTTACCTATGTTCAAGCTGATAATATGCAGGATTCTCAAGAATTTAAAGAACTTTTTAAAATAGCAAAAAAATATCGGGAAAAACGTCTTGCAAGCGGTGCTATAGAACTTGATATTCCACGTGTTGACGTTCACTTTGATCAAAATAAAAATGTACAAATTACGCCTGAACTGCATAACAGTGCTACAGATATGGTAAAAGAAATGATGTTGCTGGCAGGAGAAGCTGCCAGCAAATTTGCATTTAAAAATAACATTCCTTTTCCGTATATTTCTACAGAGCAAATTGAATTACCTAAAACAATTTTACCCGGGCTTGCAGGACAATTTCAGATTTTACGCTGCATGAAAAGCAGGAGAGTCGGAGTAAATCCAAGTATGCACTGCATTTTAGGACTTTCAACTTATTGCCAAGTAACAAGCCCTCTAAGACGTTATGTAGATCTGATTGCTCATCAGCAATTAAGACTTTTCCTTGAAAATAAAACTTTAATAACAAAAGATGAACTGCTTGAAAGAATCAGCATAGGGGATGCCGGAATTGTAGCTGCCAACAAAGCAGGCCGCTATAGTGAACTTCATTTTAAACTCGTTTATCTTATTCAAAATCCGCAATGGACAGGAAAGGCAGTTGCCATAAACTTAACAGGGAATCTGATGACATTTTACATTCCTTCACTTGGAATTGAAACACAAATAACAAACCAAGATTATAAGTTAAATCAGGAAATTAACGTAAAAATAGGCAGTATCGCCTTACATGAATTAAAAGTAAGCTTTTTGCCTGTAAGTATCTAGTTTTTAGTTTGAAATCTTCCTTTATTTTTTATCTCATCAAGTATTTTATCTTCTTCTTTTTGCAAATCTTTTTTGTATTTTGAATATTTTTTTTCTTTTAGTTTTGTCAAGGCTTTTCGTTTTTGCATAGCCTCAGTTACGATAAGACGCTTTTCTTCGATAACAAGTTCATTGTTTGCCAAAAGCTCCAAAGTTTCTTCTTTTTTTGCATCAATTGCTTTTATATAATTTTCTACATTTTGTAAATAAAATACATCGGAGGAAAACCTGCGATTTTCATTATTTTTTACTCGTTCTTCTGCCAAATTTTTTAAAATATTTTGCAGACGTTCACTTTCGGCAATAGCTTTTGCAAGTTCAATTTTTGCCTGATCTTCTTCAAATTCCCGTAAATTTAAAACCTTTTCAAGAGAAAAATCAAATTTCTTCATATTCTTCAGCAGGAATTGAAATTCCCGTTATCTGCTCGAGCATACTCATTGTTTCAGAAAGAGATGCATTATGCATTTCATCCTGTGTTAAAAAATTTTCAATACTTTCATGCAATTCAACTGCCCTATCGGTTAGAGGATTGTTTCCTTTTTGATAAGCACCTACATCTATCAAATCCTTGGATTGTGAATAGGCGGAAATCAATTTACGAAGTTCGTTACAAGCTTCTTTTGTTTTAGGCCCGTTGATTCTATTCGCAAGACGACTGATACTGGAAAGAACATCAATGGCAGGATAATGAAAACTTGAAGCAAGACTACGATCAAGAACTATGTGTCCATCCAAAGTCCCTCTAACCTTATCCGTAATAGGTTCATCCATATCATCACCGTCAACAAGAACATTGTAAAATGCAGAAATCGAGCCCTTATCATTTGTACCGGTACGCTCTAAAAGTTTAGGAATTATCTCAAATACACTGGGAGGAAAACCTCTTTGAGCAGGCGGTTCTCCGTTATTTAACCCTATTTCTCTTTGTGCATGAGCAAATCTGGACATATTGTCCATCATAAAAACAACATCTTTACCCTGATCGCGAAAATATTCGGCAATGGCGGTAGCCGTATACGCAGCTCTTAAACGGCAAATGGAATTCGTATCTCCGGTTGCAACTACAACAACCGCCTTTTTTAGCCCTTCTTCACCCAAATCTCGTTGAATAAAATCATTTACTTCTCTGCCACGTTCCCCTGTAAGACAGATTACACTCAGATCTGCATTTGTATTACGGGCAATCATGCCCAAAAGTGTAGATTTTCCAACTCCGCTACCTGCAAAAAGTCCAAGTCGCTGTCCCCTTCCAACCGCCAAAAGAGAATCAATCGCACGAATTCCGGTTAAGATACGACGCCCTATAGGTTTTCTTGTAAGAGGGTTAGGGGCAGGAGCAACAGAAGGATACCAATCTTCCGGAATAAAATCACCTTTTCCGTCAAACGGTCTACCTATTGAATCTACAACTCTTCCCAGTAAACAATTTCCTACCGGAACTTTCAAAATTGAACCGGAAGCAACAACTTCACATCCGACTTCAATTCCTCGTGTATCTTCATAAGAAGTAAGCTGAACGGTAGTTCCGTATAAACCTGTAACTTCTGCCAAAACAGTCAAAACTTTTTCATTTGAGTTTTTATCCGGATTAGGAATTTTTATAGTACAAATTTCTCCAATAACGGACTGAGGACCATTACTTTCTATCAAACTTCCTCTGACAGCACTCACTCTTCCGGTATAATGAATGGTCTCCGCATCTTCTACGGACATGATATATTTGTCAAACAAATTTTCCATGAAATTTCCTTTATTTCATCGGAGAAACATCAAGAATTCTTTGTTCAAGTTCTGCAAGTTGACTGGAAATTCTGGCATCAATTGAACCAAAATCTGTTTCAATAACACAGCCACCTGCTTCAACGGAGGAATCTTCCATAAACGAAATACGATCTTGAACTTCCACATTTTTTATAAAATCTTTTAAATGTTCACTGGCAAGGGATAAGTCTGCCATGTTTACCCTAATGGTGATATCCCCTCGCGTTTTCAATTTTTTTAGAGCAGCATTGATATTGTGCAAAACAATATCGCGCTGTTTTTCCGAAATAACTTTTACGACCTTTCTGCTAACAAGTAAAACCAAGTTGACTATTTGCTGTTCCGTCTCATCAAGTATTTCAAGTCTTCTGTCCAATGTTTTGTTTATTACAGTATGAAGTCTTTCTATAAGTCGTGAAACTTCTGCATTCCCATCTTCATAACCTTCTTTATGTCCGGCAGTAAAACCTTCTTTTTGAGCATCGGTTTTTATTTGTTCAACTTTGCTTTCCGCTTCTGAAACTAACAAAGCTGCTTGTTCCCGTGCCTGTGCAATTAAAGAATCTGCCTGTTCCTGTGCTTTTTGTTTTAATGCTTCGGCTTCTTCTTTTTTTTTGGCAACTTCGGCATTTGCAATTTCTTCAGCATTTGCAATTATCTTTTTTGATTCTTCTTCCGTATTATCCAAAAGCTGTTGCTTTTCAATTTCCCACTGTTTTTTAAAAGCCTCAGCCTCCCGTCTTAAATCGTCTGCAGTAGGCCCTGTGTATTCAGGCACTTCAGGAACTTCCTCAACCTCTTCTTCCGGAGAAAAATCCTTATATAAGCCCAAAACAACCTTATCGTCCAAGGGTTTAAACTCATTAAATCTAAAAACGTTTTTTTTCATAAGAGCCACCTACTAAACAACAAGTTCGTCTTCACCGCTTCGGGCAATAACAATTTCTCCGCTATCTTCAAGACGCCTGATAGAAGCAACAATTTTTTGCTGAGCATCCTCTACATCTTTCAATCGTACAGGTCCCATAAATTCCATATCTTCTTTTAACATGGCAGCAGCACGCTTTGACATATTTTTAAATACCTTATCCTGAACTTCGGCGTCAACAGACTTAAGAGCCTTACTAAGCTCTTGAGTATCAACTTCACGAAGCACGCGCTGAATTGCTCGGTCATCAAGCATAACAATATCTTCGAATACGAACATTCGTTTTTTGATTTCCTCTGCAAGTTCTGCATCTTCTTCTTCCAAACTTTCGATAATGGATTTTTCAGAAGAACGGTCAACAAGGTTAAGAATCTCTACGATACTTTCAACACCGCCTGCAACTGTGTAATCTTCACTTGAAAGAGTACTCAATTTCTTTTCAAGAACTCGCTCAACTTCACGCAAAACATCAGGGCTGGTTCTATCCATGGTTGCAATTCGTCTGGCAACATCGGACTGAATTTCAACAGGGAGGTTTTGAAGAATTACTGAAGCCTTATTTGCTTCAAGGTAAGCCAAAATCAATGCAATTGTCTGCGGATGCTCTTGCTGAATAAAGTTAAGCAAATGGGCAGGATCTGTTCGGCGTATAAAGTCAAAAGGTCTAACCTGTAAACTTGAAGTAAGCCTGTTAATAATATCTATGGCTTTTTGGCTTCCCAACGATTTTTCCAAAAGTTCACGAGCATAATCGATACCGCCACTTGTAATAAAGTTTTGAGCAGCCATCATTTCTTGGAACTCTTCCAAAATAGCATCTTTTACTTCAGAATCAACAGTTTCAATACGTGCAATTTCAAAAGTTAAAGTTTCAATTTCATCTTCACGAAGATGTTTAAAAATTTCAGCCGAAAGTTCGGATCCCAGAGAAACCAAAAAAATAGCGGCTTTTTGACGCCCATTCAAATTCTTAAAATCTTTAGGCTTTTTTGAGCTTGAAGAACTGCTTGAACCAGTTGCAGCCTTTGATTTTGTCTGAGACATACTATTCCTCCATCAACCAAGTTCTGATAAGTTGAGCAACATCTTCCGGATGATCTTTTGCCGCAGAGATTGCATTTTCCTGAAGCTCAGCCCGTTTTCTTTCTTCTACGGACATTGTAACTTCCATACCCGCCTGCTCTGCATTCCATAAAACTTTTTCCCGTGCCAATTGATTTTGACGTAAAATTTCTTCTTCGCGTAGACGACGGCGACGTTCCATTTCTTTTGTAACAAATCTGATAATAAGGAAAGCTGCAAGTACCGTAACAACACCGACAAGTACGTAAAAGATAGTGCGTTTTGTCTGCTGAGCACGTCTCCATGCTGCATCTTCTTGTAATTCCTGAGCCTTTCTGTCAAAACAGGCTCCGATAACTGTAACCGAATCTCCCCTACTTCTGTCATATCCGATTGCATCTTTTATAAGTTTTTCAATTTTCACAATATCTTCATCCGGCAAAGGTGAAAAAATCCTTTCTCTTCCGCCGGTTTTAGTATCAATTTTATAATTGCCTTTTTCATCAAAAGAAAACCGGGTAACTCCATCAATAGCTACAGAAACAGTCCTGCGTCCCGGTTTTGCATGAACTTTAGTATACGTCTGCTTTGAATTCAAAGCGTGATTCCTCTTTACGCTACTTTCTTCACTTGTTCCGTAAAGATTTGACATATCGGAATACACAGGAGGATTTTGACCTTCAACACCTGCAGGCCCCTCAGGATTATAGCCTGTTCCTGTCCATCTTTTATTGATATTTTCTTCAGAAATCGGAAGCGAGTCTATTATCACAGAATCGTCATATGGAGTATCAGGATTATCGTCTTTTTTTGTAATTGCACTATATTCGGTTTTATTTTCTTCGATTTCGGACATATCCATTTCAATTCGCACATCCAAATCTCTTACACGATCAGAACCATAAATTTTTTGCAATGATTCCAGGATTTTACGGCGATAGTCCTTTTCCATATCCATGATTAACTTTTGTTCACGTTTTGTAATATCCACTCTTTCAATATCAGCCATACCTTCAAAATCATTAAGAAGATTTCCTGCAGTGTCGCTGATTGCAACGTTTTCCTCTTTCAGACCTGCAATAGACTTAATTATAAGTTTTTGCATTCCTTTTACGGCTTTTTTATTTAAATAAAAATCACTTCCGGGTTTTAATGTTAGAATAACACTGACACTTACAGGCTGTTGCAATTCCAAAAAAACAGTCTTTTCCGGCATGGAAAGAATTACATCCGCTTTATCAACATCATCATAGCTTTCTATAAACTTTTTGAGCTGAGCAGTAACAGCTCTTTGCTTGTTAACATCTCTTTCAAAATCCGTAGTACTCCATCGTTCAGTATCGAATAATGTCCACGGATCAAAATCATCTACAAGGCCTTCCCTAAAAAGAATTCCCTTTGCCCTACTTGCTGTAGCCTTGTCTTTTACGACAAGTCTGCCGTTTTGATTTTTTGTAACCCTGATATTATCCTGTTCCAAACGAACCATAATCTGATCGGTTTTGTCTTCACTTAGATTTGCATTAAATAAAACAACTTCCGTAGATTTGGAAGATAAAACTATTACAAGAACCAGAGCTGCTATTACAACTAAGACAATAGCAATAAGAATAATCTTTTGAGCGAGTTTCCACTTTGACCAAATTTCTTTAATCTGACCAAAAATCTTTTTGAACCATTCGTTCATCCCATCCCTCCCCAGAACGAACACAATAATAGAGAATTATAACACAAAATTGAAAATATGAAAAGTGAAAAACAGCTCAATAATCTAATTATCAAACAAAAACACTATCTTGTAGAAGTAATTTCATTCCAGTCTTTTATAAGGCGATCAATTATGCTTTGAGCCATACTCAATGAAAGATTTGCTTCTGCCATTGCAGTTGTTACATCTTCAACATTCACAGAATCGGGATCTGTAATAAGTCTTTGAGCTATAGCCGTATTTGCATTTTGCTTGTTGTTCACATAATTCATTGCTTCAACAAGATAGGAATTAAACGGTTTTGATACCTTTTGTTCGGAATTTGAATTTGAAAAATTTTCTGTAATGGGCTTTATTTTTGGAACGGAATCAGTGCCTATTCGGTTAAGTTTTTGAACAGGAGATGAACCTATATGAGCAGGATTCGTTCTAAGCATTTCAAAATTACCGGTTATATTCATATTTTTGCCCCCCTCATCCTCTCAAAGTTTAAATTATTTAACGCCCAATTTCAAGTGCTTTTAGGAACATCTCCTTTGAACCTTGAATTACAGTAGAATTTGCCTCGTAAGCACGGCTGGCACTTATCAAATCAACCATTTCGTTTACGACATTCACATTCGGATATTCTACAAAACCGGCATTAGGACCTGAAAGAATTGCATCCGGATGAGATGGATTAAAAACAAGTCTACCCTGTGTTTCATCTTTTAAAATCTTTTTAACACGAACTCCTTTACCTACTCCCGCATCAAGACTTTCCGGAACAAAAGGATTTCTGTATTGAAGATTTTTATTTTCACAAATAGATTCAAAAACTACGCTGGATCGTTTAAATTTTCCGCCATCTTGTGTTCTTGTAGTACTTGCGTTTGCTATGTTATCAGAAATTACGTCCGTTCGCAACCTCTGTGCACTCATGCCTGTAGCAGCCGTATTTATAGTTGTAAAAAGCCCCATTTTATCCCTTCCTTTTTATCAATTTATTACTTTAATCTTTTTTATTTCAAAACTGTTTTCATTTGAGAAAACTGAAAACTTTGCATTTGTGTCAAAAGCTGATAGCTTAATTGAATTTTTAGAATTTCCATGGCTTCCTGTTCCGCGTCAACATTATTTCCGTTTGCTTTTACGGTAGTAGTGTAATCCAAAACTCTTCTAGGCTCCACAGTTCTATAATCTCTTGCTCCTTCAGATTTTAAATGCAAAGGGTTAGATACTGTCATTTTAAAAGAATCTTTTGATTTTGCCTCTGAATCGAGAGCTTTTTTTAGTTCACTTTCAAAATTTACGCTTGTTCTTTTAAAATTGGGAACTTCAGCATTTGCAAGATTATATGCACTTACCTGATATCTAAGAGAATTCACATTCATTGCCCTGTGCAGCATATCAACCGTTTTTGAAAAATTATTCATGTTTTTCTCCAACAAAAAAAAATGAAGCAGCTTTGGAAAATTCCACGCTTACTTCATTTTCGGAAACGGAAAAACAAACTTTAGTTTTTTATAAAATGTATTTTGACAAATCCTGATCTTTAAAAATACCTGTAAGTTTTTCGTTTACATAATCTTCGTCGATCTTTATAGTTTCACCGGAATGCTTATCCGCATCAAAAGAAATATCTTCTAAAAGCGTTTCCATAATAGTATGCAGTCTTCTGGCACCTATATTTTCTAATTTTGAATTTACATCAGCAGCCATAAAACTTATACGCTTAACGGCATCCGGCTGAAATTCTAATTTTACATCTTCAGTTTCTAAAAGAGAAACATATTGAGCTGTTAAAGAATTTTTAGGTTCTGTAAGAATTTTTTCAAAATCATCTGCATTAAGAGAATCCAATTCAACTCTTAACGGAAAACGTCCCTGAAGCTCTGCAATCAAATCGCTTGGTTTTGAAACATTGAATGCCCCACTTGCAATAAACAAAATATGGGTAGTATCAACAACACCGAACTTTGTATTTACATTTGAACCTTCAACGATCGGAAGAATATCCCTTTGAACTCCCTCCCGACTGACATCCTGACCGCCGGAATTTCCGTTAGCATTTGCAATCTTATCAATTTCATCTATAAAGATAATACCCATTTGCTCAACACGCTCTTTCGCCTCATCTGCAACCTTGTCAGGATCTGTCATACGATCAAGTATGTCTTCCATTAAAAACTTTCTTGCATCTGAAATAGTAACCGACTTTTTTTTCGCTCGTTGTCCGTTGAGCATTGAAGTAAGATTTTGCATTGTACTTTCCAAATCTTCAATGGAACCTCCGGCAAAAATTTCCATAGTAGGCATATTTTTATTACGATTTACTTTAATCTCAACTTCTCTATCTTCAAGCTTACCTTCTCTAAGCATCTGTCTGAATTTTTCACGAGTATAATTAAAAGAGTTTTGTCCACTTATATCATCTTGATGCATACATGGATCACTTCCTTTTATTCCTGAATTCTTTGAATTATCACAAATTTTTCCGTCTGCAAGACCTAAAACAGAAAAACTTTCTCCGTTTTTATTTCCTTTATTCGCTTCTGAACCAGGCAAAAGTAAATCAAGCAGTTCTTCTTCAACTTTTTTTTCAGCTTCCGATCTCATTTTCTCCTGATTTTCGGTTTTTACCATGTTGTAACCGACGCTCATCAAATCCCTGATCATAGATTCTACATCGCGACCTACATATCCTACTTCAGTATACTTTGTAGCTTCCACTTTCAAAAACGGAGCTCCGCAAAGTTTCGCAAGTCTTCTGGCAATTTCCGTTTTTCCTACACCTGTAGGACCTATCATAAGAATATTTTTTGGAGCGACTTCGTCTTTTATTTCTTCCGGCAACTTTAGACGTCTTGTTCTATTTCGTAAAGCAATTGCAACAGCCTTTTTTGCTTTTTCCTGTCCGATTATATATTGATTCAACTGTGAAACAATTTCTCTGGGCGTAAGTTCTTCTAACCTTATATTTTTTTTCATAAAACTCTCTTTTATTTTTATTTTAAAACTTCCAATGTAATATTACGATTTGTATAAATACAAATGCTTCCGGCAATGTCCAAAGAGCGTTTTGCAATTTCTTCGGCACTTAAATCAGAACAGTCAAGATATGCAAGAGCTGCAGAATAAGCGTAATTTCCTCCGGAGCCTATGGCGATAGCATCTTTTTCCGGTTCAATGACATTCCCATCTCCGCTGATTAACAAAATTTTTTCTTTATCAGCAACCAAAAGCATTGCCTCAAGCTTATGAAGCATTCTATCTGTTCTCCACATTTTTACAAGCTCAACGGCAGAACGAAGAATATCACCGTTATATTCGTTTACTTTTGCTTCAAATTTATCAAGGAGCGTAAAAGCATCTGCAACACTTCCTGCAAAACCTGCAAGAATTTTTCCTCCGTAAATTTTTCTAACTTTTTGTGAATTCCCCTTACAGACTGTATCTCCAAGAGTACATTGTCCGTCTCCAGCCATGGCAACAGTCCCGTTTCGTTTTACGGCAAGAATTGTTGTACTTCTTATTTTTGAATTGCTCATAAAAACTCCCATATTTTCCTAAAAGGCAATCTCATAACCTGCTAATCTTTAATATAACTAAAAATGGATAAATTCGGCAAGTAAGGTATATAGCAATTTTGTACTTTTTTATTATTTTTCGCCGTGAGGATGGGCTTTTCTATATTTTTCAATTTTTTCTTCCTTTGTGATGTGAGTATATCTTTGTGTAGTTGAAACAGAAGAATGGCCCAAAAGGCTTTGAACTATGCGGATATCGGCATCATTGTGTAAAAGAGTTGTTGCAAAAGAATGTCTAAAAGTATGAGGATGAACATTCGTATTTGTAAAACCGTCTTTGATTGAAACCGACTGAGAATATTTTGCAATAATAAAACCGATACCCCTGCTTGTAAGATTAAAACCTTTTTGATTTATAAAAACAAAATCCTTGCCTGAAAATTCTTTTACATTAAATCTTGATTTTCTGGAAGCAAGATACTGATTAAAGAATTTTACAGCTTCTTTACTAAAAAAAACTCTTCGTTCTTTATTGCCTTTTCCGGTAACGATTGCACTTGCATAATCAAAATTCATTCCGGAAAAAGTTAAATTTGCAACTTCACTAACACGACAACCGGAAGAATACAGCATGTGAAACAAAGCACAATCCCTTTCCTGCCACAATATATTTTGCTGTTGGGAATTTTCTATAAAATCTCTCATTTCTGAATGAGTCAAAAAAGAAGGAAGTTTTGTTTGACCTCTAAAAGTTGTTAATTCTTTTGAACAGTTAAAATTGATATACTCAAATTTTTTTGCATAAGAAAAAAGACTTCGTATTGAAGAAATAAATTGATTTTTTTTTGAAATGGAAAAACGCATTTCAGAAAGAATTGCAACACAAGTTCGTAGATCAAAAATTGTCAAATCATCAATAAAAACAGTATCTTCATCTACGCAAATACAGGTTTTTAAAAATTCCAAATTATTCCTATAAGCTTTTACTGTGTTTTCGGAAAGTGATTTTACACACTCCAAATATGTTAAAAACTCTTCAATACAGTCTTCAAGACTAATCTTGTAAATTTTGGGCAACGTTTTCCACCTCATCCTTGTCATCTGCAGAATGAAGGAAATCACAGTCAGGATTAATACAAGCTTTGTAAGATCCGTTTTTCTTGTCATATTTTTCAACAAGAAATTGACCGCATTTAGGGCAGTTTTGGTTGATAGGTTTAAAATGGCTTATGAAATCACAGTCAGGATAATTTGTACAACCGTAAAATTCTTTACCCCTGCCTCTAGATTTTCTTGCAACGATTTCTCCATCACAATTCGGATGAGGACACTTTGCCAGAGGAATAGAACGTGTATTTCTGCATTCAGGAAATCCTGAACATGCAAGGAAGTAACCGAACCTTCCCAGTTTTTTTATCATTGGTTTTCCACATAAATCGCAAACCTTATCTGTTTGTTCATCAAGGGAACCCTTATAACTTTCCAAGTTTGTAAGCAATTCATCAACATGTTTTTTAAATGGACGATAAAAGGAACTCATCATATCAGGCCATTCGTACTTATCTTCCTCTACAAGATCGAGTTTATTTTCCATGTCAGCCGTAAAATCTTCGTTTATAATATCGGGAAAACTTTCTACAAGAATTTTACAAATCATGCGTCCCAAAACAGTTGGGACAAGTTGCTTATTATTGCGAGTAACGTAATACCTATCCTGTAACACGGAAATAATTGGAGCATAAGTTGAAGGTCGTCCTATACCTTTTTCTTCAAGAGCCTTTACAATCGAGGCATCTGTGTAACGAGCAGGCCCTGAAGTAAAATGCTGCTCAGGATAAAATTTATCCGAAGCAATAACTTCTCCTGATTTTAAATTGGGGATATTTGAACTGGTATCTTCCTTTGAAGAAAGAAGTTTTATCGCTTTATAAAAACCTTTTTCAATCAACTTACTTCCTGAAATTCTAAAAACTGCATCCTTTGCCTGAATATCAACACTTACAGTTTTACTTCTTGCATTATTCATTTGACTTGAAACAAATCTTTCCCAAATAATCGAATAAAGCCTGAACTGATCTCTGGTAAGAAACTCTTTTATACTTTCCGGAGTATATGTAACGTATGTAGGACGGATAGCCTCGTGTGCATCTTGTGCTTTTTTACCCACAGAATATTCAATCGGAGTACTCGGCATAAGAGAGTCCAAATTTTCCGAAATATATTTTCTAACATCATCCAAAGCTACCTGACTAATACGAACAGAATCGGTTCGCATGTACGTAATTAAACCTACACGACCGGAACCTATATTTATACCTTCATAAAGCTGTTGTGCTACTTGCATTGTTTTTTTTGAAGTAAACCCTAATTTATTTGCAGCTGATTGCTGTAATTTGGAAGTTGTAAAAGGAGCTTTAGGGCGTATAGTTTTTTCCGATTCTTTTATGTCTATAACAACACACTCAGAATTTTTTATTTCATCAATAATTTGTTTTACTTGGAGTTCGTTTTTTAGCTCAGGTTTTTTCCCCTGATACTGAACTAACTGTGCTTTTAAAAGAGTTTTTCCTTTTTTAAAATCTGCATCTAATGTCCAATATTCATCAGGAATAAAACTTTCAACTTCTTCTTCTCTTTCGCAAATCAAACGCAATGCTACAGACTGAACTCTTCCTGCGGAAAGTCCGTTTTTTACTTTTTTCCATAAAAGCGGACTAAGATTGTAACCTACCAACCTGTCAAGAACTCTCCTAGCCTTTTGTGCATTCACCTTTGATTCTTGAATTTCGCTTGGATTTTTTACTGCCTCACAAATTGCAAACGGAGTAATTTCATTAAATACAATTCTTCGGATTTCCGCATCGGTTTTTTCTTTCAGAACATTATTCAAATGCCAAGCGATTGCCTCTCCTTCACGATCATTATCACTTGCTAAAAACACGGCTGTAGATTTTTTTGCCTCTTTTTGCAAATCCTTTAAAATCTTAGCCCTTCCTCTGACTGTTATATACTCAGGCTGAAAACCATTTTCAACATCAACTGCAATTCTTGATTTAGGCAAATCAATCAAATGACCCATAGAAGCTCTGACAACAAAACCCGGCCCTAAATATTTTTCAATAGTTTTTGCTTTTGCAGGAGACTCAACTATAACAAGAGTCTGACCTGTTGTCTTTTTAGCTTTTTTTAGTTTAGGAGTAACAGTTGTAGACATAAAATCCTCTAAAAACAAATTAATTATTTCTTCATTAAACTATGCTTTTAAAAATTCGTCAACACTTGATATAACCTGAACACCGTCATAAACATATTTTTTAACGCAACTCATAAAAGAATCACTTTCTTTTATGAGTTGATTTTCATATTTACATTTGTTTTCTTGTTTTATTTTTTTTTGTCTATAAAAACTCGCACCGTATTTTTTTTCAAAATCAAGTGCACTTTGATGAAAAAACAAATCTCTGTTTTGTTCAATGGCAAAATCTGCCGTGATAAGAGAACCTGATTTTGGAGGACATTCCATAACAACTACGGATTTGCAGAGCCCTGAAATAATCCTATTACGTTGAGGAAATCTGTACACTAAAGCTTCCTCACCCGGAGCGTACTCACTTACAAGACAGCCACCTTTTTCAATAATGATTCCTGCCAATTTTTTATTGCAAGACGGATATATTCTATCAAGACCGCCTGCTAAAACAGCAACAGTTAGCCCTGTCGATAAAGCACCTCTGTGAGCACTACTGTCAATCCCGATTGCAAGTCCGGAAACAATTACAAATCCGCACTCTGCCAATTTAGAAGAAAATTCGGCACAAGAACGTAGCCCTCCCATCGTAGCGTGTCTGGTCCCCACAATTCCAACAGAATTACAATTTAGTATAGTTGGATTTCCTCTGTAGAATAAAAGATATGGAGGATCAAAAATCTCTCTTAAAATGTTCGGGTATGATTTATCAAAATAGTGCAAAAATCCTATTTTAAAAACATTCATAAGATGTAAATCACGTTTGACAAAATTTAAAAGATTTTTGTACGGCCAAAGCTTTGTATTTAAATCTCTTTTTATTTTTAAAGAAAACTGCATTTTTGAATAACACAAAAGCTCTTTTAAGTCTTCTGTTTCATTTTCAATAATAATTTTTTCTCTTGTAGATAAAAAACTCAACCTTGAAAGAGCTAATTTCAATTCAAGTTTAGTTTTCTCCATAAAGACTATCCAGAATTATTTTTTTATTTTCTTCTGCAGAATCCTTTGCCTTTTGAGATTTTGAAACTTTTATAATTTTATCGTACATATCAACAGCTTTTTCGTTTTCATATGTTGCATAGTAACAACGAGCCAAAAGAAGCATTGCATCGGAATTTTTTGTATCAATCGTCAATAACCTTTCCAAATACGGAATCGCTTTTTCAGGTTCATTCAATTCCATCGCATACAAAACGCTTATACCGTACATAGGTCTTACAAATGTAGGTTCAATCTGAATTGCACTAAGATAAGCACTTTCTGCAAGTTTATAATAATTCTGTTTTTGAGAAAAATTTCCGGTCCCAGAATAATCTAAAGAACTTTTTGCAGTATATCCGGCACAAACACCTACCCAATAATAAAGATTTTGATTTTGAGGATAAAATTCTATTGCCTTTTGAAAACTTTTTAGCGCTTCACCGTACATTTTTTTTTCAAGATAACGGTTTGCAACCATTTTATGCCATATACCGATTTGTGCATTTGCCGAACACAGATCTTCTACACGTTCGTTATATTTTTTTATAGCATCTTCAAGATCTTCCATAGTTGTAGGACTTCCTACCCCCTCTTCTAAATGCTGTAACCTGTTAATTTTTTTACTTGTATTTGTAACATGACATCCTGCAAAAAATAAAAAGACAAATAAGAAACTAAAAACAGAAAAAATCTTTATAACATTTTTATTCATAATAAGAACCTCCAAAGCATTCTCAAAAATTATTATATCTTGAAATATTATGAATTTGACAAAAAAAAATCATTTTTTTTTAATTATTTTCAAGATATTGCGGAAAACAATCTTTGTAAGTTTCTTTTAGTATTTGATCATTCACATGAGTATAAATTTGTGTTGTACAAAGATCCGAATGTCCTAAAAGCTCTTGCACTGTACGCAGATCGGCTCCCCCTGCCAAAAGATGAGTTGCAAACGAATGCCTAAGAGTATGAACTTTTGCTTCAATTCCTGCAAGTTGTGTAAGCTGAGAAAACCGTTTCCAAATTCCTTTTCTGGAATACGGTTCTCCCTTGTAATTTACATAGACAGTATGAACAACTTTTTTTCCGGTAAATTTTGAACGAACTTCAAGCCATTTTTTTAACCAAAAAAATGCCGCATCTCCAAAAGGGACAATACGCTCCTTGCTGCCTTTTCCGTTTACCAAAATAATCTGCTCGTCAAAGTGAACATTTGACAAAAGCAAAGAGCTTACTTCACTAATTCGTAATCCACAAGAGTAAATCATTTCGTATAAAGAACGATCTCTAATTCCCAAATCGGAAGAAGTATCTATTACTGACAAAAATTTCTCTATTTCGTCCAGTTCAAGAAATTTAGGTAAATTATGCTTTAATTTAGGTCTATCCAGCTCACTACAGTAGTTTGCATCCCAAATTCTATAAGCAACAAGATATCTTCCAAACGAGCGTAAAGCCGCTAAATCTTTTGCCGCAGTTACCGATTCAATTTTTTGGGTCTGTCGGAATACAAAATAATCGATTAAGTCCTTTTGCTCGATACTTTTCAAACTCTTGTTATTTTTTTGAATCCAAAAAAGGAAATTTTCTACCGCAAAGGCATAAGTTTTAGAAGTAAGCTCTGCCTTACCATAAACAGTAATTAATTCATTATAAAACCCCCAAAGAAATGTTAAATTTTCTTTGGTTAGAGCCTTTTCATTTTTATTCATTGTTAGAAGAATTAAACTTATTTCTTAAAAAAGTTGGAGTTGAAAAGTCGTTAGAATAATTCCTACTTGAAAGAATTCCGGGTTTTATAGAACTTGAACTATGAAGCTTTGCCCAATCATCATGTGAAACAAGATTTTCACTTTCAGAAGAAGATGTCGTTTGTGCAGAACTTATTGAATTTCCAAAACCGGCACTTTTTCCTAAAATAGAATTAGCATAAGTTTTTGCTCCGAAATTTTGAGTTGCAAATTTTTCTGCAACAAAATTTGGATTTCCCGATTTATCAATGGAGTTAGGATTATCTTCTATAAATCTTGGCTGTGAAGATGGAAATCCTGTTGCAATAACAGTTACAGAAACTGAATCACCCATTGAATCATCTATAGTTTGCCCATATATAAGAAGAACATCAGGATCTGCCGTAGAATTGATGATATTTATAATTTCTTCCGTTTCACACATGGAAAGATCACTTCCGCAGCATATATTCACTAAAATATTCTTTGAGCCTTCAATATGAGAATCTTCCAATAAAGGATTATTTATTGCTGCGGTTGCAGCATCTACAGCACGATTTTCTCCTGCACCGACACCTATTCCAAGTATTGCGTCTCCTTTTCCTTCCATAGTGGTTCTAACATCGGCAAAGTCAATATTAACTTCTCCGGTTTGTGTAATAAGATCAGAAATTCCTTGTACAGCCTGACGTAAAACATCATCAGCCAAAAGATAAGCTTCTCTTATTGGAGTTTTTTTATCTACAATGCGTAATAAGTGCTGATTCGGAATAACGATAAGAGTATCAACTTGCTCATGAAGTTTTTTTATACCTTCTTCAGCAAGAGCCATCTTTCGTTTACCTTCAAAATCAAAAGGTTTGGTTACAATACCTACAGTAAGTACTCCCTGTTCTTTTGCAATTCTGGCAACAACCGGAGCCGCACCGGTACCCGTACCGCCTCCCATACCGGCTGTAATAAAGATCATATCAGCACCACGCAAAATATTTGCAATTGCTTCTACGTCTTCTTCTGCAGCTTGTTCACCTATCTCAGGTTTTCCACCGGCACCCAAACCTCCGGTAAGTTTTGAACCTATAACTATTTTATTTGGAGCCGAAGATTTTTTTAAGGCTTGCTTATCAGTATTTGCAACAATAAAATCGATATGCTGTAATCTTTTTTCGATCATCCTGTTAACAGCATTTGAACCGCCACCACCGCAACCGATAACCTTTATAACTGTCGGACTAACTCTTTCTTGCTCTTCCGACACTGTAAAATCCATCATTTTTTCCCCCTACCCCCAAAAAAAACGATCATAACTTTATGATTATATCAAATAATTCTGTAATTTCAATAGCTTTTTTTATTAAAAAAATTCTCTAAAAAAGTTTTTTAAAGTTTCCTTGAAACTTTTATTTTTAGCACCGGTTTCTTTATCTAAAGATTTGCCTGATGAACTTTTATTTTGCTGAGCACAAGACAGAACAAGCCCCGTTGCTGTTGCAAAATCACAAGTCCTGTATTCATCAATAGTACCACCCTGCTTTGAAGGAATTCCTATACGAACATTATGATAAGAAAAAACTTCAGTAGTAAGTTCTATAATACCGGCCATTAAAGCACCGCCACCTACAAGAACAATATTGCCCGACAAAGTCCTATCCCCTATTTTTGAAAAAACTCTGTCTCGAATCATGACCAAAATTTCTTCAACTCTAGGTTGAATAATTTGACAAATATCTTTTCTGGAAATCTCTTCCGGTGCCCTTCCTCCAATTCCGGGAATTACCACACCTTCATATTCTGAAAGTAAATGTTCCCAACAACAGCCGTCAGAAATTTTTATTTTTTCTGCAGTTTCATTCGGGATTCCTCTTACGATAGAAATATCATTTGTAACCATAATTCCGCCATATGGAACAGAATCCGTACAAATTGGAGCTCCGTCAGCAACAACAATCACATCGGTAGAACCTCCGCCTAAATCTATAAGAATTGACCCCAGTTCCTTTTCTTCGGGAGTAAAAACCGCTTGAGCACTTGCCAAAGTTTTTAGCATTAAGCCGTCCATTTTATAACCGGAACGCGAAATGCACTTAAAAAGAGTTTCCATCGTAGTTGTTTTTGCAGTAATAATATGAACTTCAACCTCAAGTCTCACCCCGATCATATCCAAAGGATCTTTTGTTTTTTGAACACCATCAACCGTATATAACTGAGGAACTACATGAATAATTTGTCTATCCAAAGGAATCGCAATCGCTCGTGCAGCTTCAATAACTCTATCTACATCGTTTTGATTTATTTCCTTTGTACTTTTATTTCTTCCGGAAACAGCTACAAGACCTTTAGAATTAAGGCTATCAACTTGAGAACCTCCGATTCCTGCAAAACAAGAAGAAATTTCAACACCGGCCATTATTTCTGCTTTTTCTATGGCTTCATTAACGGATTTCATTGTAGCTTCGATATTGACGATAACTCCGCTTCTCAAACCGGTAGAATGTGCAACCCCTACTCCTGTTATTTGAAAAACATTATCCTGATCAAATTCACCTATTATGACTCTGACATTACTTGTTCCAATATCAAGACCAACATAAATATCGCTCACGCTTAAATCCCTCCCCAAGAATTCCAGCTGTTTATCTATACGAAATAGAACCGTATCTCATATCAACTACAGAAATATCCTTACCCATAGAATTCAGGACATCCAACATCACTATCATATACTGAAGTGTTTGTTCATTCAAGGTTCTATCTATAAGTACCTTTATATTTGAATTTGTCGGATACAACTCAAGTTCATAACTTCCGTAATCTCTTGCTACAATTCTGATTTCAGAGATAAGAGAAAAATATGCAGGATTTTTCTCTGAGATTTCGGATATTTGCTGCATAAGAGGTTTTAATTTTGAATTAATCCTCATTCCTTCGCTTATATTGTCAAAACTGAAACCCGTTACCAAAGGAACTTTTTCTTTAGGAATTCCCCTTCCTACCGCAAAAATTACCCCATTTTTATCGATTTGGACAGGAACCGTTTTTCCGTCCACAACTGCAAGGCTTATAGCTACCGCCGTTCTTTCAACGATATTAATACTAACTTGATCCGGAAAATGTTTTTGAATTGTTACACTTTCAATAACCATATTTCCCGCAAGTTTTGCAGCGATCTTGCCTGAATCAAATTGCATCCATGTTAATTTTGGACTTATTTGCAAATAATTAGAAACTTGCTGAGGCGAAAAACTTTTTAATCCTGTATAAGTTATTTTTACAGGTGTAAGGCAAGGCATAAAAATCGTATATATCAAAGCTTCCATCACCAAAACAAAAATCAATACAATCAGCAAAATTTTTAAAACATTTGTTTTTTTGTAATTTGAAACTTTTTTTTCTTCTTCATTACGTATCGCATCACGTACGGAATAAAAACTGTTCATTTCATTAACTCGTATTTCACTATTCATACTTTGACTCCGCAATTTCACTATCATATTTACTTATATTTATTACAATACCGCACATAAAAAGAGTAACAATAAGGGAAGAACCTCCGGATGTAAAAAACGGCATAGGAATTCCCGTTGAAGGAAGAGCTCCACAAACAACACCACAATTGGATAAAATTTGCACGATAATACAGGTAACAATTCCGAACGCCGTATAACTTCTTAATTTATCTTGACACCTGAATGCTATAACATATCCTCGATATGCAAAATAAAACACGATAAACAGAAAAATAATTATACCTGTAAAACCCATAGCTTCCGCCCAGCCTGAAAAAACAAAATCCGACTGAACCTCAGGAATTGATGCAACCTTTTTTAACCCACTTCCGAACCCTTCTCCAAAAAAACCTCCACTTGAAATTGCAATTGCAGCTTTTTTAATTTGGAAATTCAAGCCATGTGAATATAAGTCAGGATTAAAAAAAGCAATCAAGCGTTCTACACGATAGGTTTTTGTAAAAATAAAAAGAATTACAATCGGTAAAGAAAATATGCAAAAACCTATAAACCATGTCAACTTCATTCCTGCAATAAAAAACATCGAAAGTCCTATTATCATGATAAAAAATGCAGTTGAAAAATCATCTTGCAAAAAAACTATAAAAACTACAAGAAAAAATCCTATTATGGATTGAGCAATATTAAGCCCCGGTTCTTTTAATTTTTCCTGTTTTTTGTCAAAAAAATTTGCAAGAAAAAGAATTACCGTAAATTTTGCAAGTTCTGAAGGCTGAAACGATCCCAAAAATGGAAGTCTTATCCATCTTTTTGCACCGTTACGCTCTATTCCTATATGTGGTAAAAAAGTCATAACACATAAAATCAATGTTACAACGTAAATAAAAGGAAGAATTTTTCTCATTATTTCAAAATCTATTATCGAAGATAGCCCCATAAAAAAAAGTCCTATCGCACAAAAAATAAGCTGTCTTTTTATAAAATATGCAGAATCACCGAATGCCCTTAGTCCATAACTTGCACTTGAAGCATGTAAAGTTGCAAGTCCTAACCCCATTAAAAGTATCAAGGAAATTACAAAGCCTATATCGGCATGATGAGTATAACTGGATTTATCCGCAAAAATTCCTTTTTTTATCATTTTTCATTTCCGTTTTTTGCAAAATTCATAAGCATCATCTTACTTAAACGCTCCAAAGCCATTCCTCTTGAACCTTTTAAAAACACAAGATCTCCTTCATTACAAATACTCATAAATTTTTCCAAAATTTTTTCCATTGATTTTTCATCAGTAGATTCAAAAGCAAAAATATTTTGTTTTTTTGAAAAATCAACTTTTTTACACGCTTTTGACATTAATTTTCCAAGAAAAAACACAGCATCCGCACCGGAATTTTTTACCTGTTTTGCAATTTTTTCATGCTCTTTGTCTTCTTCACTTCCCAATTCAAGCATATCTGCCAAAATAAAAATCTTTTTTCCGTTAAATTTTACCGAATCAGCAAAATCAATAGCAGATGCCATAGAATCCGGATTTGCATTATAACAATCTTGAATAACAGTTATTTTTTCTTCAAAAATTTGATTTCTACCGAATATCGGCTCAACACTTTCTATACCGTTTTTGATTTGCTCAGTTGTAAGTTTTAAGTCTTTTGCAAGTTGAATCACAGGTAAAGTATTTTTTAAATTGTATTTTCCGCACAAAGCAAGTTTTATCGATTTTCCATCAAATTCAAAAAGCGTACCTTTTAAGCCCAAATTCTGAATATTATTTATCAAATCAAAAGATATTTTTTTTATATTTCCTTCCGATTCAAAAAGAAAATCTGAAAAATCATCATCTTCTGGAATATAACCTACAGATTTTTCATTAAAAAAATGAAAAATTTGGCGTTTTTCTTTTGCAATATTTAAACGTGATTTTAAAATTCCAATATGAGCCGTTCCTACATTGGTAATAATTGCATACTGAGGACGAAGAATTTTTGCAAGTTCTAAAATTTCTCCCTGACGGTTCATCCCCATTTCAAAAATACCGACCTCATGTTCTTTTCGTATATTAAAAACCGAAAGAGGCAATCCTGTTTCAGAATTTAAGTTTCCCTCGTTGTAAATGGTTTTATATTTTTGAGAAATAACTTTTACGGCAATTTCTTTTGTAGTAGTCTTTCCGCTTGAACCTGTAATTCCAACTCGAATCAAATTTGGGAACAAAAGAACATACGCTTTTGCAAGATTCTGTAACGCATACATTGTATGCGTTACACAAATTATTATCACATTTTGTTTTAAAAAATCATTTATTTTGTCGCGGTTTGAGTTTAAATAAGATTCATTTATAAAAACGCAGGAAGCACCATTTTCTATTGCTTTACCAATATAATCGTGTCCATCCTGTAAAGTTCCGACAAGTGCAAAAAACAAAAAGTCTTTTTCAACCTTTCGGCTATCAATTGAAACTCCAGAAAATTCAAGGTTTGAAATATCGACATTTGAAAGCATTTTTCCGTCAACAGCTTTTAAAATACTTTCAAGAGACATTATAATTTTTTCTTTTTCGGTTTTTAGTGCCCCACCCTGCACGCAACTCATTTTTTAATTTTCCTTTATCGAAACTCTTATTATTTCTTTTGTATCAGCTTTCCGCATTCCCAAGTCCTCGGTGGCTATTTTTTCAATCCTTCCTGAACTTGAAAGAATACTTATGTCCGTTACATAAGCCTTATTTGCTTCTATTAATTTTGTCTGCATATCTTCCAAAGCAGTAACATCGTCTTCAATTTTTGCATAATGCCTTGATTGAACCGTAGCTACCACCAAAAACGCAGGAATAGATAAGGTAATCAAATAAATCCCAAGACGTTGGAAAAATTTTATAATTTTTTCTTTCATTTTAACTCCTCACCCTATCTTTTAGCTTACGAATAACTCTAAGCTTTGCACTTCGTGACGGTAAATTCATTTTCACTTCCTCGTCAGTAGGAGCAACAGGCTTTTTTGTTATAATCTCAACCAAAGGCTTTCCCTCACAAGTACATATCGGCTGCTCCGGAGGGCAAATACACTTTTTAGCCCAAGTTTTAAAAACATTTTTTACAATTCTATCCTCACCGGAATGAAATGTAATAACTCCCATCTTACCGCCGACATTCAAACAATCAAAAGCTAAATTCAAAGCTTCTGAAATCCTGTTCAACTCAGAATTCACCGCTATCCGCAGGGCCTGAAAAGTTTTCGTCGCAGGATGAATCGCTCCATACCTGTAATCTTTCGGAACTGCTGAATAGATAATTTGTGCCAGCTGCTTTGAAGAACTTATAGGTGCCAAATTCCTTTTCTCAACGATACTTCTGGCTATTCGGCGACTATAACGCTCTTCACTGTAGTTGAAAATCAAATCAGCAAGCTCTTTTTCGTTCATTTTGTTTACAAAATCGGCAGCTGTCCGACCTTCACTATCATTTAATCTCATATCAAGTTCTTCATCATAACGAAAAGAAAATCCCCTCTTTGATCTTTCGTAATGAAAAACCGATATCCCCAAATCGAACAAAATTATGTCCGGCTTCGGCAATGTATCAGGATAATCTGCATAAAAATCGTTGAACCAACCGTTGTAAAAACTCATCCGTTCACCAAAAATTTTTAACCGTTCTTTGGCACGAGCCTGAATATTTTTATCGGCATCCAATCCGACTATATGCAAATTTCCAAACTGTTTTAAAAAGGCATTTGAATGCCCTCCTTCCCCCAAAGTTGAATCAACCATAAAACAATTGTTCTCATATTTTTCACCGATCGGAGAAAGATACGTTAAAGTTTCATTTAACAGCACCGGCGTATGAACAATTTCCATCCCAAAATCCTTTTCGACATACTAAAAAGTAATATCGTTAAACCCTTCTGCAGCTTCACGAAAAGAAACTTCACTTGCATCCAAATAATCTTTGTAAACCTGCATATCCCAAAGTTCAATATATTTTGCAACTCCCAAAACCGTACATTCTTTCGACAGATTTGCATATTCTCTCAATGACTGCGGAATTGAAATACGTCCCGATTTATCAAATTCGACTTCTTGTGCCGGCGCTACAAAATGGCGAACAACCTGCATATTTTTTGAATTCATCATAGAAGCATTACTCATCAACTTACTTTGAAAATCCTCCCACTCAAGGGAAGTAAAAAGCCATAAGCAACGATCTAAACCTTTAGTAACAATAAGTACGTTTTGATTTACCGCACTTCTAAGCTTTGCAGGAAAAGAAATTCTACCTTTTTCATCAATTGAATTATTGTACTCACCGGTTAATAAATTCATGCCACTTTATACCACTTTAAACCACTATTTTCCACTTACCCACCATTTTACCTTATATTTTACTAAAATCAACACCTTTAAAACAAAATTAATAAAAAAAACTAAAATATTCTTTTTATTTTGCCGAAAATTTGTATAGTATAATTTTAAAAACTGTTCATGATAAATACTTATAACGAAAGTTCATTACACAAAACATTAAAAAATATTTATTCTCTTAAACACGACGGAAAAACAGAAGTAAAAATCGGAAAATACATATGCGATGTAGTAACTGATGATAAAAGAATTTTTGAAATACAAAGTTCTAATTTATCATCGCTAACAAAAAAAACAGAAGACCTGCTTAACCAAAAATACAAAGTTACAATCATATACCCATTGGCACTCACTACAATTATAAAAACAGTTGATAACAACGGAGTAATTTTAAAAAAAAGAAAAAGCCCTAAAACGAAAAACATTTTCTCAATTTTTGGAGAAATATTTTCTTTGTACAAAATATTCGATTATGAAAATTTTTGTCTTACAGTCGTTCCTATAAGTCAAGAAAAAACAAAAACAATAAAAGACGATAATGTACAATCAAAACAAAACAGCAGGAGATTTAAAAAAAATTATTTAATCACAGATAAAAATCTTATAGACTTTGGAAAAGAAATTCATTTTCACAAAAAAGAGGATTTTCTTGCTATTCTACCAAAAGCAATTCCACAAATTTTTTGCAGCAAAGATTTAAAAAATTCTCCTGTAAAAAACGAAGCAAATAAGGTTATTTGGGTATTAAAAAAAATGAACTTACTGGAAATTGATCATAAAGAAAAGAATCTTTGCTTTTATAAAATAAAAAACACGTAAAAAAAAGCCCCAAACAAAAAGTCGGAGCTTTTTATAAAATAAGAATTAACTAAAAAATAGAGTAAAAATCTTACCAGTTATCGTCCATATCATCTTGATCACGATTTTCTACAGAGTACAAATCTGTTACAGCACGCAAGTCATCAAAATAAAGATAATAAGAACCCTTTGCAAACATCGGATCACAATCAACTCTGAAGCCTACAACACTAAGCCCCGGTCTGTCTCCGTGATAAGCACTTGCCTGCACTATTCCATGAATTCCATCAGGTGAAGGTGGAATAGCCACTTTCATTTGCTTCCAGCCCGAAAAATCCAAAGTCCCCATGTAAATTTCATAACTATTTCCAAAATAATCCTGTAAGAGAACAAACAAAGAATGCGGCTTATTGCGACCTACAACCCACATAGAAAGCTGTTTTGTTACACCTTCAATTGCAATAGGACGATTAGCCTTTATTGTAAAGGAATTAACACCCCGTTTTAAAAACTCGGTTTTTACACCCAAAACCTTTTCATCCTTAATACCTTGAGCTTCAGTTTCTTCTATAGGTTCTTTTGCAATAGGGCTACCGTTGAATAAACGAGCGGAAATAACTCCATTGTCAGGAGAAATTTTTGCACTCCAAACCCCTTCACGTTCAAACATATCAACAGAAACTTCCCTAAGATATTGTTTTGCAGTATCAGCTCCAGCTACAGCAGGATCAGGATCCGACAAACTGGTATCGTTACTGGGACTGCTCTGAGCAAAAACACCCGCAAATGCAACCGAAAGAATTAATAAAACTACCAAAAACCTTTTCATCTATATTCCCCTTATTCCGCACTATCAAAATCTAAATCACGAAGCTCAAAACCGTCATAAATATCACTCAATGTATGCGTAGTATATTTTAAGTTATCAAAATAAATAACAAAATCATCTACAAACTCCGTCGGCTTTGTCTTGATTCTAAAACCTACAAAAGAAGTATTTTTTGGACCTGAACGCAATCTTGACTGCTGTCTTATACCTGCAGGAATCTTAACAATTTGGTTTCTCCAACCGTTGTAATTTAAAGTTCCGACAGGAACAACATTTACACGTCCATCCGCATCTCTAATAAGAACATCAAGAGAATAAAGGTAATTTGCTCCCCAAACCCAAAAATCAAGCTGAGATGTAATACCTTTTAACGGAATTTCATAATTTACTTCTTTTCCGTCTTCCCCTGTTTTCGTAGGATAAATTTCAAACCAGTTATCGCCTTTTCTATCAAAAGCAACTTTCACTCCCAAAACCTTTGCTTCCGGTGCATCAGGAGAACGGAAAGTTCTTAATGGATTAGGAATTGCCGGCGTATAGGTAACCTTAGGGTAACCTTCAGCAATAAAGCGGCTTGCATTAACCTTCCATGTCCATTCATTAGCTGAAGGATCATCAAACTCATCAATTAAGACTGTCTCGACACTTTTTGTGCTGGGCTGAGCTATTACAGGCAAGCAGAAAATAACCAACATCAACACCAGAGACACATTGAAAAAAACTCTATGTTTCATCAACTCACTCCTTAGAAACTTTTATATATAGAGTAATAAACACATTTGTGCTTTTAACACCTAGTATATCTTAAGTAGATTATATTTGTTCAATTAAGGTTTGTCAAACTCTTTTCGTATTTTTTAGATATTTATATTGATTATTTTATATTTAGACCTTAGAATTATTTGTATCGGCGGTGATTATCTTTTTTATATATAGATGATTATCTTTTTTTGATAAAGGAGAGAATATGACTTCTTATAAGGAATTAGGTCTTGTAAACACAAAAGATATGTTTGCAAAGGCAATTAAAGGCGGTTATGCAATTCCTGCATACAACTTTAACAACATGGAACAAATGCAGGCTATAATACAAGCCTGTGTTGAAACAAAGTCTCCGGTAATTCTTCAAGTATCTTCAGGAGCCAGAAAATACGCAAATCAAACCTTGTTGCGTTACATGGCTCAGGGAGCTGTAGAATATGCAAAGGAACTTGGATGCGAAAAACCTCAAATTGTTCTTCATCTTGATCACGGAGACTCTTTTGAGCTTTGTAAGTCTTGTATTGAAATGGGATTTTCTTCGGTTATGATTGACGGAAGTTCTCTGTCTTACGAGGAAAATATTGCTCTTACAAAAAAAGTTTGTGATTTTGCACATAGTCAAAAAGATTATGTTACGGTAGAAGGAGAACTCGGTGTACTTGCCGGAGTAGAAGATGATGTTTCTGCAGAAGAAAGTCATTATACAAGACCGGAAGAAGTGCAAGATTTTGTTTCAAAAACAGGAGTTGACTCTCTTGCTATTTCAATAGGAACTTCACACGGAAGATGCAAGTTTAAACCGGAACAGTGTACAAGAAATGCCGACGGTCTTTTAATTCCACCCCCACTTGCTTTTGATATTCTTGAAGAAATTGAAAAAAGGCTTCCCGGATTTCCGATAGTACTTCACGGATCTTCCTCGGTTCCTCATGAATACGTTGAACAAATAGAAAAATTCGGCGGAAAAATTCCTGATTCGGTTGGAATTCCGGAAGAGCAGCTAAGAAAGGCATCAAAATCGGCGGTTTGTAAAATAAATATCGATTCTGACGGTAGATTAGCTATGACAGCCGCAATCCGAAAAGTTTTTGTTGAAAGCCCCGGTGAATTTGATCCTAGAAAGTATCTTGGACCTGCAAGAGAGGAATTAAAAAAGATGTACATGAGAAAAAATATAGAAGTTCTGGGTTCTGCAAACCGGTTGGATTAATTTGTTAAAAACTTAATCTAACGGATTATTTATAACAGGATTAAAAAAAAGGAGTTGTCAAAAAAATATTGACAGCTCTTTTTTTTAGTTTTAGTCTTACATAAAAAAATTAAAAATGAAATGCGTCAGGTGCTGTAAGGGGGAGTAGCTGCATTTTAGAATGCAGCTGCTCAGTACATTTTTGCACATGATTTGTGTGCAAAAATACCGAGCGAACAGAGAGCCCTGAAAGCACCTACCTGCCCCAAAGGCAGGGGACGCCCTTGTAAATAATTGATTAAAATTCTACTTGTATATAAACTTTGATTATGCTGTACGAAATTCAAGATATGCCCCAAGCAGGAGATACGGTCATAGTCGGCATGAGCGGTGGGGTAGATTCGACTTTGACCGCAATGCTTTTAAAAAATCGCGGATGTAAGGTAATCGGCGTTACTATGAGCATTTGGGACGGAGCTTACAATCCTATTTTTGAAAACACAAAAAAAACAAATTTAAAGTTAGGTTGTTACAGTCCTTTGGAAATCAAAAATATTGAAGAAGTAAAAAAATTCTGTAAGGAACAAAACATAGAATATCACGTAATAGATGTGAGACAGGCTTATCAGCAAAAGGTAATGAATTATTTTAAAGAAGAATACAGAAACGGTCATACTCCAAATCCGTGTATTCAGTGTAACGGGGAAATAAAATTTGGAGCTTTGCTTTCAGGCATTGCTGAAGTAGGTATAAAATACGATTTTTTTTGCACCGGTCATTATGCAAAAGTGGTAAGACCAAAATCGGCTATTTTCGGATCAAATGAAAGACCTTACATGATTGCAACTGCAGCCGATATCGCAAAGGATCAAACATATTTTATTTACAGAGTTTCTTCCAGCATATTGGAAAAGGTAAGATTTCCTCTTGCTTCGATAAAAAAAACGGAAGTTAAAGAGCTTGCAAAGAATTTGAATTTGGATTCGGCAAATCGTGAAGAGAGCCAGGATTTTATAGGGGAAGAATATTTTGATTTGATTTTTTCCGATAAACCCGGTATTCCGGGAGATATAGTAGATCTTGACGGAAAAGTTTTGGGCAGACACAAGGGAATAGAACACTATACTATAGGGCAAAGAAGAGGTCTTGGAGTTGCAGCCGGTGAACCGGTGTATGTTCAATCAATCGATGCAAAAAACAACATTATAGTTTTAGCTCCAAGCGAATCTTTAAATGCGCAAAATCTTATTGCAGATGATTTCGTATGGCCGGGAAACATTGAAATTCCTCAAGACTCACAAATTAGAGCTTTGGTAAAAATAAGACTTGCAAGCCGACCCGTTCTTGCAACGATAAAAAGGTATACTCCGGAAAAAGAAAAAGCAAATGAATATAAAGGTCAACCGTGGATTATAACGTTTGACACACCTCAAAGGGCTATTGCTCCGGGACAAAGTGCGGTACTTTATGATGTGGAAGAACCTGTCATTTTAGGTGGCGGAATTATTCGCAGTTCGTTCTAAATTTTAAGTATTTTTGACATTTTTTTTTACTGCTATTGAAAGTATAGTATTTTTTTTATATAATCCGGCTTAGGCTATGAATACAAAGTTTTTTATTAACAATTTAAAATTGGAATGTTTTAGGGCGAATACTACATTTTTTTTATATGATTCACGGGACTGAAATTTATTTAATTTCAGTCTTTTTTTTTGGAGAAAATAAAATGAAAAGAAACGACATTGACAAAATAATGATCATCGGTTCAGGTCCAATCGTAATAGGACAAGCTTGCGAGTTTGACTATTCGGGAACACAAGCTTGTAAAGCTTTAAAAGAGCAAGGTTACAAAATAGTTTTGGTAAACTCAAATCCTGCAACAATTATGACAGATCCGATTATGGCAGATGCAACATACATAGAACCGTTAAATGTAGAAAGGCTAAGTCAAATTATAGATAAAGAAAGACCGGACGCAATTCTTCCGAATTTGGGAGGCCAAACCGGATTGAATATGGCAATGGAACTAAACAGAGTAGGCATTCTTGATAAATACGGAGTAAAGGTTATAGGTGTAGATCTTGAAGCCATAGAACACGGTGAAGACCGGGAGATTTTTAAAGCTACGATGGAAGAACTTGGAATCGAATGTGCAAAATCAGGAATATGCCACACCATAGAAGAAGCCGAACAAATAGCTTCAAAAATAGGGTTTCCGCTTGTTGTACGACCTGCTTATACAATGGGCGGACAAGGCGGCGGTTTTTGCTACAACATAGAGGAACTGCGAACCGTTACAGCCAATGGGCTTGAACTTTCAATGACTCATCAATGCCTGATAGAAGAGTCAATCCTAGGCTGGGAAGAACTTGAAGTAGAAGTTGTAAGAGACAAAAAAAATCAAATGATTGCAATTTGCTTTATAGAAAATATAGATGCTGTAGGTGTTCATACCGGCGACTCTTTTTGTGCAGCTCCTTTTGTTACAATCGAAAAAGAACTTGAACAGCGACTAAAAGAAATGGCATTCAAAATCGTAGAAAAAATCGGAGTAATAGGAGGAACAAATGTCCAGTTTGCCTATAACCCAAAAACAAACCGCATTGTAATTATTGAAATAAATCCCAGAACTTCACGTTCTTCAGCCCTTGCCTCAAAAGCTACCGGATTTCCGATTGCGTTTATCTCGGCAAAACTTGCTTCCGGTTTTACACTTGATGAACTTCCTTACTGGAGAGACGGAAGTCTTGAAAAATACACTCCGGGCGGAACTCCTGACGGCGACTATATAGTTTTAAAATTTGCACGATGGGCATTTGAAAAGTTCAGAGGCTCAAAAGATTCTCTGGGTACTTCCATGAAAGCTGTAGGCGAAGTTATGTCTATAGGAAAAACATTTAAGGAAACTTTCCAAAAAGCAATTAGATGTCTTGAAAACGGACGAAGCGGACTTGGATTTGCAAGTGATTTTAACCGTAAAACTGCAAAAGAACTTTGCGAAATGTTAAAAACACCAAGCTCGGAACGATATTTTCAAATTTATGAAGCGTTAAGAAAAGGTGTAAGCTGCAAAAAAATTTCGGAAATCACATTCATAAAAGAATACTTTTTAAATCAAATTAAAGAACTTGTTGAGTTAGAGGAAGAATTATTAAAAAATCCGGGGAGAATTCCTGCCGATAAATTATTGGAAAAGGCAAAAAAAGACGGTTTTTCGGATAAATATTTAAGCAAAATTCTTAAAGTTCCGGAAAAAGATATTCGCAACAGAAGAAATGAACTTGAAATAAAAGAAGGTTGGCTTTCAGTTCCTGTAAGTGGCGTTGAAAATGCAAGCTATTATTATTCAACATACAACTTTCAAGACAAGGCTCCTGTTACCGAAAATCCAAAAAAGATTATGATTCTGGGTGGCGGTCCTAACAGAATAGGTCAAGGAATTGAATTTGACTACTGTTGCTGTCATGCATCAATGCAACTTAAAGAAATGGGTTATGAAACAATTATCGTAAACTGCAATCCGGAGACCGTTTCTACCGACTATGATACCAGCGACAAACTTTACTTTGAACCTGTAACAACTGAAGACGTCTTACAGATTTATGAAAAAGAAAAACCGTTAGGTGTTATAGTACAATTTGGAGGACAAACTCCGCTTAATATTGCAAGAGAATTACAGGAAAACGGAGTAAATATTTTAGGCACATCTATAGATTCCATCGATATAGCCGAAGACAGAGATTTATTCAGGCACATGATGCAAAAACTTGAAATTCCGATGCCGGAAAGTGCAATGGCAGTAAATTTTGATGAAGCAAAAACTTGTGCAGAAACAATAGGATACCCGATTATGATTCGACCGTCTTTTGTTCTCGGCGGACGTGGAATGGAAGTAATTTACGATGAAAAAACTCTAAAAGAATATGTAGAAAAAGCTGTAGGGGTTACTCCTGACAGACCTCTTTTAATAGACAGATTTTTAAAAAATGCGTTGGAATGTGAAGCAGATGCTCTTGCAGACTCCAAGCATGTATACATTCCTTCGGTTATGGAACACGTAGAACTTGCAGGGATTCATTCAGGAGATTCAGCCTGCGTAATTCCACCTGTAAATATTTCCAAAGAAAATCTTGATACGATAAAAGAATATACAAAAAAAATAGCACAATCGTTACATGTATGCGGTTTAATGAATATGCAATATGCAATAGAAGATGGAAAAGTTTACGTTATTGAAGCAAATCCGCGTGCAAGCAGAACAGTTCCTATTGTATCAAAAGTGTGTAATACACAAATGGCACGTCTTGCTACAAGAATGATGTTAGGAGAATCTCTTGAAAGTCTTGGATTAAAAGACAAAATAATTCCGTATTATGGAGCAAAAGAAGCCGTACTGCCTTGGACTCGTTTTCCCGGAGTTGATCCTATTCTTGGCCCTGAAATGCGTTCAACAGGAGAAGTTCTGGGCATAGCGGATAATTTTCCTTTAGCATTTTATAAATCACAAGAAGCGGCAGGTAGCGAACTTCCTCATGCTCCGGAAGCATGGGAAAACAAAAAAGTTCTGATCAGTCTAAGCAATAAAGAAAATCAAAAAAATGAAGTACTTTTACTTGGAAGAACCTTAAAAAAGCTAGGATTTACCTTACTGGGAACAAACGGCACTGCAGACTTTTTTAACGCAAACGAAATAAAATGTGGCACCGTAAATAAAATAGGAAAAGGTCGCCCTGATGTTATTGATATGATTATGAACAAAGAAGTGTGTCTTGTTATTAACACTCCAAAAGCTCAGCGAAATTACCAAGAAGATAAAAAAACAATCAGAAAAACATGTCTAAAATACAAAACCGCTTACGTAACAACTTTAGCAGGAGCTTTGGCGGCAGTAAAAGGAATTGAAGCTGTAAAGAACGGAAACGGAGGCGAAGGCGGAGTAAAAAGCCTTCAAGAATATCATTCTATGATTCGCTAAAAAACAGGTAATGCAACCGGCATAAAAAAAAAGATGTCAAAAAAAAAGTTTTAAGGCATCCTGTTTTTTATGCACACTTTAATATCTGCATATCTACAAAATAAAAGTAAAACCTGCCGAGAAAAAGTACAGTTACACAGAAAAGCGATCGTACTTTTTACGACAATCGATACATACCTGCTTTCCGTTCTGAACAAAAATATATTTTTCGGCAGCTATTTCTCCACATTCTTCGCAAATAACAGAATTGAACAACTGAGCTTGCTCCGGCAATCGTATCTTAACAGGTTTTGCATCGAACATATCTTCCGGTTCACATTTTTGAAAATATGCAAAGCTCTCCTCTTTTGTCATTTTCTTCGGCGGTCTTTTTAAAACTAGACGTACCGATTTTCCGTTTTTACGATTGTAAAATGAAAAAGCTTGTTTCCCGCTCATGTGAAACAAAAGATTCCCCTTACCGACAGTGCAACCGAGTATAACTTGAATAGCATCTACTCCACAAGCATCATTCTCACAAACACACACAGTTTCTTCGTCTTCAGAAAAAGCCAAATCAAGCAGTTTCATCGCATACAAGGCCGCCTTATAACCTATGGTTAAACCACCGCAAACATGACCGTGAAAAGCTGCACATTTATCCCATAATTCTTTTTCATTAATCATTTTATACCTCCAAAATATTTTATTATTTTTTATCTTTACCAGCAAACCTACTAATTCCAAATTTAGTCATTCTATATTATCTTTCTATTATTTTTGCCAACTTTTTTGCATTTTCATAAAAAACTTGCTCCATAACTTGAAAAAAATCTTTATTCAAAGTATCAAGCTCATCCATTAATTCTTCCAAAGTATCAGTTTGCCCAAAAATTACTTCCGTATACCCTATTTCTCTTAATTGCTTTGCCTCATGATTTTCTATTTGATTTACCGCAAGAACAAAAGGAATCTGACACATTTTTTTCAGAACATCATCATCTAAAATTGGAAATTTTAAGTTCATAACATATTTATACTCAGTTTGTAATTTTTCAAAATTTTTGTCATAAATTCCTGCACTCGCCAAAACCAATTCATACAAAGATAAGCCCATACTTGAAGCAATCGTTTGTGTCATACCGGAAATTCGTGAATTTATCTCTATGATGTACCATTTTCCTTTTGAATAAACTAAATCGAATTGAGCTATTCCGTTGAACTGTAAAAGATTTGCAACACGAAGGATATCTTGCTTTAACGTAGAAAAATCCTTAACAGGTCCTAATTTTACATTTTGCTTGGGACTTGTAAGACCGAACCTGTTTACACTGTTTATAAAAAGCGGACTCACAATATAATTATCAGGACTTCCGTAAATCTCGCATCCATAAGAATTTCCTTCCAAAAATTCTTCTATAATCCTATCTCCTTTATTTTTTTTGCTTAAAAGCACTTCTTTAGCTTGAGAAAAACTCGTTACAACATCCATTCCAAAAGAAGAAAGCCCGAAAACATCTTTTATTACTACAGGAAAATTCAATTTTGAAATTTCATTAAAAACATATTCCTTATATACATTTTCCGAAAGACAATTACGATTACGTTCGGCAAAAAACATTTGATGTTGGACATAGACAGATTTTGCACAATTAAAACCGTTTTGTTCCAAAAACAAGTGAGTTTTCCATTTATCAAAACAAATATCAGCACATTTTACGCTATGACACACTGTTTTTATTCCGGTTTTACTTAAAAATTCTGCCACCAAAGAATCTTTTATACACATCCAGTCAAATGGCTGAACCCAATAAGTCATCGCAATTGCTACATCAGGTTTTTGCTCGATAATAACTTTTGCAAATTCCTTTGCTGATAAAGTTTCCAAAAAAACGTATGATACAGAAATTGAAGTCTTGTAAAATATTTCCTTTTCATCCCACAAAAACATCCCCGGCTTTTGCATAACAACGATAAACTCATGCTCAAAAAATTTTTCTTTTAAATTCTTCCATTGGGAAGCACAGGTCGGAAACATTTTGTAAATGACTTTTTCAGGAAAATAATTATTTGAATTAGTTGAATAAAACACTATCCGCATTCTTTAAATTTATCACATTTTTTTATTTTTGAAAGCCTTTTACTTTGGAACAATATTTGTATATAATTTGAGAATGAAAGTAGAAACTCTGCACATAAAAAATCTAAAACTCATGCAGGATGAAAATTCATTTAAATTTGGAATAGATGCCGTAATTCTTGCAGACTTTGCTTCAAAACAAATACGCAACAACAGTTCCGTTCTGGATTTAGGCTGCGGAAACGGAATTATCCCCATTTTATTAAGTGCAGATTCACGAGCAAAGCAAATTACAGGACTGGAAATTCAAAAAGATATCGCACAACTTGCAAAAAAAAATATTGAATTGAACAATCTTTCGGATAAAATCGACATCATTAATGCAGACATAAAAGATATACGCAACATTTTTAGTCCCGAAACTTTTGATTCTGTAGTTACAAATCCGCCTTACATAAAAAAAAATAGTGGCAAACAATGCTCAAATGAAAAAATAAATATAGCCAGAAGCGAAGTACTATGCTGTTTAGAAGATGTCATAAAAGCTGCCGCTTTTTCTCTAAAAAGTAACGGAAATTTTTTTTTGATAAATCGTCCTAATCGATTAAGCGAAACAATGATTTTGCTAAAAAAATACAACCTTGGAGCAAAAAACTTACAACTCGTAAATCCGAACCGTAATAAAGAACCTTCAATGTTTTTATTGCAGGCAAAAAAAGACTTTTATCCTGAATTGAAAATAAGTAAAAATTTGATTATTTGCGATGAAAACGGAAATTACACGGAAAAACTGACTGAAATTTACAAAAATACCAGCTCCGGGCCTAACTGTGCATATTTTTGCAATTAATTATTTATATTTTGACAATTTAAATATTTTTTTAACAGTGTTTACAAAAAATTCCTTAAAATTTTCTTTACCAATCATTTTTGTAAAAGCATAAAAACCAAAGAAAAGATAAACAAAAAAAACAATAATTTCTATAATTACCGGATAACCTACGGCTTTCCAAGCTTGCAAAAAAGAAGGAACTATCGAAAAAATAATAAAAAGCAAAATCAAAGGTAAGAGTTTTATAAAGCTTGCTCTTGTTTGAATGTAATTTATAAAAACAAAAATGATTCTACTGACAATTAAAATCTGACAAAAAAACAAAATAGGCTTTTCAAATAACAAAAAAGCAAAAACTTTTTCATAACGCAAAAGAGATGAAAAAACTGAATATACAGAATAAAAACCCATCATATAGTCAAAAATTTTTTCAAAACGTTCTTTGTAAGATTTTTTACTTGAAATAAATAATAAAACAATAGTCAACACAAATGGAATGACAAAGTCAAAAAGATAAAGTCTGAACATTCCAAAAAAAATGGAATTTCTGCATTGCACATAAGAATAAGTTGAAATCAGTTCTATAAAGCAATAGAGGAAAGCAACACATACTCCAGCTAAAAAAAAACGAAAATTGTGGCTTAAAAAACACTTTAAATCGTACTCCTGTGTGGCGTAAAAAATAAAAAACGTTAAAGGTAAAAATAAGCATAAAAACAAATACATATTATGACAAGGATATCAGAAAAACAGTCTGATAACAAGTACACATCACACTAGACAAACAGGCTTTTTTTTTGATAGAATGGTCTATATCTTCATATAAAAACAGTATCTTTATGGGAGTTAAAGAAAACGAGGAGGATCGTTGGCGGAAGCTAAAGGTTTGTGCATTAATGAAATGATTCGTGTACGGGAAGTAAGACTTATCGACAGCAGAGGAGAACAAAAAGGTATCGTACCTACTGTTGAAGCTCTTAGAATGGCAAAAGAAGAAGAACTTGATTTGGTAGAGGTCGCTCCCAATGCGAATCCTCCCGTATGCAAAATTCTTGATTTTGGAAAATACAGATTCGAACAGGAAAAAAAACTTAGGGATTCAAAGAAAAATCAAAAAGTTTTAAAGTTAAAGGAAATCCGAATGCAACCGAAGATTGCTTCAGGAGATTTGGACTTTAAGTCAAAGCACATAAAAGAATTTCTTGACGAAGGTGATAAAGTGAAAGTTTCCATCCGATTTAGAGGAAGAGAACTTGCACACACGGAACTTGGAGAAGATGTTCTTAACGGAGTTTTAAAACGCCTTGAAGACTGCTATGTTATAGACAAACCGCCGGCTATGGAAGGCAGATTTATGTCTATGACATTAAGTCCTAAAGGAAAAAAATAAAGAGGTAAGCATTATGCCTAAAATGAAGACAAAAAAAGCTGCCGCAAAACGTTTTTCAACAACTGGAAGCGGAAAAATCAAGTATAAGAAGATGAATCTTCGACATATCTTGACAAAAAAAGCCTCAAAAAGAAAGAGACATTTAAGAGCCTCAGGAATTTTGAGTGAAGCAGATTCAGCTAAAATCAGAAAGCAGCTTTTACCTTACGGTTAATTTTTTAATTACAGCCGTAAAAAATTGGGCACAAAAGTACAGAACTGTTGTGCATGAACTATTCTACGGATGAGTTATTAAGAACACTTGCCGGGAATATAAGGAGTGAAGTATGTCAAGAGCAGTTGACGGTAAAAAAAGGCTAAACCGCCGAAAAAAGATTCTTAAATTGGCAAAAGGGTTCCGAGGCAGAAGAGGAACAAACTTTAAAGCCGCACGAGACGCAGTTACGCAGGCATTATCGGATGCATACGTAGGACGCCGAGATAAAAAAGGTGATATGCGTTCAGTTTGGATTGCACGTTTGAACGCTGCATGCAGAGAACAGGGAATTTCATATTCAAGATTTATTGACGGGTTAAATAAAGCCAATGTCATTATCAATAGAAAAGCCCTTTCAAACATGGCAATCGAAGATCCTACAGCATTCAAAGCTATTGTAGAAGTTGCAAAAAAAGCTATTGGAGCATAAAAAAAATGATTTCACTCGATCAAGTTCAATTATTAGAAAAAAAAGTTGAAGCTATTTTTAACAAAATGAATGAACTTCAAAAACAGAATACAGATTTGTTAAATCAGAATAAGGAATTAGCAAGCAAACACGCTTTTCTTACTCAAAAACTTTTATCTTTTGAAGCTGATCAGAGCAAGATCGAGAAAGGAATCTTAAATGCACTGAACAGACTGGACAGCATAGAAAACAATGTTGTAAAGCTTGATTCAGTTGAAAACGAGAACATTTCTTTTGAACAAACGGATGCACTCAATGTAAGTAACTCCATAGCAGATACAAAAGTTGATTTGCAGGATAATTCAGTTTCAAAAGAAATGCCCGTTTTGCAGGATTTAAAAAACACAGACACGCTGCAAGACAACATTGTTACAGAAAATATTAAAAACACAAATGAAGGCGAAGAAGATTCTTTCAATTTTGACTTCGGATTGACTTTTGATGAAAATGTCGAAGATCCAAATAATCAGGATCTGTTCTAAATGGGATCTCTTCAAATAAACGTTTTAGGCACTTCATTCTCTATTCAAGCAAATGAAGACGACGAATATCTTGATAAACTCCTCCAATATTACAAAAAAATAATTTCTCAAGTAGATTCGACATCTGGCATAAAAGACCCGTTAAAAATTGCTATAATTTCGGGAATAATGATAGCCGATGAACTGTGCAAAGAAAAGCAAAAATTACAATTTACAAACAACTCAATTAAGCGTGATGATTTGGTTGAAGCCGAAAAAATAACATTGAGGATGATAGAAAATATAAATAAGGCTATAAATTAGTGAAATTTTCCGTTTGGGTTGATGCAGATTCCTGTCCGCAGCCGGTTAAAGAAATCATTTTTAGATTTTGTAAGAGGCTAAATCTTAGTTTGACATTTGTTGCAAACAGAAACATTCCCATGAAAAAAGATGTTGAAAATTTTAAGATGATTATCTGTTCTGCAGAACAAGATGCCGCCGATAACTACATCATAGAAAATGTAAATCAAAATGACATTGTAATTACAAGAGATATTCCTATGGCCGATAAACTGGTTTCAAAAAATATTACAGTTATAAATGACAGAGGGATTTTATACACAAAAGAAAATATAAAAGAGCGGCTTTCGATCAGAAATTTTAACAAAGAATTATACGAAAACGGAATTATCAGTGAAAAATTAAATACATTTTCAAAAAAAGACGTAAACAACTTTTCAAATTGTTTTGATAGAGAAATACAAATAAAATTAAAAATAAAATAAACGTTACTTTAATCTTCTTCGTCGGGGAAGGATTGCAAAATTTTTTTTATTCGAGGATAAGCTCCCAAAAATGCTTTTACAACTTCCGGATCAAATTGCTTTCCGGACTGAGATTTTATCTCGTTAATGACATCATCCTCTTCCCACGCTGCCTTATAACAGCGTTTATTAGAAAGTGCATCAAAAACATCAGCTACCGCAACAATTCTGGCAGAAAGTGGAATTTCTTCACCTTTTAAGCCTTTTACATTCGTTAAATCTAAAATTACATCAGGAGATTTTATTAACTTAGGATCAAAATGACCCGGATATCCATTTCCATCCCAATGTTCATGATGATAAAGAGCAATATCTTTTGCCATCTTATCCAATTCGGTATCCGCTCTATCAAAAAAATACTCACATATATAAGTATGACACTTCATAACATTTTTTTCTGCAACATCAAATCTTCCGTTTTTTTTAAGAATTAAATCGGAAATTCCAACCTTGCCAATATCATGAAGTTTTGAAGCAACCGCTAAAAGATCCCTAAAATTCTCCCGATCAGATTTCGGAACATTGTGATAAAAAGCCCACATATCATAAATTTCTTTTGCAAACATCGAAACTCTAAACACGTGAGATCCTGTTTCTTTCGGATCACGCATTTCAGCCATTCGTGCAAAACGCAAAAACATGGACTCTGTAAGATAAGCCCTCTCCAAAGCGTTTGTAGCATTTTCTGCAAAATGTTTAATAAAAAGCTCTGCATCATTATCAAAAGAAATTATATTTCCATTTTCATCCTGTGCATTGATAATTTGAAGAACTCCTAAAATCTTACCGCTGGTAGCTATCAATGGAATAGTCAGCATCGAACGTGTAACATAACCTGACTCGATATCCGGAGTTTTGTTAAATTTATAAACAGAATCTTCAGGCAAATCATACACGTCCGGAATATTAAGAATTTGCCGCTTTAAAAGTGAATATCCGGAAATTGATCTTTCGTCAATTTTAAATTTATAAAAAGCATATGGTAACTTTTCACCGGGAGCAAGATTTTTTTGCTTTGTATCATTTTGACTGTATCGTATGGACAACTGTTGAGTTTTATCATCCCAAATATAAACAGAACCGGCATCTGCATGAACGATATTTCTTGCTTCTGTTAATAATCGCTCAAACATTACATCAAAATCTTGAATTCTGTTTAAAATATTTTCCATTTCAAATGTATGTTGAAACTGTAATTCGCGTTTGCTTGGCTCCATAAGAAATCCTAAAAACAAATAAATTTATAATACAAAAAAAAGCATAGTGGCAAAAAGTATACAGCAACTTTCAAAATACGTCTATAGTCAAAATTAAATTTTAGCCATAATTCTTAAAACAAAACAATACCAAGTCAACTTATTTTTTTTATAAGAGAAAAATACATTGGCCCTGCTCCTTTATTTTTATCAGGAAAGATTTGATAGCCAAACTCCGTTTTTTCAATATTTAATTGTGGAATGTTAAAAAAATCGGGAATACAAGTTTTTACAAAATCAAAATCCAACAAAACAGTAGAGGCATTTTCATATTTTTTTAAAAGTTTTTTTATAATATTATCATTTTCATCGCTACAAACGGCACAAGTTGAATAAAGTAAAAAACCTTCTTGTTTTAAAACTAAGAATCCTGAAGAAAGAAGCGACCATTGAGCAAAAGAAAGATTTTTTACCCTTGCCGCCGTCCACTGTTCAAGGTGTTTTTGAGAAGAAAATACATGTCTTTCAGAAGAACAAGGTGCATCTAACAAAATAGCATCAAATTTATTTTGATCAAATTTTTTGCAAACCAAACTACCATCAAAACCTGTAATATTTATTCTTTGTGAAATTTTTTCCGGAAGACTTTCATTTACAACAGAAATAAGACGATTTCTTCTTTGTGCAGAGCGTTCATTACTGATTAAAACCGCATCTTGATCCATTCTGGAAGAAATAACAAGAGTTTTTCCACCCGGAGCCGCACATAAATCCAAAATATTTTTGCAATTTTTAAGCGGAAGACAGCAAGAAACAAAAACACTTGCATAGTCTAAAAAATAACTTTTATAATTTTCGATTTTGAATTCAGCACATGGATTTTCCAATGTAAAACTTTCTTTAAGAGAATCCCATCTTTTTCCATAAAGCGAAGCATAAAATTCTTCAAAAGCATGACTTCCCGATTTTTTTAAGGCTTTATTTTTTGCCATAATAATCCTTAATAATTTTTACCTAAATTTTTAATTCATAAAATTCCATTGGAGGAAAACCGGCATTTTCAAAACATTTTGAATAAATATTCCGTTTTTCTTTCATAGAAATCAATCTCATTTTTATTTTATTTGCAATAATTTTTTCACAAGATTCCGTAATGCGATTATTCAGTCTAAAATCTTGTTTTTGCTCTTGTTCCAAATAAGTCATAATAGAAGTAAATTTTTTGGTACTCATCATAATCACATCAATTCCTGCAAGAATACACAGTTTTGCAGAAATTTCAGGTGAATAACCGTTTTTTTCCAAAGCTGACATATAAATATCATCCGAAAATATCAACCCTTTAAAACCGTAGCGTTTTTTTAGAATTCCGCTAACAATTTTTTCAGAAAAACAAGAAGGAATATCACCGTAAACTTCACCCACCGCTACATGAGATAAAATAATCCCAAGCGGATGATTATAATATTTGGAAGTTTTCAAAATTTTTTCAAAAGGAAGAATTAGCATTTCAAAATCTTTTTGAGATAAATTGAGTTTCGGCAATCCAAAATGAGGATCGTCGTTTGTATTTCCCGGGAAATGCTTTAAAACAGGCATAACGGAACTGTCGATATACGCATTAACACATCGAGTTCCATAATCTACAACTTGTTCAAAATTTCCAAAAGAACGATTTTCAAGAAAACCAGAATTATCAAGAGTTTTCTCTTCGATGACTGGAGCAAGGTTTACTTGAATCCCAAGATTTTTTAAAATTTTTCCCTGCTCAAGATAAAGTTCATAAGCTTTTTGACAAGTACAATACTCTGCAATTTTTTCTTGTGATAAAAAATTTCCAACCAATGTTTTTAAACGGTTTACATCACCACCTTCATGATCAATACAAAGAAAAGGAGGAATTTTTTTTTGATCAGCATAGTAGCTACGAACAGAATCTGTAAAAAAACGCATTTTTTGCGGAGACTGTGCTATGTTATAACTGAAAAGCAGATAGCCTCCCGGAGCAATTCCTCCGTTATACTCAGTTTGATTTGAAAACTTAGAATTTCCTTCAAGATTTAACAAAAAAAGCTGAGCAATTTTTTCTTTATTACTCATTTTGCAAACGTATTCTTTTACACAGTAAGGAGAAAATTCATCTTGCATCATCATATTCACACGTACAAGAAACTTATAAGTCGGACTTGAAATTGCAAAGCAATTAACGTGGAACAAAAAAATTAACAAAGAAACAACAAAAGGTCTTAATCTTACGAAAAAACATGAAAAAGTATTGTATAAAAAGTTTTTCATTTTATTTTTAGGTTATAAAAGACAAGTTGTAAACCAAGGCACATAAGTTATAAACAAAAGAACAACAGCTTGTATTGCAAGAAACGGCAAAATATCCTTTACAACCTTCATCAAAGGTTTATCAAACGCATAAGTCGAAATAAACAAATCCATACCTACAGGAGGTGTAAGAAATCCCAACTGCATGTTCATAAGAAAAACAACTCCGATATGAACTTGATTTATATCAAACATAGTCGCAATAGGAATTATTAATGGAGAAACAATCATAATTGCAGAATAGATATCCATCAAACAACCTACAATAATTAAAACAATATTCAACAAAAATAAGAACAAATACTTTGAATGAATATGTGCAGCACAAAAATTTGCTAAAATATCAGGAACACTTGCGTCAATTAAAAAATACGAAAGTCCGCTGGCACTGGCAAGAATCATTAAAACTCCACCGGTGATATGAATACTTTCTGCAACTTTTTTTATCGAACCTACAAAACTTGAAAGAATAGGTCTTGCAGAATTTTCTTGTTTAAAATCTTTGCGTATAAAAGTTTCAAGAATATACGTATAAAGGACTGCAAAAGAAGCAGTTTGCATGATCGTAAAAATATTACCAAAATAAAGAATTATAATGGCAACAGGCAACAAAAGCTCCCAAATTCCGTTTACAAATGCCTTGCCAAGCACTTTCCATGAAAACTTAGGACGATTTTTTGATTTATCTTGAATAATTCCATAAGTAATAGTTGCAAAGGCAAGAATAAATCCCGGCAGCAAAGAACCCTTAAAAAGGTTAAATACATCTACATTAAAATAATTTACAGTACCATACATGATAATTGCAACACTTGGAGGAAAAAGCAACCCCAAAGCTCCGCTTGCAGTAATTAAAGACTGAGCTTTATCTTTGTCATACCCGCTTTCTACAAAAAGCATAGTTAAAAGAACTCCAAGTGCAAGAATCGTAACTCCGCTAGCTCCGGTAAACATCGTAAAAAAAGTAATTACAAGAACACTGGCAATTACGGTTCCACCCCTAAACCATCCGAACAAAGAATTAAAAACATCAACAAGTCTTTTTCCTGCACTACCTTGGCTGAGTAAAAAACCCACTATGGTAAAAAGAGGAATCGCAGCAATACTTGAATCTGTAAGTTTTTCGTAACTGACCTGGGGAATAATCTCAACGTATCCGCCTCCGGTGTACGAAAAACACAAAAAAGCAATTCCGGCAAGAGCAATAAAGAGCGGAACCCCTATAATCGCAAAAGCAATCAATAAAATTAAAAGAGGAACGAATGCATGAGAAGAAAACCACAACCAGGAATCAAACAAAGTAATAAAAAAATCAACGTTTTTGACATGAAAAACCGAAGACAAAACTACACCGAAAGGTCCAGAGGCAATATAAAGACCGACAACAAGACCTATGATCGTAGATACCCAATTTTCCTTTTTAACGCAAACTCTAAAAAGCATAACAAAATATGCCAAAGGTAGAATTGTATAAAAAAATCTTGTAGAAACACCCCAAATTTTCTGCGAAAAAAACATAAAAAATTCCGAAAATGAAGAAATAAAAATTGCAAATAAAATTGCAGATACAGCTCCATTTCTAATTTTTTTTATTATTTTATTAAACTTAGGCTTTATCATATCGGAAAGACTTGCAAGACTTATGTGCTTATCTTCTCTCCAAGTGATTGCTCCTGCAATACACGAAAACACAAAAACAATATTTACCAAAATATTTTCGTTATTTATTATCGGTCGTTTTGTTGAACTTTCAATAACTTTTACCGTTAAAGGGAAAATAGCCATAAAAGCAACAACAATCACGGAAAGATAATCTTCAAATTTTTTATAAACAGCTGAAAATTTTACGGTAAATTTTGAAGTCATTATCTTCCCCTGCAACTTTTTATCATGGCATCTATTTTTTGATAGAAAGGATAATTTATAACTTTTATTTCTTGAGATTTTGACATATTGATAGCATCAGTATTCATCTGATCATAGAATACTTGTCTTTCAGCCTTTGTAAGATTTACAAGCTTGCCTCCTTCTGAAACTATTTTATCAAGGTATTCTTTATCAGTATTTTGCTGAACATTTATAAAATCCAGCTCTCCTCTGCGGATTATTTCGATAAAAGCCGGCTTATATTTATCAGGAATAGAATCCCAAGTTTGTTTGTTAATTATAAATCCTGCCATTACAGGGCAAATCGGCATATTTAAAACATATTTTGCATACTTTGAATATTGCGCTGCATAAGCATACATAGGAATCGTGTACAATCCACCGCATCCTGTTTCCGATTTTAAACTTGCAAGAATTTTTTCATTGGGAACATCACTTGTTGTATAACCTGCATGCTGAAAAGCCTTCCCAAGCTCCGGAGATGTAATTCCACCTACAGAAAGACTGACTTGCTTTAATTTATCCGGACTTCTAACTTCTTCTTTTGTAAAAAAATATGCCATACCGACATTGAACCAGCCCAAAAGTTTAAACCCTTTGGCTTCAACTGCACTATTGATATGATCCGCAGTTTTTCCAAGAACAAGCGAAATTTCTTTTTGATTTTCAAACATAAAAGGCAAACAAAGTGTAAGCACATTTGAGTCAGGAGCAAATTCATACACACCGATATTTGAAAAAATACCACCGTCCAATGGAGCCTTACGACCGGGAATGTTCATCGTCATTTTTTGAATAACACCTCTTTCACCACCCATAGCCGTAGCATTCATAAAAATAACCGAAACTTCCCCATTTGAAATATCCATCCATTCTTGAGCAATCTTCTTTTGTGCGTTTTCCCAAGGAGAGTTTGCAGGACAGATAGAACCAATTTTTATCTGAATTTTTTGCTGCGAAAAAACAAATCCTGCAAAAAACACACATAAAAAAATTGTAAATATTCTTTTAAAATTCATAAATTTTCTCCATCTATTTTTTATAATCTATTACCATATGACAAAAAAATCTTCACGATGTTCCTTTAAATATTTAGCTTTTTTTTGAGCAAGCATAGTCATCATGGAGTTTTCAGAAAGAGCGACATTTTGATTTAACACATTGTTTAAAGCCCAATCAAAGCCATCAAGTTTTATAGGAAGCGGCCATTTTGTATCCTTCAGCCTACCCTCTCCGATAGAATCAAGAAATTCATCATAAACAATCGGAGGAACATCCCAGTTCATTTGTTCAAATGAATATTTGCAAGTCCACTCATAGTTATCAAGGGGAACATTGCCCATACAAAAAGCCTGTGCATAAGTCATGAATATGGAAGTCCCCTGCCCCTTTGTGATTTCAATTTCTTTTAAAAAACACTCAACGGCACGATCCTTGTCCCCACCAAAATCTTCCGGTGCAGCAGCATAAAAAGCACATAAAACATCCCAAATAGAACCGTTATTGAATTCAGGATCCAGCATACAGGCACGTTCCAATATCAAAACAGGAGCTCTAATCGATTTTAGAATCTCAGAATCTACAGGATCAAGAGAAAAAGCTCCAAGCCATCCGGCACCAAGCCAATAAGCCGCCGCGACATCCTTTTTTTTGATAGTTTTTAAAGCCTTTTCTTGCAATTCAGGATTATCACTTTGGATGTAATCTACAAAATGTTTGTTTTTTATTTTAAAATAATCAAGAGCGTAATCACGCCCTCTTAAATAGTGCATCTTTGCCCGTTTTTTTTCCAAATATTGAACTTCATATTGTGAATTGTCCATTATTTCTGCAGGAGTTTGAACAAAAACATTTGCATACATTACATACAGCATAGATGCATACAGAGCAAAGTTTCTGTTATTAGGTTCTGCAAAGTGCATTATCTCTGCACCTTTTACCGCAATTGGAACAGAATAAGTCATAAGTTCCATATCGGTTTCTTTCATAACAAATTTTGCAAAATCACGATTAGTTGCACAGGAAACAAGAGTAACAAAAAATAAAACTGAAAACAAAAACTTAAGCGTACTTTTCATCTCTTACATTATATTGAATTTATTTTGTATAGTCTAGTTTTAAAATAAAAGGTACGGACTACAAAAAAAAATTTTGTTCAATAAAGTATTCCGTACCAAATTATTTTTTACGTAATCATCGAGCATACGTTGAAATAAACACTCCGGCAGCAATAGCTGTCCCTATTACACCGGAAACATTCGGTCCCATAGCATGCATCAAAAGAAAATTTCCCGGATCATATTCTAAGCCAACCTTATTTGAAACACGGGCTGCCATAGGAACAGCAGAAACTCCTGCAGAACCTATAAGCGGATTAATTTTTTCTTTAAGAAAAAGATTCATAATTTTAGCCATACAAACTCCTCCGGCAGTTGCAACACAAAAGGCAAGCAAACCGAGGAAAATAATACCAAGTGAATTTCCGTTGATAATTTTTTCAGGAGTCATCTGAGAACCTACACCTAAAGACAAAAGAATAGAAACTATATTCATCATTTCATTTTCCATGGTCTTTGAAAGACGATCTACAACACCGCACTGTTTTACAAAATTACCGAAGCAAAGCATACCAATAAGAGGAGCTGCAGGAGGCAACAATAAAATTGTAATTGCAAGCAAGATTATAGGGAACAAAATCTTTTCTATCTTTGAAACAGGTCTAAGTTGTTTCATTCTTATACATCTTTCTTTATCCGTAGTCAAAGCTTTCATTATAGGAGGCTGAATCATCGGAACGAGAGCCATGTATGAGTATGCAGCAACGGCGATTACCGCCATCATTTCAGGTGCAAGTTTTCCTGAAACATATATGGAAGTAGGGCCGTCAGCTCCTCCAATAATCGCAATTGCAGCAGCTTGAAACATATTATACTCAACGCCCGGAATAAGATTCATAAGAGCCACACCGAAAAGCGTAAAGAAAACTCCAAGCTGGGCAGCTCCGCCTAAAAGAGCCATTTTTGGATTTGCAATAAGCGGGCCGAAGTCCGTCATAGCACCTATTCCCATAAAAATGAGCATCGGGAAAAATTCATTACCTACTCCGGCATCGTAAATGATACGCAACATTCCGTCAGGAGCATCCCCCATTCCGGCTCCGGGAATATTTACAAGGACTGTACCAAAGCCTATCGGAATTAAAAGCAACGGCTCAAAGCCTTTTGCCGCACCAAGATAAATAATCAACAATCCCACGCAAAGCATAATAAATTTTTGCCAACCGGGAGCTTGTATACCTTCAAAAATATCAACTTTTTCGGCTTCTAAAGCATTTTCCTCTTTTTGTTTTGCACTAATTTCTTCAGAAGTATCAGTATGAATAATTTGAAAAATACCGGTATTTTGCCAAATATTTTTTATAAACTGTCCGGGCTGAATAAAAGGAACCTTATCTGAACCCTTTATTTTTGCACTCCTCATCGTACGAAACGAAGGTTTTTCAGAAGCAGGACTTTCATCATTTGCAAAAATTGTAGACGTAAATGAAAGTACGGCCGCAATTATCATGATTGCCATCATAATAACTCCAATCCGTTTATTTGTTTTAGCTTTACTATTTAATATTTCCATAAATTCCGCCTATTTTATTTGTGCAAGAGGCTGCCCTGCAGAAACTTGAGTACCCACAGTTCCAAGATAATGAATAACACCGGAAGCAGTAGCTTTTACAGGAAGTTCCATTTTCATTGATTCGATAAAAATAATATCATCACCGGCTTTTACCGAAGCTCCCTCGGAAAATACATTTTTTATAAGATTTCCGGCAACAGGAGATTCAACAACTACACCGTCAGAAGACACCTTTTCACCACCTGCTGAAGAAGCTTTTTCAGAACATTGAGAAAAACAAATATCGTAAGCTTTTCCGTTTACAGTTACGTTCATTTTATCGCTTGAAGGTCCGGTTGTTACGTTATAATTTGTACCGTTTACAGTTACAGTATACGAACCGCCTTTATTTTCAGCCGAGCTTGTAACAACTTTAAAAGAATCTGAATTAACAGGACCTGAAGCCCTTTCTGAGAAGAATTTTTGAGCTTTTTTTGGAAACATAGCATATGTCAAAACATCTTCTGTAGAGCCGTTTCCTCCGGCTTGTTTTGCTTCTTCCACCATTTTATCCCATTCCATAGGAATCAAGTCTGCAGGTCTGCAAGTAATAGGTTCAGTCATATCACTTTTTTCAAGAGCAATCTTTACAAGATCTTTATTAGGATCTGCAGGAAGTTTTCCGTATTTACCGGTAAGCAACCCTTGGAACTCAGGTGTAAGAACTTTGTATCTACCTTGAAGAACATTAAGAACTGCCTGAACACCCACAATTTGAGAAGTAGGCGTAACAAGGGGTACATAGCCTACATCCTTATGAACAAGAGGAATTTCTTTTAAAACATCATCCATTTTATCGATGGCATTCTGTTCTTTTAGCTGATTTTCAAGATTTGAAAGCATACCGCCCGGAACTTGGCTTACAAGAATTTGAGTTTTTACACCCTTTAGAGCACTTTCAAATTTTGCATACTTAGCACGAATTCCTCTAAAATAATCTGCAATTTCAACAAGTGCTGATAAATCCAAGCCTGTATCGTATTCTGTACCTCTTAAAATTTCTACAATAGATTCAGTAGGAGAATGTGAAGTAGTCATCGACATGGAAGAAATTACGGTATCCAAAACATCAGCACCGGCTTCAGCAGCTTTTAGCAAAGTTGCAACCGACATACCGGTTGTAGCATGAGTATGAATTTGAACAGGGATGTCAACTTTTTCCTTTATAGCTTTTACAAGTTCATAAGCATCATAAGGTCTTAAAAGACCGGACATATCTTTAATACAAATTGAGTCTGCACCGAATTTTGAATAGGTTTGAGCCAATTCTGCATAAATTTTATTTGTATGATATGGAGTTACGGCATAAGAAATTGCCATTTGAACATGCTTGCCTGTTTTTTTTGCAGCTTCCGCAGCTCTTTTCAGGTTACGAGGATCATTACAAGCATCAAAAATTCTAAAAACTCCAATTCCATTTGCAGCTGCAGTTTCTACAAATTTATCAACAACGTCATCTGCATAATGACGGTATCCCAAAAGATTTTGACCTCGAAGAAGCATCATAATAGGTGTATTCGGAAGAGCTTCGTGAAGTTTTCTTAATCTTTCCCATGGGTCTTCATTAAGGAAACTGATACAAGAATCGTAAGTTGCACCTCCCCACGCTTCAAGACTTGTATATCCGATTTTATCAAGTTTGCCGCAGATTGGAAGCATATCCGCAGTCGTCATTCGAGTTGCATGCAATGACTGATGAGCATCACGCAAAACCAGGTCTGAAATTCCAATTTTTTTTGCCATTTTTATCTCCTAAAAACTAGTGTAATTGTTTATCGTGAACAGCAGCAGCAATTGCAGCTACCACTTCATCATTATCTTGAGTATTTTTTGCACCGCTTGATGCAGAAACAGCTTCTGATGCTTTTTCTTTTTTATCAAGTTTTAGAACTCTAATCAAAGCACTTGAACCATACATACATAAAATCATGATTGTAAGGAAAGAAAAAACCACTGCAATACCCAAGCCGGTCAAAATTAAACTTTGACCAAGCATGTCAACTATTGTCATAAAATCCTCCAAAGACCTAAATCCCTGAAATTATAGAAGAAAAAATGACAGAATTCAAGGGCAAAAATATACATTCTTTATTATGATTACAGCTTTATTTACGATTCTTATTTGAAAAAATTTTTGATTTACAGCTTTATAACAGTCTTTTGAACAAGGCATGTTTTCTCTGATATTTTTCCTTGCCCAAAAAGCAATTATCACATTATACTGGTGGAAGAAACTTTGTTTTTAAATTGAAAATATTTATAGGGGAGATTTTTTTACATGGATACAAATGAAATCTTAGCTAGGGCGAATGCTTATATAGCCGAAGAACAGGATGAAAATTTCAAAAAAGAAGTTGAACAGCTTGTTGCAAAAAAGGATATGGTTGAGCTTGAAGACAGATTTTTTCAAGATTTGGAATTTGGAACGGCAGGTCTTAGGGGAATTATCGGAGGCGGTACAAACCGCATGAACCCGCTTGTTGTAAACAAAGCGACACAGGGGCTTGCAAATTATTTTATAAAAACTTTTCCGGAAAAAGCAAAAGAGGGAAAACTTTCCGCAGTTATTGCCTACGATTCACGTAATTTTTCGGATGTTTTTGCGGAAGCCGCAGCTCTTATTTTTGCAGCAAATGGATTTAAAACCTACCTTTTCAGTGCTTTACGTCCAACTCCGGAACTCAGTTTTGCAATTAGACATTTAGGATGTGATACCGGAATAGTAGTTACAGCAAGTCATAATCCTCCTCAATACAACGGTTACAAGGCTTACTGGAATGATGGAGCACAAGTTATCGAACCCCATGATACAGGCATTATAAATGAAGTAAATGCCGTAAAAGAAGTAAAAACAATTAATCGTCTTGAAGCTGTTGCTACAGGCAAATTAATAGTAATAGATAAAGAAATCGATGAAAAATACTGGGACTACTGTAAAGGCTTACTCTTTCGTCCGGATTTAATGAAAGAAAAAGCTTGCGAAGCAAAAATAGTATACACACCTTTACATGGAACAGGAGCAATGCATATTGAAAAAGTTTTAAGCGATTTGGGGCTCACAGTAATTACGGTTCCGGAGCAAAGAGAACCGGATGGCAGTTTTCATACAGTTGAAAAACCCAATCCAGAGGAAAAATCTGCAATGAAAATGGCAGTTGAATTGGGTGAAAAAGAAAAAGCTGATGTTGTTATGGCAACGGATCCTGATGCAGATAGATTTGGAGTTGCAGTACCTGATTCATCCGGGAATTATGTTCTTGTAAGCGGCAATCAAATGGGAGTTCTTCTTGCAGATTATATAATTACGACACGAAAAGAATTGAACAAAATGCCTAAAAACCCTGCTATAGTCAGATCAATAGTAACATCAACTTTTACGGACAAAATTTGTGCAAAAAACGGAGTTGAACTTGTAGAGTGTTTAACCGGCTTTAAATGGATTGCAAATTGCATGAATGAATTTGAAAAAACCGGGAAAACTTATATTTTTGGATTTGAAGAAAGCTACGGCTACAACGTAGGAACCTGCGTTCACGACAAAGACGGAGTTAGTGCCGGTGCAATGTGTGCAGAAATGACTCTGTATTGGCGAACAAAAGGAAAATCTCTTTTACAAAGAATCGAAGAATTGTATAAAGAATATGGACACTTTCAAGACGGCTCTGTTTCACTTAATTTCCCGGGTAGTTCCGGAGGAGCAAAAATGAAGTCCATTATGACAAAACTTCGTGAAGAAGGCATTAAGGAATTGGGCGGAAAAAAAGTTTTAAAAATCAGAGATATCGGTGAGGGCTATATTTTTTCTCCTTTTGAATCGGATAAAAAGGAAAAAATCAATTTTCCAAAAAGTAATGTAATACAGTTCTTTTTGGAAGGAGGCAGCATAGTAAGTGCACGTCCGAGCGGAACAGAGCCTAAAATTAAGTTTTACATAAACATCAGCATTGAAGACTCCTCTGATTTAAAAAAGGCAAAAGCGGAAGCGGATAACCTTATAGCTACGATTGACAAAGAGCTTAAAGCGTTCGTAGAATAGATTAGTAAATTTTTGTCTATCCTCTGGGAGCTTTTGCAGGATCTACAGGATTACCGTTTTTGAACACCATAAGCAAAAGTTGAGACTTATTGGCAAGACTATCCAATGCAACTGTTCCCAGTTTTTGATTCATACCGATTTTATCGCCTTCTTTTACGGATATTTCTGCAAGGTTTGAATATACGTACATAAAACCGCTACTGTTTTGCACAAAAACCACATTTCCAAAACCTCTGTAAACTCCGCAAAAAACGATTTTTCCATCGTTGATAGCTTTTACAGTTTCATTTGAATTTGTAACAATTGCAACTCCGCTTACTTTTCCTGTAACATATTGAATTTCTTTAACAAATACGGGCCATTTTAGATTTTTGCTTGCAATTTTTTTTGTATCGTATGTTCGGGAATCCGAAAGTTTTAAATCTTCTAAATCTTCTGTATTTTTTGCAAAATTTTTACCAAAAGATTCCTTTTTAGCGTTTTTTTCAGTATTTACATCTACATTAACAGCTGCCATCGGAACATTTATCAGCTGACCGGCTTTTATATCAGTTCCGCTCATTTTATTTAAAATAATCAAAGTATCAACTGAAACTCCAAATTTTTTTGAAATACTGTAAAGCGTATCACCTTGTTGAACAACATATTGATCGGGTTTTTCATTTGAAGGAATTACGAGCTTTTCTCCGGTTTTTAACGTATCTTTTGTCGTTTTGTTATTTGCACTGCAAAGCTCGCTTACAGAAATCCCATATTTTCGGCTGATTCCGTAAAAAGTTTCACCCTGCTCTACCGTATGAGTAAAAGCAAAAATTTGAAAAGAAAAAAATGCAATAATCGTAAAATGAATAAAATAACGCAAAAAAGCTTTCATATTCTTCCTCAAAAAACAATTTATGATTTAGTTAAACTCTGCAAGAAAGTCTCCAATCGAAAAACCGCTGATAACCTTTCCTTTTGGATAAAGTTTTTTTATATTATTTTTTCCATCGATGAGATGAATGGAAGAAATCCCGTGATTTATAGAACAATCTGCTTCGATAAAGGCAGCAATATGATCTGAGCATCGAACAAGGCACCCGTCTACAGGATTAAACGAATCGCAATTAAATTCACTATTCAAGCGTTCAAAACTTACTGAAACCGAATTTTTGTAGTCGTTATCAAGACAAATCCTATTTTCAAATTCATCAGCGGTAAAATACAAAACTTCATCTACATAAAATTTTTCCATAAGCGGAACCAGTTGCTGTTCCATAATTTCATCTTCAAGTTTTTTTACTACAGCAGGAAGTTGCCTTGTTGCCTGCTTAACCGGCGAAATTATATCTCTTGTAACACTTTCAGGTAAATCATGAAACAAAGCTGAGAAAAAATTGTTATATTCCCTTTTTTTGCAAAATTCTACAGACTGATTACGCCCCAAAAGCAATGTAAAAATTGCAACAAAAAAACAGTGTCCCAAAACACTTGTCTTCGGCACTCTAGGAGTTTGATTCCATCTGATTTGAAATCTAAGCTGTTCGATTATCAGCAAAAAATCATAAGGTTTTTGTTTGGTAAGCAAAAGCTGTAAACCGGTAAGATCAAGATACGGTTGTAAATCCTCGTTAATTTCTTTTTCAATTTTTATAAGGCGATCTTTTTCGTTTACTATACTAAGCATTTGAAATTCGCGCATCGTAGAATATTTATGTGCAGCTTTGTAAACTCTATGAGTAATTTCAGTATTGGGCAAAAACTTTCCGTTAAGATAATCGGCAAAAATATCAAACAATTCTTTGTCATCTATAACTTGCTCATATTGAATCAAGACCCATTCATTAAGCTTTTTATATTCTTCAGGATACTCAAACTTTATTTTTCGCTGAACCGGAGATTTTATATCGCAAAGGGCAATTTTTTTTAACAAATCAAAAAATGAAGCGTACATAATCCAATGCCAATCGACAATATTGCCTTTTTCTTCTTCGTATTTTCCGATTATGTAGGATAAAACCATGCGTTCACCTGATTTGTCCATTTCTACCATTTCAAAAGGGCAAATCATATCGTTCCAACGATCAATTGAAAATGCTTCAAATATTTTTAACGCAAATTTTTTTTGTATCACTTGCAAAGACCTCTTTTACGATCACTTTCAAGTTTATCTTTCCAAACTACAGCCTTTTTCTTAACTTCTTCCGCTTCCGTAGGGTCGCTCATGATAATACAGATTCTACGCAATGCTGCAAGGTATTTTATGGCATCCAGCATATCACCAATTCTTCGTGTGGAAAGTTCGTATTTATCCCTATAACCGTCCGCAGATTGCTGAACAAGTTTTCTAATCAATCTAAGATAAAAAACCGTATTATCATAATCCGGACTTCCGGGATCAAGAAATACCCGTCCTGCCTCCCGCAGATCTATCATGTTTTTTGAAATAGTTGCAAACCTGCCCTGAAGCTCTACAAAACTCCACTTCCATTTTGTGTTATCTCCGTATGCATCTATAACCAACCGAATTGCAAGCCCCAATTTTCTTACTGTAAAATATCGTTTTTCAAGCGAAATATTTTCAATCTGTGCAACTTTTTCTTCATAATCGGAGTATGGAGCGTCTATGTAATCTGAAACTATTTCTTCAAAGTAGATAACAGCCTTGTACAAAGCCTTTCTTGCCTCATTTAACGAATCAGTATTTTTTGTATCTAAGATTTCTACACTAAGATTGTTAATTGTAAGATACAAGGTTGCGACATACATCATTTCCTCTGCAAGAAGAAATTTTTTATAAGAAATTCCACTATTATCTTTTGAAAGTAAATTGAGAATATTTTTTTCTTTTTCAAAAGATTTTGTAACAGCATCCTTGTACGGACGCATTTTTTTATTAAAAAGTTCCCGACTTTCTGCGGCAATTTTTGCCATATGAAAACTCCTTGTTTTTCGGATTATTTATAACGCTCAAGCATTGATTTTGCGTGTTCAATCGAAGAAGCATCAACAGCATCTCCTGAAAGCATCCTTGCTATTTCCTGGACTCTCTGTTCTCCGCAAATTTGATATACATAAGTTTTCGTAGTTACGGAATCCGATTTTTTTTCTATTCTTGCTTGAGTATCGGCAAAAACAGCAATAGTCGCTAGATGTGTTATACAAAAAATTTGCCTGTTTTTAGATAAATTTTTTATATGCTGCCCCAAACTTACCGCAACTTCGCCTCCTATTCCCGTATCGATTTCATCAAAGATCAAAGTATCAACCTGATCAGAAGAAGCAAGAACTGTCTTTATTGCAAGCATGACACGGCTTATTTCTCCACCGGAAGCAATTTTTGTAAAAGGTTTTAATTCACCGCCTTTATTAGCACAAATTAAAAATTCAACATTATCCATGCCCGAACATCCGCATTTTTGCACAAGATCCGTACAATCTTTTTGAGTCATTGAAACTACGAATTTACTTCCTTGCATTCCAAGCTTTGAAAGCACTTGTTCTATTTCGCATGACATTTTCTCTGCACACTCTTTGCGTTTTATCGACAAATTTTTTGCCTTTTCATAAACAGTTTTTTCCAACTTCTTTATGTTGTCTATAAGTTCGCTTTGATTTTGTTGAAAATTTTCCAATGTATTTAACTCTTCTTTTGCCTTTTTTAGATAATCAAAAATATCAGAAAGAGAAGACTGCGTGGAAGAACAATATTTTTGTTTTAATTTAAAAATTAACGCCAAACGCATTTGAATTTCTTCCAAACGTTCAGGGTCAAAAGTGAGTAAATTTTTATAGTTTTTCACCTCATCTGCAATATCAGAAAACTCGTAAAATGCATTTTCTATGCGTGCAACTAGAGGTTCAAGATTTTTATCTATTGAAGCACAATGCTTGCTTATTACATTTATTTTTTTTAGTCCGGGAATAACAGCTTCTGCAGAACCTGACAAATACTCGCTTAATTGCTCAATATTGGAATAAAGTTTTTCGTACTGACTCAACCTATTTTCTTCAGTTTCAAGCTGATCATCTTCTGAAAGTTTTAAATCCGCATTTTCAATTTCTTCAATGGAAAAACGAAGTAAATCTATTTTTTGATTACGAGATGAATCATCATTATTCATTTTTTCAAGAAGATTGCGTTTTTCTACAAGAGCTCTGTAATATTTTGAAAAATCTGCAACCTCATCTGTAATTTCGGCATAAGAATCAAGATATCTGATATGCTCCGAAACTTTCATCAAGGATTGATGCTCATGTTGACCGTGAATGTCTACAAAAAATGAAGTAAACTCAGAAAGCTCATTTTTTGTAATCGGAGTATCTTGTATCCAACAAGAAGATTTGCCATTAGCTTTTATATTCCTGCGCAAAAGAACACGCCCATTGTCGGTTTCAATTCCGTGATCTTTTAGCCATAAAAACGCAACTTCACACTTAGGATTGATATATAGAGTACCACTTACAAAAGCCTCGTTACAGCCGGAGCGAATTTGCTCGACACTTGCTTTTCCTCCAAGTAAAAAAGAAACAGCTCCAATTAAAATAGACTTTCCGCTGCCGGTTTCTCCTGTAAAAACCGTAAACCCATCCGTAAACTCCATTGAAAGAGAATCTATTAATGCAAAATCTTTTATAGAAATATCTTCAAGCAAGAGAACCTCCGGACCAATTAAATTTTGAACGCAAAGCCCCGTAAAAAACAGATGAATCGCAACCTATCAGGGAAACCGATTTTTGTTCTTTGCAAATACGAATTTCATCCCAAACCATACTATCAAATGACACCTGTCCATCGCAAGTTATACACACATCTGCATCCCTACTGGGCAAAACTTTTATATAAATCTCAGCCCAAAAAGGCAACACAAGAGAACGAGTGGAAAGAGAAAACGAACAAATTGGATTAAAAATAAGCGCATCAAGTTCCGGATCTAAAATAGGACCTCCGGCTGCTGCTGAATACGCTGTACTACCTGTAGCGGTCGCAACAACAACACCGTCAGATTTTAAAGTTCCAAGAGCATTACCGTTACAAGTTACCTCAAGAAAAATAATGCGAGCAGCCCCACGTTCCGTAATTGCAATATCATTTAACGCATTGGAATAAAAAATTTTTTCCTGTTCTCTGTAAAGTTCAACTTTTACCATACTACGTTGCACAATAGAAATTGTCCCGTCTAAAAATTCTTCAAAACTTTTTTGCCACTTATCCGGTTGAATTCCCGCAATAAAACCGAACTGTCCCAAATTTATTGGAAAAATTGGAATATCGTGAAGACTGCAAAATCTTGCGGCAAACAAAACAGTTCCATCTCCCCCCAAAGTAATAGCACAAATTACTTGATCAAGATCAACATAAACATCTTTATTATAGCCTGAAAAAACGGATTTTTGACCGGAATATAAAATTTTTTCCGAACAAATCTGTTTCTCTTTTAGAAAATTCTCTATTTTTTCGGAAAGCTTGCAAGCATCTTCATTATAAGAATTGACAATTACAAGACATTTTTTCATTTTAGATTCCATAAAATTACGGCAGAGTTGAAAGCACTTTTGAAATTGTTAAAGACTGATTTTTGCCAAGCCGAGGATAGAGAGGAAAAAGTACACAACGTAAATACAAAGATTTTGCGTTAATACAACCTTCAAGATTATCTGCAAGAAGTGCAGTTACCGAGTCTTCAAATGCAAGAACAATCTCGATATCTTTTCTATTTGCATACTGTTTTACTTCTTTGAAACCGCTTTCAAGAATTACAGGAAAAGAATAAACCACAGGAACAGCATATTCTCCCGTTTGTATGAATGAATGATGCTTACCTTGCATAAGTGAACGAATATAAACTTCATATATCTCTTTACGCAAGGCTTCATTCCGATTATGTTCTTTTAGCTGTATTAAAGCCAAAGCACAGTTCATATCAGGCAATATATCAGTACCGGGAGCAAGGTCCGTGTGTTTTTTTAAAACCAGCCAATCACGTCTTTGTGGAGCCATAATAACAGCACCACCACCTGCAGTAATAATATCATTTTCCTCAAGACCAAGAATTGAAAACACTCCGAAAGTTCCAACCTTTTTATCACCAAGTGAAGCCCCTGCACTTTGAGAAATATCTTCGATTACCGGAATACCAAGCTCAAGAATTGCACTTATATTCGGAATTAATCCCATTGTTTCATGCAAAATAAGCAACCTACCGCCATTTTTTATTGCCTCATGAATAACCTCAGGCAAACAAAGTCCACTTTCCAAAGAAACGTCCAGCACCATCGGTTCATAGCCAAAATCTTTTATTACAAGATACTGCCAAGCCGGAGCCAATGCTGAAATCATAATCTTACTTGACGGTTCCAAAGCCAAAGCTTTTAAAGCATATTTTAAAGCAATAGCCGGACTTCTAACAGCAAGAGCACCGTCCACTCCAAAATATTCTTTTACCTGCTGGATCAAGCGGAAATTACTTTCACCGGGACCGATTTTCTCCTCGACCATACAAGTAAGGACTGCATCCATTTCTTTTCTGCGGATAGTTGAGCTATAAGGTTGAATTTTCATTATTATTTCATTCCGATAATTTTTTGAAGCTCTTTTACGTTGAACAACTTACGGGTATCAAGAATGATAAGATAACCGGAATTTTGGCGAACAACGCCTTGAATATACTCTGAACCTATTCCAGAAAGCATTTGAGGAGGCGGATTCACGTCTTTTGAGTTTACCATAACAACACGAGCAATTCTATCAATGATCACACCGATTTTATTATTATCAATGTTAAGAATTATAAAACCACCATCAAATTCCATATCTTCAGCTCTTGAAACAGCTTCAACAACTTTTGATTTTATATGAAACCTTTTGTGTAAACTTATAATAGGTATTATTTCACTACGTAGGTTAAAAATTCCTTCCACATAATACGGAGCATTGGGTATCTGCCGAACTTCCTGTATTTTTACGATTTCTTTTACATCCATAATATTAACGCCGTATAATTCTTCACCCAACTGAAATGTTACTAATTGAAACTGTGTATCTACCTCTGCCATAAACCCTCCAAAACACTGCATCGTTAATAAAATTTTTTTGATACGATTATAGAATACACCGTATACAAAAAAAAGTAAACTAAAATTAATATATATTGCATATAACTCTCATTTGAAAAATAACCAACATATTTTTCCACATTTTGTTTTTTTTACATTAAGTCGTCAAATAAAAATGAAAGCTTTTTATTGAATTCAAAAGTTGTTTTTTTAAGTTCTTGCAAAAATGCTACATCTTTTATCGAGCCTATAACAGCCGTCATTTCTTCCTGATTTCTGTAAGTAATAGTACGGAAATAATCCGTATAGTCTTTTTCTCTTGAAGAAATTGAACTTTCATAAATATAATTTGAAACAATTAGAACATCGCAGATTATATCTTTAAAAATATCTTTAGAAAACTCGGAAATTGATTTTGAATACAAAAATTCCAAAATATAAATTGCATATCTTGTTTTGTAATTGATATACTCTTTTTGACATTCATCATAAAAATAATGAACTTCCTGCCAAGTATTAATTTTGTATTCTTTTAAATCGCAAAATAATTCTTCAATTTTATCTTCAGCAATTACCTGCCCACCTACATTTTGCCAGCGTGTATACAACGGAATTTTCTGCACTTCGTCCAGCATATTTTTGTTAAACGAAACTTCGCCTTTTGATGTACAGTATTCCAACAAAGTTTTTGCAGCAAAATATTTTGCAATTTTTCGGTATTCTTTGTATCCTCTTGCAGCCTTCAAAATATTTACATCACCTTTTTTTGTACATTGAGGATCGCTAAGCACAATTTCAGAATCCGGATTATGATGTAAAAAATCCTTTGCCAATTGATATAAATCACCTTCAGGCTTGTTTTTTATCCACTCATCGTTAAGTTTAAGCCACCTTCCCATAAGTTCAATAATTCTATTGATACCAAAACAAACTTCTTGAATCGTATCCGGTGCAAAAGGATCAGTTTCTATATGTTGTTCTTTTACTACCCTCTTATCACGATTTTTAAACTTGGAATTATTGCGTGCCATAGCAAACATATTGTACAAAAACCAATAGCCCGGCATTATGCTTATACTGCAAGTTTCAGGATTTTCCGAAACTAAAGAAAAAGGATATAGAATATTCATTTCATATTGGTACGAACCTTTTGCAATTAAGGTAAAAGAGGCAAACCGCGAATTATGTTTAAAATCGGAGCATAAACCCGGCCAAAAACCTCTTCCTGCAAAAATTTCCCCATCGGGACTACGAGAATTGTGATTTGATCCGATTGTAGCACCGCTTGCAATATTAGACTGTCCGCATACTGTTGAAGCTATAAGAAATGAAGAATTATGATGTTGCTCATGAAAAGGAAAAATCAAATTATTCAAAAGTTCACAACATGAAACGGTAGAATTATCACCGATTATTGTATTAAGAACTCTAACTCCGTATTTTAACTGGCAATTACGTCCTATTACAAAGCGAACTGCCACAGCCTGATAAAAAACACGACTGCCGTAACCCATAATTCCATTTACCATTTCTACGCCCTCACCAACTTGACTTGGTTCATCGTAGTTTGAACGAATTGTTATATTTTTTAATTTAAAAGCACCTTTTATATATGCATTTTCTCCGATTTTTGCATCCTTTATGAGGAATGTATTTTTTATTACAGAGTCTTGACCTACAAAACCGAATGTATCAACTTCTTTTGTATTTCCAAACTCTGTAAGTTCCACAAATCTTTGCATAAGCTTTGAATCATCTCTGTAACGCGACCAAAGATACGCATCGGAAGTTAACATGTTTTCAAAAGGAAGCACAGCTCTCCCGTCATTTTCGTTTCCAACCCCTATCCATACTCTTACATTTTCACTTTCACCTTTTTTTAGAATACCGTTTCCAAATTTTGAGTGATTTGTACAGCACATTTCTTGTATGTTAAAAAGCATAACTCTACGGCAAATAAAATAATTTTTTAGGTAAGAAACATTTTTTACGCATACATCGTCAGCAAAAACACAATCTTCTATAAAAGAATTATAAATTCCCGTATGAAGCTTTAAATCATGAAATTGCAAAAAGTTATCTTCAAGATTCCCCAAGACAATTGTCCCTGAAAATTCGGAATTATACACAAAATTCGGGTTAAAAGTTTGTGTTACAAAAAAATTTTTCCACTCTGAATCGCTGTTTACGTTACGATTCTTTTCAAGAATTTTGATTTCTTCTGTAGTAGGATTACGATATTTTGAAAAATCTATACTGCTGAAAATAGCTGACTTTGCTTTAGAATTATAACATTCCAATTCTTGAGCATTTTTTGAAATTACAAGAACTTTTGACATAAATACTCCGTGTAAATAGATTACGGAGTTTTATTCTAGTAGGAAAAATTGCTTTTTGCAATCGGTTGTAAACACTTATTGAAACATGAATTCCACTTTTTTTTGTGTCAGTTCAGTTTTCAAAGTTTTATTTATTCTCCTATCAACTCCACAATAAGACGTGCCATATCGTTAGGATGCAAAGGTGCCATGCCTCCATGTCCTACATTTTCAAATTTAACAAACTTTGTATTAGGAAAATTGTTTTTAACATATTTGATATCCCACAAACGCTCTTTAGCCTCTTTATCGCTATACCAGTATTCAAGTTTTCCCTTATACTCGCTCATATTTTTAGGCATTGCATAATTATTACAAGAATCAAATGTTCTCCAAATTGTTTTATAACTTACAAACCTAAAAACTTTTGCAATATATTTCAAATCTTCACTGCTGTACTCATCAGCGGCAAATGCTTTTTGAAGAATTTTTATACCGCCAACTTTCCCGATTGAAACCATAAAAAAATCTCTAAGAGCAATAAAACGTGTAATTAACCAAGGTAATTGATATGGCGTTATTCCGCCATCACAAATTGCATTTTTAACGATAATTTTTTGTGAGGCAAGTATTTTTAAAACAACACTTCCTCCCATAGAACAACCGTAAAGGAGTTCTACAGTTTCAATTTTCTTTTCAATTAGTATGGAGGCAAGTTCATCTGCTATTTTTTCAACACTAGTAAAATTTCGATTCGGATCATATTCATCGTATCCCGGCAATGAAGGAATAACAATATGATAGTCTTTATCCAATAAAGGAATTACATATTCAAAATAATCCCACATTACCAACGCAGGATGAATAAGAACAATTACCCTTTTGTTATTTTTTCCGTATTCGTGAATTGTCATTATGTTTTTCCTTTTTGTATCCAGTTGATATATAAATATACTTACGAATTTACTTTTGAATGATTCTCCGAGTGTAGCTGATATTATAATAACAGGCAAGATGTGTAAGTCTATTTTTTAATCCGCATGATACTATTTTTCTATCGATGATTTTTTTTCTTGTATTTTTACAAAACTGCATTTACAATCGATAAGTGAGGGTATAAGTCTATAAATTCTTACAAAAATTTTCCAAAAACAAAAATTTCATCGTAAAGATGATCAAAACTTTTTTACCAAGACTTTTTTACGGCTCATCGCTATTGATTTTTTACCCTAATTGTAAAGAGGCAATGGTTTAAACTTAACTAATTTATAAAAAACTTAATAAAATAACAAAAAACAACAGGAGGAAAAGATGTCCTTAACAAAAGAAGAATTTGTAGCACTGGAACATAAAGCCGAAGAGCTACGAAAATTAACGGTAGATACTGTAAAATGGGCAAACGGGGGGCATATCGGGGGCTCTTTAAGTGCAATCGATATATTGACCATACTTTATTACAAGTACATGAAAATAGATACTGCAAATCCTAAATGGGAAGATAGAGACCGTTTTGTATTGAGCAAAGGACATATAGGAGTCGGATACGCCCCTGTTTTAGCAGACAAAGGTTTTTTTGATAAAGAATGGCTTAAAACATATAATCACACTCACAGTAAATTAGGAATGCATTTGGATATAAACAAGGTTCCGGGATTAGATGCTTCAACCGGCTCTTTGGGACACGGACTTCCGATTGCACTGGGAATGGCATTGGGAGCTCGTCTTCAAAATAAAAATTTTAAAGTTTACTGCCTACTTGGAGATGGAGAGTGCGATGAAGGCTCTGTTTGGGAAGCTGCAATGGCAATTTCACATTACAAGGCAACAAATTTGATTACCTTTGTAGATAGAAATAAATGTATGATTGACGGACCTACAGAACAAGTCATGGCTCTTGAACCTTTTGCGGAAAAATGGAAAGCATTTGGTTTTGATGTAATCGAAGTTGACGGTCATAATATGTATGAATTATCCGAGTCTATCGAAAAAGCACATCAAGCTATCGAAAAACCTGTTGTTATAATCTGTAATACGGTAAAAGGATGTGGAGTTGAATGCATGGAAAATGACTACAAGTACCACTATGCAAGCATTGATGAAGCAATGGCTGCAACATGCAAAACCGATATAGAGTCATATCACAATAAACGCAGACAAGGATAAGGAGAAATAAAATGGGAAATTTAAACTATACAATGCTGGATGCAGAAAAACTTTCCACTGCAGAATATTACGGAAAAGTATTATGTGATTTGGCTGCAAAGGATCCTAAGATTGTCGGGCTTAGTGCCGATTTGGCAAAATCCACAAAAATAGGAGCTTTAGGCTCTATGTATAGCGACAGGCTTTTTAACATGGGAATAGCTGAGCAAAATATGATAGGAACGGCAGCAGGATTGGCATCTACAGGGCTTATACCATTTGCTTCTACTTTTTCAGTTTTTGCCAGCATGAGAGCGTTGGATCAACTTCACACCGATGTATGCTACCAAAATTTGAACGTAAAAATAATTGCAACTCATGGAGGTTTGTCTTTCGGACAGGCAGGTTCCACTCATCATTGTACAGAAGATATAGGTATTTTGCGAACAATGGCGAATCTACGAATAATTGTTCCTGCCGACGGAATGGAAACTGCTAATGCAGTTCAAGCTGCCTATGAAAATTCAGGGCCGTTCTACATCAGAATCAATCGTGGCTACGATATGCCGGTTTATGAAAACACGGAATACGGTTTTCAACTGGGGAAAGCAGTTAAAATGCATGAAGGTACAGACTTAACAATTATAGCGTGCGGTGCATGTGTGTGGCGTGCTCGCGAAGCTGCAAAAATCCTTGAATCTGAAGGTATTCAAGCCAGAGTTTTAAATATGCATACCATTAAACCCATCGATAAAGAAGCCATTGAACAAGCAGTAAAAGACACAAAGAGAATTATTACGGTAGAAGATCACAATACTATGGGCGGATTGGGAAGTGCCGTAGGAGATGAGATGGCTCAACTTGGTAAACCTTGTCTTCTTAGAAAACTTGGAGTTCCTGACTGTTTTTCCGTTATAGGACTGCATGAAGATTTGATGTCTCACTATGGTTACGATACGAATGGCATAGTTGAAACTGCACATCAAATTATGGGAACTGAAATCGAAGAAGATAACAGCTGGGATGATGACGATTTTTAATTAGGAGAAAGGTATGCCTGAACAAATAAACAAAGAAAAAGAAGAACAATATTCAAACAAAATTTTTTTGAATGCCGTACTTCCTTTATTAAAAACCATACTTGAAGATACTCCTTCCTTACAAAAAAAATGGAAAAAACACAGTGTGTGCCAAGTGAGCTGCCTACTTAATAACGGTCTTACCGGAAATGATGGAAAAGACGGTATTCACTTTATCTTTGAAAACGGACTGTGCACACCGATAAAGGGGTGTTTTGCAGAAAAACCCGATTTGGAATTGGAGTTTCATTCAGTAGAACATCTTAATCTTTTTTTCAAAAGTAAGACTTCCAAACTGCCTTCATTAAAAGGAGCGTTAAAACATCCTGCATTATTGATAAATTTTCTAGGTCTACTTATGAAAATGGGAAACTTACTGGGCATGAGTAAAGCCCCAAAAAAAGAAGAAGATCAAAAATTGCTGGTAAAATGTATGTTTTATCTGTTATCGCGAGGTATAAATATTTTGAACAAAATGGGGCATCCTGAAGTTTATGAATGGACGGAAAATAGCCCGGATCGAGTATATGCATGGGAAGTAAAAGGACATCCTGATTTATCAGCCCATTTACGCATAAAAAAAGGTCAGTCCATGGCAAGAAGAGGTGCATATACCAAGAGTATGCCTTTTTTTACAATGCAATTTGATTCTCCTTTGAGTGCGTTGGGAATTCTACAAGGCACAGCAGATATGATCCGCTTTACGATAGAAGGAAAATTGATAATGGTAGGAGGGCCGGAATACGGAGCAATGCTGGGCGACAAAATGTTGCTTGTAGGTTCTTATGTAAAGTAAACTCTCTATAAAACAAAAATCGTAATCAACGGATAGATAGGTGAAAATATGAAAATAAAATCTTTAAGTCATGCAGGATTAACCGTGAAAAATTTTGATAAGGCTGTAAAATGGTGGTGGGAAGTTTTTAGATTTCCCCTTATATCAGAAAGTGCTTTGTCTGCAAAAACTTTATCAGAAATGAAAAAACTGTATAATTTAAAAGACGGTATATCCGTACGCTTTGGATTTTTGCGGATACCCAAGGGCGGCGTTTTAGAAATATTTGAATTCAGCGAAAATGAACAACCGAATCACTGCTGGAACCGCCCCGGACCGACACATGTAACCCTTGATGCTTCAAATGTAAAAGGATGGTATACAAAACTTTGTGAAAGAAATGATGTGCAAATTCTATGTGAACCAACTTTTAAAGACGGAGCTTGGTGGTTCTTTTTTAGAGATCCTGACGGAAATCTTATTGAATTGATCGATTTAGGCTTTAACTATTTTGCAATCCGTGTTTTGGGTAAGATAGCAGGTTTTTTCATGCGAAAAGGTATATTTAAAAAATACTATATTTAAAATTTTTTTGCTATTTTTGGATTGGCACTTTTTAAGTAAAAGATTTTTGATATTTTCTGTAAAAATTTTTATAGGGGGAAGACATATGCATTCGTACTACAAAAAAAACGAAAAAAAACTAAAAAAACAAACTCACAATTCTCTTAAATTTATAAGCAATGAAATTGAAAAAATATTTAAAAAACCTTATGAGCAAGCAATAGAAGAAATATGGGATTGTTATTGGTCTAAAATCGTAGAGAAATTTCCTTATATAGGTGGCGATAGTGTCAGCGGAACTGCAAATCTTACAGGAGCATATATTTTTGTGGCATTCGGAGAAACGGCTAAAAAATACGAACTTTCTTTGGAAGAATGGGGACGGCTGAGTACAATTTGTTTTGAACGCTATTTCGATTCAAAGGTAAAATTCATTAAAAAGTTCATGAGCTTTATTATCAAACGTACAAAACTAATAAATAAGGCACTGAGAAAAAAAGATAAAAAGAACAGCAAAAATGCCTTGAAAAACCCGGGCAGTTTTGAAACGGAAACACAAGAATCTACGGAAGAATATCCTATTAATTTTAGAAATCTTGTATGTCCGCTTTACAATTTTGCAAAAGAATACGGCTACATGGATTATATTCCATATCTTTGCAATTTTGATTACGTAATGCTCGGAAAACTCGGTATATCTTTATACAGGGAAAAAACCTGTGCATCAGGAGACGATTACTGCGATTTTAAGATAAAGCGGAACGCACCTCCTCCTTCATTTTGGCCCCCTCATATTTTAGACAAAAATGATCCTCTAAAATAGTTATTTAAAACTACAAACAAAGGCTCCTTATATTTGCCTACGTTGAAAACTATGTCAGAACGTAAGTACAGGCCGTACACAGACTCCTTCGTTTTTTTTGCAGTATGATTTTATCTTTTTTATAGCCCACTCATAATGACTTGAAGTTACACTTAAGTTTCTAAGAAGTAACTCCGCTAGATGCATTTTATATTATCAAAAAAACAAAATAGCCGTAATCATCGTCTACAAGTAACGGGATTTCTTCCAAAAGTCTAATTTTTTGGATTATCTTTTTACAGGATGAAGTTACTAAATAACCATGGATGCGAACATTATGTTCAGAATCATTGCTTTCATAATATATTGAAGATAGCGCAGCTTTTACTTCATCATTATCCATATTGTCATTAGAAACTTTATTATAATCATCAGAGTTGATACTCAATTTTAATTTCGATTTTACAATCAGAAAAAAACCGGTAGGATTTGAATTATATTTTAATTTCATGTGTGCAGCTTTTTCGTTTTCAATTTGAATTTTTTTTCCATTTTTGTAAACTACAGGATATATCTCCTCAGATTCTGAAAAACCGTCAATATCAACAAAGTAAGTTCCGGGGATAAAATTTGAAAATACATAACCGACTTTTTCTTTATCTTCAAGTTCAGCAATATCCTCCAATCTTTTACTTAAAATAGGATTATCTTCTTCAATTGGCTGGATATTATCAATGCGACATCTTTTGAAAACTGATTTTTTTTCATAAGAAACAAATTCAGCAGTTAACGGACTTTCGGTTACGTTAAAAACGTAAAAGTCTGCCTTATGTTCACTGGTATCTGTTACCTGTATACATGAAGTAAATGAAAAACAGAAAATAACAGATATTAAAACTGATACAAAAGTAAAATTTCTTACTTTCATTTTTAGTCTCCTTTTTCTAAAGAATTCCAACTGTTCATAGCATAAACGAGCACCACACGCCTACATTCTAAACTACTTTACTTCTTTTGTCAAATTTTCAATACTTTCCATATTTTTTTGGCTTATCATATTTACTTCCTGTACAGCATTACTAATCTGAACTGCTCCCGAGGCCATTTCATTCATACTGTCGGCTATTACACGGGTAAGATCATCAAGTTTTTTCATTTCCTGTGCAACACCTTCTCCGCCTTTGAGCATTTCACCGGAACCGGCTTTTACTTCTGTGGTTACAGTATTAATTGTTTTTATAGCACTTAGTACTTCGCGACTTCCGCTTTCTTGTTCTTTCATCGCTTCCATTAAGCGGTTACTCATATCCTTGACCTGTTCAGACAGACTGAAAATCACACTAAACTTTTCTCCTGCTGTTTTAGAAGAAGCTGACAAGGTTTCAATTTCACCTGATAAGTTTTTAAGAGTTGCTGTAATTGTTTTTCCTTGTACACTTGATTCTTCTGCCAACTTTCTGATTTCATCGGCAACAACGGCAAAGCCTTTCCCGGATTCCCCTGCATGTGCAGCTTCAATGGCGGCATTCATTGCTAAAAGATTTGTCTGACTTGCAATATGCTGAATAACATTACTTGCTTCAAGTAAACTACCTGATTCTTCGGCTATTTTTTGTGTTACACTACCTGCATTTGAAATAGTTTCCTTTCCGTCAGATGTAGCTGTTGCAAGGTTTTTAATAGTATCATTGGTTTTATCAAGTGTTTGTGTAATTGAAGCTACGTTTGCCACCATTTGTTCTACGGCAGAAGAAGATTGGGCAACACTGGCAGCTTGGTTTTCAATACTATTATTGAGTTGTTTTATAGTCCTGATAATTTCTTCTACTGTGGAAGCTGTTTCTGTAACACTTGCAGATTGGTTTAATGCTTGCTGTTTTACTCCGTCGATATTAGCACTTATTTGGTGAACCGCACTGGCGGTTTGTGTCATATGATTTACTAATTCTTCACCTATATTTTTTGCATTTCCACTGCTAGTTACTGCCGATTGTATAAGTATACTAATTTTTTCTATAGTTTGATTCAATCGTTCCGACATGGCAGCAATTTCATCTTTCCCTTTTACAGGAATTCTGATAGTCAAATCACCTTGGGCAATGTCATTTAAAAGTCTGCTTGTCCTTTTTAAAGGTTTGCCAATCAGCATTCTAATTAATTGTGAAAGCAACAGTATAATGATACATAATATAAGCATATACTGAATAATCGTAAAAAATAAAGCTTTTTTTGCCGGAGCTGTGATTGTATCCATCAAAGTTGCAGAAATAAAAGCCCATTTTTCATTTACACCCTTTAAATTTATTGGTACAAAAATAAATTTTAACGGATAACCGGAAGCAGCACTGACTCTATCAATAATAGTACCGTTTTGCAATTGTTCAAATATTGGCTTAAATTCAGGATAACTATCAAATTGGTTTTTAAGTATTTGTGAGGAATCAATACCGTTTGCAGCTACAATTCCGTCATTGGTACAAAAAAGCTTAAAATTATCTTTTGAAGTACCCGGAATACTTTCAGTTGCTTTTTGAATGGAAGTAACATCAAGATTTGTACAGTACACGCCGACAGCTTTTCCATTAAAGAAAATTGGGGCTGCTAATGTTACCAGAATTTTTCCATCAAATTGAAACGGCGGAATAACGACTAATTTTTGATGTTTTAGAGGCTCTACCCACCATGCATCTTCTTCCGAATCATAAAACTCGTCAACCATTCGTATAGTAATTCCCGTTTCGGTTTTCTGCGTGTACAACGTAAAACGACCGTCATAAGCATAAAAACCGTCATTTGCAAAAAATGCATCTTTTTCATCAAAGGCATTAGGTTCAAAAAGCAGTCCCATACTTGCAAGATCCGTATTTCTGGCCAAAAAATTTTGCATATGTGATTTTAGACGCTCCCGGCTACGTTGAGCAATGGGTAACTTCAATTCTTCTTGTACAACTCCATCCCAATCCATATATGTTTGGTATGCATTGGCAAAAATTCTTTCCACATGCAAAGCAAGTAATTGATTTTCATCCGTCATTTTATAGGTATGTTGAACAATCGCATTTTTATAATTGGCTACACCGTCATAGGTTGCCTTTACGAAAAAAACTGTAAATAATACAGCTGAAATGATTAGCGCCAATTTAAAGCCTATTCCGTATTTTACTGTTATATTTTTTGAATTTTGAGACATAAGCATAGTAATTTTCCTTAATTCAATAGTTATGTTTTCATGTAACATTAGATCGTACATGAGGTAAGCATAATAAACTTTTAGTTATAACAAGTCTAGTAGTAAAAATAAAACTTTTGTTATAGTATGCGTTATCAGATTTTATTCAACATACAAGATATTGATTTTTTTAAATAAAAAAAAATCCGGACAGGTTTGACTTATCCGGATTTTTAATAACAGTAAAAAATGATATTTTTCAGTCTTTTTTTACTTTGCTTTTTACGACAATGGTCTGACTTTTTTCATCACGTAAAATATATTCAACATCTATATTGTCAGCACAGATATTTGCTTTTTCAGAGGCTTCTTTTATAACAAGCTCTTTTATTTCATTATCACTTGCTTTGAGCAAAGTTTTCATCGAAGTTTCATCGTCAAGAGTAAGCGGTTTTTTTTCACAAGAAAAGATAAGTATTGATAGTGCAAAACCTATTATTAAAAATTTCAAGAGTTTTTTCATTTTTTTTCCCCTATTTCAAAAATTAAATAATTCGGACAAACTGTCCATAGAAGTAAAAAGTTTGTATTTATAGCCACCTTCAAAAAAACTTATCTCAATAGCAGACTCTTCATCCCCCAAAACAACAATGTTTTCCTTTTTATTTTCGATTTTGAAAAGTAATTCATCCTTTTCAAGAATGTCGGTTTCTTCAAAAAGCTCGATATCATGCCATGATTTAAAAGAAATACTTTCATCATAAACAGTATCACTGAAAGTAGAAACATAATTGTTCACAATTTTTTCACCATTTTCATCTAAAGTTACTACAGACAAAACCTCGTCGCAACTTGTAAACAAAAACGCAAACAAGCACAAAAAAAATACCACACCTAATTTTTTTCTCATAAAATCCTCCAATATTATTGAACGCAGCAAATAATACCTGTCGGAACTGCTAGTAATCCACTTTCTAAAACAAAGTACATATCAATGCCACTGCGGCACACATAGGAATATACATAATGTAATGCAGAACATGCGTTTTCCAATTAAATCCGAACAAATGCGGACCTAGGAGATCCTTAATTTCCGGATAAAAACGAGGAAAGAAATTTGAACGGCATAGAAGAACCCAATCGAAAAACAAGATATCGAAAGTTTCCATTCCATAAAGCATAATTAAAAATCTTATGAAGAACTTAATAAAATTAAAATTATTATGAATTCCGTCCAATGCTCCAAGTATAACAGCACCCAAAAGGATAAGAAGAGCAAATGCAACTATAATCCAACCGATTACATGGGCACCGCGGAATCTTTCTTTTCTGTCAGGAAGAGCATCATAAACCTCTTTGGGAGCAGATGTAAGAAACTTCTTATTTTGAATAAAAGCCACTCCTCCATACAACAAAAGAAAATAAAACACCATCAGCATGAGAGTTGCTATTATCGTTATTGTCATTTACCATGCACCTCATTTATTTGTATATATTATATTAAATTGAAAAATTGGCAGTTCCTACAGAGTCTTCCGCCTAACATATATTAATTATATTCTCCAGTATAAAATTTTGTCAATTTAATTCTATTGTACCTGATCATCAATTTTTTTGCCGCAATATGGACAATATTTTATGTTATCAGATTTTTCTTTTTCTTCCGATTGAATTGACTCCATAAATCCGGCAGAAATAATACCAGTAGGAACAGCTACCAAGCCAATTCCTAAGATTGCAATTATTGCACTTAATATTTTTCCAAGAATCGTAATCGGATAAATATCCCCATATCCAACCGTAGTTAAAGTTGCCAAAGCCCACCATAAAGCATCAAAAGCATTTTTAAAAACTTCAGGCTGTGCTTTATTTTCAATGCTGAACATCAAAACAGAAGCAACGATCATTAATAGCAATACAACAAAAAATGAAGAAAGAAGCTCGTGCTGTTTGTTCTTAAATACTTTTACGATTGAAGATAAGGCATTTGTATATCTGCTAATTTTAAATACCCTGAATAATCTTATTATTCTAAGTACTCTCAAGACTCTCAAATCTATCGGTAAAAACATAGGAAGATAAAAAGGAAGTATCGCCAATAAATCAATTATTGCCATAAATGAAAAAATGTATTTTATTTTTGCAACAAAATATTTTTTTTTCGGAAAAAGAAAATCCGCAGTCCAAATTCGGAGTAAATATTCAATAGAAAAAATCACAACTGAGATTCTTTCTATCCAAGTCGATATTTTCTGAACAGGTATCGGAAGTACAAATGTATCTGCAATTACCAAGCATACATTTAATAAAATCAAAATAATAAGGCTGATATCAAAAACTTTACTAGCTTTATCATTTGGGCTTGCAGTTTGTATTATCTCAAAAACTCTTTTTTTTATTTTAGTTTGCATTTTCATTTTATTTTCGATTATAAACTTACCAACATAAATTTATCAAAACTTTGATTGCAGGAATAGGCTATTTTTCTTCGGCAGTTCCTCATACATCTCAACTAAAATCATTATCATAAAGCTGATCAAGTACAAAATTCAAGTAATCTTTACCGGATGCTATTACTCATTATCCACCTTTTAGAGTTATAAATCAACTTTTTATTCATATATTTTATTTTCGTAATCAGTTTCAAAAAAGTTAAAATACCACAAACCGTAACTTTATCTCAAAGTTAAATTTATTTTTTTTAACAACATGAACTTGATATTGTTTGTCGATTTTGAAGAGGTGCTACTCACTTTTTTGTATAAGCAAAGCATCTTCTGCCATTGCCAAATTGTTGATCATTCCATTCCTAATATTATTTTCTATTTGGAATAAAATGGTACCAATAGATTTGTTCCAATATTATCCTGTTTCATATCAATATTGTTTAAATTATTATTTTACTACCTTTTGAATTTCTATAAGTTTCAACCATTTTCGTTGGCGATGTCTATAAAAGCAATTAGCCCAAAGCCAAACAATAAACGTTTTCCAACCTGCTCCGATTTCAACTTCATCACTATAATCCGTTGTTCCATTTCCGTTATCAATCAATTTAATTCTATGATTCCATATAGGTACATTTGTATTGCTTTCGTTTGTATAAATTCCGTCTTTATTAAAATTAATTACTTTAATTGTATGAGTTCCATAAGGTATAAAGCAAAACATTTTAAACAAAAATGAAAAAGTTTGTCCTTCAGTCCAAACAACTTCCTTTTCTTCCCCAATTATCTTAAATGAAGCATATGGAGATGCAATATATTGCAAAGTTTTTAAATCAGTTAAGAGTTTAAATACAGAATCAATATCTGACGGAAAAGTACTTTTTACATACACTACTTTTGTTTTCATTATTCCCCCTATTAAAAGTATACACCATACCCTCTAAATAATGCGGATAGTTATAGCTATTATTATTTATTTTCTAGCACGAATAAAGACATTATTCAACATCAAAAATATTGATTTTCTTTTTCTTCAATAAATATGCAAAAACTCCGCCTGAAACAATACTGTCAAAAGCATTTCCGACACCGAATAACAATGCAATACTTACCAATGTCGGAGTCCATTTACCTGCAAGATACAAAGCAAATGCTATCCCATAATAAATTGAATTGGTAACTATCGATTCAAAAAGCATATAATTTGTTTTTCCAAGTCCATAGAATTGACAATCGAATACATTTTGAATTGCATACAAAACATAAAAACCAAGTAAAAGAGTAACAAGGTTATACAATTTTATTCATTTCAAAATCTCCTAATACCGGTTATGCGTTAAATGATATTCATTACATTGATCACAATGATAAACAAAAAGTTCTATTCCTT